>JAZNEW010000055.1:0-91008 GCA_045588775.1 Candidatus Egerieisoma sp. | reverse complement strand
CATATTACTTAGAGCTGCTGCAAGCAACCCCTTAGGATGATTTTTAAACATAGGATGATTTTTAATTATTAGTATTAATTTAATTGATTATGATTATGCTGTTTTAACACATTTTACAAAGATATAAAAAAGACGTAGTTTGCAAAAAAATAAATACCTTTGTAAGGAACTATCAGTTTAAAATGTCAAAAATATTTCTACATATAATTTGGGGCCTTGTGTATGCGGTTTCACTTTTGCCGTTGAGGTTCTACTATTTTTTGTCGGACATTGCAGCATGGCTTTTGTGCAATGTGTTTTCATACAGGAAGTCGGTAATATATACCAATTTGGCGCGCAGTTTCCAGGATGCCGATTATGGCAGAATCCGCAAGATTGCAAAAGAGTACTACAAATATATGTGCGACATAATGGTAGAGAGCATATGGCAGATATCGGCAACACCAAAACAATTGTGCAGGATGCTGGAGGTGAAGGATACCGACCTTATGGATTGCATGATAGAGAAACATGAAAAAATAGTGGTCATAATGGGCCACAGAGGCAATTGGGAGATGGTAGGGGCATTTTGTGGAGAGAAAGAGAAACGTACTCCGCAGAGTTTTGCCAATTATCCCATGGCAATAACATACAAGGTAGCAAGGGGAAAGGTTGCCAATTTCCTTTTTGAGAAGATGAGGATGCAGGAGTACAAGAAGTATGCGGTGTCGGGAAGCATTGTGGGTTCCAAACAGGTTTTGCGCCATATATTGTCGGGAAAAGGAAAGAATACATATATTTTTATTGCCGACCAATATCCGAGCAGAGGCGGTATTCCGCTGAAATTCCTCAATCAGGAGACCTTTTTCTTTGAAGGGGCAGAATTTATGGCACGCCGTATGAATATGCCTGTAATATATCTCGACATTGTGAGGGAGCGAAGAGGCAAATACAAGATGTCGTTTGCCTTGATAAGTGAAAATTCAAAGGAGTGCGGCAAGGGAGAGATAACATACGCCTATGCGAGGATGCTTGAGGAGAGCATTTTGCAAAACAGGTATAACTGGTTGTGGAGCCACAAACGGTGGAAAAGGGGTTTCACTCAGCAGGATAAAGAGGAGTGCCGTAATTTGTGCGGGCAGTGAGTTTAAAAATTTTTATTATCTTTGTTAGCATATAGAAATTTGTTAGCATATATAAAACAGAAGTATGAAGCAGATGAAATTTTTGATATTGGCAATTGCGCTTTTGGCAGGCTACAGCTCCAATGCGCAGATTTTACAGGCAACAGAGGCAGCTCCTGCCGGAGCCATAATCTACTCTTTGCCGCTTACAACAATAAGTCTTGAGGTAACAGCAGAGCATGAGTCCTTTATTGCAGGGCCTTATGCAAAGTATGCTCAGAAATATTTGGGAATAGATGCCCGTACAGAGAGCGCAGATACATACACAATCAGTTCGATAGAGATGCATCCCTACATAGAGGCAGACCCTTCGGTAAGAGTGGCGGTAAATCTTGGCACAGCAAAGAATGCTTCGGCCAACTTCTTGAACTTCTGTTCGCAAGGTCTGATAATTGCTTCCGACAGTTATGTGGGCAAACCTGCAAAATGGCGTTTCCCTTCGGTTGCCGGTGCAGAGCAGTTTGCCTCAAGCGGTGCAACTTCAAATCTCGACAGCCGGACAACAACTCTATACAAAACTGTAAAGACAGCGGAGGGGTTGGAGAAAGTTCCTGTCAGCCAGACTCAGGTTGTAGAGAAGAGCCTGGAGAAAAAGGCAGAGGAGACAGCTGCGCTGATATTCTCTTTAAGGGAGAAGAGAATGGATATCATCACAGGAAATACCGATGCCACATATAGCGGCGAGGCCATGAAGGCTGCAATTGATGAGATCACCAGACTTGAGCAGGAGTATCTCACATTGTTTATCGGAAAGAGCCTCAAGGATAGCCAGAGCGTTGTTTTTGATGTAATTCCTGAAGCCGGCAACCAGAGCCAGATGTATATTGCATTCAGAATATCGGAGACTCAGGGACTCGTTCCGGCTTCGAATATGGGCGGCCGTCCGATAGTTATGGAGTTGCAGAGAGAAGCTGCCTCTTCGGGTGTGTCGGAGAGCCCGGCATCGGCAAAAGGACGCATATTTTACCGTAAACCGGCAACTATGCTGGTAAAGATTCTTGATGGGCAGAAGCTGCTGTTGCAGTCGAGAGTTCCGGTATACCAGCTGGGAGAGGTCTTGTCGTTTCCTGCAGATATTGCAGTAAAATAACTTTGATAGAGAAAACACTTAAAAATAAAACACTTAAAATATAGAGAACAGATATGAGTACAATTGCAGAATTGAATCCGCAAATAGTTTGGAAAAACTTTTATGAACTGACAAAGATTCCGCGTCCGTCTAAATTTGAGAGCGAGGCAGCGAAGTATATTTGTGATTTCGGTAAAAAATTGGGTCTTGAGTCGTTTCAGGATGAGATAGGTAATGTTATCATCCGCAAACCTGCCACTCCGGGTATGGAAGACAGAATGGGCATTATCCTTCAGGCCCATGTTGATATGGTACCACAAAAAAATAATGATGTGGAGCATGATTTCAAGAAAGATCCTATCAAACCGAGAATAGTAGGTGATATGGTTTATGCTACAGGTACAACTCTTGGTGCCGACAACGGTTTGGGTTGTGCAGTTGCAATGGCAGTTCTTGAATCAAATGACCTTGTTCATGGCCCGATAGAGGTTCTTATCACAATTGATGAAGAGACCGGTATGACAGGTGCCCGCGCTCTTAAACCAGGCGTACTTAAAGGCGATATCCTTATCAACCTCGATTCGGAGACAGAGGGCGAATTGTATGTAGGTTGTGCAGGTGGTCTCGATTGTTCTGCTGAGTTCAAATATACTACAGAGGATGTTCCTGCAGGTTATGTAGGCAAAAAACTTAATGTCAAGGGTCTTGTTGGCGGTCACTCTGGAATGGATATCATCCTTTATCGCGCCAATGCAAACAAAGTGCTTACAAGAGCATTGCTCCCGCTTGTAAAAGATCTTGGAGCAAAACTGATAAGCGTTGAGGGTGGAAATATGCGTAATGCCATACCTCGTGAGGCTGAGGCTGTTATAGCACTTCCTGCAGATAAGGTTGCTGAGGCTGAGGCTGTAGTGGCAAAAGTTTGTGCAGAAGTTAAAGTTGAGTATGCTGCAACCGACAAAGACGCCAATGTATATCTCGAAGATGCCGCTGCCGGAACTCAGGCAATATGTCAGGATGTTGCAGTTGCCCTATGCCGTGCGTTGTATGTATGCCCTAACGGTGTTGAAAGAATGAGTGATGCAATGCCGGGTCTGGTTGAGACTTCAAACAATATGGCTATTGTAAAATCTGAGAATGGTACAATCAAAGTACACTCACTTATGAGAAGTTCTGTTGATACAGCAAAAGATGATTTGGCTGTAAAAATGCGTGCAGCATTTGAATTGGCAGGCGCAGAGGTTTCATTTGCAGGTGGTTACTCAGGATGGGCACCAAATATGGCTTCTCCAATTTTGAGGGAGATGAAAGCCGTTTATGAGAAACTTTATGGCAAACAGCCGGCTGTAATGGCAATCCACGCAGGTCTTGAGTGCGGTATACTTGGCGGTACTTATCCAAACTGGGATATGGTTTCTTGCGGCCCTACAATCTTCTCGCCTCACTCACCGGATGAGAGAGTGAACATAGAGTCTGTAGGCAAATGGTGGGAGTTTGTGAAAGAGGTTCTTAAAGAGGCTCCTAAAAAATAATGTGAAATAATTCTTGACAAATAATGGAGAAGAGAGGCCGGTCAAAAATCCCTTTGACCGGCCTTATGATTTATATGTAATTCCGACAATTACTTCCCCAAAGGGGCAGATGCACTGATATGCAAACAGTTTACTGCTCTATAGAGTTGAACCCCCTTCCTATAATCTCTTTAGAATCAATAATATTTATAAAGGCATTGGAGTCAAGTTCCTTAATGCGGTAACGGAGAATAGTGGATTCTCTGCGCGATAGTATAGTGTAGAGAATTTTTCTTTCATCACCCTTGTAGCCCCCTTCGGCATTTATGATAGTAGCCCCTCTGTTTATATCGTGCAGAATGAACTCTTTGATTTTTTCTGTTTCGTCGGAGATTATCATGAGGGTCTTGTGGGCATTTGCTCCCTCAATGACAAGGTCTATCACTTTGCCCTCCACAAAAATGAGAATCCATGAGTACATGGGCAGACGCCAGTCTCCAAAAGCAACAACTGTAGTGAGGGTAATGGTGCAGTCTACAATTATTACAAGTGTGCCTAACGATATGTGGGTATATTTGTGCAGAATCATGGATATGATATCACTTCCGCCGGATGTGGCTCTCGATTTGAAGATCATGCCCAGACCTATGCCATAAACAATGCCGCCGAAGAGTGCAGAAAGAAGTTGCTCCTGCAGCAGGGCCCGTTCTGCAATTTCCGGCTCCAGGAGTGCGCTGAAGCCATAGAACTTATGTATCAGGCTCATGAATATGGGAATCATGAAGGTGCATACAACAGTCTTTACTCCAAACTTTCCGCCAAGGAAAATAAATCCTATAATCAGCAGCGGAATGTCCATGCAGAGGGCAGAAACCTCTGTCCTCCAGCCAAAAAGGTGGTGGAAAACAATAGACAAGCCATAAGTTCCGCCCGGAGCAAAGCCGTAGGGCTCGGCAAACAGTACATTTCCCAGTGCAAATATGAAGCAGCCTCCTGCGAGCCATGCGTAAGTTGTAAAAAAGTCTTTTGAAAAGAGTTTTTCTTTAGTAGCCAGTCCCATATCATTAAATCTAAAATAACATACAAATTTAGGAAAGTTGTTTAACTTTGCTCAGATAAATATGTTGTTATGTTGCAAAAAATAGACTTTTTACTGAGAATCATTGTTGTAGTGCTTCTTGCATCATGTTCCGATAATGGCAAAACCGGCAAGTTATTGGAAAAGGCGGAGTCTTTATTATATACCAAACCCGACAGTTCTCTCGCCATAATAGGCTCAATTCCCATAAATGAAATAGTTTCTGCCCGACAGAAGGCGGAGTTTATACTTCTGTATGAAAGAATCCTCGAAAAGAACGATATAAATCTTATCGGAGAGTCTGATATGGAGCAGGCGGTTGCCTATTTCGACCGCAATGGTGATGCTGCCAAAAAGTTTCTGTCGCATTTCTATCTTGGCAGGCTGTATGATATGTCGGGCAGCCATTATCAGGCCATGGAGCAGTATGTTGAGGCAGAAGGAGCTTGCAGAGGATTGTCGGACAGTGGATCTGAAGAGTATAATGAGTATAATGAGTATAATGAGATGCTTGCCAGGCTCTATCTGTATAAGGGCGACATTTACAGCAGCAAACTCAATTATGCTCCGGCTCTCAAAATGTATAGCAAGGCGGCTGATTACTACAAGGCAAACGGTTATAGGGAGGAGCTGATGCACACTCTGGCAAAGGTCGCACAGGGGTATGAGGGGCTGCAGCGCTATGAGGATGCTCTGGAGACTTATGGTGATGCCCTGAAGATGGCCATTGCAGATGATAAGAGGGCAGAAATTGTTGATTATACGGCCTCTGTAGCGGGGATAGGCTTCTCTATGGGAGAACCGTCGGATTTGATATTGGCCCAATTGGACAGCATATATGCAAGATATAACGGAGGTGCGGTGCCTGAAGATGATTATATGTTGCTGTCGGGACTATATATGGATAGCGGCAATCTGAAGGAGTCTAAAAAGTATGCAAAGATGTCTCAGGAGCATTATGGAGAGTATTCTGAGATGGAGCAGGCCAAGTTTGCCGGACTGATGTCGTCGATTGCAAAAAAGGAGGGTGATTACAAAAAGGCATTGGAGTATAAAGAATTATATGATGGTGTGATATCGGGAATATTGGAGCAGGAGAAGGCAAATTCGATCCAAAATATAGAGCAGCTCTACTATAATAAGCAACTGGCTATTGAGAATGCAGCCATTAAAAGGGA
The DNA here is from genome assembly GCA_045588775.1 of Candidatus Egerieisoma sp. GTDB lineage: Bacteria > Bacteroidota > Bacteroidia > Bacteroidales > UBA932 > Egerieousia. The sequence goes on along the minus strand of JAZNEW010000055.1, from coordinate 85,009 downwards.
GAACAGGGATATGGCTGTAATTTATTTGCTGCTGCTTGCAATTCTTTTGTTGGCCCTGATGTGGGCAATTGTGGCATGGCGGAAGAAGATGCGCGAAAAGAACAGCCAGATAGAGGAGTATCTTGCTGCGGCCAATGAGGCTGAAATCTCCAAAAACAGTTTGTTGGGAGAACTTGATGTGCAGAAGGAGAAGGAGAAGCGGCTGAAAGAGTTGCTTGAAAACCGTTTTGCGGAGATCAGGGAGCTTGCCGGCACATATTATGAGTTCGGTTATTCCAAAAAATTGCAGAAAAAAGTTGAACAGCTGCTCTCTTTGCAGTCGTTCGGCAAAGATATGTTTGAGGTGATAGAGAATGTTGTGAATGCAAAGAATAATGGAGCGATGGAGAAGATACGTGCCAATTATCCTTCGATTACGGAGGAGAATTTTAAGCTGCTGAATCTGATTTATGCAGGTTTTTCTCCTCAAGAGATAAGTGTTATTCTCAACGATACTCCGCAAAATATTTATGTAAGGAAGAGCAGGCTGAAGAGAAAAATTGCTGCGCTGCTGGAACAGGAACCGGAGATGAATTTCAGGTAATACCCTGTGCATTTTGGTGTAATATACTGATATATAGTTGATTAAGTGCGAAAATTGGACGCTGCGATATAAGTTACTGATTATTAATATGTTACATAATTGGCAAGAAATTGGAAAGTTTTTGGGATTATAATTTATTGAATATCAATTATTTGCAAAAGAGGGTTGCAAGCATTTACATCTGCGTAAATTCTTTATTTTTTAAATGAGGTTCTATCTTTGCAGTACAAAATTTGAGTAAAATAAATTATTAATCATCGTATTTAAGCAAAAACAGGGCAGGCCATCAGGTGCTGCCCTGTTTTTGTATGGAATTGCTAAATATTTGGTATTTAGAAAAAAATGTATATCTTTGCAGCCCCTTTTTAGGGATAAACTATTTATTAATAACTTTTAACAAATTACGAGAAATGTTAAAGCAGTACGAAACCGTTTTCATTGCAACTCCCGTTTTGTCTGAAGCCCAGATGAAGGAAGCGGTAGCCAAATATCTCGATCTTATCAAAGAGAATGGTGGTGAAGTTGTATATGAGCAAGATTGGGGTTTGAGAAAATTAGCTTACCCTATCCAGAAAAAAACTACAGGTTTTTATCACCTTATTGAATTCAAAGCAAACCCTGAGTTCATCAAAACTTTGGAGATTCAATACAGACGTGATGAGAGAATTATCAGATTTTTGACTTTTGCTATGGATAAGCATGCAGTTGCTTATGCAGAGAAAAGAAGAGCTAATCAAGCAAATAATTAAGGAGGTATAATCATGGCAAATCAAGTAAATAACGAAATCCGTTACCTTAACCCTCCTACAGTAGAGGTTAAAAAGAAAAAATATTGCCGCTTCAAAAAAGCAGGTATCAAATATGTAGATTACAAGGATGCTGAGTTCTTGAAGAGATTCCTTAACGAGCAGGGTAAAATTCTTCCTCGCCGTTTGACCGGAACTTCTTTGAAATTCCAGAAAAAAGTGTCTCAAGCTGTTAAGAGAGCAAGACACCTTGCATTGCTACCATATGTAACAGATTTATTGAAATAAGGAGGAGAGATAGTATGGAAATTATTTTGAAACAAGACGTTCCTCATTTGGGACATAAAGATGATGTTGTAGTTGTAAAGAATGGTTACGCTACAAACTACCTTATCCCTCAAGGTTTTGCTATCATGGCAACCCCATCTGCAAAAAAAGTTCACGCAGAGAACTTGAGACAAAGAGCTCACAAAGAGGCTAAATTGAGATCAGATGCTGAGGCTCTTGCAGCTAAATTGGAGGGCGTACAAGTTACTGTTGCCACTAAAGTTAGCGCTACCGGTAAAATCTTTGGTTCTGTTAATAATATTCAAGTTGCTGAGGCTCTTGCAGCTAAAGGATTTGAGATGGATAGAAGAAACATTACTATCGTTGGTGAGGACAAACTTCAGGAGGTTGGTCTTTACGAGGCTGTAGTAAAATGTTACAAAGATATCAAAGCAACTATCAAAGTTGAGGTTGTAGCTGAGTAATTGTATTTTACAGAAAATATAAGACCGTCTGTTATGCAGGCGGTTTTTTTTGAACATAATCTATCTTGCAGTGTTTTCATAGGTATCTGATAAACAAGATGCCATGAAAACACTATCATTTTTTATAATTGCGTTAATATTTCCGTTGTTTGCATATCCTCAGAGTGGATATAAAAAAATCACAGGAGTGTGGCTTACCAGCAAGAAAGACTCTAAGGTGGAGATAACATATAATGCCTCTACAGGCACCTATTCCGGCAAACTTATTTGGGTGGCAAGTCCTAATGAAAAGTTTACAGGAGAGCAGATCCTTAAAAATGTGACATATCAGAAGAGCAGTGGAAAGTTTATATGTCCCTGGATATATGATCCGAGATTGAATGTTACAGCATCAGGCACAGCAACTGTATCGGGGGATACATTATATATAAAGGCGCATAAAGGATTTCTCTCCAAGACAGAGATATTTACGCGAGTGCAATAATTCCGGAGGCTATAATCTGCTCAGATATCTGCGTAATGGTATATCGTACAGCTTCAGGCATAGTGTTGCCAGCGCAACACTTATAAGGCAGACTGTAACCACCACTTGCCAGCAGGAACTGAGTGTGTAGTGTCCGCTCTCAATCAGCCATTTGTAGAACAGATACATTACAGGATAGTGCACAATATAGAGTGGGTAGGAGAGATTTCCCAGAAATCCGGATATTTTTCCTGCAAAGCTGCTGTTTGCATTTTCGCAACCTGCGGCAAGGATTATTATTGCAGGGAATATTATGGCAATGCAGAATGTTTCGTAGATTCCATTGATTGAGAAAGAGCTGTCGGCTCCAAGAAATGGTACAGAAAATAGTGCAAAAAGGATGATTGAGCAGGCAATGAATATGAGTGAAGTCCTACTTCTCCTCTCCATTCCCTTTATTTTGAGGTCTGAGCGTTGGAGTAGCATACCCAGGGAGAATGGGAACAGCATGCGTATTAGCCCACCCCAGAAATTTGTGTAATCCAAAGTCCAGCCAACTCCAATATTTCCATAGCCGGAGGCATTGGTAATGGCAAAATATGCAAATGAAACACCCAATAATGCTGTTGCCGCTTTAAGCCATCGGGTTGAAAGGCGGCGCAGAACAAGGGCATAAAGGAGATTGCCGATATATTCAAAAAAGAGCGACCAGCTCGGACCGTTGAGCGGAAACATTTCGCCATTTCCCCTGATATCGTATCTTGCTCCGGGATAGGCCGGAATCAGCAGCATTCCAAAAATCAGTGCAAGAAAAATATTATAGCAGCTTATCTTTTCTCCTGCCCAGTTTGTGCATCCGCCTATGCAGAATGAAATTGCTCCAATAACAGCTCCCATTACAACCATAGGGTGCAGCCTTATCAGACGGCGTTTGAAGAAGCCTCCAAGAGTGAGCGGTTTTGAATTGTTGCACTGATTGTAGCCCCATCTACCATCATAAGCGTAGCTTATTACAAAGCCCGACAGCATAAAGAAAAAATCTACAGCCAGATACCCATGGTTAAATGTGGTGATAACTCCGTCGCTTTCTCCATTTACAGCTCCTGCAAAGGCGAATCCCTCAAATGTGTGGTACCATACAACCATTAAAGCAACAACCCCACGTAAGCCGTCAAGCAGCCTGTAGTGGGGTCTTGTATCCGAAAAGTTTGCGCTATGATTCATTATTTGTGTTTAATTTCCTCAAACACAAAGGTATTCAAATTAGGGCAGAATTTCAAAACGGCATGTAACATTTACCGATATTGTGCTTTTGTTTATTTCGAGGGTTGGAATGCTCTCTTCAACAACATTGTCGGCCGACATGCTTTTCATGCTTCTCAATGCATAATTGGCCCCGACAGGTTGTGAAAAACTATAATAGTTCTGGATGTAGATTGCCTTGCCGGCTTTGCTTCCAACCGCTTCTGCCAGGATGGTGGCATTCTCCTTTGTCTTTTTTGCGGCATCGGCCAGCAACTGGTCTTTGACCTGCTTCTCCAGCTCCGGAGATATTGCGGTACTTTTTAATGTAACATTTGAGATACCGATGCTGTTGAGCGCATCAAATACAGCGGCAGCCTGATCGGCGGTCTTCAGTTTTAGGGTATATGATTTTGTTGCAAGAATATTGTCCTTCTTCAGGAAATATTGTTTCAGATTGCTCTCCATATCCTTTACCGTAAGGGCCTTTTCAACATCTATATTCAGGCTCTGGAGGGCTTTTATCATCTCCTTCTCTTTGATTTCGAGGCTGTTTTTGACTTTGCTGTCGCTCTCCTGTATGGTTATGCCTATGTATATTATATCAGGAGTGATCTGTTTGTCGGCCCTTGCTGAAACCTCTATATAATTCTGGCTCTCAATGTTGTTTTGAGCAAATGCGGCAGTGCCTGCAAACATCGCTGCGCATAAGATAATTGCAAATATGCTCTTTTTCATAATGGTAATATTTAAAAATGTACTGGATTGTATTTTTCAATAAGTGTGCCACAATATTGGCATGAAAATGGTAGAGAGAATTATCGTTTTTCGATAAATTTTTATACTTTTGCGATAAATAAACATTTAAACAACCCTTATTTGACAGGACAGATGAAATTTAAAGTACTATACGGATGGTATATTGCCATAGTTGCGGTGATGCTCTTTTCTGCGTGTATAAAGATTTCCAATATAGTGAAAGGGTTTGCCGACGGATATAGTGCAGCATACGAAAATGTGTCGGAAAATATAGAAAAAAGTGATGCTGCGCCTATGGTCTGGGCTGGAACGGATATAAAAATTGCAGCATCGGATCTGAAGGATATAGAGTTTCCGATAAAGCTGGAGAGGGATGGAACCGGTGACGAAGTGGAGCTGACACCATTGGCCTATGCCGTAATGGCTTCGGGAGATATGGGTAGCAATCCAAAAATCATGGCCCTTTCGGCACTGCAGTTGTTTGCAGCTCTGGTGGTGCTGGTGTTGTTTGTGATGGTACTCGTTTATATTGTAAAGCTCTTTATACGAATCAATGCAGCATTGAAGAGAAAAGAGATTTTTGATATTAAAGTGATAAGGACAATGCGTCTGCTCGGGTGGCTGCTTTTGGCACAGGCTGTTGTAAATACACTGTTTTCATATATTCAGGCGGTGCTTGGAGATGCTGTATTGTCGAGATATGGTATAAATGTGATATTTTCGGGCGAGATTGATTATACAAAATTCCTCCTGGCCTTTGTTACTGTAATGATTTCCGAAATATTTGAAATAGGTCATAGTATACAGGAAGAGCAAAGTTTAACTATTTGATTATAATGCGTATATGGGAATAGTTGTAAGATTGGACGTTATGATGGCCAAGCGGAAAATATCCTTGGGGGAACTGGCGGAGAGAATGGATATTACCCAGGCGAATCTCTCGATATTAAAGACCGGCAAGGCAAAAGCAATAAGGTTTTCCACTTTGCAGCAGTTGTGTGAGATTTTGGAGTGCCAGCCGGGGGATATATTGGAATATGAGCCGTAGCTCGTTTCTGAGTTTGGCCTGCAATCATGCTGCTTCTGGCTTGCATTTGTGCTAATGAATTGACAATTAAATTAATAAATGTTTATAAATAATAATTAAATAAAAAATAGTATGATAAAGAAAAGTTTAGTATTGATGGTTGCCCTTGCGCTTTCGGTTGTTGTATCATTTGCGCAAATGGTGGCACCTCAAGCTCTTTTGACACTGGATTCTACAGTTGTATATGGAAAACTCGACAATGGTTTTACATATTACATCAAGCACAATGAAAAACCGGCTCAAAGAGCGGATTTCTACATTGTAACAAATGCCGGAGCAATTCAGGAGACTCCTGCACAGGATGGTTTGGCCCACTTTTTTGAGCACATGTGCTTTAATGGAACAAAGAATTTCCCTGATAAAGGAATCATCTCATATATGGAGAGCATTGGTGCCAAGTTCGGCGAAAATGTCAATGCCGCAACTAGTGTGGAGATGACTTCGTATATGCTCAATAACATCCCTGTGATAAGGGAGGGTATTATCGACACTTCATTGCTCATCCTGCACGATTGGTCGGCATTTGTAACCAACGACCCTCAGGAAATTGAAAATGAGAGAGGCGTTATCCTCGAAGAGAAGAGAACCCGCAATACTGCACAATGGAGAGCCAGGACAGCAGCGTGCGAAGCTCTTTTCAAAGATACAAAGTATGCAACATGCAGCATTATTGGCAGCGAGGAGAACCTCAAGACATTCAAGCCTGAGGAGCTTGTGAACTTCTATAAGACATGGTACAGGCCGGATATGCAGGCAATAATTGTTGTAGGTGATGTTGATGTGAAGAGCGTGGAGAATAAAATCAAGGCTCTGTTCGGCCAGCTGCCTAAAGCTGAAAATCCTAAAGCTAAGGATGTTATCCTGATTCCGGACAACAAGGAGCCTATTGTTTCAATCTTCACAGATAAAGAGAATACATCTACAAGTGTTGAGGTCTATTTCAAGAGTCTGCCGCTTCCTAAAGAGTATAGAGGCCTTGGTATGGCTGTTATTATGAACCTTTACAAGAATATGATTTCAAGAATGTTCAGCGAGAGGTTCAGTGATATCTCATCAAAACCTGATGCACCTTTCTTTGGCGCAGGTGCCGGTTTTGGCAAACTTTGCTCAACATTGGAGGCATTCTATGGTAATGTGCAGTCTAAAGATGGTGAGGCTGTGAAAGCTCTTAAGGCAATGTTTGTTGAACTTGAAAGAGCACGCAGATTCGGTTTTACCCAGAGTGAGTTCGACAGGGCAAAGACCAATCTGCTGAGAGGCTATGAGAGAGCTGCTGCAAATGCCGCTTCAATGCAGAACGGACAGTTTGTACAATCATATATCAGCCACTTCCTTGAGGGACATCCTTATACAACTCCAGATTACAATTATCAGATGATAAAAGGTTATCTCGAAGGCGGTGCTATACAATTGCCGATGCTTAACCAGATGATGTCACAGCTCCTGACAGAGCATAATATGGTTGTAATCTTCAATGCTCCTGAAAAAGAGGGTCTGGTTACTCCTACCGAGGCTGATTTGCTTGGTGCTATTGCTGCTGCAAAAGCGGAGGATATAAAACCTTTGGAGGGTGATGAAGTTGGCAGTGAGCTTATGGATGCCTCAGCATTGGAGGGATGTAAGGTTCTCTCGAGCGAAGATGTTGAGTTCGGTACTACAAAACTTGTTTTGGAGAATGGTATAGAGATTTATATCAAACCTACCGATTTCAAGAAGGATGAGGTTGTCTTCAAGAGTGTAGCCCTCGGTGGAAAATCAATTCTCGATGATTCATTAATGCCGTCGTTGGAGGGTAATATTGCCCAGACTATCCAGCAATATGCAGGACTTGCGGATTATTCTGTTACACAGCTCCGCAAGATGCTTACAGGAAAAGCAGCCGGTGCATCACCTTATATCGGCGGTCTGGAGCATGGAGTAAGCGGTTCTTGCTCTCCAAAAGATTTTGAGACTATGTTGCAGCTGGCCTATTTGTACTACACAAGACCACGTTTCGACGAAAAAGAGATATCTGTAGGTCTGAACCAGTTGAAAGCAATGTTGCCGAATGTGATTAACCAGCCAAGTTTTGTTTTCCAGAATGAGATGACAAAGACACTTTATGGTGAATCGCCACGTATCCCTATGATAAGTGAGGAGTTGTTGGAGAAGGCAAGTATTGCCGATTATGCAAAAGCTTACAACCAGCTCTTCTCAGATGCTGCAAAGACCAAAGTATACATTGTGGGTAATGTGGATATCGAACAGATTAAACCTTTGTTGGAGAAATATATCGGCTCATTGCCTGTGAAAACAGAGAATGGTGCAATGTGGGTAGACCACAATGTGGAGATTGTAAAAGGTAAGGTTGAGAATCTCTTTACAACTCCTATGGAGGCTCCAAAATCCACTGTAGTGCTGGTTTATAGCGGCGATATGAAGTATTCGAGAGAGAACAGCATTATAATGTCGGCACTAAAATATGTGCTTGATATGACCTATACCAAAACAATAAGAGAGGATGAGGGCGGCACTTATGGAGTAGGTGTTTCGGCTTCTATATCGGAGAGACCAAAAGAGAAATTCTCAATGACAATCAATTTTGATACAGATCCTGCAAAGGCTGAGAAACTTATCTCAATTGCACAGGCTGGCCTGGAGGATATTGTCAAGAATGGTGTCAGTAGCGAATATGTAGATAAAACAAGAGAGAGCTTTATCAAGTCATTCCCTGAAAAACTTATCAGCAATGGCTATTGGATGAATGTAATCTATTGCTACTATGGCCTGGATAGGGATATCAATACCGGATACACAGAGACTGTAGAGAAGTGTGTAACTTCTAAAAACATCCAGAAGATGTTGAAGAAGATGCTCAAACAGGGCAATATGGTGAAGATAATAATGAGTCCGCAGGAGTAGTTCAGACAAAATAGTAATTCTGTCGGATATAATTTGCAGAGACAGAAAGTAGGGTAGCCCTGAAGTAATTGGGTTACCCTCTTTTTTATGCCTGTGTGGCATCAGACAGAGGTATAGAGCATTGTCTGGAGCAGGTTTATTTTGAATATTGCAGCAGAAGCCACTGCCTGTTCAAGAATTGCGGCCTGGATTCCTTCATATATGACCCACCCTTTATGTTTTGAAAAGCAGTAAATCTGCATAGGAATACCTTGTGGCCCGGGTTGCATATAGCGCACCATATAGGTGAGCTCTTTATTGATCTGAGGATTCTCGAGCAGCATTTTAAACAGATAGATTCTGTAGAGTTCGAGATTGGTGATCTCTCTCTTTTTATCGCCATGTGCACCGATATTTTCAGGAATCTGAACATATTTGCCAAATATTGCAATCTCTGCAGAATCGCAGAACTTCACGCTGTTCGCGTCGATATTCAGGTTCAGGGTAATTCTACGGCCTGCAGACTCTTCCATGCCCCTCCAGTTCTGGAAAGGGGTGTTTATAAGCGAATATGTGGGGACATTTATAATGGTATTGTCGAAATTCTGGACTTTAACAGTGATGAGGCTTATATCAATGACCACTCCATTGGCAAGAGTATTGTTTACCACAATCCAGTCTCCGGGTTTTACCATATCGTTGTAGGAGAGCTGTATACCGGCAACAAAGCCCAGAATGGTATCTTTGAATATAAAAGAGAGTACTGCCGCAAATGCTCCCAAGCCGGTGAGGAGGCCGAGCGGTGACTTTTCTATAATTGCAGCAACAATAAGAATGGCTCCTATAAAATAGATTGCAATCTGCAATATTTGCATAAAGCCTTTGATCGGTCGCTGCTTATACTTGTTTTTCAGATTTATTATATCATATCCTATCTTTATGAAATCGTTGAGAATGGCAATAGAGCAGATTATTATTGCAATTACAATAATTTTGAGGTAACCCGACAGAAACTTTTCACCATCGGTAAATGTCCCGGATGTGAGCTGGAACAGAAATATAAGGGCAATAATGGTGGTTGTCCTTTTTAAAATGGTAATTATGTAGGTTTTCCCTTTGTCGCTCAAATTGAGGTGGACAATCAGTTTTTTCTTGATAAAAAGAAGTATTACCCGCAACAGGCCCCATAGCAATGCAGCAAAGAGCAGAATAAGGCAGATGCGCAGGAATATCTCAATATTGTTATTGAAGTGGGAAGATTCAAAACCCATCAGGGTCAGCCATTTTTTTGCAAGTTCCAACAATTTCTCCATAATATCTGAATTATTTTCCGGCCTTACTGTTGATGCCGCTTCTTAGCATTAAACAATGTCCCGACAGATTTGTTATTCTCATACAACGAAATCAATAAAAATTGAAGATATGAACAAGAAACAGATGGTTAAGGCACTTTCTTATAAAACAGGAATGACATTGGCAGATAGCAACGAATATCTTGATATAGTGTTGGGAATAATTGGTTCTACCTTAAAAAGTGGCGAAGATGTATTCTTGAGAGGTTTTGGATCATTTATGATAAAAGAGCGCAAACCGCGCAGAACAATGAGTCTCAATACAAAAAAGATGATAACAATACCTGCCAAGAGGGTAGTAAAATTCAGAACACAGATGCTGGATTAGCAGTTTACAAGAATCTTTGCTATATTTGTACATTATGCGCCGCACTAATTGCGGTGCGTTTTGTATTATGCTTGTACATATTGTAATGTGGAAATTCAAAGACTTTGCAGAGGGGGCCGACAAATTTACCAATGCAAAGATCATGAAGACAAAGCTTGAGGCTTTGCAAGGCGTTGTTCCCCAACTCAGATATGCCGAAGTTGGAATAGATTTCAAACAGACTCAGATGAGTTATGATGCGGTGCTGACAAGTCATTTCGATAGCGAGGAGGATCTCGCTGCCTACAAAGTGCATCCTGCACATATGGAGATAAGCAACTTCTGCAAAAAGATCAGAGAGAGTAGAGTTGTGGTGGATTATTGGAAATAAATACAAGAAACTGTTTGAAGATGAAAATACTACTTGAAACAACTATGGGCAATATTACCGTTGCCCTCTACGACCAGACTCCCAAACACAGGGACAATTTTGCAGAACTTGTAGAGAAGGGTTTTTATAATGGATTGCTTTTTCATAGGGTAATTGAGGATTTTATGGTTCAGGGAGGCGATCCCGATTCACTGGATGCAGCACCGGGACAACGTCTTGGAGCAGGAGGCCTCGACTATACAGTTGAAGCGGAGTTCAGATATCCTGAGCTGGTGCACAAAAGAGGTGCATTGGCGGCAGCCCGTCAGGGTGATGCTGTGAATCCGAAACGCAGATCGTCGTCTTGCCAGTTTTATATTGTGTGGGGAAGTATTTATGAAGAAGAGGAGATAGGCCAGATGGCAATGCAGCTTGAGCGTTATACCCGAGGCCAGGTTGTTATGCCGCAGAGTGTAAAAGAGATTTACCGCACAGTTGGCGGCACACCCCATCTGGATGGGCAGTATACAGTATTTGGTGAAGTTGTAGAGGGGCTTGAGGTTATTGAGGCAATGCAGCAGGTAGAGACCGACCGAAGCGACCGTCCATACGAAGATATAAAGATAATCAGGGCCTCTGTTGTGCAATAGCAAGCAGAGTTTCCAAGAGGCAAGTGTTGTGTGGAGTATTCTGAAAATCGGCAAGGAGTAGTTGAAACGCTGTTGTTTTTTTTGAGGAAATTGTAATTTTTTAAGGAAAATTGCAAAAAAATTTGGTGGGTAAGAAAATTTGTCATACTTTTGTACCCGCTAAGCAAAACAACTGCTTGCGTAGATAAATTCCTGAATAGCTCAGTTGGTTAGAGCATCTGACTGTTAATCAGAGGGTCCTAGGTTCAAGTCCTAGTTCAGGAGCAGAAGCCACTCAAATTAATTGGGTGGCTTTTTTGTTCTCAATATCTGTCCCCCCCCTCCAATTGCTCCTCAACCGTTCCAAAATTGTCGGAATTTTCATAGTTTCAGATATAAAAGAGTATTAAAGATATGATGATGAATAATATTTTAAGAACAAGATTCTCAGCCGTTATTGCCCTGCTCATTTTTGGAGTTATGCCGGCTTTCGGACAAACTGCTGAGAGTGGCCGGCCTTTCAAGAAGGCGGAATGGAGCCGTATAAAAATGGACTCTGCTTTTGATGGCGCACAGCGGAAATCGTCAAGAGTCATCACCGGATACAAAGCCACATCACCCTCTCTGCTCAAACCTGTAGGAAAGTGTGATGAGAAGTTGGAGTCTCAGCAACTCTCTGATTTCGTTATTGATGCAATGTTGGAATATGCCGCACAACGTCTGTCGAGGGCAATGAAAGATCCTCAAGCCAAGGCGGATATGGCAATTGTAAAATTCAGGGATGCGGATGTCTGTTTACAGGCAGGGGATGTTACACCGCTCGATATCATTTCACTATTTTCATTCGACAACCAGACAATAATTGTGGATATCAAGGGAAAATATATGCGGGAACTTGTCGGGAAATCTGTAGAAATTGGTGCAATCTTGTCGCAGCCGGCAGAATCTTATGCAGATACCATAGAAGATGACCGTATTTATAAGGTTATTACAATAGATTATCTGCTTGGACAACCAGCCACTGCAGAAGTGCTGAAGCATGCAGAAAAATTGCAGAATTGCAATACGCCTTTAAGCAACACCATTATACTGCATGTTAAAAGGCTTACCCAGAAAGGTGAAACAATCAACGGGAGAAAATAATTATAAATAAGTGACGATATGAAAACTATATTGAAATATACCATTCTGTTTTTTGTGGCAATGGCATCATCTGTATCTGTCGGGGCCCAGAATCTTGTGATTCTGCACACCAATGATGTCCACAGCCAGATAACTCCCCAACTTGCTCCACTATTGATAGGAAACGGGACAGGTCTTGGCGGTTACGAAAGGAGAGAGGCCTATATCAGGGATGTTGTGAAAAAATATGGCAGGAAGAATGTCCTCATCGTTGATGGAGGAGACTTCAGTATGGGAAGTTCTCACTTTGCGATATACAGGGGAGATGTAGAGATAGAGCTTTTCAATGTTTTGGGATATGATGCAGTGTGCCTTGGCAATCATGAATTCGACAGAGGTCACGAGGAACTTGCCCACCGTTTGAGCAATGCCGATTTTGATGTGCTGTGTGCAAATTATGACTTTACGGGAAACCCCATCAACAGTTTTGTAAAACCCTACACCATTGTAAAGAAAGGCGGCAAAAGAATAGGAATTGTAGGCCTGATGCTCAATATGCGGAGCATAACTTCGGGCAAGAACAGCCAGAATGCAAAATTCAACGATCCGATAGAGGTGTTGAACCGCCTTGCACTGGAGCTTAAGACCGAGCAGAAATGTGATATTGTGATAGCACTCTCGCATTGCGGACTCTATACAGGAAGAGAGGGCAATCCGAGCGACGAACAGATCGCAGCGGAATCTGAGAATGTAGATATCATAATTGGCGGACACTCTCACACCTACATGGAAGAGATGCTCACTGTAAAGGACAAGCAGGGAAAGGATGTGATAATTGTGCAGGATGGAGCAATGGGAGAATATATCGGCCGACTGGATTTGTACTGGTAAGTCAGGCAGTTTGCGATGCTGCAGGAACAAGCCTCGGTTCGGGAGAGAAACCACTCAAGCAATTGGGTGGTTTTTTGTTTGGATTGCAACTTTTTTAAAATACAGGTGTTCCTCAATAAAAGGACTTATGTATGAAAGCAGCATTTCTAAAATTAACCCTCTTAACCTTAATCTTTTCGATTTTAATCTCCTGCAGCAAAGACGATGAGTATAAATTGTCGGATCTGGATAATAAAATTATTGAATATATAGAGATCAATTATCCTGGTGCAGAGATTGTTGATGCCAAAAAGGAGAGAGAGCTGATAAAGGTAGATATTTTTCAGATGGAAAAAGAGAGGCTTGTCATATTCTCGGCAATTGATTATGAGTGGGTCTACTCAGAATGGGAGGTAAAGATTGAGGAGCTGCCTCAGGCTGTTGTTACTGCAGTTGCATCTTCTACCTATGCTTTATATCCGATAGACGATATAGATTTTGTGCAGATTCCGATACTGGAGTACTACTATATTGAGCTGGATGCCGGGGATGAGCCTGTTTATATGTATATTACCCCTACAGGTGAGATATTGTAACAAATAAAAAAGGATGCCACACGGACATCCTTTTCTATATTTTTAGGCTCTTTGGAGAGTTAAAATTAGTCGTTCAATGAGAATCTCTTGAATGCAACAACTTTAACATCTTTATCTACTGAAGCCAAGAAATCTTTTACAGATTGTTTGCCATCACCCATTTGGTATGCTTGCTCAAGAAGAGTGTTCTCTTTGAAGAATTTGCCAAGTCTACCTTTAGCGATGTTCTGGATTTTAGCCTCCTCAGCAGCAAGACCTGCAGTTTTCTCAGCAGAAACTGTAGCTTTGATCTCGCGTGCTTTAGCAGCATCCTCCTCAGAAATCCAACCTTTAGCCATATTAGACTCGATATGATCCTCGCTGTCTACATGTGAAGGGTTGATGCCTGCTTTCTTAAGAGCAGCCTCTACTGCTTTAAGAACAAGCTCCTCTTTGGTCTTCTCAATGGCAACTGTAAGCTCGTTGTTGATAACCTCTTGTGGAACAGACTCAGCATCAAGGGCAACAGGGTTCATAGAAGCAACCTGCATAGCGATTCCTTTACCAACCTCTGCTGAAACCTCTTTGTTGAAACCAACAATGGCAGCAAGTTTACCGTTAATTACGTGCATATAAGAAGCGATGTATGGAGCCTCAATACTAGCGTAGAATGGTACTGCATGTTTCTCACCACTCTTACCTGTTTGTTGAGTAATTGCATCCTCTACAGTCTGGCCGTTGAATGAGCAAGCCATCAAACCTGCAAGGTCTGCAGGGAAGCTCTCAAGAGCAGCTTTGGCAATGTTGTTTGCCAACTCCTGGAACTCAGCGTTCTTAGCAACGAAGTCAGTCTCGCAACCAAGAGCTGTAAGGATAGCTTTAGTATTGTCTGCGTTTACAAGAGCTACAACTTTACCCTCTGTAGTCTCTCTGTCTGAACGTTTTGCTGCAACCAGTTTACCTTTCTCTCTGATGATCTCCTGAGCTCTGGTGAAATCGCCGTCAGCCTCTACAAGGGCTTTTTTGCAATCCATCATACCGGCTCCGGTCATCTGGCGTAGTTTTGCAACATCTGAAGCTTTAATTTCCATAACCGAAACTTTATTATTCGTTAATATTCTCTTTCTCTTCTGCAGCTTGAGCTGATTTGCGTGCGCGCAATTTTTTGCCTACCGGTGCATCGTTCTCTTTATTCTCTGCAGCCTCGTTTTTCTCCTCTTTCTCTTTCTCCTTCTCTACTCTTCTCTCTTCCAAACCCTCTGAAATAGCTTGGCAAAGAGCACCCATAATTACTGAGATAGATTTAGCGGCATCATCATTTGCAGGAATAACATAATCAATAGGAGTAGGATCGCAACAAGTATCAACCATAGCGATTACCGGTATGTTAAGGCGGTTAGCCTCTTTAACTGCATTCATCTCTTTCTGTACGTCTACAACGAACAAAGCAGATGGCAAACGGTTAAGGTCTGCAATTGAACCTAAGTTCTTCTCCAATTTTGCTCTTTGACGGGTAATCTGAAGTTTCTCTCTTTTTGCAAGAGTCTCAAAAGTACCGTCGGCAATCATTTTATCAATAGTGTTCATCTTCTTAACTGCCTTACGGATAGTAGGGAAGTTAGTAAGCATTCCACCTGGCCATCTCTCTGTAACATAAGGCATGTTTACAGATTTAGCCTTCTCGGCAACAATCTCTTTTGCCTGTTTTTTAGTTGCTACAAACAGAATTTTTCTGCCAGCTCTTGCAAGCTGTTTCATCATATTTGCAGCGTCATCTATTTTGACAACAGTCTTGTGCAGGTCAATGATATGGATACCATTTTTCTCCATGAAGATATATGGAGCCATTTTAGGATTCCACTTTCTCTTCAAGTGGCCAAAATGAGAACCTGCATCAAGTAATTCTTGGAAATTTGTTCTAGGCATTTTTCTTTTTTTTAAACTTTTAAATTTCTCTTTTTATCAATCCTGAGTAATGGCTTTGCCAGTCTCAGTGATTTTCCGCAGTGGGACAATTAAAAGTAGTCTCACATTATGCAAGAATCTTTCAATTTTATATCCCGACTGTGCGATAAAATCAGCTTTAATACTAACGTTTACTGAATTGGAAGCGTCTACGAGCACCAGGTTGTCCAGGTTTCTTTCTCTCAACTTCGCGAGCGTCGCGAGTTAGGAAGCCTGCTGATTTCAATGTAGAGCGGTAAGCCTCTTTATCAATTTCACATAGAGCGCGAGAGATTGCCAAACGCAATGCCTCTGCCTGACCTTTGATTCCACCACCGTCGAGATTAGCTTTAATGTCAAAATTAGCCAATGTGCCGGTAGCCTCAAGAGGTTGTTTTACAATAAACTGTAGAGAAGGATCTGCAAAATATACTGCAAGGTCTCTACCATTGATTGTAATGTTACCTTTACCTGTGTTCACATAAACGCGAGCAACTGCTGATTTACGTCTTCCAAGGGCGTTGATTACTTCCATGCTCTGTTTAAATTTCGTTTAATTTGATTGTTCTTGGTTTTTGTGCTTCGTGCGGATGCTCCGAACCTTCGTATACATACAAATTACGGAACAATTGTGCACCTAATTTTGTCTTAGGAAGCATTCCTCTTACAGCTTCCTCAACTACGGCTAGAGGTTTGCGTACCAACAACTCTTTTGGAGTTGCGAAACGCTGTCCGCCGGGATACCCTGTATGTCTCACATACACTTTGTCTGTTAACTTCTTACCAGTCAAACGTACTTTGTTTGCGTTAAGGATAATTACATTATCACCGCAATCTACGTGTGGAGTGTAGTTAACTTTGTTCTTGCCTCTAAGAATAAGTGCTACTCTTGAAGCAAGGCGTCCTAATACTAGATCAGTAGCGTCAATAACAACCCACTCTTTGTTTACGGATTGCGCATTGGCTGACACTGTCTTGTAACTTTGATAATCCACTGTGTTGATTTTTAGATTAATACTTAATTTTGTTGCGATTTCCCTCACTATAAGGGGGTGCAAAGATAGTCATTTTTTTTAAAGTGCCAAAATATGAGCAATTTCATACCATAATTTATTGATTTGATTATGCTTGCCGCACGCTTCAACAAATGGGGTATATGTGATTTTTCCATTGATTTGACCAATCATAACACCGCTTTCGCCTTGCAAAAGTGCCTCTACAGCCTGATTGCCCAGAATACTTGCGAGAACTCTGTCGTTGCAGGTAGGGGAGCCTCCGCGCTGGATGTGCCCCAGCGTTGTAACTCTGGTTTCATACTCGGG
Organism: Candidatus Egerieisoma sp.; assembly: GCA_045588775.1. Classification (GTDB taxonomy): domain Bacteria; phylum Bacteroidota; class Bacteroidia; order Bacteroidales; family UBA932; genus Egerieousia. Next base: position 68,006 of record JAZNEW010000055.1, on the reverse strand, counting down.
CAAATTTGCCTTTACTTTTTTTGCAACCTCCTGGGCACTTCCCAAATCCTCGCCCTCGGCAACTATTATTATGCCCGAAGTCTTGTTTTTTCTTCTTTCGCTTGAAAGGTAGTTGCAAAGCTCATCAATACTTGTATGCACTTCGGGGATGAGTGTGGCCTCTGCTCCTGTGCTTATTGCAGTGTATAACCCGATAAATCCGGCATCCCGTCCCATCACCTCTACAAAAAATACAAGGTTGTGCGAATCTGCAGTATCCCTTATCTTGTCAATGGCCTCTACCGCTGTATTTACTGCGGTATCGAATCCGATTGTAAAATCTGTGCCGTAAATATCGTTGTCTATAGTGCCGGGAATGCCTACAACAGGGAATCCGAACTCTTCATGCAGCAGATTTGCACCTCTGAAAGAGCCGTCGCCTCCAATAACAACAAGTGCATCAATTCCTGCTTCACGCATATTCTCCACCGCCTCTGCCCTTACAGCCTTCTCTTTGAATTCCGGACATCTGCTCGATTTGAGCATGGTACCTCCTGTGGAGATGATCTTTGAGACTGAGTGCGACTGCATTCCCATAAATTGTTTTCCGACAAGTCCGCTGTAGCCTCTTCTTACTCCCACAACCTCTATACCTTTATATATTGCACTTCTTACAACGGCCCTTATTGCTGCGTTCATTCCGGGAGCATCGCCGCCGGAGGTCAGGACCGCTATTCTTTTTATCTCTTTATTTTTCATCTTTAGAAACTGTTAAAAAACTGTCAAGCCCTCAAAGTTAGTACATTTCAACCCCTGTAGGATAAAAAAGTTGTATAAGATTCCAATAAATGGATTTTTGCTGTTAATTTTGCAGATAATTGGGCTATTTTGGCCCGACGGATAAAAATATGAAGATAGGTAACATAGATTTAGGGGAAAAACCGCTCTTTCTGGCTCCGATGGAGGATGTAACGGATGCTTCGTTCAGATATATATGCAAGGAGTTTGGGGCAGACATGATGTATACAGAATTTGTATCATCTGACGGACTTATAAGGGATGCTCGCAAGTCTTTGGCCAAACTGGTTACATTTGATTATGAAAAGCCCATCGGAATACAGATATACGGACATATCCCAGAGGCAATGGTGGAGGCTGCAAAAATGGCTGAAGAGGCGGCAAGGATAGCAGGTGGAGCAGGGCCTGACATTATTGATATAAATTTCGGATGTCCTGTAAGCAAGATTGCAGGCAGAGGGGCAGGAAGCGGAATGATGCGCTTTCCAGACAAGATGGTTGAAATTACAAAGTCGGTAGTTGAGGCTGTAAAGTTACCGGTAACGGTGAAGACCCGTCTTGGATGGGATGAAAACTCAAAAATCATTGTGGAGTTGGCTGAGAGGTTGCAGGATGTGGGAATAGCAGCCCTTACAGTACATGGCAGAACCCGTTGCCAGATGTATAAAGGCGAGGCCGACTGGAGCCTGATAGGGAAGATAAAGGAGAATCCGCGCATGCACATACCTATAATAGGTAATGGCGACATTACCGACGGCCCCGGTGCAAAGGCAGCCTTTGAGAGGTATGGTGTTGATGGTGTAATGATTGGAAGGGCAACTTACGGACGCCCTTGGATATTCAGGGAGATCAAGCATTATCTCAAATATAATGAACCTATGCAGCCACTCACTCTGGATGAGAAGGTTGATCTTGCAAAGAAACATTTCTGCAAATCGGTGGCAGTGAAGGGAGACCGGGTAGGTGTGCTTGAGATGAGGCGCCACCTTTCGAACTACTTCAAGTGCATACCGAATTTTAAGGAGACAAGGCTCAAACTTGTAACGACAAATGAGCCCGAAGCCATACTTGAACTGCTGGAGCAGATTAGGGAGAAGTTCAGGGATGTGCCTGTGAATCATAATGTAACCTCAATCTACGAGGAGAGGCAACAAAGCCAAACAAACTGACAGATACAAAAAAACAAACAAGAATATGTTGGGTACTGCAAGCAAAATATTTCTTTTTCCATACTGGCTCGCTCTGAATATCAGGCATTTTCTCTACGATAAAAATATAAAGAAGGGGAGCTCATATCCCGTTCCCGTAATCTGTGTGGGCAACATCACTGTAGGTGGAACCGGAAAGACTCCCCATGCCGAAATGCTGATAAGGCTCCTGGGTGAGAGATATAATATCGCAGTGTTGTCGAGAGGATATAAAAGGGAGAGCAAGGGATTCAGAATAGCCAAAATAACAGACACTTTCAAGGAGGTTGGCGATGAACCGCTGCAGATAAAACAGAAATTTCCCGATCTCACAGTTGCAGTATGCAAAAGCCGCAGGGAGGGTATTGAAAAGCTTCTTGCACTGCCGGAAGGCAAAAAAGGAGGATTGCAGGATGGCACAAGGCCTCAGGTGATAATCCTCGATGACGGGTTCCAGCACCGCAAGGTAAAACCATCCCACTCAGTTGTTCTGGTAAATTACAACAGACCGATATTTGGTGACAATCTGCTTCCTATAGGTTCTCTGAGGGATTTGCCGGGTCAAATAAAAAGGGCGGAGAGTGTAATAATATCAAAATCGCCTGTAGCAATATATTCCGATGGCATTATGGATCAGGAGCGCACCGCAGAGGCTGTGAAGCAGGAGGAGACGATGTGGAGGAAAAATCTCTGCCTTTCTGATAGGCAGAGACTCTATTTCTCTGTTATAAAATATGGTGAGCCGCTGCCTGTTTTTCATGATAAGGCCGACAGCCGCTACATATATTCAAAGAGTGCAATCTTCTTTACCGGCATTGCAAATGATTTGGAGTTCCGAAACAACCTTGTTGCAAAATATAAAGTTCTCGACTCAATAAAATTTGCAGACCACAAGAACTTCTCAAAATCAGACATAAGGCACATCAACTCCTGGGCAAGAAAGAATCCTACAGCTGCAATCTTCACAACTGAAAAAGACAGCAAACGGCTCCTCTCTTCAAAAGGGCTTGATGAAAATGTAATTTCAAGACTCTTCTACATTCCAATAGAAGTGACAATTGTACCGCAGCTCAAAGAGCAGGAGTTTATAGAAGGACTTATATAATTTCAAGCCCGCTTGGGAATTGATGAAACTTGATCAAGACAGGTATTTACAATATAAAAAGGGCCTCCATTGCTGGAAGCCCTTTAATATTTATAGGAATAACAGATTACTCTTTATCCCACATATAAGTACCCAATGAATAAGGGTCAGCATCTTTACCTACCTCAGCCCAAGAAGCACGGATCTTACCGAATGACAATACATCGTTCTTAGGAAGGAGCTCTGTGAATACCAATGATCCTGATACTGATGGATAGAAGTATGAACGGTTGTCCTTAGGAAGTGTAGATGACCAGTCGTTACGTCCGGTTACTGTCAAGTATGTGATATTTTTATAAGCTGCACGCAACTCACCGTATACACCAACAAGACGTTTCTCTGAAGTTCCCTCAGTGAAGAATTTGTTCTCAGCCAAGAAGTTGCTGAAGCTGATAACACCACCTGAAACGAAGTCATAACCCCATTGAGTCTGGCTTACGCGTTTTGTCTGCTCTGAAGTATGACCGAGCAACAAGTTCAAATCAAAGTTACCGAATGTCTTGTGAGCATTGATCATCAAGTTAGATGTCAAGTAGTTGTAGTTGATCTTCGATTTGCTCAAACGACCATTCTGATACAAAGGTCTTGCAGTAGCTCCTGGAGCAATATAAGTGTATGAATCATTGGTATAAGAGTCCAAACCAAGACGATAAGCAACATTCAACCACTCAGACATGTTCTCGCTTCTTTACCAGCCGTAAAGAGCAGTCATGGTACCGTTACCGCCACCATCATACAAACCTTGTGAAGTAAGGGTCTTGTCGGTATTTGCAACTGAGTAAGATACATTTGCACCTACAGTAAGTCTGCCATATTTCTGCTCACCGTTGAAATGGAAAGTAGTTTTGTCATAACCGGTCTCACGGATAACTCCCTGTTGGTCGTAGCGTGAAGCTGACAAATAGAAGTTGCCGTTTTTGTGACCGCCTGATACGCTTACGCTGTTATCCCAGATAGAACCGCCCTGGAAGAAATCCTTAACGTTGTCATATACAGGACCATTGTTCACAGCACCCCATGATGAAGCAACACCCAAAGTCTGCAATTCGCCGTTTGCATCGTAGCTACCTCTTCCATATTTGGTCTGGATATCAGGAGTAGCATATGTAGAAGAATAAGTGTATTTGCTTGAGAAGTTTACAGAGACTGAACCCTCTGAACCTTTTTTGGTAGTGATGATAACAACACCGTCAACAGCACGTGAACCTTGTGTTACGTTTACACCTGGAACTTTACCTGCCAATGAGTTTACAACGTTGGTCTGTTTGTTTTTCAACAACTCTTTTGAGTTTACCTCAGTTACAGAGTAACCCAAAGTTTTTTGGTAACTTTAGGTTTAGTTAACTTTTTTTTGTCGGATTTAAACGGTTGTTTAAATTGAACTGCTTCCTGTAATATTTGTTACATACAGAAACAATTAAAATCAATGTTTCATGTATCTTTCAAATAGACATAGGGCATTCGTGCGCACAGTTGCCACTGCCTTTTTTTTATTCCTCCATTTATCGGGGAGTATGGGATTATTTGCTCAAGAACAGATAAAGGTCAATGGACAAGTAACAGACACTCAGGGAGAACCATTGGTTGGAGTATATATTCTCATAGTTGGAACGCAAAATGGCACTACCACAGATCTTGATGGATATTACACAATCTCAACACCATCCGATGCCACACTTGAGTTCTCTTTAATGGGACTGGAGACCCAAAGAGTTCCTGTAAACAACAGGGGTGTTTTAAATGTGGTGATGCAGGATAATAATCTTCTTCTCGACGAACTTATTGTGGTTGGTTTTGGTAGTCAGAAAAAAGAGAATCTTACAGGTGCCGTCTCTACAGTAAATGTTGAGAGAGCCTTGGAAAACAAACCATTTACAGACCCTGCCAAAGGATTGCAAGGAGCTATTCCCGGATTGACCATCACTTTCTCAAATGGAGCAATCAACAAAGCTCCTGTGCTCAATATCAGAGGTATGGGCTCGCTTAATGCCGAAAACGGAGGTTCTCCGCTCATATTGGTAGACAATGTGGTGGTAAATGACATTTCTGTTGTAAATGCAGATGATATAGAATCCATCTCAGTATTAAAAGATGCCTCATCTACAGCCATATATGGCGCCAGAGCAGCCTTTGGCGTTATTTTGATAAAGACCAAAAGCGGTAAGATGGAGAGCAAGTTTACTATCAATTACTCCAACAACTTTTCGTGGGGCACGCCAACTGTACTGCCCGAATTTCCAAAAGATCAGGTTGCAGAGATTGCCGCAATGGACAAAGCCATGGAGCGGGCCAAACAATCTTTTGACATGTTTGGTATGAAAGCCCAGCCACTTATGGAGGGTATTACCAGATGGATCGAAAATTATTCTCACAACCGCAAAGGAGACCACATGATTATGGGTGAAGATTTTGAAATTCTCGATGGAGTTACCTATTTCTACCGTTTGTGGGATCCTGTAGATATAATGTATCAGAACTGGACTCCACAACAAAACCACAATCTGCAGATAACAGGCGGCACTGAGAGAATAAGCTTTGCACTGAGTGGAGCCTATCAATATCAGGAGGGGCTTTTGAAGATAAAACCCGAAAAACTGAACAAATACAACTTTTCATTGAGCCTCAATGCAAATGTTACAGACTGGCTTGATATCGATACAAGGGTAAATATGCGGCAATACGATTTCAAATATCCATACGCATATCAGGACCCATATTATTATATGTGGCGATGGGGAACCTATTTCCCATACGGACAATATACAGATGAAAACGGTACAAATGCCTATTTCAGACATATTCCAGGCTATCTGCATAATGCCAGCTATGCAACATTCAACGAAACTTATATGAATATGCAGGTTGGAGGGACTCTGCGCATAACAGACAATATACAGCTCAGAAGCGAGTTTGCATACTCTTCTACCAATGGCAGAACTCATGAAACAGGTGGCTATGTTGCACTGTGGGATTTCTGGGGAGGAGGTTTGAGCTACAACACCAAATTGCCGAGCTCTTCGTTTGATGAGACCGATTTTACATCAACAAAGAGGACTCAGGTAACATCCAACACTTTTGCCACCTACGAAAACAATTTTAATGACCACTATCTGAAAGTAACAGCCGGATTGAATGTGGAGAAAGGTACTTATACAGAACAGTTTTCTAAAAAATTGGGCCTGATGGACAAGAACAAGGGAGAGCTTCCGCTTGCCTATGGCACACCTACAGTTGATGGTGATGCAAGCGACTGGGCTGTTGTGGGCTGGTTTGCACGTGTCAATTACAGTTACAAAAACAGATACCTTGTTGAGTTGAGCGGCAGATACGATGGCTCTTCAAACTTCCCTGCACATAGCAGATGGGCCTTTTTCCCATCGTTTTCAGTAGGTTACAGAATATCTGAAGAGAAATTCTTTGAGCCGGTAAAATCTGTAGTATCGGATATGAAAATCAGGGGTTCATACGGCCTTATCGGAAATCAGAATGTAGGATCCGACAAATTTATTCCAAAAATGTCTACCGCCCTTGCCAACTGGATATCAGGCAGTTCCAAGGTGCTCTACACAGGATTGCCTGCAAATGTCTCGAACGATTTGTATTGGGAAGATATTGCAACACTCAACATAGGTGCCGACATCAGATTTTACAAAAACCAGTATGGAATAACTTTCGACTGGTATGAACGGACAAACAGAAATATGCTCAGCATTGGCCAGACCCTTCCCGAAGCATTCGGAACCACAGCTGCCATGATAAACGACGGACGTCTCCGCACAAGAGGCTGGGAGGTTACAATCGACGGCAACCACTCTTTCAACAATGGCCTGAGCCTGTATGCAAATATTAATGTAAGTGATTACAAAAGTGTTATAACCGAGTGGAACAGCAACAGCGCAAATCTGCTTACAGACAATTATAAAGGAAAGACCATAGGTGAAATCTGGGGCTTTGAAACCGACAGATATTTCACTTCGGCCGAAGATGTTGCCAAATCTCCAAGTCAGGTGGGCCTGCAGACCGGAAACTTTGTTTTTGGAGCCGGTGATGTAAAATATAAAGACCAGAATGGAGATAATGTAATTGATGCAGGAAAATCCACATTGGATGATCATGGCGACCTTATCAAAATAGGCAATACAACTCCACGCTACCAGTATAGTGTAAGGATTGGAGGCAGCTTCAAGGGTTTTGACCTCGACATCTATTTCCAGGGAATAGGCAAGCGCAATCTTTGGGCTACAGGAAATGAGGCAATACCTTATTACAGAGGTGCAGATGTAATGTATCAGCACCAGATGGACTTCTGGACTGAAGATAACCCAAATGCAAAATATCCACGTCCATACACCGGAAATGGCGTTTCGGCAATAAACAATATGTATAAAATGGCTGATGCGGCCGCAAATTCGGGAAATAATTTCTACCCTCAGACCAAATATCTTCTCAATCTTGCATATTTGAGATTGAAGAATCTCACTATAGGATATACTTTGCCAAAAGAGTTGTCGGGCAAAATCCATTTTGAAAAGATAAGAGTCTATTTCAGCGGTGAAAACCTGTTTGAAGTGGCACAACGCAAAATTCCGGTAGATGCAGAGATTACAGCAGGCTCCTCTACATCCAATTTTTACGGCCGGACCGCCCCATTCTTCAGAACACTCTCATTTGGCGTGCAATTGGGCATGTAACTCTTTTAATATGATTATGTTAAACCAATAAGTAATTCATACGGTATGAAAAAACTTACAATATATATATCAGCCATTTTGCTTTTGACATCTTGTTCAAAAGATTTTCTCGACAGAGGTTCGCAAATCATATTTGACGATACCAATTTCTGGACAAGCGAGAGCAATGTAAAATCCTATTGCTGGGAGTTCTACAACAGATTTAAAGGTTTTGGAACAGGAACCAACGGCGATTTCTATTTTACCACATTCAGCGACGATCAGGCTGCGAGCGGAATGGATGCATTTCCATCGGCAGCACCTGCATCTGATGCCAACTGGGAGTATACATACATCAGGAAAGCAAATCTCCTGCTGGTCAGGGCAGCCAAAGTCCCTATGAGTCAGGAGGCTATCAACCACTATCTTGGAGTTGCAAAATTTTTCAGGGCGTATGAATATGCCAATATGGTGCGTCATTTTGGCGATGTGCCATATATAAATGAGTATCTCGATCAGGGTCAGACAGAGATGATATATACTCCGAGAACTCCGCGGAAAGCAGTTGTAGACAGTATTATTTCTGATCTTCAGTTTGCTGCCCAGAATATCCGCACTACCGATAGGAACAAGGCTATGGGAGATGTAAATGTGCTCTCCAGAGAGGTCGTATGGGCCTATTTGAGCAGGGTTGCATTGTATGAAGGAACATACAGCAAATATGTAACCGGTGATGCGGTGCAGGCAGAAAAATTGCTCAGAATTGCAAAGGATGCGGCTTCGAATCTGGTTGCAAATGCAGATCTTCCTTATAAACTTTCTCCGGTATATAAAGAGGTATACAGTTCTCTGGATTTGTCGAAAAACAGTGAGGTAATTCTCTACAAATCATATTTGTCGGGTATTATGACCCATTCAGTTGTGGGGTATACAAACAGCAGTACAATGATGTCGGGCCTTACAAAAGATGCTGTGGATTCATATTTGTGTTCCGACGGATTGCCTATATCACTCTCTCCGCTGTATAAGGGTGATGACAATATAGAAAATACTCTGTCGAACAGAGATTTGAGACTTGTCCAGTCTGTAGAGAATACTTTAGCATACATAGGGACTCCCAATGACAAAGGATTTACCTCAAGTACCGGATATAAAATCACAAAATTCGACAATTCTGATTTGACTGCTTCCGAAATACTTGCGCCAAACAACCCTACAGATGCCCCTATCTTCTGGCTGGCCGAAGTATATCTGAATTATGCCGAGGCTGCCGCAGAATTGGGAGAACTGACCCAAACCGATATCAACAATACAATTAATCTGTTACGCACAAGAGCCGGTATTGTTGGCATCTCTTTGGCATCTATACCGGATGACCCGGCAAGAGATTCAGATGTATCACCATTATTGTGGGAAATCAGGCGTGAAAGACGGTGTGAACTCATGATGGATGGCTTCAGGGAGTGGGATATAAGGCGCTGGGGCAAGCTGAAATATCTCGATCCAAGCGTAAAACCTGCAATTTTTATGGGAGCTAAAGTGCCTGTACCTCAGGGCGAAAACGGTCCTGCTACAGATGCCCAAGGCTATATTCTCCCTTATGGGGCAGGTGCAGAGCGTGAAATTGTAGTACCTAAATATTATCTCGACCCTATTCCGACAGGGCAGCAGACACTATATGTATTAAAAGGTATCGAATTCCCCCAGAATCCAGGCTGGTAAAGAGATTTTGCAAAAGAAAAGAGGCAGGACTGATGTTCATTTTGGGCAGGTCCTGCCTTTATTTGTTACAACAAAATTTGGCATTTCAATTTTAATAACTTATATTCGCAAGCTGAAATCTTGTATCATTGTACCCAGTCGGGCCGGAATTGTGGAAAAAGTGGCAGAAAATGGGGCAGATACAAGTGTTGGATTTAAATGTTCAATTTAAACGACCGTTTAAATCCGACAAAAAAAGTTAACTAGACCTAAAATTATATTAACATTTTTATTAACCTAAAATTTAGTTTATGTTCAAAAAAACATTACGTTCATTACGCTTTGTTGTAATGACACTTGTGGCAATGACCCTATCATTGGGCGCATGGGCACAGAATGTAAAAGTAAGCGGAACGGTTAAAGATAATGCCGGCGAACCGCTTATTGGTGTTTATGTATTGGTTGAAGGGACTACTACAGGAACATCAACCGATTTCGACGGTAATTACGCTCTGGAAGTTCCGGCAAACGCAAACTTGGTGTTTACTCTAATAGGAATGAAAGATGTAGTAGTTCCTGTAAACAACCGCTCAACCATTAACGTAGTTATGGAAGAGGATGCTGTTCTTCTAGGGGATGTTGTTGTAACAGCTCTCGGTATTAAAAGAGAGAAAAAAGCTCTGGGTTATGCTATTGAGGATGTTGGAGCAAAAGAGTTGATGAGAAACAAATCAACTAACGCCATCAACTCATTGGCAGGTAAAATTGCCGGTGTGAACATTACACAAGGTGGTGGAGCAGCCGGTGGCGGTTCACAAATCATCCTTCGTGGTGGTACATCATTGGAGCGTGATAACCAGCCTTTGTTTGTTGTAGACGGTGTTATCTATGATAACTCAACTACAGTTCCTGGTAACTCAGCATTCGACGGTAGTATTTCAACAGCTTCAACTACTGCTAACCGTGTAATGGATATCAACCCTGAGGATATCGAGAATATGTCAGTATTGAAAGGCCCTGCAGCTGCTGCACTTTACGGTTCACGTGCTGCTGCCGGTGTTGTGATCATCACAACCAAAAAAGGTAAAGAGGGTGCTGTTGAGGTAAACTTGTCAAGTAAATATATCAGCCAATGGGCTCAACACCTTCCTGAGACTCAGAAAACATACAAGAGAGGTTTCTTGGAGGATCAATACGATTCAGAAACAGGTAATTATATCGGCACTACTTTCAATGATTTCTCTTACAACTCTTGGGGAGAAAAAATTGGTGCAAATGACAAAATATACGATAATATCGGTAACTTCTTCCAGCCTGGCAACGCTTGGGATACCAGTGTAAGCATCGCCGGTGGTACTGAGAAGAGCAACTTCTATTTGTCTGGTTCATACTATGACCAGACAGGTATTATCCCAACAACAGGTTATAACAAAACCACTCTCCGTTTCAACGGTGAGCAAAAATGGAAAATCTTTACATTTGGTGCTAATGTAGCTTATTCACAAGCTCATACTGATAAAACCCTTACTTCTGCAGGTCTTTACGGTTCAAGCGGTTCAGGTACTATGACCAGTGTTTACCGTTGGTCTCCTACAGATGATATGACTCACTATCAAAATGAGGATGGAACACGCTACCGTATGTTTGGCGACCGTCTTGATGTTGTAGACGAGCGTGATAACCCTTATTGGATTCTCAACAGAAATAAACTTCAGGATCTTACTGAGCGTTTGACAGGTAACTTCAGCGTAAAAGCTGATATCGCAGACTGGTGGTGGATCAGCTTCCGTATGGGTGTTGACTCATATACTACTGATGATTCAAAGAAAATTGGTTCTGGTGGAGTTTACAAAGAGGCATGGCAAAAAGGTATGTACAGTGAGAACTCATACCGTTTCCGTTACCTTTCAACTAACTTGATGACCAACTTCTCAAAATCATTCGGTGATTTCAACTTCAACTTGATGGCAGGTCTTTCAACAGATGATACTCAAACTTGGTCAAACTCACGTATGGCTTGGAACTTTGAGGTTGCTGATTTCTACTCATTTGACAATGCTACTGATGCTAACCGCGATTTCTCAAGCAGCCGTTCACAAAAACGTTTGATTGGTGTATACGGTGAGTTCAGAGCAGACTGGAAAAACACTGTATTCTTGACAGTTACAGCTCGTAACGACTGGTCTTCAACTCTACCTGTCGAGAACCGTTCATACTTCTATCCATCAGTGAGTGGTGCTGTAGCTCTTACTGAGTTGTTCAAAGATCGTCCAGACTGGTTGACTTGGGCTAAAATCCGCGGATCATGGGCAAGAGTAGGTAAAGATACCAGTCCTTACGATTTGGAAACTTCTCTATGGCCTGCACAGGAGTTCTTGGGTGGTCTGTCTGGTATAAGCAACTACTGGCAATCAGGTAATGCTTATTTGAAACCTGAGATTACCGAGTCTGCAGAGTTCGGTTTGGAGATGAGATTCTTCAACAGCCGTTTGAAATTCGACTTTGCATACTATACAAACAACTCAATCAACCAGATCATGTCTCCACGTTTGTCAAATGCAACCGGTTACATTCTTCGTAAAGTAAATGCCGGAGACGTTTATAACAAAGGTATGGAGTTGAGCATTGGAGCTATTCCTGTAGAGACTAAAGATTGGAACTGGGAGACCTCATTGAACTTTAGCGGTAACAGAGGTACAGTTAAGAACTTGCTTGAGGGTGTAGATATCCTTTATGTAACAGATGTTCAGGTTGGTAATGCAAAAGCAGCTTCATTCCCTAACGGTAACTTCATGGCTATCTCAGGTACTGAGTGGGTACGCGATGAGCAAGGTCGTGTAGTATTGGATAAAAACGGAATGCCTACACTTGGTACAAATGACAAATTGGAGATCGGTAACCGTGAGGCATTGTTCCAGGGAGGTTTCAACAATACTGTAACTTACAAAGATTGGACATTCAACATGTTGTGGGATTTCCGCGTAGGTGGTCACGTATACAATGGTACTCAATATGCTATGACAGCTGCAGGTACAAGCAAATTGTCTGAGAATCGTGAGCAGATTACTGTTTCAGGTGTAAACACTGCAGGTGAGTATGTTACTAATGTATTCAAAGCAGACGAAACTTATATCTATAATGGTAAAGAGACAAGTGGTAAAACTATCATTGCTAACTACTGGCAATCTATCTACCCTAACGAGAGCAGCCACTATATGACTGAAGTTAATGCTCTTCGTTTGCGTGCTATATCATTGTCTTACAACTTGCCTAAGTCAGTTATCAATAAACTTAAAGTTGTTAAACGCGCTACATTCACAGCTGCCGCTAACAATGTTTTGCTATTCACTAACTACGACGGTGATCCGGAGGTTGCAGCAGCAGGTTCAGGTGCGGTAGGTTCTTCATCAGTAGGTATTGACTACTGTGGTGTTCCTTCAACCGGCAGCTTCTCATTCGGTATCAACTTAACATTCTAATTATTAAAAATTAACTAATATGAAAATTTTTAAATCAATTATATTGGGACTTGCCGGACTTGTTGCTCTCAGCTCTTGCAGTGAATGGCTGGATGTTAATAAGAACCCTAATACTCCCGTTTCAACAGATGCTAAATATCATCAGCGTCTGCCTTGGATGCAGTTCTATATGAGCCACATCTACCATATTGTGGCCTCTAACACCAGTTTCTACTGCGGTAATTTCTACCGCTCTAATGCTCGTGAAGGTGGCGCCGCAAAATGGGATTTAAGTTCTTCAACACGTGCAAGTAATGCTCAACAATGGTATTTCACTCAAGTTGGTGTTAACTGTAATGACCTCTACAATCAGGCAATGGAGGCAGGTGCATATCACTATGCCGGTGCTGCCAAATTCTTCCGTGCATACGGTTTCATGATGCTTACCGATTTGTTCGGTGAAATTCCTTACACAGATGCATTTGGTGCAAATCCTTCTCCTGTATACGATAATGGTAAAACAATTTTCTTAGGTTGTATCGCTGATATCGAGGAGGCTATTGAGTTGTTCGGTAAGTCTCAGGAGTCTGTAGACGGTGTACCTGCAACTGACCTTATTTTGGGCGACAGCTGGAACTATGGCGATGCTGCAAAATGGCAAAAAATGTGTTACCTTCTTAAAGCACGCTGGTTGAATCACCTCGTTAAGAAAGGAACTGGCAGCTATAAAGATGGTAAATATGATGCTCAAGAGATTCTTGATTGCTTGGCTAAAGCTCAACAAAGCAACGATGATAACACTGTAATCCATCATACTGATACAAATACTCCTTCACACGATGTATTGGGATGGAACGAGCCTACAGATTACAATGCTATCTACTCATGTATTGGTATGAACACCAACATCTATGTTACACAAACATTAGTAGATAACCTTACAAATTTTGCAGGTAATGGTGTTGAGGACCCTCGTGCCGACAAATTTATTCCTTGGGCACGTTCAGTAAAATCTGAGAGCACTCCTGCAGAGATCAAATGGAGCGAGGATGGCAAATGGCGCCGTTCATTGGGTATTGATATGCAAACAAATATCCTTAAAGAGAATGGCCCTTACGCTTTGTCATGGTCTGCTGCAAAAAAATGGTATTGTGATAATGCTACTCGTGCAAATGATACTGTTTATGTTTGGACAACAAGTGGCGGTACAGGATATTATGGAGGACCAGACTATCTGTACAGAAGAAATAAATCTTATGACGAATCTGCACTGAGCGGTACTACCTATACACGTCCTAACTCTTTGAGTTATATTGCTTCTTATGCAGAGGCTTGCTTTATCAAAGCTGAGGTATTGTTCCGTCAAGGTAAGAAAGCAGAAGCATTTGCAGCTTACAAAGATGGTATCAAAGCCAATATCGATGCCGTTAATGATGAGATTGCAGGCTGGTTGGCTGCTAATGAGAGCGAGATGGTTGAGACTTGCCCTGTATTCATTCCTATGAGTACTGAGGATATCAACAACTTCCTTACTAACGGTATCGGTACTGCCGATGACTTGACTATGGGTAAAATCATGACTCAAAAGATGATTGCTATGCCATTCTCAAATGAGAACTGGAACGATATGCGCCGTCATGATTACAATACAGAGGTATTCTTGAACTGGAATATCCCTCATTTCTATACTGCATCTCCTGAGCTATTGACATATTGCCCAGAAGGCAAAACTCCTCGCAGATGGAAACAGGCCTCTTACGAATTGAGCTACAACACCAAGAACCTTAAGGCTATTGGTGCTGAGGTTCCAGGAGCTGAGGCGCTTGGTGAGTTCTGGTACAACCATAACGAGATCTGTACATTGCCTGTATGGTGGGATTCTGATCAGCAGTAATAGGATCGGTGTAGACAAAAAATCTAAAATAGATAAGAAGGAGGGTAACCCAAAAGTGAAATGGGTTGCCCTTTTTTATTTTAGCTATACCCAACCTCACACCTTGTCTGTTCTGCCGCTATTTGTTGCAATAAATTTGGTATTTCAATTTTAATGACTTATGTTTGCGAGCTGAAATTTTTTCAAAAGCTAACTAAACCTAAAATTTTATTAATATTTTTACTAACCTAAAAGTTATTTTATGTTCATTCAAAAAATTTCAAGTTTATCTTTACGATTTGTATTGATGACAGTTGCTTCGCTGATACTTTCAGCAGGAGCAATGTGGGCACAGAATGTAAAAGTAAGCGGAACGGTTAAAGACAAAGCCGGCGAACCGCTTATCGGTGTTTATGTATTGGTTGAAGGAACCACTGCAGGAACATCAACCGATTTCGATGGTAAATACACTCTTGAGGCTCCAGCTAACGCTAATTTGGTATTTACCTTAATGGGTATGTCTGATCAGGTAATTCCTGTAAACAACCGCTCAACAATCGATGTTGTTATGGAGGAGGATGCAGTTCTTCTTGAGGACGTTGTTGTAACAGCAATGGGTATCAAGAAAGAGAGAAAAGCATTGGGTTACTCTGTAACTGAAATGAAATCTGAGGAGTTGTTGAGAAACAAACAGACCAACGTAGTGAACTCTTTGGCAGGTAAAATTGCCGGTGTTAATGTAACAGCAGGTTCAGGTGCTGCAGGTGCAGGTTCTCAGATTATCATCCGTGGTGGTAACTCAGCTTCTGAGGGCAGTTCTAACCAGCCTTTGTTTGTTGTTGATGGTATCATCTATGACAACTCATCACCTAACGGTGGTAACTCAGGTACAGATGGTGTAACTTCAGCTTCCACTACTTTCTCAAACCGTGTAATGGATATCAACCCTGAGGATATCGAGAGTATGTCTGTATTGAAAGGTGCTGCTGCTGCCGCTCTTTACGGTTCACGTGCTGCCGACGGTGTTGTTGTGATTACAACCAAAAAAGGTTCAACCGATGGTTCTATAAAAGTTAATTTCTCATCTAAATATACCTATTCATCTGTTGCTTCACTTCCTGAAATCCAGAGCAAATATGGTAGAGGTGAGTACAACATGAATGGCCTTTTGATTACAGAGGCAGAGACTGATTCTTGGGGTGATGTAAATAACGGTCCTGTTTATGACAACGTTAAAAATTTCTTCCAGGGCAGCTCTGTATGGGATAACAGCGTAAGCGTAGCAGGTGGCCACAAAAACGGTAACTTCTACTTGTCAGCTTCTCGCTATGACCAGGAGGGTGTTATCAGAGGTACAGGTTATGACAAAACTACTTTCCGTTTCAACGGTGAGCAGAAATATGGCAGACTTACTGTAGGTGCAAATGTATCTTACTCAGTTGCAAATACCGACAAGACCCTTACTTCACAAGGTTTGTATGATGGTGGCGGTAACGGTACAATGAATGCGATGTATGGTTGGTCAAGAAGCGAGGATATGAGCAAATGGTTGAACGAGGATGGTACAAAATATTATATGTTCCCTCATCTTCAACCTGAGCAACAGGGTTATGAGAACCCTTACTGGATCATCAACAGAGATAAGATGACCGACAAGAACGAGCGTATCACAGGTGCTCTTTCTGCAAACTTCAAATTTACCGACTGGTTGGATTTGTCTTACAGAATGGGTCTTGATACTTATGTAAATGATGCCTTCACTTATACTGCACCAGGCGGTAACGTTGCAAAACTTTACCAAAAAGGACGTTTGAGCAAATCAAGAATCAAATACAACTATTTGAATACAAACTTGATGTTGAACTTCCACAAAACTTGGGGCGACTTTGATGTTGCTGCATTGGTAGGTACTACTACTGAGGATACTCAAAGCAGCCGCTATGTACAATGGGGTTACCAATTTGAGGTTCCAGGTACAATCTCTTTCGACAATATCCTTAAAGAGCACAAAGAGGCAAGCGACAGAATCAGCCACAAACGTCTTGTAGGTGTTTACGGTGAGATTAGAGCATCTTGGAAAAACATGTTGTATTTGACAGTAACCGGCCGTAACGACTGGACTTCAACTCTTCCTGTAGATAACCGTTCATACTTCTATCCATCAGTATCAGGTTCATTCGTATTCACCGAGCTTCTTCCTAAGAATGATGTTCTTACATTCGGTAAAGTTCGTGGTTCTTGGGCTGAGGTAGGTAAAGATACTGCACCTTATACTACAAACACCTCTATGTGGGCTACTCAGATTATCAACGGTAACTTCGTTGGTATCGGTAACTCATGGACTTCAGGTCACAGATTCTTGAAACCTGAGAAACAGAGAGCTTGGGAGGTTGGTGCCGAGTTGAAATTCTTCAACGGAAGATTGGGTATTGACTACACTTACTATAAATCTGAGACTTCAAACCAGATTGCTTCTCCACGTTTGGCACAATCAACAGGTTATATCATGTTTGCAATGAACTCAGGTTCAGTTAAGAACAAAGGTATGGAGCTGATGGTTACAGGTATGCCTGTAGATACTAAAAATGTTACTTGGGATATCACTTTGAACATGGCAGGTAACCGTGGTACTCTTGGCGATTTCGTAGATGGTATCAACTTTATGAAAGTTACCGAGGCACAACTTGGTGGTGTAATGGCTGCTGCAGTTGCCAACGGTGGCGCATTCCTTGGCTTGATTGGTGAGGAGTGGGTTAAGGTAACCGATGAAAATGGTGAATGGACCGGCCAATATATGGTAGACCCTAATACCGGTTTGTACAAATATGCAGGTGATAAAGTAGTTGCTAATCGTGAGACCAAATTTACAGGTGGTTTGACCAATACTATCCGTTGGAAAGATCTCACATTCTCATTCCTATTGGATTTCCGCGTAGGTGGCGACATTTACAACGGTACCCAATACTACTTGACTTCAATGGGACAATCTATGAGAACTTTGGATCGTGAGTCTGTTACTGTAGAGGGTATAAATTCTGTAAGCGGTGAGCCTGTTAGCTATACATATAAGAGAGGTGAAACCTATATGATTGGTGGAATCAGCCGTTCAGGTGAGTATATGATTCAGGAGTACTGGAGAAATCATGGTAACAACGCATACAATTATATTCAGGAGGTAAACTGGTTGAAATTGCGTTCAGTAAACCTTTCATACGATTTCACTAACTTGATTAAAGGTCAGAATGTATTGAAAGGCCTTTCAGCTTCATTCTCAGCTAACAACTTGTTCACTTGGACTAACTACGAAGGTGGTATGGATCCTGAGGTTGCAGCAGTTGGAGCAGCAGGTGGTTCAGGCTCTGTAGGTATTGATTATTGCGGTGTACCTGTTCAGAGAACATTCTCATTTGGTCTAAACCTTACTTTCTAAAAATTTAAAAGATTATAGTAATGAAAAAAATATTATCAATAGCTCTATCGCTAATCTTTATTTTTGGAGCAACTTCTTGCGAGAGGTGGTTGGATATCAATACCGACCCTAACAGCCCTAGCAACGAGAGTGCTACCGTAGAACTCAGACTGCCTTGGATACAATACTACTATGCATACGCATGGGGTGTTGCAAGTGTACGCTCTAACGCAACTACACAGATTATCACAACTACCAATAATAACCTTGGTCAGTTCGACGGAAATAACCATATTTCCAAACTTGCAAACTGGGATCCACACCAGGATGTTAACCTTACACCATACCAGAACTGGTTTGTAGGTTGTGCATGTAATATTCCTGACCTTATCAACAAAGCTCAGAAAGAGGGTGCTACCCACTATGAGGCTGCAGCTTTGGTTATCAAATCAATGGGCTTCATCATGATGGTGGATTTGATGGGTGATATACCTTATAGCCAGGCTCTTACAGCTGATGTTTCTCCTACTCCTGACAAAGGTGAGGATGTTTATGCAGGATGTCTTGCAGATTTGGAGAGAGCAATCGAGTTGTTCTCAGAGCCACAGGCTCAAGGTGCTACACTTCTTTCAGCAGGTGATACCTGGTGTGGTGGTGATGCAAGCAAATGGTTGAAACTCTGCTACGCTCTTAAAGCACGCTGGTTGGGTAACCTTTCTAAAACAGACCAATATGATCCTGATACTGTTTTGGATGCTATCAGCAAGGCTATGCAGTCTAACAGCGACAATGTGAAGATGACACATTCAAACATTGCTGCAGGTACAGACCAGAGTGTTATCAACTCACAGTACTATGGCAACAGCGTTATCTACAGAAATGCAGCATACAATGGCAACGAGCGTCTTAACAGATGGTATGTAAATCTTCTTACCAACTTTAAAGAGACCGGTGTTGAGGACCCACGTGCAGACAAACTTTTGCCTCACATGATGACCAATGTAAAACTTACTGCGGATCAGATGTGGATTGAGAGCTGTGAGTGGAGAAGAGACGAGGGTGTAAATATCCAGGGAATTGATGAGGGCTGGAAAGTAAGCAGATATGAAGGTGCTGCTATCAGAAGCCTTTTGACATACGCTTCTACCGATACAAAACTCAGCTATGCAAAAGAAGATATCGAGAAATATTATGTTTCTGTTGATGCTTTTGTTGCTGCTGTAGAGAAATATTATGAAGGTGCAGTAATTGAGGATACAGATAGCAGTATTGATGTAACTTACCTTGCTGGTATGATGTATTGCGAGGTTGCAGATCCTCAATATGTAGAGGATATCAAATATGTCAACTACTCTTCAGACAACATTGCCAATGCATACGGACTTTCGGCTACAGATATGAGCTGCTACTACTCTAACTCTGATGCCTGGACAAGAGAGATGGGTTATGTTCAGGGTACAAGTACATTCTATGCAAGACCTGACTCTGATACAGATATCATGACCTACACTGAGATGTGTTTCTTGAAAGCTGAGGTATTGTTCCGTCAAGGTAAGAAATCAGAGGCTTACGATGCATATATCAAAGGTATCAAAGCTCACTTCGACCGCATGAACGAGAAACTCAAATATTGGGAAGGTATTGGCTGCTGCACTACAGCTATGGGCTTTGATGTATCAATGACTTATGCTTCAATGCCTCAGTCTGAGATTGATGCTTACATGGCAAGTGATGCTGTAGCACAATCTGCTACAGAGCTTACAATGTCTGATATCATGATGCAGAAACTTATTGCTATGGGTTACGATTATCAGAACTGGAACGATATGAGAAGATTCAACTTCTATGCAGGAAACATTGAGGACTTTGGTGTAATCTATACCGAGATGAATGAGCCGGTATACAGAACTTGTACAAATGCTGAGTTCGATACCGATGACCAGTCAGACAGATTCTATGTAAGACGTTGGCAACAATGTTACTATGAGACAGACTTCAATACTACCGAAACTCTCAAGTTTATTCTTGAGAACTACGGCCAATATGGTGTTGAGGGATTGTATGACAATAAGATTTTCTCTATCCCTGTATGGTGGGACTGGACTAAATAATTATAAACATATTGTCTGAAAACAATGAAAGGGCTTCCGCAGAGGAGGCCCTTTTTTTCTTTATAAAAAAATCATAACTTTGCAATTTCACTTATTTTTCAGATATTCCAATTATGAATTCAGCAAATCTTTCAACTCTGCTCAGGCAACTTGTTTTGGAGCATGATATAGTCTCTCTTCCCGGTATGGGCTATTTTGAGGTGAAGGATATTCCGTCGGAACTTATAAATAATGGAAAGGGTATAACTCCCCCTTTGAGGAAAATTGTATTTGAGAGTTCTGTTGAGTATAAAGATAGTGTATTGGCAGAGAACTATGCAAAAATTTCGGGGATTTCATTGGCAGAAGCAAATGCCCAAGTGGCGGAGTTGTTGAGGCAGCTGAAAAAGGAGCTGGTTGATAATGCAAAGGCAACTATTCCTGAATTTGGAACGCTCTATTTTGGAGAATCAGGCAGTTTTACTTTTGAAGCTGCGGCTGAGTTTGATTTTGAGGCCGACAGTTATTGCCTTGAGCCACTCTCTCTAAAGATGAAGAGTGATGTTGAACCAGCGGAAGAAGTTGTTGGTGAGTCGGTGGAGATTTCTATGGAAGAGAATGTGATTGATATGGTTGATCTTGTTGAGGTTCAGGAAGAGGTTGAAAAAGAGGAGTTGCCTGCCTGTGAGGTTGAGGCAGAAACTGAGGCGGAGGTTGTAACTGATGTCAGGGCAGAGGTGGCTGTCGGGCCAAAAAGAAGAGTGAATAGAGTGATTTTGGTGCTGCTTGCAATTGTAGGCATATTTATATTATTGGTAATTTTGCTCTTCTTGTTTAAGGAGGAGCTGATGCCTTTGCTGGAAAAAATTCTCTACTCTAAAGAGGAACTGGAGATTTTAAGGAGGGCAAATCTTTAAAAAATAAGGAGTTTGATAGACCAGGCTACCATAGAACGGATTTTGGATACAGCCCAGATTGTTGAGGTTGTAAGTGATTTTGTCTCTCTTAAAAAGAGGGGGACAAACTATGTTGCGTGCTGTCCGTTTCATCACGAAAAGACTCCAAGTTTTTCAGTATCACCGAGTAAAGGTATTTTCAAATGCTTTGGATGCGGTAAGGCCGGAAGTGCTGTATCTTTTGTGATGGAGCATGAGCAGATGAGTTATGTGGAGGCACTCAAGTATCTTGGCAATAAATATGGTATAGAGGTAAAGGAGAAGGAGGAGAGCCAGCAGGAGGCTCAACAGAGGCTGCTGCATGAATCATTGCTTATTGTGAATGATTTTGCAAAGAGTTTCTATGCAAAGAGATTGTGGGAGAGTGAAGACGGGCAGGCCATTGGGTTGAGTTACTTCAAGGAGCGGGGATTTACCGATGAGATAATTAAAAAATTTGAGTTGGGTTACTCTCCAAATGAAAGGAGGGCCTTTACTCACCAGGCACAAAAGGGCGGTTACAAAAAGGAGCATCTTGTGGCAGTGGGTCTTACAATAGAGAGGGAGGAGACAGGAGAACTTTTCGACCGTTTCTACGACAGGGTAATGTTCCCGTGGCGCTCCATAAGCGGAAAGACCATAGCTTTTGGTGGCAGGACTTTGAGAAGCGACAAGGCAATTGCAAAGTATATCAATTCTCCTGAGAGCGAGGCTTTTGTAAAGAACCGTTCGCTATATGGAATCTATGAGGCCAAGGCTGCCATTGTAAGGGAACAGAAATGTTATCTTGTTGAGGGATATACCGATGTGATTTCATTTCATCAGGCTGGAATAGAGAATGTTGTGGCAAGTGGAGGAACCTCCCTTACCTCGGGTCAGATTGGACTTATAAAGCGTTTTTCCAACAAGATTACGGTGCTGTATGATGGCGATTATGCAGGAATCAAGGCTTCGTTGAGGGGTATAGATATGTTGCTTGCAGAGGGTATGGAGGTGAAAGTTGCCCTGTTCCCAAATGGCGAAGATCCCGATTCGTATGCAAAAAAACATACTGCAGAGCAGGTGCGTGATTTTTTGGATGCCAATGAGGAGGATTTCATCGCTTTCAAATATAGAATTCTCAGCAGCGACATTGAGAAAGATCCGTTGCAGAGGGCAAGACTTATTGGAGAGATTGTAAACAGTATTGCTGTAATACCTGATGCGATAGTCCGTAATGTTTATGTGGAAGAGACAAGTACAAGGCTCGGAATAGGGCAGGAGCTGTTGCAGCAGGAGATCAAGAAGATAAGAAGCAAAAAACAGGAGGAGGAGTATAGGGCCAACCAGAGGAGAGAGAGGTTGCAGGAGTATGATGCGATGCAGCGTGGTGGAGCAAGTGGTGATCCGGCATCGGCAGGAGGAGGTGGCACATCCGGTTATAATTGGGAATCAGGTGCAAGAAGCAGGACTGCACTGCCCGGGTTCGTGATAGATACCTATTGTGAGGAGGCAGAGAAGGAGATTCTCTATTACCTGATAAAGTTCGGGAATCTGCCAATCTATCTCGAAGATGAGTTCCTCTATGGCGCGGCTTCCAATCAGGAGCAGAATGTGGCACAATATATTCTGTCGCAGTTGCAGAATGATGATCTGGAGCTGCAGAATCTGGTATACAAGAATATATTCGACGAGTATTTTAAACTTGATTTTGTGGATGATGACAAGATATTCAAACATTTTATCAATCATCCCGACAGCGCAATTGCAAAGAGTGTAATTGATCTGATGGCACAGCCATACACCATTACAATTGCGCAATTCAACAAATCACTTGTGCCTGAAAAAAATGTATTGGGAAGAGTTGTTCCCAAGGCTATATTGATATACAAGGCAAAGGTTATGGCGCAGGCATCGCTCAATCTTGCCGAAAAGTTGAAGATTGCACAGGCAAATGGCGACAATGCCCTTCAGGAGCAGCTTATGCAGCAGTTGAATACATTGATGCAGGTGCGTAAGACATTTGCAAAGGAGTTGAAAAGAGTAACGTTTTAATATAATTATAATGGAAAAGCAATTTAAAAGGCATTTGGTAACATCGGCCCTTCCGTACGCAAACGGTCCGGTGCATATTGGTCACCTTGCAGGTGTATATGTTCCTGCAGATATCTATGTGAGGTATTTGAGACTGAAAGGAGAGGAGGTTCTTTTTATTGGCGGCTCTGATGAGCATGGTGTTCCAATCACTATCAAAGCTAAAAAAGAGGGTTGTACCCCACAGGATATTGTAGATAAATATCATAATATAATAAAGGACTCTTTTGAGGGACTTGGAATCAGTTTTGATGTTTATTCACGCACAAGTTCAAAAATCCATCATAAAACTGCAGCTGAATTTTTTGAAAAATTGTACCGCGACGGCAAATTTATAGAGCGTGAGAGCGAACAGTACTTTGATGTAGAGGCCAATACATTCCTTGCAGACCGCTATATCGTTGGAACTTGTCCTAAATGTGGTGCAGAGGGTGCCTATGGCGACCAGTGCGAAAAATGCGGAAGCACTTTGAGTCCGGATGAACTTATCAATCCGAAATCGGCAATCAGCGGAGGTGAACTTGTAAAGAGACCTACAAAACACTGGTATCTTCCTCTCGACCAATATGAAGGTTGGCTGAAAGAGTGGATTCTCGAGAACCACAAAGAGTGGAAAACCAATGTTTATGGCCAGTGCAAGAGTTGGATCGACGGTGGCCTTCAGCCACGTGCCGTTAGCCGCGACCTCGATTGGGGTGTGCCTGTGCCTGTGGAGGGAGCAGAGGGCAAGGTGCTCTATGTGTGGTTTGATGCGCCTATCGGATATATATCAAATACAATAGAATTGTTGCCAAATGAGTGGGAGAAATGGTGGAAAAGCGAGGATACAAAAATGGTTCACTTTATTGGCAAAGACAACATTGTATTCCACTGTATCGTATTCCCTTCGATGCTCAAGGCATATGGCGACGGCTTTATCCTTCCGGAGAATGTGCCTGCAAATGAGTTCCTTAATTTGGAGGGCGACAAAATATCAACATCGCGCAACTGGGCAGTATGGTTGCATGAGTATCTCGCAGATTTCCCTGGCAAACAGGATGTGTTGAGGTATGTACTTTGTGCAAATGCCCCTGAGACAAAAGACAACGACTTTACATGGAAAGATTTCCAGACCCGCAACAACAGTGAGCTTGTGGCAATTTATGGAAACTTTGTAAACAGAGCCATTGTACTTACCCACAAATATTTTGGTGGCAAAGTTCCTGCATTGGGAACTCTTGCTGATGTTGATAAGGAGGTTTTGGCTGAGATTCCTCAGATAAAGGCGTCATTGGAGCACAACTTGAATAACTACAAGTTCCGTGAGGCGCTGAAAGATGCAATGAATCTTGCCCGTCTTGGTAACAAATACCTTACAGAAACCGAGCCTTGGAAACTTGCCAAAACCGATATGGAGAGAGTTGCAACAATCCTTAACATATCATTGCAGCTCTGTGCAAATCTGGCAATTGCCTTTGAGCCGTTCTTGCCATTCTCGTCGGCAAAACTTATAAATATGCTGAATGTAGGAAAAATTGAGTGGTCTCAATTTGGTGGAGCTGAGATTCTTGCAGAGGGTCATCAGTTGAATCCGGCAGAACTTCTCTTTGCAAAAATAGAGGATGATGCTATTCAGGCACAGATCGACAAACTTAATGCAACAAAGGTTGAGAACGAGGCCAAAGCAGCGGCCCAGGCGGCAGCAAACGCACCGGCAAATGCACCTCTGCCTCAAAAAGAGGAGTGCACATTCGACGACTTTATGAAGATGGATATACGTACAGCTACCGTGCTTGAGGCTGTAAAAGTGCCTAAAACTGACAAATTGCTGCAACTTACCATAGATACCGGCATTGATACAAGAACAATTGTATCGGGCATTGCAGAGCATTATACTCCTGAAGAGATGGTTGGAAAACAGATCTGCATTCTTGCAAACCTTGCTCCGCGCAAAATTAAGGGCATAGAGTCTAAAGGTATGATTCTCATGGCAAAAGATGAGAATGGAAGAATGAGATTTGTAACTCCGGCAGATGTTGTGGATAATGGAGCAACTGTTGGGTAGTGGTCTGTTGGTCTAACAATTAACTGGCAGTTAAACTGTCGGGTTGCTGATGGAAATAAAAATAACTACTAAGAATTAGATAACCGTTTATGGAAAAAATAATACTTACAGGCGACAGACCTACCGGAAAGCTCCATTTGGGGCACTATGTAGGTTCGCTAAAAAGAAGGGTGGAGCTGCAGAATTCAGGTGAATTCGACAGAATCTTCATTATGATTGCCGATGCGCAGGCTCTTACCGACAATGCCGACAACCCTGAGAAAGTGCGTCAGAATATAATAGAGGTGGCGCTGGATTACCTCTCTTGTGGCCTTGACCCGGAGAAATGTACAATTTTCATCCAGTCTCAAGTGCCTGAATTGTGTGAGCTTGCATTCTATTACATGAACCTTGTAACAGTGCAGCGCCTGCAACGCAATCCAACTGTAAAACAGGAGATTCAGATGAGAGGCTTCTCGGATGATGAAGAGAATGCAAATAAAAAGGGAATACCTGTAGGGTTCTTTACATATCCTATAAGTCAGGCATCAGACATTACTGCATTTAAGGCTACAACTGTTCCTGTGGGGGCAGACCAGGCGCCTATGATTGAGCAGACCCGCGAAATTGTGCACAAGTTCAACTCTATTTATGGTGAGACTCTTGTGCTTCCGGAGATGGTGCTTCCGGAAAACTCAACCTGCTGCCGTTTGCCTGGCACCGACGGCAAGGCCAAAATGAGCAAATCATTGGGGAACTGCATATATCTTTCGGATACTTCAAAGGAGATTAAAAAGAAGGTAAACAGCATGTTCACAGATCCCGAGCATCTGAATATCTCAGATCCCGGCCATATTGAGGGCAATGTGGTATTTACCTATCTTGATGCTTTCAGCTCTCCTGACCATTTTGTCAAATATCTTCCGGAATATGCAAATCTTGATGAGATGAAAGATCACTACAGAAGAGGCGGTCTGGGTGATGGCACTTGCAAAAAGTTCCTTTTCAACATAATGGAGGAGTTCCTTCAACCAATCAGAGAGAGACGCAAACAATATGAGCAGGATATCGAGGGTGTATATGCAATTCTTGAAAGAGGTTGCGAAGTTGCCCGTGCAAAAGCAGCTCAGACACTTGAAGAGGTAAAGGCGGCAATGAAAATCAATTATTTTGCCGACAAGGAACTAATCTCAGAACAAGCCGCAAAATACAAAGCACAGCGATAACGCACAGCGGTAAAGCTCAGAGATAAAGCACACGACATAGCATCACGCCCCTCATACGGGCCTCAAGTCCCAATATTTCCCAGTATCTCAAACCGCTGAGCATACTAGATGCGCTGTGGAAAGGATTAGCGTGCATAAAGGGGATAAAATGATACCCCCTATGCACACTACAGCTCACCATTCATCGATAAGTGTGCTTAAAGGGTTGGGATGTGCTACTTTGTTGGGGCTGGAATGTGTATGAAATAGAAAGAGCCTCCCGTTAGAAAGAGGCCCCCGTTGATATGTGTATGTGATATCGTTGGGGACCTCTTCTGATATGTGTCGCCGGCTGTTGCTGCTGGCCGCAAATGCAGGTTTTCCGGCGTTAGTCAGTTACATTCTTTATTGCTTCACGAATCTTTGCCTCCACCTCTTCGGCAAGTTCCGGATTATCTGTAAGTATTTGTTTTACAGCGTCTCTTCCCTGACCAATCTTGCTCTCGCCATAGCTGAACCAGCTTCCGCTCTTCTTGATGATATTGAACTCGACACCCAAATCTATAATCTCACCGATTTTTGAGATTCCCTCGCCAAAAAGGATATCGAACTCCGCTTTTCTGAAAGGTGGGGCCATCTTGTTCTTTACAACCTTTACGCGTGTGCGGTTGCCGGTTGCATCTTCGCCATCTTTCAGTTGGGTGGTTTTTCTTACATCAAGCCTCATGGTTGAGTAGAATTTGAGGGCATTACCGCCGGTTGTTGTTTCGGGGTTGCCGAACATTACTCCAATCTTGTCGCGCAACTGGTTGATGAATATGCAGCATGTGTTTGTTTTGCTGATATTTGCAGTGAGCTTTCTCAATGCCTGGCTCATCAGACGGGCCTGCAGACCCATCTTTGAATCACCCATTTCTCCCTCAATCTCCGCTTTAGGTGTAAGGGCTGCAACTGAGTCTATAACAATAATGTCTATTGCTCCCGAACGGATAAGGCTGTCGGCAATTTCGAGGGCCTGCTCACCGTTGTCTGGTTGTGAAATGAGCAGGGTGTCTACATTTACACCAAGTTTTTTAGCGTATGTTCTGTCGAAAGCATGTTCTGCATCAATAATTGCGGCAATACCGCCCGATTTTTGTGCCTGTGCTATGGCGTGTATGGCCAATGTTGTCTTACCACTGCTCTCCGGCCCGTAAATCTCAATAACTCTTCCTCTCGGATAACCGCCTATTCCCAAAGCATGGTCCAGTGCGATGGAGCCCGAAGGAATTGTAGAAGCTTCCCACTGAGGCTGGTCTCCCAATTTCATGATGGTTCCCTTGCCAAAATCTTTCTCAATCTTGTCTAAAGTAGCCTGCAATGCTTTAAGTTTTTCGGCATTGGTTTCGGCTGCTTTTCCTACTTCTGCACTCTCTTTAGCCATAATTTAAATTTTAATGTATTAGTTATATTTTTGTCGCAACAAATATACTTAAATCGTTGGGATTTTCATTATTTTTCGGATTATATCAAACGACTTTTTTACCTTTGTATTGTTTTGAATAGAATAAAGGACTGTTATGGTGGAGAATAAGAAAAAGTTGCTCGGCAATACTCTTGCCCAGCTAAAAGAGATAGCACTTTCGTTGGGTTTGCCTGCATTTACCGGCAAACAGCTGGCCGACTGGCTCTATAAGAAAAAGGTAACATCTATAGAGCAGATGACAAATCTTTCAAAGGCTGCAAGAGAGAAATTGTCGCAGGAATATATTGTGGGTATCGACAAAGCCATTGATATCCAGGCTTCGTCCGACGGTACAAAAAAATACCTCTTCCCATGTCATACCGGAAGTGCCATTGAGGCGGTAATGATTCCAGATGCCGACAGGGCAACCATCTGTGTCTCATCGCAGGCAGGCTGCAAAATGGGCTGCAAATTCTGTATGACCGGCCGTCAGGGCTTTAAAGGGAATCTCCAGACAGCAGAGATAATCTCGCAATTCATAAGTATAGATGAGAGCGATGCACTTACCAATGCCGTTTTCATGGGCATGGGCGAACCTCTCGACAATCTCGACAATGTGCTTGCCGCCATTGAGATTCTTACAGCAGAATGGGGCTTTGCATGGAGTCCCAAAAGGATAACATTGAGCAGTATTGGAGTGATGCCTGCCCTGAAACGCTTTTTGGATGAGACCAAAGTGCATCTGGCAATAAGTTTGCATGATCCGTTTCCTCAGGAGAGACTTGCTCTGATGCCTATGCAGAAGGCATTTCCGATAGAGGAGGTGATAAGACTGATAAAGCGATATGACTTTACAGGGCAAAGAAGGGTGAGCTTTGAGTATACTATGTTCAACAGGGTCAATGATACCAAACAGCACGCAGATGCGCTGGTGAGGATGTTGCGAGGATTGGAGTGCAGAATAAATCTGATCCGCTTTCATGCAATACCCGATTCAGACCTCTCGCCGTCGCCGATGCTTATAATAGAGCAGTTCCGCGACAGAATTAATGCAAGCGGCATTACTGCCACCATAAGGGCTTCGAGGGGTGAGGATATTCTGGCAGCTTGCGGAATGTTGAGCGGAAAAAAGAAACTGCAGGAGCATCAAGGAGAGAATTAGTGGCACAATAGTATAGCGCAGGATAGTAATAAAACAGTATAAATTGTCGGAAAGTGAAAAAGATGAAAATAGGTTTTGGGAGATTGGTTATGGCAATTGCAATGTTGCTGTGTGCTGTTGCTGTGCCAGCCCAACAGCCATCTTCTTTACAAAAGGAAGCCTCTCCAAAAGTTGCGCTTGTGCTATGTGGAGGCGGAGCCAAAGGTGCTGCCCATCTCGGTGTTCTGAAGGTGCTGGAGCAGACGGGTATCCGGCCGGATATGATAGTGGGTACGAGTATCGGAGGAATTATTGGAGGCCTCTATGCAATGGGGTATAAGGCGGCAGATATAGACTCTGTTGTGAGGAGTGCCGATTGGCAATATCTTTTGAGCGACAATACAAAGAGGAAAAATGCCTCGTTCAGTGAAAAGCAGTCTGACCAGCTCTATCTGGTTAAAGTGCCGTTCTATGCGGTGCAGCTCAATGAGGAGAATCCTTTTGTGAAAAAAAGAACCAGAAAGGAGAATGGCGATGAAACTGGTGTGAATCAGGCAGAGAAGAGCGCAGATGTGCTCTCTGCCCATTTGCCGGCAGGATTGGTGAATGGACAGAATGTTTACAATCTGTTGTCGGTATTGTCGGGAGGATATCAGAATTATATGGATTTCAGTAAAATGCCTATACCGTTTGCATGTATAGCAGCAGATCTGTCAACAGGAGAAGAGGTTATTCTCGACAAGGGTTATATGCCACAAGCCATGAGGGCAACAATGGCAATCCCGGGTTATTTTACACCTGTTACCATAGATGGAAGGGTTTTGATAGATGGCGGAACTGTAAATAATTTCCCTACCGACGTTGCAAAGAAGATGGGGGCGGATATCATAATAGGTGTAGATATCCAGAATGACCTGTTAAAAGCAGATGAGCTGAAATCTATAACAGAGGTCTTTTCGCAGATTGTGGGCCTGATGGGCAACAGCCGTTATAAAGAGAATATAGGCCTGGCGGATATATATATAAAGCCGGATGTGGAGGGATTCAATATGTTCAGTTTCAATGCCAAAGCTATAGATTCCCTCATTGTGAACGGATATGTTGCCGCAGATGCCAAGAGAGCTGAACTGGAGGAGCTTGCCGCCAGATTGGGCAGAAATGACAGCAGTGTGCACAAGAAGATGCCACCTGCCGCAACTGTCGTAATCAGAGATACTTTCAATATTGCCACGATAGATGTGAATGGAATAAGCCAATCTGATGCAGCGTGGCTTTTGCGCAGGGTCGGCCTGAAAGAGGGGAACCGCATTACAGGGTATGATCTCAATAGGGCTGTATCTATTTTTTATGGAACCAATGCCTTCTCTTCTGTTACATATAAGGTGCATGAAGACTCTTTGCATGGGGGCGACAAACTTGTGCTGGATTTTGTAAGGGGGCCTGCAAATGTTTTTGCTGTTGGCGCAAGATTTGACTCAGAGGAGGCCGCTGCCATGTTGCTGCATTTGGGAATACATACACAGGATCTGTTCGGTTCAAGGCTTGGCCTTACCGGAAGGTTGAGCTACAACGCATACGGCAAACTGGAGTATGCCTATGTATTCAAGGAGTTCCCTAAAATCAACTTCTCATATATGTTCAAATCTACAGATATGAATATATACGATAGGGGAGAACTGTCGGAATATATGAGGTATTATACAAACAGGATAGAGTTCTATCTCTCCAATATCTATTTGAGGAACTTTGACTTTACTGCAGGTGCGAGATTTGAATCATATAAATACAGGCACTTCTTTTCATCTTCAGAAGTGGCTGATCTCGACAGAGATGCAGATTTGTATCTGAGCTATTTCATGAGTGGAAAAATGGATAATAGAGATAATAAGTATTTCCCTACAAAGGGTACATATCTCGATACCGAAGCTGCACTTTTCCATCCGGGATTCAGTAAGAACAACAGCATATTCACCACTTTGAAATTGAATATTGTGGGTGCCGCTTCACTTTCAGAGAGCGTCGCTCTGCTTCCTGCGTTATATTACAGGTCTTTTATAGGAAATGAGGCGTATACTCCATACATAAACTTTGCTGGAGGTTCGGAGTATGGCCGTTATATACCGCAGCAGATACCGTTCATCGGAATCAATTATGCGGAGATGTTTGATCCCCATATATTGGTCGGACGAGTTGATCTGCGAAAGAGAATAGGCAGGAACCACTATCTGTATGGAATAGTGAATTATATGCGGACCGGAGAGTCGTTTGAGTATATGTTCAACAGATTGGGTTCCGGCTATTGGGGTGCCGGTATCAAGTATGCCTACAATACGCCGCTCGGCCCGCTGTCGATGAATGTGCACTGGTCTGATTATAACAAGAGGGTTGGGCTGTATCTTAATATCGGCTACTATTTTTAGCAATCAGGAATGAATTCTCAGGGATATGACAAAGGAAGAGGCTTTAGAGAGGTTGAGGTACAAATGCAGCAGGGCGGAGTGTTGCAGCTATCAAGTGGCAGAGACATTGCGCAGGTGGATTCTGTCGGCAAAATTAAAGGGTGGAGAGCCCCATCTGTGTGAGGGTGACATTTCGGAAATAGTGTCGGTTCTGGTAGCCGAAAGGTTTGTTGATGAGAGCCGTTTTGCAAATGCCTTTGTGCGCGACAAACTCAAGTTCAACAAGTGGGGAAGAAACAAGATTGTGTATAAATTGAAAAGTCTGGGAATTTCGCAGTATATTGTTGAGGAGGCTCTGAGGGAGAATTATTATGCCTCTGAAGATGGATCCGGTGATGGAGGCCGACAGCTGTCGGGCAAAGGAGTTCTTGAAGAGGTGGTTGAAAAAAAGTGGAAATCGCTCGAAAAGGAGGAGTCTGTGCAAAAGCGTAGGGCCAAAGTTATAAGGTTTGCACTTGGAAGGGGGTTTGAGTATGAAGAGATTTTAAAGAGTCTGAAAGTTGTGGAGGCCGGCCCTTTGTAGAAATAGCATTAGAAATTGTGCAAAAGGATTCTTTTATTTAGGTTTAATCCTTAACTTAGCGCATTCTTTTGGTAAAAGCAGAAGAGAGTAATATAAAGAGTATGATTCAACAGGAGCAGATAAACAATTGTAAAGAGAGGATTGAGGCCTTAAGGAGGTCTCTTTGACTATAATGCCAAGAAAGCAGAGGTAGAAGAGGGTACTGCAAAGAGTACTGCAGAGGGCTTTTGGGATGATCCTAAGGAGGCTGAGAAGTTTTTGAAACAGCTGTCGGGGGTAAAGTATTGGGTTAATGCACTTGATACCCTTACCGGAGGTGTTGATGACTTGCAGGTTCTCTATGAAATGGCTTCGGAAATGGCGGATGAGGATTCTGAAAAGGAACTGGAGAGCGAGTATGCGGCTCTTCTGGCAAAGATAGAGGAGGTTGAGGCCAAGAGCATGTTGGGTGAAGAGGGCGACAATTTGGGAGCTTTGCTAAAAATTAACTCAGGTGCAGGTGGTACAGAGAGCAATGACTGGAGTTCGATGCTTTTGAGAATGTATACCCGATGGGGTGAGAGAAATGGATATAAAGTCTCTGTGTATGATGTTCTTGAGGGTGATGAGGCTGGTATAAAATCGGCAACAGTGGAGATTGAGGGAGATTTTGCATACGGTTATCTCAAATCTGAGAATGGAGTACATCGTATGGTGCGTATATCTCCGTTCAATGCACAGGGAAAAAGACAGACCACCTTTTCATCGGTATTTGTCTATCCTCTTGTAGATGAGAGTATTGAGATAAATATAAATCCGGCGGATCTGGAGTGGGACACCTTCCGTTCAAGTGGAGCAGGCGGCCAGAATGTGAACAAGGTCGAAACAGGTGTGAGAGTAAGGCACATACCGAGCGGTATTGTTGTGGAGAATACAGAAACCCGTTCGCAGTTAGACAACAGACAGAATGCGCTGAGGATTCTGAAATCTCACCTTTATGAGATAGAACTGGCCAAAAAGCGTGAAAAGCAGGCAGAACTTGAGGGGCAGAAGAAACGGATAGAGTGGGGTTCCCAGATACGCAGCTATGTTCTGCATCCATATAAAATGGTGAAGGATTTGCGTACAGGTTGTGAAACTTCTGATACTCAGGCTGTCCTCGACGGTGATCTGAACGAGTTTATGAGGCGCTATCTGCTTGAAAATACAAAACAGTAGGCATATTAGAAACAAAAGATATATAAACATACTAAAAAAAATACCATGGAATTCAAATACAACGAGATGTTCCCTATGGGAGAGGATACTACCAAGTATCATTTGCTTACAAAAGATTATGTGAGCGTTGCAAATTTCGAGGGAAATGAGATTCTTAAAGTGGAGCAGGAGGGTATCAGACTGCTTACCCGTCAGGCGTTCCACGATGTTTCATTCATGCTTCGTCCAGAGCACAATGAGAGTGTTGCAAAAATCCTTTCAGATCCTGAGGCAAGCCAGAATGACAAGGCCGTTGCCCTTACATTCCTGTTGAATGCAAATGTTTCTGTAAACGGACAGCTCCCATTGTGCCAGGATACAGGAACAGCTACTATCGTGGCTAAAAAGGGTCAGAATGTATATACCGGAGGCGGTGATGAGGCTTCTATCTCTCACGGAGTATATGACACTTATACCACCGACAACTTGCGTTATTCGCAAACTTTGGCTCTTGACATGTACAAAGAGAAGAACTCAGGCAATAACCTTCCTGCACAGATAGATATCTTCTCTACAGATGGCAACGAGTACAAATTCCTTTTTGTTGCCAAAGGTGGCGGATCTGCAAACAAAACATATCTTTTCCAGGAGACCAAAGCTCTTCTTACTCCTGAGAAACTGGAAAACTTCCTGATTGAGAAGATGAAGACTTTGGGTACAGCTGCTTGTCCTCCATATCATATTGCATTTGTAATTGGCGGTACATCTGCTGAATTGAACCTTAAAACTGTAAAACTTGCTTCTGCAAAATATTACGATGCCCTTCCAACTGAGGGTGGCGAAGGCGGACACGCTTTCCGTGATATTGAAATGGAGAAAAAACTTCTTAAAGCAGCTCACTGCTTGGGTATAGGCGCACAATTCGGCGGTAAATATTTCGCTCACGATATCAGAGTTATCCGTTTGCCTCGTCATGGTGCTTCTTGCCCTGTTGGTATGGGTGTAAGCTGTAGTGCAGACCGTAACATTAAAGGTAAGATCAATAAAGATGGTATCTGGTTGGAGACTCTTGATAACAATCCTGCAAGACTGATTCCTGAGCAATTCTTGAATGCTACCCACAAACATGGCGTTGAGATTGATTTGAACCGTCCTATGAACGAGGTGCTTGCAGATTTGAGCAAATATCCTGTTTCAACACAGCTGCTGTTGAAAGGTACAATCATTGTAGGCCGTGATATTGCCCATGCAAAACTTAAAGAGCGTATTGATAACGGTGAGGGTCTTCCTGAGTATATCAAGAACCATCCGATCTATTATGCAGGTCCTGCAAAAACTCCTAAAGGAATGCCGAGCGGATCATTCGGACCTACAACTGCAGGCCGTATGGACAGTTATGTAGACTTGTTCCAGGAGAATGGCGGCAGTATGATTATGATTGCAAAAGGTAACCGCAGCCAGCAAGTAACAGATGCTTGTAAAAAACATGGCGGCTTCTATCTTGGAAGTATTGGTGGTCCTGCTGCAATTCTTGCAAAAGAGAATATCAAGAGTGTTGAGTGCGTTGAGTATCCTGAATTGGGTATGGAGGCAATCTGGAAAATTGAGGTTGAGAACTTCCCTGCATTCATTCTTGTAGATGATAAAGGAAACGATTTCTTTACCCAGATCAAACCTATTTGCGCAAAATAGTTGGAAATCAAACAGTGAAAGACCGTGTCAAAGAGATTTGATGCGGTTTTTTTTGTTACAGGCAATGTTAACCAATGTTAAACCAATGTTAAAGAATGTTAAATTATTGTGCCAGCCTCTTATTTTTCCTATTTTTGAGATGAAAAATATGTCGGATCAATTTAAAAGTTTATAATTATGGCAAATGTTAGAAAATTTTTTGGAACTGCGGTTGTGGCGGTTTTATTGCTTGGTGGATTAGTAGCTTCCTGTTCGTCTGATAAGGGAAATGGTGGGCTGCCGGTACTCTGTATAAGTGATGGACTCAACAATATAAGACCTGTTATGTTGAGCGAAGTGGCTACAGATATCAGATATATTCCGCTGGAGACTTCTGACAAATGTCTTGTGGGCTCGAGTCATCTTGATTTTGAAGTAAAACCTGAGCGGGGCATCTTTGTGAAAACCATGCGCTCCATGGTTGGTGTCCACTATTTTGATTTCGACGGAAAATATGTAAGACCTTTGGGGAAAAAGGGCAGAGCAAAGGGAGAGTTTATTTTCAACACAAATGTTGTTCTCTCTCACGACAGGGACGAGATAGCCATCGGCTCCCCTCAGAAGACTGTGATCTACTCTCTTGAAGATGAGTTCTTGAGAGAGATTGCATACGATACATTGGCAAAGCATGCACCGTTTATTGCAGCTCTGCGCTATTTGGGTAACGGCCGTTATGCAAATATGTGTACTTTCCCTATGGAGGAGGCCGGCAATCCGAACGTTTATATGGCAACTTTTGGTGATTCAGGAAAGCTGGATGGCTTATATCCGATAATGGAAGAGAAGGTTTCTGTAATGGGTATGGATGATGGATCAGGAATGGTAAAAAAGAACTTCGTAACCTTAGGTATAAGCTACACATTAAATGGTGAAGCTGTGTATACCCGCATTGCAGAGGATACACTGTTTAAATTTGATGAGAATTTCAAATTGGTTCCATTTGTGGCATTGGATTATGGAAAATATGCAGATGCTGAGTGGGAAAATCAGCTCAGATTAGAGCAGGGAGGAGCCTCTATCCAGCAGGTAGAGAGTAAATTGTTATTTAAAATCAGAGGTCCGAAAGGCTTTTTCAAAGGTGCTGTAAACAGTACTATGGCAGATATCTGGTCTGTTGCTTTAATGGTTTACGACATGAAGACTTCGCAGATGACAGGTGTGGAGATAAACACCGATATGGGTATTTTGGGATTGGAAAATGATATTGATGGCGGAGCTCCATTCTTCCCTCAAGTTATAGAGGGTAACAAGATGTATCAGATTCTGGATGCAATAACATTTATGGATATTGCCCAAAAGAGCTCTTCTGCAAAAATGAAGGAGGTGGCTGCCTCGCTTACAGAAGACTCCAACCCTGTTGTAGTGGAAGCAACAATCCGTAAATAAATATAAAATTAGGTTTTTTAGTGAGAAAATCGTAAATTGCGCGGATAAGTAAAACTTTGGAAACTATGGGTTGTGTCAGATACATGAAGATTAAATGGATATTGGTGTGTGCCGCCTTGTCTGTTTTTTATACAAGCGCAAATGCTCAGCAAAGCGGAGAAACTTCTGGAGGAACCACTCTGCAGCTTACATTGGACGAGGCTATTGCAACTGCCCGTGAACAGTCTGTGCCGGCATTGAGGGCAAAACATCAGTTTGTAGTGAGCTATTGGAGATACAGAACCTACAAGGCCCAGTTTTTACCATCATTGAATCTTAATGCCGATTTGGGTCAGTATAACCGTTCGTTGGTAGCTGTCCAGAATAGTGAAACCGGTAAAATCAATTATGTAGACAACAATAATCTTAAGAACAGTCTCTCTCTCTCAATAGACCAGAGCATTCCTTTTACAGGAGGTACTGTATCTATCTACTCTTCGTTGTCGAGACTCGACCAGTTTTCTCCGGATGATTATATAACATACAACAGTCAGCCTATCAATATTTATTATAATCAGCCGATAAAGGCATTCAATTCCCTTAAATGGGAGAAGAAGATTGCTCCCAAGGAGTTTGAACTGGCAAAAAAACAATATCTGGAGACATTGGAGGGCATAACAGGTGTGGTAACAACATATTTCTTTGATTTGCTGATGGCTCAGGGCAAGTTGGAGATGGCCAAAAAAAGCAAGTCGAATAATGAGAAGCTCTATGAAACATCCAAGGAGAGGTTCAAATTGGGAACTATAGAGAAGAATGATTTGCTGCAACTCGAGTTGAGGTTGCTCAACGATGATTTGAGCGTGAGCAATGCCGAACTGGATCTGCGGATGAAGATGATGAGGCTCCGTACATATCTGGGATATAATGAAAATGTGGTTCTGAACCTGATTGTGCCGGATATTGGAGAGAAACTCTTTTTGGATTATGAAGATGTGCTTGCTAAAGTATATGCAAACTCTTCGTTTGATTTGTCCAACAGTATAACAGAACTTGAGGCGCAGAGAAGCATTGCGCAGGCAAAGGCCAATAATGGCTTGCAAGCCTCTTTCTTTGCCAGATTCGGACTCACAAAGGTGGGTGATGAACTCTCTCAGGCATATAAAAATCCGATGGATCAGGAGGTTGTGGGGTTGAGCCTCAGTTTGCCTATTCTGGATTGGGGATTGGGTAGAGGTAAGG
Organism: Candidatus Egerieisoma sp.; assembly: GCA_045588775.1. Taxonomy (GTDB): domain Bacteria; phylum Bacteroidota; class Bacteroidia; order Bacteroidales; family UBA932; genus Egerieousia. The sequence continues at coordinate 30,380 of JAZNEW010000055.1, read as the reverse complement.
TCAAGGTTGCAAAATCGGAGTATCAGGTAGTGGAATCGCAGAGATTGCAGGATGAGCAGGATATGAGGGAGAATATCATCCTCAATGTTATGCAGTTCAATCTTCAGGGCGAGAGGTGCCGCATTTCGGCCAAAGCCGACAGCGTTGGTAGGATGAGATATGAATCGGCAAGGGAGAGATTCCTCAATGGTGCCATAAATGTTACCGAGCTCAATACCGCACAGACCGAAATGGATGATGCCACCACCTCTTATTTGCAGAGCCTGGGCGATTACTGGTCTTATTATTACGATATACGCAAGCAGAGTCTCTATGATTATGTGAAGAATGCGGTTATTACAGAGGACTTTGAAAAATTAGTTGGAGAAAAAATAGATAAAAATGATAAAGATGAACTGTAAAATGTACGGCAGAAAGGTCTGGAATATTGTATTGTTTTCGTCCGTGATACTGGGCGTTCTATCTTGTGGAAACCAGCCCCAGCAGGAGTTGCAGGCTGCAAAGAGCGATTATGCTGCGGAGAAGAATATTGTTGATACAATGTTCCTGAAACTTCAGGATTTTAACCACGAAATTATAAGCAACGGTAATTTGAGGGCTGTAAAGAAGGCAGATATGGCATTCAAGAATAATGGCGTGGTTATGAAGGTGTTCAAGAAGGATGGAGATTTTGTGAAGAAGGGTGATACAATCGTGGCTTTGGATATGCAGTCGGTTCTGCAGAAGTATGAGCAGGCCTGTATTGATATGGAGAAGGCAGAACTTGATTTTACCGACAAATTGCTGGGATTCGGTTATGGTAAAGATGTTGCAGATATTCCTGAAGAGATAAAGAGGGTTGCAGATATCCGCTCCGGATATTCATCGGCAAAATATGCTTTGGCATCGGCAAAAGCTGATATCGAAAATGCCTCAATAAGGGCTCCTTTCAGCGGAATTGTGGCAAATCTGAGTATAAAGCCTTATGAGAGTTCGTCTGATAAAATATGTTCTGTAATTGACAATTCTGCATTTGATGTGGAGTTCATGTTGCTGGAGTCGGAGCTCAATTATATAAAAGTGGGTCAGGATGTGAGGGTTGTGCCTTATATTGAGCTGTCGGGAAATTACAGGGGAAAAATTAAGCAGATCAATCCTGTTGTTGATGAGAATGGACAGGTGAAGGTTGTGGCTTCCATAGCCAATAAAGGAAGCAGACTTATTGAGGGAATGAATGTCAAGATCTTTATAGAGAGTGTGTCAAAGAACCGTATGATTGTGCCTAAGAGTGCTGTGGTTATAAGAGACGGTTATGATGTGCTGTTTACTCTCAATAAAGAGACAAACGCTGCCCAATGGGTTTATGTGAATATTCTTGAATCAAACAGTACTCACCATGTTGTATGTGGAAATGAGCAGAAAAATGCAGTTCTTCAGGAGGGTGAGATTGTAATTGTGAGCGGCAATTTGAATCTGGCCGAAGGATCAAGGGTAGAAATCAGAAAATGATAAGGAGCTAATTTATGATAGGTAAATTGATAGAGAGGCCTATTGCTGTAACAATGAGCATTATAGCGGTGCTTATTTTAGGTGCTGTGGCTATAGGCATGCTGCCTGTTTCCCTTATGCCCAATGTGGATATACCGCAAATTACAGTGCAGGTAACTCTAAAGGGGGCATCGGCAAGGGAGATTGATGAGTCTGTTATGAAGACATTGCGCACAAACCTCATCCAGATCTCCGGGCTGAAGGATTTCACTTGCACATCCAATAATGGCAGTGGTTTGATATTCATGCAGTTCAACCACGATTCCAATATCGACTACAATTTTATTGAGGTAAATGAGAAAATCGACCAGTGTATCTCTTCATTTCCGGAGTCGATGGAGCGTCCCAAGGTAATAAAGGCAAGCGCAACGGATATTCCTGTATTTTTTATAGATATAACCTCCGACAGCAGAACTCCTGAGAGTTTCATGGAGTTGAGCCGTTTTGCCAAGGAGGTGATTTCTAAAAGAATCGAACAGATTCCGCAGGTTGCAATGGTGGATGTGAGCGGTGTGCAATCGTCGCGTTTTCTCATAGAGCCCGACAATGCAAAGCTCCGTTCGCTGAATATTTCTGTTGGGGATCTTGAAAAGGCCATAAAGGATAATAACCTCACTTTGGGTAACCTTACAATAAAAGATGGTTATTACCTCTGGAATATAAGGTTTGATTCGCAGATCAATGATAAGGAGGATATCGAGAATATCATTCTCAAGATTAATGACAGGCTCTATCTGTTCAAGGATCTGGCTACTGTAACCCATGAGCCTGCTCCGGTTGCCGGAATGGTGCGTTCGCAGGGGAAAAGGGCTGTAACATTTGCCGTAATCAAACAGTCTGATGCCAAGATGAGCGATCTTAAAGAGGCTTTGGACAAACTTATGGCCACATTCAAGGTGGAGTATCCCGATGTTGAGTTCAATGTAACCCGTAACCAGACAGAACTTCTTGATTATTCGATAGATAATCTCAAGAGTAATATAATTGTAGGTGCAATATTGGCAATTCTTGTGATTTTCCTCTTCTTGAAGGATTTCCGTTCGCCGCTGCTTATCTCCATAACAATTCCGCTTTCGCTGGTGGTTTCGCTGCTTGCACTCTACCTTGTTGGTGTGAGCATCAATATCATTTCGCTGTCGGGTCTGATATTGGGATTGGGAATGATGGTTGATAACTCAATTATTGTGATCGACAACATTACCCAGCATTGGGAGCGTGGCGCTTCGTTGAAAGAGGCAATAGTCAGGGGAACAAATGAGGTATTTGCGCCAATGTTGAGTTCGGTGCTTACAACCTGTTCTGTTTTTCTTCCGCTTATATTTTTGAGTGGAATTGCAGGTGCGCTCTTTTATGACCAGGCGATGGCGGTAACGGTAGCCCTCTTTTCATCACTCTTTGTTGCAATCCTTGTGATACCGGTATATTACAAGCTGTTGTATACAAATCATGGTGTGAAGGAGGAGAACAAATACCTGAGCAAGATACAGATAGATTATGATGGCATTTATGAGAAGGGATTGAAATGGGTCTTCAGACATCCCAAGACCTCGTGGAGCATATTTCTGATGTTCATACCTTTGACTGTGCTGCTGTATGTGGTAATCGACAAATCCAAATTGCCTCCAATGACCAGCGATGAAACACTCCTTACCATAGACTGGAACAGCAATCTGTCGCTGGAGGCGAGTGATGAGCGTGTTGTTGCTCTGTTGAAACCGTTTGAAGAGGATATTGTTGAACATAATATACTTGTAGGGCCCCAAGATTTCATACTCTCTCATACAGGCAGTATCGAGTCTTCGCAGGTAATGCTCTATATCAAGGTTTCGGATGCGGGAATTTTGGATGATCTCAAGAAAAGGATGGGTGATTCTATCCAGGAGCTCTATCCCGAGTCCAATTTCTCGTTCAAGCAGGCGGCAAATATATTCAACCTGATATTTTCGGAGAATGAGCCTGATTTGGTTGCAATGGTAAGTACAAAAGATGGCAAGATTCCACAGCCCGACCAGTTGAACGGATTGCTCGGCGATATCCGCAAACAGTTGCCTGACCTCTACATCGAACCTGTATTGTGGCAGGAGCAGATACTTTTTGTTACCGATCAGGAGAGGATGGCACTGTATAATATCAATTATCAGCAGATCTATTCTGAATTGTCGAGGGCCACAAAGGAGAATATGCTTTTCTCGATAAATTCCGGCACCTTTATGATTCCTATAGTTTTTGGTGATTCTGAAAACAGCGGAAGCAATCTTCTTGATATGAAGGTGAAAAATAGCGAAGGGGCTGAGGTGCCTATGTCGTATCTGGTAACTGAGAAGAGAGTCAGGGATCTGAAGAGTATCATATCGGGTAAAGACGGACACTATTATCCTATAAAGATTGAGGCTGATGACAGTGATATTCCATCAATTGTAAAGCAGATATCAAGGATAGTGAAAGAGAGCGGTGAGTATACCGTTGTTTATGGTGGAGGATATTATTCGAGCCGTTCAATGATTAACGAACTCGTTATAGTGCTGATAATCTCGATATTGCTTCTGTTCTTCATACTTGCTGCGCAGTTTGAGTCGGTGGTACAGCCTTTTATAATATTGTCGGAGATACTGGTGGATCTTTTTGGAGCGCTCTTCTTGCTCTGGATATGCGGTTCCGGTCTGAACCTGATGTCTCTGATAGGAATTGTGGTAATGTGCGGTATCATAATCAATGACTCCATACTCAAAGTGGATACAATCAACCAGTTGCGCAGACGCGGATATTCTCTTTTGCGTGCCGTAATGATGGCCGGCAACAGAAGGCTGAAACCTATCATTATGACAAGCCTTACCACAATATTGGCGATTGCTCCGTTCTTGGTAAGGGGTGATATGGGTTCGGATTTGCAGTTCCCTCTATCTTTGGCACTTATTGGAGGAATGATACTGGGTACAATAGTGAGTGTATTTTTCATTCCAATCCTCTATTACGAAATCTACAGAAAGAGTAAATGATGAGAAGACTCCCTTCATTTTCGGTGATACTTGTTTTTGTAGTCCTCATAATTGTGGGGGCCGGGGTTACTCCGCTCCTTAATGTGCAATATACTCCAACTCAGAAGAAGAGCGAAATCTCCATAAGATATTCATGGCAGAATGCCTCTGCCAAACTTATTGAGATGGAGGTTACATCAAAAATCGAGGGCCTTGTCTCGTCGATAAAGGGATGCAGCAAAATAGAGTCGCATTCGGCAAAGGGCAGCGGTACTGTAACGGCACAATTCAAGAAGGGTGTGGATATGGAGATGATCCGTTTTGAGATTGCCACCCTGTTGAGGCAGATTTACAAAAAACTGCCCGATGGTGTATCCTATCCGTCAATCTCCGCATCATCAACAGGTGATTCGAGAGAGGTGATTCTTACATTTACAGTCAATGCCGATCTTCCTACTCAGGAGATTGAAACATATGTTCAGGATTATATCATCAAGGATCTGGCTTTAGTTGATGGAGTAAATTCTGTTGAACTGTCGGGTGTAACTCCTTATTATCAGGAATTGGCATTTGACCCACAGAAACTTGCTGCTTACAAACTGAATATTTCCGATATAGAGAGTGCAATAAGCAACAGCCTTGGGGAGTATGATATAATAGGCAGTATCAACAATGTGGGCATTCTGTTGAAGCATAATGCAGATATAGAGCAGATGGAGAGTATTCCTCTTAAAAATGTTGAGGGGCGTATAATAAGAGTAGGAGATGTGGTCAATATTCTGCATAAGGAGAAAAACCCAACAATGTATAGCCGTATCAATGGATTGAATACAATTAATATTGATGTCTATCCTGAAAAGTATGTGAATACATTGGAGGTTTGTGCCGCTGTAAAGGGGAGAATGGCTGCTTTGTCTGAGAATTTTCCCGACAAATTTTCTGTAATAATACCGGTTGATGTCTCCATTACCTTAAAGGAGGAGTTGAACAAAATATATGTAAGGACAGTGCTTTCGCTTATAATACTGCTGCTCTTTGTGCTTGTTGTAAGCCGCAGTTTCAAGTATCTGTTTGTTATAAGTTTTGCCCTGCTTGCCAATATACTCATATCATTCATCTTCTATGTGATGTTTGATATGGAGATACATCTCTACTCTCTTGCCGGAATTACGGTTTCGTTGGGTATTGTGATTGATACCGCCATAGTTATGGTGGCTCATTATGGTTACTACAAGAACAGAAATGTATTCATAGCCATTCTTGCGGCGCAGATGACAAGTATAGGAGCCCTTGTGGTTGTATTCCTGTTGCCGCCGGACATGCGTGCAAATCTTACAGACTTTGTTGGTGTTGTGATAATCAATCTGGCAGTATCTCTGGCTGTCTCTTACCTGCTGATTCCTGCCCTGGTTGATACAATGCACCTTGTGGAGAAGAAGGGGTTGTCGGGAGTCCGTAACAGAAGGAAGATTGTCAAGATCAATAATCTTTACAGCAAGTACATATTTTATGGCAAGAAATACAAATGGGTTACAATTGTTGTGCTGATACTCGGATTTGGTATTCCTGTAGACAAATTGCCAACCCGCTTGGATTACGGCAAAGATACAGACAGCACATTGGTGAGGTTGTATAACAAGACATTTGGCGGTGATTTGTATCTGAACAAATTGAAAAAGCCTGTGGAGATAATCTTCGGAGGCAGTTGGAGATTGTTCAACAAGAATTTTTCGGCTGCAAATTACTATAGCGATCCGGCGCGTCCTGCCCTTTCCATTTCTGCATCATTGCCCGACGGATGTACAATAGGGCAACTTAACGAAGTTGTGATGAGTATGGAGAACTACCTGTCGCAATTTGAAGAGATAGAGATATTCAGGACAAATATATCGAGCTACAAAAATGCCAGTATTCAAGTGCATTTCAAAAAGGAGATAGAGAACAGCTATATACCTGTGATGATAAAGAATGAGGTGATTTCCAAGGCGATTGACTTTGGAGGTGCCAACTGGAGCGTGAGCGGACTCGACGACCAGCGTTTCAGCAATAATATAGGAGGAGGCTACAAGAGCGAGAGGATAAAACTTACCGGTTACAATTATGATGAACTCTACGAATATTGCAAACAGAGCGTAGAGCTGCTCTCCAAAAATGGCAGGGTAAAGGAGCCTATGATATGTGGTAGAGTATCTTGGGGTTCAACATTGTCGCAAACAGAGTATTTTATTGATTACGACAAGGAGAAACTTGCCCATTATGATCTGACCCTCAGCAACACATACACATCATTGAAAGAGCAGCTGTATATGAGCCAGCTTGCCTCTTATTATAAGAATGGGGCCCGACAGACCGTTGATATGGTCTCTGCAAATGCTTCGGCATTTGATGTCTGGAACTTGAAAAATGAGTATATCACCATTGGCGACAAGCAGATGAGATTTTCTGATATAGGACAAATTGCAAAACGTAATACCGGAAACGAGATTTTCAGGGAGAACCAGCAGTACCGTCTCTATATTGCTTATGATTATATAGGAACATCGGAGCAGGCCCGCCGAGTGCGCAACAGGGAGATTAAAAGGTTGAACAACGAGGTTCTGCCTATAGGTTTCAGTGCGGAGGATGATGGTGGCCGTTACGGGTTTGGAAAGGAGAGCATAAGCTATGTGCTGCTGTTGCTTGTAGTGGTGCTTGTAATATATTTTATATGTGCCATTCTCTTTGAATCGTTGGTATTCCCTCTGATAGTGATAGGTCTTATCCCCGTTTCAATAATAGGCGTGTTCCTGATTTTTGCCATTACCGGATACCGGTTCGACCAGGGCGGTTTTGCTTCGCTGGTAATGCTTGCAGGAATAATTGTGAATGCCGGAATATATATATTGAATGAGTATCGTGGGCAACTCAAGGAGAAGAGATACAGGGGTATAAACCTTTATGTGAGGGCATTTAACCACAAAATAATACCTATCCTTTTAACTGTGCTCTCTACAGTGTTGGGTCTTGTTCCTTTCCTTATGGATGGCGCAAGCGAAGTCTTCTGGTTTGCATTTGCGCTTGGAACAATGGGTGGCCTGTTCTTCTCCCTTATTGCCTTGGTGCTCTTTATGCCAATCTGGACTCCGATAAAAAAGTGAAAACCAAAAGAGTTGTTATAGGATTGTAACTGTTACCAAAACGGGATTGCTCTCTTCGGTGAGTTTTGATGCAACACTGCTTAAAGGGGCAACAGCCTTGCTATCCAAGGCCTTTCCAATATCAATTACAGGCAGATTGTTGTCGGGTGTTTGGGCATAAAAAGCAAATGGCTGTGCTATTGTGACAAGCACAGCCACTGCGAAAACTATTTTATTCATAGTAATATTTATATCCACATTGGTTATAAAACCATACCTTTGAGTTCGCAGCCGTTGTATTTGCCGTTCTCAATTGTATGTTGGCCGTTTACAATTACATGTTCAACACCTTTGCCAAGCTGGTGAGGTGAACTGTAATCTGAGGTGTCTATTATTGTATCCGGGTTGAAGATAACTATGTCGGCGGCATATCCAGGGGTGATAAGGCCTCTATCTTTCAAGCCAATCCTTGATGCAGGAAGTGCAGTACATTTGTAGATACCTGTTGCAAGGTCACAGATTTTGTCTTCTCTAATGTATTTGCCAAAGAATCTCTGGAATGTTCCGTATGAGCGTGGGTGAGGGATTGAAGAAGAGAGCGGTCCTTCAGGTGAGTAAACACTGCCGTCTGATGCAGGCATTCCAAGTTCGTGGGCAAGGAACATCCTTACATTCTCTTCGGTCATTGCAAAACCGGCCATCTGAACTCCAAGATTCTCGGTAATGAGGAGGTGTCTGATCATTGGCCATGGATCCATGCCTGAGATTTTGCAGCACTCTTCAATGTTTTTTCCGGAGTATGCAGCGTTCTCTGCATTGCGGCAAGCAGCAATCAATACATTTTGAGGACCACCCAAACGTTTTACGCGGCTCTCCGCATAAACTCCAATCTTGTCGCTGATTGCTTTGGTATTAAGCCTTTTGAGGATATCTGCCGATGAACCGTCTCTCAAATCCAATGGAATGAATGATGTAAGACCTGTTGAAAAGGCAATGTAAGGGTAGCGGTCGAAAGTTACATCTATGCCCTCTTTGCGTGCATTCTCAATAATTTTGAGCATATTGGGGCCTTTGTGCCAGTTGGCTGCATTCTGGGCTTTCAAGTGCGAAATCTGAAGTCTTACACCAGATTTGCGGGCAATTGCAATTGCCTCTTCAATAGACTCTTCAACGCGGTCATCTTCGTTTCTCATGTGGATTGCAAACAATCCGTTGTGTTTTGCAACAACTTTGCAGAGCTCAACAATCTCCTCGTCTGTTGCGTATGAGCCCGGTGCATATTCAAGGCCGCAAGAGAGGCCAAGGCTGCCCATCTCCATCTCTTTGTCGAGAATGTTGCACATTTTTACAATCTGCTCTTTGGTTGCAGGAACATTGTTGTCGCCAACAACTGCGGAACGGAGCTGACCTTGTCCTGTATAGCTCTTGTAGTTGATGCCTATTTTCTTATCTCTCAAGGCATTGTAAAAACCGTCTATATCTTGCCAGAATGGATAGCCATATCTCAATTCACCCTGTTTTGAAGCAAAGTAGGCATCTGAATAAGGGAATGGAGAGTCTCCGCAGTTTCCTCCGATATCAGTTGTAACACCTTGGAAAATACGGCTGTCGCCAAGAGGAGCCTGCAACAGGTTGGTATCGGTGTGGGTGTGGATGTCAATAAATCCTGGAGATACTGCCAGTCCTTGTGCATCTATAAGTTTTTCACAACTCTTTCCTATTTTTCCGATAGCGGCAATTTTGCCATCCCTTATGCCAATGCTGCCGTTGATAGGAGCTTTTCCGTCGCCACAATAAATTATGCCATTGGCTATAATTGTATCAAACTGCTCTTTAGTGGTGCATCCTGCAATGAATGCACTAACGCCGCCACCTCCAAGCACTGCTGCACCCAATCCTGCGGTTGCCGACATTTTCAAAAATCCTCTTCTGGACATCTTCTTGCTGTTGTCCATAATGCTGTCGTGTGATTTTCCGTTGCTCATAGCTATATTTTTTATGTGTATTATTTTCTTACTCTTTTCCCAGACTTATTCTTTTCCCGGTCTTCAGGATGCTATCTGCAGAGCATCTTTGCCAGTCCGGAAGTGCGATACTCTTTCATATTCTCTTGTTCTCCATATACCAGCAACGCCTCCATTCCAGGTGTGGCTGCAAGTATCTCTTTTGCTCTCTCCAGCCCCACAACCATAAAATAAGTTGCATAGGCATCGGCAGTGGTGGCATCATCTGCAATGACCGTTGCGCTCAAAAGGGAGTGCCGGACAGGGTAGCCGCTTATGGGGTCTATTGTGTGTGAGTACTTTACCCCATCTTTTATGTAAAATTTGCGGTAGTTGCCCGATGTTACAAGGGCCTTGTTGCCCAGCTCCAATATCGCCTGGACGCTGTTGCCCTGTATGAAATTTCCATCTTCCGGCTTGTCAATTCCAACTCTCCATTTTTTGCCGGCAGGATTCACACCCTTGCAACAGACCTCTCCGCCAATTTCAACGAGATAATCTTCTATTCCCATCGCCTCAAAATTACGGCAGAAATAATCTACGGTATAACCCTGCGCAATCGCATTAAAGTTAAGCATTATTTTTGGATTCTCTTTTCTCAGAAAGTGTTTTTCACCATTTTCCTCTTTTTGTACCGACAATTTTTCCATTCCTATAAAATTCTTGAGGCTGTCGATATTCTTTTGGGTAATCTCCACACCATTTTTGAAACCAAAACCCCACAGGTCGAAAAGAGGCGCAGCAGAGGCATCTACAGCACCATTGCTCTCGGAGTAGATATATTTGGCATAATTGAAGACATCCAGAAAAATTTTGTCGAGAGGAGGATTCTCACCTCTGTTGATCCCCGACAGGATAGAGGTCGTGTCGTATCCTGAGACCGATTTGTTGATCTGTTTGAAATAGAGCGCAATACTGTCTTTTATTGCAGCGATTGTACTGTCGGGATTATTATTGGAAGGCAGTTTGTAAACTATATGATAGGTACTGCCTTGGGCAAATCCGTCTACCGAAACATAATTTTCGGAACTTTTTGTGCATCCACAAACGACGGAAATGATGGAAATGACGAATATCAGGAATCTTTTTTGCATGGCATGATTTTAGTACAAATGTAGAAAAAATATCAAAATCTTGTTTTAAGCCTAAAAAATATGCACTTTTGCATTTATTTTTTTAACTGAATAAATTTAATGAGATTCAAAATAAACAAAACCGTCCAATTTTCTATGGAGTTGATAAAGAGATACTGGCTGTTAATGATTGTATGTGCAGCCGGATTGACAGTGTTGCCCTCTTGTGATAATGATGATGATGACGATGAGGTAAAACCATCACTTAGCGGAACCCTTTCTTATGTATTACCGGCCTATGCCTATGTGGGAACCACTATAGATTTGACAACCACAGAATTATCTGACTATGATGATGAAGGGATAACTTACCGTTGGGTATCCTCGGCACTGTTGGCCGATACCGTATGGGGAACACATTGCACAATAACAGTTCCCGATTCGATAGGTGATTTTTCCATAACACTCACAGCCTCTGTTGATGGTTATTATGATAAAACAGCAACACAGTACCTTACATCTGTAAAATTGGGTAAGGACGGCTCTCTTACAGGAGTCCCTGAGGCCAAAGATTCCATTCAGGATGCAAGAGACGGCCAATGGTACAACATTACCGAGGTGGGTAACCTGATATGGTTTGCAGAAAACCTCAATTGGGCGGGTGCCGGAAACGGTTATGCCAAATGTGATGCCGCAGCCAGCATACTCGGCAGATTGTATACATGGAATGATGCTACGGGCGGAGTTTCCGCTTCCGGTTTGGGTCAGGGCCCGCAAGGTGTATGTCCCGACGGCTGGCATATACCAACAAATCAGGATTGGGAAGATCTTGCAAAGGCTCTCGGAGGCACTGCACTTGAATTTGAAAGCAACTGGATGGGATTGGGCGACAATGTAATGGTAAATGCTTTCTTCAACGGATATAAGTTCTGGGTGTATACTCCAAACTGCAATCCTGAGAACCAGTTCGGCTGGGCTGCACTCTCTGCCGGCAGCTGTACCAATGATTATAACAACTACTCAGGCCTGCGCTCATACGCTTTCTGGTGGAGCGCTACCGAAATGAGTTCGGAGAAGGCATATTACAGGTATATCTACTACAATCAGCCCGATTTCAATATGAACTTTACCGACAAAGACGGTTTTGGTGCCTCTGTGCGTTGTGTGAAACTTAAAGAGGATAATGCAGAATAATAAATATTTGAATAATATATAAGGAGATTGATTATGAAAAAAGGTTTGATTATTCTCGTTGTTGTGGCTGTGGTAGTTATAGGTCTTTTCTCTTGGGTTAAAGGCGCATACAACAGCATGGTGAAGGGTGATGAGAGTGTGCAGGCTGCGTGGAGCCAGGTTGAGAATGTATATCAGAGAAGGGCCGATCTTATCCCTAATCTGGTGGCAACTGTAAAGGGTTATGCGGAGCATGAGTCGCAGACATTGGAGAGTGTGGTGGCTGCACGTTCAAAGGCAACCCAGATGACTCTTGATGCAGAGAATCTTACAGCTGAATCTTTGGCCGAGTACCAGAAGGCACAGGGTGAACTTGGTGCTGCTTTGGGCAGGTTGCTTATGATTCAGGAGAATTATCCCGATCTTAAAGCAAACCAGAACTTCCTTGATTTGCAATCGCAGCTTGAGGGAACAGAGAACAGAATAACAGTGGAGCGTCAGAAGTTCAATGAGACTGCCCGCGCTTACAATACACTTATCCGTCAGTTCCCTAAAAATATTTTTGCCGGAATGTTCGGATTTGAGAAGAAACCATATTTTGAGGCAGACCAAGCGGCAAAAACTGCTCCAAAAGTAGAGTTTTAGTTTGTAGAGGGATTTTAAATTTAACTTGGAGCAGATTCAGAAGTAAACCTTTGAATCTGCTCTTTTGGTAAAGAACCGTTATGAAAGCATTAATAGACAAGCAGGCGCAAAACTCCATTGTAGAGGCGATAAAGGCGGCGGAGCTTGATACCTCAGGCGAGATAAGGGTACATATTGAGTCAAAATGCAAGGCAGAGGTGGTGCCGAGAGCCATATATATTTTCAATTATCTTAAAATGTATAAAACAGCCCAGCGCAATGGTGTACTCATTTATGTTGCACTTGAAAGCCGCAAACTGGCAATTATTGGCGATGTGGGGATAAATAACAAAGTTCCGTCGGATTTTTGGAATAAAATAAAAGATAATATGGTGGCCTCTTTTTCTGCAGGCAAATTTGTTGAAGGGATATGTGATGCCGTGCGTTCTGCAGGAGAGTCTCTGAAGGAGTATTTCCCTTATCAGAGCGGTGATATTAATGAGCAGCCGGACGAAGTATCATTTGGAGATTAATATGAAATCACTTTTGCAATATAACAGATGTGTGTCGGGGAAAAGTCTCTGCAGAATATTTGCTGCAGTTGCAGTTTTTGTTTTTCTTTTTGGCCCGACAGCTTTTTTTACAGCCTCTGCCCAGGTGCCCGAAAGGCCGCAGCCGCAAAGACTTGTCAATGACTTTGCAAAACTCTTTACCGATGTCCAGACGCAGAGGTTGGAGCAGGCTCTTGTGAATTTTGCAGATTCAACATCTAATCAGATAGTTGTTGTAACACTTTCCGATCTCAATGGTATGGATAAGGCCCGGTTGGCCTATTCAATCGGTCAGGAGTGGGGTGTAGGTCAGGAGAAGTTTGATAATGGTGTTGTAATTCTCATAAAACCAAAGGTGGGCAACTCAAAGGGTGAAGTATTCATAGCAACGGGCTATGGCCTCGAAGGGGTTCTTACAGATGCTGTTTGCCGTCGTATAATTGAGCAGAAAATGATACCGGCATTCAGATATGATGATTACTACAGCGGTACGGTTGGTGCGCTCAATGTAATTCTGCCTTTGGCTGCAGGCGAAATTTCCACTGATGAATTTGCTGCGGCAAATGGCTCCGGCGGCTCTATGGGAGCTATTGTTTTTCTTATTTTTATTGTAGTAGTATTTTTGGCACTCCTCTTTTCCGGCGGTCAGAACGGCTCCCAGAATTTGGGCGGTGGAGGAGGCAACAATCATGGCCCTTCCGCTGCAGAGCTCTTTATTCTCAGCAGCATCCTTTCAGGTGGAGGATCGCGCCGAGGTTCTGGCGGTTTTGGCGGAGGCTTCGGCGGCGGCTTTGGCGGAGGCGGTTTCGGAGGCTTCGGCGGCGGATCGTTCGGTGGCGGTGGTGCCGGCGGATCATGGTAGGACAGAGTCCTGCTGTGTATTTTCGTGCTGCTCTTGCTGTTGCTCTTGCTGCAGTTCTTGCTGCTGCTCGTCGGCCTCAAATGCCTTTACGATTTTGGATACAAGCGGATGGCGCACGATATCCTCTTTTGTAAAGTTGATGAAGGCGATTCCCTTAATTCCTTTGAGTATGTTTATTCCTTTTACCAAGCCGGAGTCCTGCCTGTTTGGAAGGTCTATCTGTGAGGCGTCGCCGGTAACAATGAATTTGGCGTTGTTGCCCATACGGGTAAGGAACATCTTGAGCTGTCCGAAGTTGGTATTCTGAGCCTCATCGAGGATTACGAATGCACTCTCGAGGGTTCTTCCGCGCATATATGCCAGCGGAGCTATCTGAATTGTTCCCTCTTCCATGAGCAGTTTCAGTTTCTGGGGCGGAATCATATCCATAAGCGCATCGTATAGTGGCTGCAAGTATGGGTCGAGCTTGTCTTTAAGGTCTCCGGGAAGGAATCCGAGCTTCTCGCCGGCCTCAACGGCAGGACGTGTGAGGATAAGTTTTTTTACCTCCCTGTTTTTTAGTGCCCTCACGGCAAGTGCAATGGCTGTGTAGGTTTTACCCGTTCCGGCAGGGCCGAGGGCAAATATCAGATCATGTTTGTAGTATTCGGCAACAAGCCTTTTCTGGTTTTTGGTGCGGGCACGAACTATTTTGCCGTCGTTGCCATAAACTATAATGTCGCTGTTGTTTTCGTTATTGTTGGAGTAGCCTACAAGGCCTTCCGGTGTCATCTCCAGGTTTCCGCCCAAAGAGTTGAAGGCCGGCCTTTCGCAGGACTCCTCTTTTTCAAAAAGGCTGTCGATGTCATCAATATTGAGGTTGCGTTTTTTATATCTTTTTGCAATGAGCGCGTCAATTGCCTTGCTGAATTCTGCAATCTCTTTTGAAGTGCCTTTCAGTGAGATGCAGTTGCCTCTCGGCACAATTTTGAGTTTTGGAAAATAGTGGGCAAGGCGGTTTATGAGTTTGTCGTTCACTCCAAAAATTTCAATGGGGTCTATCTCTTGCAATTCAATTTTCTTTTCAGCCATCTGTTGTGATATTGGTAATAAAATAATAAAATTCAAAAGCAGCCGTATCCTACGGATATAACTCCTTTACAAGTTTTTTGTTCAGTATGAATTTGTAGGTATCGAGCATTCGTGTGAGCTGGCTTTTATGCCTGACCATCTCCTGTAGTTGAGGATTCTCCAAAATGTCGGCTATCGGGACAACTGTATAATCATCTTCAAATTCATTCTTTTTAAAACACCATAAATACTCATATTCCGGGTGGCATAGCGAAATTTCGCCCGAAATGTTGTTCTTTACAATATGTATTTTAACAAGCATCCCAAGCTGCGTATAATCAGGTATGCTCTGGTTTGAAATGTAGTTTCCAAGCGAATAGAAGACCATCTTCTCAATAGAGCCGTACCGGCGTGGATTCATGGTTCTGTTCAGAAAGAGTTCTGCTGTTTGCGGGACATGAGGGTGGGTTCCCACAATAATTTTCACCCCTGCTTCAAAGAGCATTTTTGCCCACTCTTTTTGTTGTCCCGACGGATATAGCTGATACTCATTGCCCCAGTGCGGTAGTGCTATAATTATGTCGGCACCGCGTTCATGAGCCCTTGCCACCGCTTCTTTTACCTTTGTACTGTCCATCAAGTCAATAATATATGGTTTTGGAACAGGAAAGCCGTTTGTGCCGTAAGTGAAATTTACAAATGCAATTTTAATCCCGTTCAGTTCAACTATTTTTGGGTTTTCCCTCTCGGCAATGACGCTGTTTCTGTACCCTCCAATATAGTGTACACCCAAAGAATCGTAAATGCAGAGAGTGCGCTCCAGCCCTTTCTGACCTTTATCCAGAATGTGGTTGTTTGCAATCTGAAAGAGGTCTATACCGCTCTCTATGGCCTCTGTAAGAATTCCGGCAGGTGCAGAGAATGTGGGATATCCTGTGTAGGGAGGCACTCCTATCGGAAATTCCATATTGGCTACAGCAAAATCTGCTTGGTAAAACCTCTTTTTGAGATATTTGAAGGCGCACGAATAATCGTAGGAGAAATCTTTTTTTGGGTCTTTGCCTTTTATATGGGCACTGCGTATCTGATAGCCATGCTGCATTACATCGCCGATAAAGAGAATGGTTGTTGTATCATACATCTTTACCAGTTCTCCGGGCCATTTCGGATATACAGGCTTTACCTCAGTATCAGGTGCAAGATAGGGTATGCGGCTATAGTGCAAGGGATCTTTGCCCCAACCTGATGCGCAAACCAGCAAAAAACACAAGATAGCAGGAATCGGATTCATCAATTTACTCTACAAATACTTTTACATTAGGTGCATCAAGCCTTACGGCAAGCCACTGGCCTATCTTTGTAATATTCTCTTGAGATATTGTCTCGGATGATCCGATTATTGCAATGATAATAGGAGTGGAGGAGGTTCCCTCAATACGGGTACCGTTGGCTATCGCCAATGACTTGATCTGCGGATATTGTGTTGAGATCTCCTTTGCAATCTGGCTGGCAGGCAACTCTTTGAGTTTGTAGGCCTTGAGCTCTTTTTCCATCTCTGAAATCAGATCTTCCCTCTTGCGTATTTCAATTTCATTTTGCTCAAATATGCTTTTGACAAACTCCTGTTCATTGATGCTCTCCGGAACAAATGTACTGTTCTGGTTTATTACAAACTGCTCCTTTTCTATGCCGTATGCCTGCAGCTGTTCATTAAGCTTGTGGAGCTCCGCATCCGACAGGGCCTCTCCTGCAATCGAAACGGAGAGGGTGGATTTTCTCGCCCTATGAGTGATTTTGTGGTCGTAGATGTAGCTGTTGCCTATTGTTTTGTTGTGAGTTACAAATTTATTGGCAGCCTGGTTGAATTTGTTCTCCTTGATAACTGTAAAGGCAGAATAGATACTTGGGATAATGAGGATAATGGTAAATATGGTAATTATCTTGCGTACTTTCTTCTGTTTGGCTTCGTCCGAAAATTTTACAAGAGGAAATTTGAGGTACCTTACCATAATGAATGAGGCCAGGGCAATAAATACCGAGTTTATGAAATAGAGGTAAGAGGCTCCTATGAAATAGAAGAAATTGCCGTTTGCCAGACCAAAGCCGGCAGTACAGAGAGGAGGCATGAGGGCAGTTGCAATGGCTGCACCTGCAATAACGGTTCCTTTCTCTTTTTTACACACTTCGGTTATAACTGCAAGACCGCCAAAAAAGGCGATGAATACATCATATATTGTGGGGTTTGTTCTGGCAAGCAATTCGGTAGGCTCCTCCATGTCGAGTGGGGTCAAAAGAAAATAGACAGTGGAGGCTATGATGCTTATAGCGCTCATTATCAAAAGATTCTTGAATGATTTTTTGAGCAGCTCGGTATCGTTTATTCCGAGTGCAAGGCCGATTCCCATAATAGGCCCCATAAGCGGGGAGATGAGCATTGCTCCAATCACAACAGGTATGGAGTTCACATTCAGTCCTACACTCGCTATGACCGTTGCGAAAATGAGAATCCATACATTGCTGCCCTTGAATTCGATATTGGATATAATATAGTTTTTTGCCGACAATATATCGGTATGCTCTGTTAAATTGATAACATTTCTAAGTTGTCTGATAAATGAACTCATCGGATATTTTTTTATGATTTTGTAAAGATACAACTTTTAAATTACAAGAGGTTTGTTATGCAAAAATAAAATGTTAATTTTGTATGCGGTATTATGTAAAAAGTGATTATATGAAAAAAATGGCTTCTTTAAAAGGATTATTTCTTGTTGCAATATCGGCAATGATGCTGTCGGGTTGCGATTGGGTGAAGGAGAAGTTGGGAATGGCAACTTCGGAGGATATAGAACGCCTCAGAGTGGAGATGGAGCAGAAAGAGTTGAGGAAGAAACAGATAGAGGATTCCATTGAAACAGCCCGGTTGGATTCGTTGAAAAAGGCTCAGGAGAGTGTAATCCCTTATGCCCTGTTGGATAAGCAGTATTATGTTATAATGGGCAGCTTTAAAGAGGTGTCAAATGCCGATATCCTCAAGGCGGAACTTGAAAAAATAGGTTACAATGCGGTTAGAATAGCGTTGAAGAATGGTTTTGAGATGGTGGCACTGGCCGGTTTCAACAATTATGGCGAGGCATTGAAGGAGATTGCAAAAATCGAGAGCAATGATCTCTGCCCTTATGATGTGTGGGTGTATAGCGTAAGCCAGTCGCTGCATAAATGATGAATGAATTTCCAAATAAAACAAATAATAAAAAATAACAGAATAATATGAAAACAACTGCTTTCACTCAAAAACATATTGATTTGGGTGCAAAAATGGTAGAATTTGCAGGGTACAACATGCCTGTGGAGTATGTAGGTATTAAAGATGAGCACATGGCTGTAAGGGAGAATGTGGGTGTATTTGATGTTTCCCACATGGGTGAGTTCTGGGTAAAAGGCCCTAATGCCCTTAAATTTGTACAGTATGTAACATCTAATGATGCTTCTGTATTGGTTCCAGGTAAAGTGCAATACTCTTGTTTCCCTAATGGCAAGGGTGGTATTGTTGATGACCTGCTTGTTTATTGCATTGATGCCGAGACATATTTCCTTGTGGTAAATGCTGCAAACATAGAGAAAGACTGGAATCATCTGGCTGCAATTGCCCCTAAATTCGACATCACTCCCGGCAAAGAGCTTTACAATGCTTCAGACGAGATCTGCCAGTTGGCAATACAGGGCCCTAATGCTTTGAAGATTATGCAGAGAATATGCGACCAGTCTGTAGAGGATATGGAGTACTACACATTCAAGAAATTGACTTGTGCAGGTATTGAGAATGCAATTTTCTCAACTACAGGTTATACCGGAGCAGGCGGATGTGAGGTTTATGTGGCAAATGAGGATGCTGAAAAGCTTTGGAAAGGAGTATTTGAGGCAGGTGCTCCTGAGGGCATCCGTCCTATCGGTTTGGGTGCAAGGGATACTTTGCGTCTTGAGATGGGATTCTGTCTGTATGGAAATGATATTGATGATACAACTTCTCCACTTGAGGCAGGTCTTGGATGGATTACCAAATTCAACGATGTAAAGGGTGATTTCATCGATAAGGATTATATGCTGAAACAGAAAGCTGAGGGACTTACCCGCAGACTTTGTGGTTTTGAGATGGTTGATAAAGGTATTGCAAGACATGGCTATGAGGTGTGTGATGCCGAAGGTAATGTAATAGGTTTTGTAACATCAGGAACAATGTCTCCTTGTTCAGGTAAGGCAATAGGTATGGCTTATGTTGCTGCTCCTTTGTACAAAGCTGATTCAGAAATTTATGTCAAAGTGAGAAATAAATTGTTGAAAGCTGTGGTTGTAAAGACTCCTTTCTACAAAAAATAATTTGTTTCTGCAGAGATTTGCAATTAGTAAGGTCGGTCGGAGATATGCGGCCGGCCTTTTATTGAATAATTATGGACGTGGAGAGAATTTTCGACTGGGCTGCAAAATGCAGTTTTGCGGTGACAATATGTGATTGCGATGCAACCGTAATCTATATGAATGAAAAATCAAAGGCAACTTTTGCAAAACATGGCAACATGATTGGCAGGAATCTTAAGGAGTGTCATTCTCCCAGATCATGGGAGATGATTGTCAGACTTCTTGCTGAAGGGGCAAGCAATTCGTATACTATAACAAAGAATGGGGTGAACAAACTTATCCATCAGACACCTTGGTTTACCGATGATAAAGAAAAGGGAATCTGTCTGGCCGATGGCAGAGTTGTTGGAGGCCTTGTTGAATTGTCAATAGAGCTTCCAGCTGATATGCCTCACTATAACAGAGATTTGCAATAATTGATTTAAAATGGTGCATTATGGGAAAATTTAGATTTGAACACAACAATATCAATGTAAGGGATCTGGAGAAGAGCCTGAAATTTTATGAAGAGGCTCTGGAACTTAAAGAGAGCAGGAGAATTGTTCCGGAAGACGGCTCATTTATAATTGTATATCTTTCAGACGGACAATCAGATCATCTGCTGGAACTTACATGGCTTAGAGATTGGGACAGAGCATATAATTTGGGAGATAATGAGTTCCATCTGGCATTCAGGGTTGCAGATTTTGATGCGGCACACCAATTGCATACGCAGATGGGTTGTATATGTTATGAGAATCCCGGCATGGGTATCTATTTCATTAATGATCCCGACGGATATTGGCTTGAAATTATGCCCGAGAGAGGATAATTTATTTTGAGGAAGAAAATGAAGAAAACGTTCAGGATGCCGATTGGCAAATTGGCAATATTACCGGTATTGCTCCTTTTTACATGTTTTTCATCTCCTGCTAATGGTCAGTTCATGCAGGGCTGTGCCGATGGTCTGGAGGGGAATCTGAAGCGTCATGTGGAGTTTATCGCAGCAGATTCATTGCAAGGCAGGGCTGCAGGCAGCAGTGGTGAGCTGTCGGTTGCAAATTATATTTATGATGAGCTGGAAAAGGCAGGGGTTATAATGCTCACTCCAAGAGATGGTGAAGATTTCTACATGGCCGGAAACGGTATGCAGAGTGATACAATCCATTCCAGAAACATAATAGGACTTGTTCAGGGTTATGATCCGGTACTGAAAAACGAGTATGTGGTAATAGGTGCCCATATAGACCATCTTGGGGTGAACAGGGTCTCGGTTGATGGCAATCGGATTCTGCAGATATACCCGGGAGCAGATGATAATGCTTCGGGAGTCTCTGCTCTTATTGAGATAGCAAAGCAGGTTGAGCGTAACAAGTTCATGTTCAGACGCTCTGTGATTTTTGCATTTTTCGGGGCAGAAGAGGTGGGTATGGCAGGAAGCTGGTACTTTTTGAACCGTTCATTTTCCCAAACCGATAAGATTGTGATGATGATAAATCTCGATATGATAGGAAGAAGCAGTGGCGAAAACAGGTTTATGGTTTTTACAGGCATCAGAAACAAGGTTCTGAACAATATTGTTGCAAAACTCTCCCAGCGTCCGTTGAGTTTGCAGCCTGAACTGGCTATGACCGATTATTTTCCGTCGGATCACAGGCTTTTTTATGAAAAGGGGATTCCGATAGCCCTCTTTACCACCGGAGTCCATAGAGATTATCATACACCAAGAGATTTGCCTGAAGCTCTGGATTATAACCAGATGGAGAAGATATCGGAATATGCCTATGCCATGGCTCAGGAGGTTGCAAATAGAGATAACAGGGTTATTGATGATGAAAATGCGGGCGCTAAGCCGGCGGATGAACAGGTTGGCTTCTATACCCAGCATGATGTGGACAAGCGTGCCACATTTTTGCATGGTGATGAAATCCAATTTCTCAACAAATGGGTCTATCCATATATCAAGTACCCCGACAGTGCCGTAAAGGCAGGTGAGAGCGGAAGAGTGGTTGTGGAGTTTATTGTGGAGAAAGATGGTCGTGTCTCCAATGTGGTGGTAACCAAGGGCGTAAATGATGAATTGGATGATGAAGTAGTTAAAGTGGTATCGGCATCGCCAAAATGGAAACCGGCTGTTTTGAACGGGAAGAATGTGCGTGTGAAAACTGCTGTTGCCGTAGAATTCAAATTATCCAAGAATGCAGAGTTCAAACTAAAGAAATAGAGATATTTTTTATAACTTTGTCGGCTATAATATATAGCTGAAAATGGAATACAATTTTTTAGAGATTGAGAAGAAATGGCAGGCTTATTGGGCTGCCAACAAGACTTTTGAGGTAAAGACAGATCCTTCAAAACCAAAGTATTATGTGTTGGATATGTTCCCTTACCCATCGGGTGCGGGACTTCATGTGGGCCATCCCCTCGGATATATAGCCAGTGATATATACAGCCGTTACAAAAGACTGAAAGGCTTTAATGTGTTGCATCCTATGGGTTATGACGCATTTGGTCTGCCTGCGGAGCAATATGCAATACAGACAGGACAGCATCCGGCAAAAACAACCGACAACAATATCAACAGATACAGAGAACAGCTCGACAGGATAGGATTCTCCTACGACTGGAGCCGTGAGGTGCGCACTTGCGATCCCGGTTATTACAAATGGACCCAGTGGGCATTTCTGCAAATGTTCAAACACTATTACAACAACGATACAGACAAAGCTGAACCGATAGAGCAGCTTGTTGCAATATTTGAGAAAGAGGGAAACCTTGCAGTAAATGCTGCATGCGGTGATGTGGCAAAATTTGATGCTGCGCAGTGGAATGCCTTCTCTGAGAAACAGAAGAGCGACATACTGATGCAGTACAGAATAGCTTATCAGGGCGAAACATCTGTAAACTGGTGTGCAAAACTGGGTACAGTGCTGGCTAATGATGAGGTAAAAGAGGGTCTTTCTGTAAGAGGCGGATATCCGGTTGAGCAGAAAAAGATGAAGCAGTGGCAGCTTAGAGTCTCTGCATACGCAGAGCGTCTGCTGCAGGATATGGATGAACTCCAGTGGACTGATTCTCTGAAGGATATGCAGAGAAACTGGATTGGAAAATCACAAGGTGCGGAGATGGTCTTTAAAGTTGGTGATTATGACATGACTATCTTCACCACACGCGCAGATACTGTATTTGGAGTTACATTCATGGTTCTTGCTCCTGAGAGCGAGTGGGTTGAAAAACTTACCACACCTGAGCAGAAAGAGGCTGTTGAGGCCTATCTTAAAGAGGCCAAGAAGAAGACAGAGCGCGAAAGAATGGCTGAAACCCGTAAAGTAACAGGTGTATTTACAGGTTCATATGCTGTAAATCCTCTTACAAATGAGCAGGTGCCTGTTTGGATAAGCGAATATGTGCTTGCCGGTTATGGTACAGGTGCGATTATGGCTGTGCCTGCCCACGACAGCCGCGACTACGCATTTGCAAAACAGTTCAATCTTCCTATAATTCCTTTGATTGAGGGTTGCGATGTGAGTACAGAGAGTTTTGATGCCAAAGAGGGTATCATGTGCAACTCGGGATTCCTCAATGGAATGAGTGTAAAGGAGGCGATACCTGCAGCTATCGATTATGTGGAGAAGATGGGTATAGGCCGTCGTAAGATCAACTACCGTTTGAGGGATGCAATCTTCTCACGCCAAAGATATTGGGGCGAACCATTCCCTATCTACTACAAGGATGGCGTGCCAACTCCTGTTCCGGAAGAGGAGTTGCCTTTGCAATTGCCTGAAATAGACAAATTCCTGCCAACAGAGAGCGGTGAACCGCCATTGGCAAGGGCAGAGAACTGGACATATAACGGATATCCGTTGGAGACCAGCACAATGCCTGGCTTTGCAGGCAGCAGCGCGTACTATTTGAGATATATGGATCCTCAAAATGATACTGCTCTTGTAAGCAGCGAGGCCGACGGATACTGGAAGAATGTGGATTTGTATATTGGCGGTACAGAGCATGCTACAGGCCATCTTATCTATTCGCGTTTCTGGAACAAGTTCCTGTTTGATTTGGGTTGTGTTGTGGAGAAAGAGCCTTTCAAGAAGCTCATCAACCAGGGTATGATTCAAGGACGCTCAAATTTCGTATACAGAATCAAGAATACAAATACATTTGTCTCTTTTGGATTGAAAGACCAGTACGATACAACTGAGATCCATGTTGATGTGAATATCGTGAACAACGACCGTCTCAATATTGAGGCTTTCAAAAACTGGATGCCTGATTATGCTACAGCCGAGTTTATCCTTGAGAATGGCGAGTATATTTGCGGATATGCAGTTGAGAAGATGAGCAAGAGTATGTTCAATGTGGTTAATCCGGATAACATCTGTAATGATTACGGTGCAGATACTTTGCGCTTGTATGAGATGTTCCTCGGACCTCTTGAGCAGTCGAAACCATGGGATACCAAGGGAATTGACGGTGTAAACCGCTTCTTGAAAAAACTCTGGAAAATGTTTTTCAACAGAGAAGGGGAGCTGTGTATTACAGATGAGAAACCGTCGGCAGCAGAGCTGAAGGCACTTCACAAACTGATAAAGAAGGTTGGTGATGATATTGAGGCATTCTCGTTCAATACATCGGTGAGTGCATTCATGATTGCCCTTAATGAGTTGCAGGATCTCAAATCGCACAACAAGGAGATTCTGGAGAATATTATCATACTTCTCTCTCCGTTTGCACCACATATTACTGAGGAGTTGTGGAGCATATTGGGACATCAGCAGAGCATCTCTATGGCCAGATTCCCTGAATATGTTGAGGCATATACAGTAGAAAATTCATTTGAATATCCTGTGTCATTCAATGGCAAAATGAGATTCAAACTTGAACTCTCAAAGAGTCTCACTCCAAAGGAGGTTGAGGAGATTGTGAGGGCTAATGAGAATACTGCCAAATATTTGGGTGGCAATGCCATTAAAAAAGTTATTGTAGTACCGTCGAAAATTATCAATATTGTTTGTTAAAAGACATTGTAATGTTGGGCAATAAAATTTTCAAACTCCTAAAAACATACATCATCCTTACAGTTGGTGTATTCCTTTATGCTTTCAGCTGGATTGCCTTTATAATACCCAAAGGCATATCCGGTGGAGGCGTAACAGGTATTTCATCACTTATCTATTATGCTACAGACGAGCTGATTCCAATATCGATTTCGTATCTTGTCATTAATGTGGTATTGCTGATAGGTGGAACAATGATATTGGGCAAGGGATTCGGTTTCAAAACGGTCTATTGCATCCTGTGTGCATCTCTGATGTTTGAGATTCTTCCCCAGTTTTCATGGATAACAGAGTTGTCGGATATTCCTGACAAGTTTATAAATGCAATTATAGGAGGTGCATTAAGTGCATTTGGTATAGCTGCAATATTCATGCAGGGCGGAAGTACAGGAGGTACCGATATCATTGCGATAGTGTTGTCGAAATACAGAGACAGCTCACCGGGCAAGATCTTCATGTATTGCGATCTCATTATCATCGGATCAATTCTGGCGCTTCCTGGAAAGGGATTGCAGGATGTGGTTTATGGTTACATAGTGATGGTTTCCTTCACATACCTGCTCGACCAATTGCTTACAGGAGCCAAACAGTCGGTGCAGATTATAATATTCTCATCCAAATATAAGGAGATAGGAGATATGCTTATAACCAGTATGGACAGGGGTGTTACTGCGCTGGACTCTGTTGGCTGGTATTCTCAGCAGGAGGGGAAAGTGCTTATAGTCATTGCACGCAAACAACAGTTGCCTCAGATTACAGCCTCCATCAAAGAGGTCGACCATAAAGCTTTCATATCGGTATCTTCGGTAATGGGCGTTTATGGTGAAGGCTTTGAGAAGGTTAAGGCCAAAAAAGCAAGAAGAAGGGTGGTTTGATGAATTTTATTCAAGAATAGGTAACAAACAGAGTTGCATTTGAAATGAAACTTGACATTAGAAGTGTGTTGGGGGAGATAAAGGCCTACATAATCATAACCGTAGGATTGTTGTGTTATGTATTGGGGTGGGATGTCTTTCTTTTGCCCAACAATATGGTAGGTGGAGGTGTTACCGGTATTTCGGCAATTTTGCTGTATGCCTTCAATATACCGGTCAGTTACTCCTTTTTTGTGATAAATCTGGTATTGCTTCTTATCGCACTTAAAGTTCTTGGAAAGGGATTTGGAATAAAGACTGTATATGCCATTATTGTAACATCCCTCTTTTTTGATATAGTTCCGGATTATCTTCCCGAAGTGTTTATTCAGGAGATAGCCATAAATAACGGAAAACTGCTTTGTGCAATATTTGGAGGTGTTATATCAGGTTTGGGAATAGGATTGTGTTTCTCACATGGTGGAAGTACTGGCGGAACCGACATAATAGCCCTGATGATTACCAAATACAGGAATGTATCTGCCGGCAGAATAATACTCATTCTGGATATATTCATCATAGCCTCATCGTTCCTGCTTCCTGCAAAGGAGGTTCTGGATGCGGCAGGTAATGTGGTGGGTGTTGAGAGTTTTGGAATGCGGGCTGCTACAGTGTTGTATGGATATATACTCATTATGGCCTGCAGCTATACTTTGGATCTGTTTGTTGCAGGAACAAAACAGTCGTTGCAGGTATTCATATTTTCAAAGAAGTATGGGGAGATTGCAGATGCGGTGATTTCTGATATCGGACGTGGAGTAACCCTTATTGATGCTCAGGGATGGTATACAAAGAGTGAAAGCAAGATTGTTATGGTGGTTGTGAGGAAGACTGATATCAATATGATTTATAAAATTGTAAAATCAATAGACAGGGATGCCTTTATGTCTGTAGGCAGTGTTACAGGCGTGTATGGAAAGGGTTTTGACCAAATCAAGAAATAATAGGGCTTGAAATAAATTTGGAATTAAATATTTCTTGATTCCATACAGTCGGTCTGATTGAATAAAAGTTTGTCGGTTTGTAATTTTGTGGCGCTAACCTATGAAATTATGGAACTGACAAACTTGTTTTATACCCCTATGGGGTGGTGCTTTATCTTGGTTATAATCCTCTATTTTGGGATAGATTGTACTATAGTGTGGAGGTTGTTTGCACAAAAGGAGAACAGACGCTTATTAAAGAAAATGTTGTTGGCTTTTGCTCCTCTTCTTTTGTTGTGTATTTATGAAATGGGCTTGTGGTCATGCAGCTCTGCAGCAGAACTACATGCGAATGTATCCATATTGAGTGTGAAGTTATTTATCTGCTCCTCTTTTTTTGTGCTGCTGTTTTTTCAGTCTGTGGGTTTTATGGAGGACAAATTTACCTATTGCGTGCGGTATCAGGTTGTACTCTATTCGGTAATTGTTGCGGCAGACCTCTTCTCATGGCTTGTTGGAATAGGATTGTCGGGTTACATATTGTTATTGTTTGGGATAGTTGTGCTTTTGGTGATTCTGTTTTTCTTCAAATTTTTTAATATCTGCATACAGCGTTTCGATACAATGATAACAATTATAAAAAAAGATAATTTTCTTGAGGCCTGTACTATAATTTCAGTCATACTTGCTTCGTCATATATGATTATGGCGGCGCTGTTTATGCATGAAGGTGTGTTTATAGGCATTATCTCTTTGCTGATGATACTTTCGTTGCATCTGAGAATATTGTATGGCATGTATTGGGAAAGAGGTAGGAATATAAAGAAAAACTATAAACTGATTAAACCCGACAGCGCTGATGAACAGGTGCTTATGGATGGTCAGGCTATAGATGACTACAAAATTATACAGAGGCTGATTCTCCATTTTGAATCTCATAAACCTTATCTCGACAGTGATTTGAAACTGGCAGATGTCTCAAAACAGATCTATACAAACAGAACCTATTTGTCGAGGGCGCTGAATCACAGACTGGCAAAGAATTTCAACCAGTTTGTAAATTATTACAGAGTGCGGGAGGCATGCAGGCTCTACATAGAGAATCCTTTGATAAAGATTAATGAGATGAGCGGAAAGAGCGGTTTCAAAAATCTCTCATCCTTTTCAACTGCATTCAGCCTCAATCTGAGATATACTCCTGCGGAGTGGTGTAAAGAGATTCGTAGACGGTTAAATAATAGGGAGCATGTTTCAATCGAAGATTATTTTAAGTAAGATATTGAAGTCTGTTTTCGGGAGTATCTTCAAAAATTTCAAATGTTTCTCAAAATCGGCAGGATGTTGCAATCGCGATTCTGATGAGATGGAAGTCGCATCCGGAACCGGGACTTTTGAGGAGTGTGAGGTGTGTTATGGGCAGAAGGATATCCTGACAGAGGTAATATTGAGGGCCGATATGGCTATGCTGCAACGGCGTCTCTATCTGAATCAGGATATAACTTTGGATGTGCTGGCCCGCGAGGTGTGGAGCAACAGGACATATTTGTCGAAGGCCATATCAAAAAAGAGAGGAATTACATTCAGACAATATGTAAATGGTTACAGATTGCTTTATGCTGCAAATGAACTGCTTGAAAAAGGTTATGGACTTGAGGATATTGCAACAGCCAGCGGCTTTAGAAATACAAGAATGTTCTGCAATGCTTTGCGTGAGAGTGAATCAGTTGTTTTGGAATCTCTAAAAAAGAGGTATCTTTACAAAAAAATTAAAGATATGGCAGACGAAAAGATAATATTTTCAATGAATGGAGTTGGCAAGATATTGCCATCCAACAATAAAGTGATTCTAAAAGATATCTACCTATCATTTTTCTATGGAGCAAAGATCGGTATTATTGGTTTGAACGGATCCGGTAAATCCACTTTGATGAAGATTATTGCCGGAATAGAGAAGTCTTACCAGGGAGAAGTGGTTTTTGCACCAGGTTACAGCGTGGGATATCTGGAGCAGGAGCCTCAGCTTGATGATACAAAAACTGTGAGAGAGGTTGTTGAGGAGGGCGTTCAGGAGATTGTGGATCTTATGAAGG
The DNA here is from genome assembly GCA_045588775.1 of Candidatus Egerieisoma sp. Lineage (GTDB taxonomy): Bacteria > Bacteroidota > Bacteroidia > Bacteroidales > UBA932 > Egerieousia. The sequence goes on along the minus strand of JAZNEW010000055.1, from coordinate 2,044 downwards.
AGTATGAGGCTGTAAATATGAAGTTTATGGAGCCTATGGATGATGACCAGATGGCTAAGTTGATTGAATATCAGGGAGAACTTACAGAGAAAATAGAGCAGGCCAACGGTTGGGAACTCGATTCAAAACTGGAGCGTGCAATGGATGCCCTTATGTGTCCTGAACCTGATGCCCTGGTTAAGAATTTGAGTGGAGGCGAACGCCGTAGGGTTGCATTGTGCCGCCTGTTGTTGCAGGAGCCCGATGTGCTGTTGCTCGACGAGCCTACCAACCACCTTGATACAGAGAGTATCCAATGGCTTGAAGCCCACTTGCAGCAATACAAGGGTACTGTAATTGCAGTAACCCACGACCGTTACTTCCTTGATAATGTTGCCGGTTGGATTCTTGAACTCGACAGAGGTGAGGGTATTCCATGGAAGGGCAACTACTCTTCTTGGTTGGATCAGAAAGCCAAACGTCTGGAGATGGAGGAGAAGCAGGAGAGCAAGCGCCGCAAAACTCTTGAAAGGGAGCTTGAGTGGGTCAGAATGGCACCTAAGGCACGTCATGCCAAATCCAAAGCCCGTCTCTCTGCATATGAGAAGATGATGAATGAGGATAGAAAACAGAAAGAGGAGAAATTGGAGATCTTTATCCCTAACGGACCGCGTTTGGGTACAAATGTTATAGAGGCGACAGATGTAACAAAGGCATTTGGCGACAAAGTGCTTTATGAGGGTCTGAACTTCAAATTGCCGCCTGCAGGTATAGTTGGTGTAATCGGCCCTAACGGTGCAGGAAAGACTACTCTGTTCCGCCTTATTATGGGGTATGACAAGCCGGATAAGGGAACATTTACAATAGGAGAGACTGTAAAAGTTGCATATATTGATCAGCAGCATAAACAGATAGATCCTGAAAAGACAGTATATCAGACAATTGCCGACAATTCTGAATTCGTGAAACTTGGCAATAAAGAGGTGAATGCCCGTGCTTATGTTTCGCGTTTCAACTTTTCGGGAGCAGATCAGGAGAAGAAATGTGGAGTGTTGAGCGGTGGTGAAAGAAACAGGCTGCATCTTGCCCTTACCCTGAAAGAGGAGGCCAATGTGCTCTTGCTTGATGAGCCTACCAATGATGTGGATGTAAACACAATACGTGCTCTGGAGGAGGGTCTTGAGAACTTTGCCGGATGTGCTGTTGTTATCTCCCACGACCGTTGGTTCCTCGACAGAATCTGTACACATATTCTTGCCTTTGAAGGAGATTCAAAGGTATACTTCTACGAAGGTACATACTCTGAATACGAAGAGAATAAGAAGATGCGTCTTGGAAATGTAGAACCAAAACGCTTCAAATACAAGAAACTTATGGAGTAAAGTTGGCGTAAAATAGCGATATGCTTGATGGATATTGAGCTTAAACGGCTATTTTATAGATGAAAACTAAACTCAGGTTGAGAATGGCATCCCCTGTCGAGTCTGGAAAGACTGGCAGGGGATGTTTTTTTGTCTGGTGATTTTTTGCGACATCATCTGTTTTCTCTTGTAGCTTTTAAAAAAAGAGCCGATAAAAAATCCGGAATTTACAATTGAGCGTAAATTTACGTTTTTGCACATCTTTTTTATCCCTTTGTACTATGTTTGCAGCGCGGCTCAGGATCTCAGCAGTAGGATTGCAACGAAAACAATTTTTGGGTAAAGTTGAAAGGATCGAAAAAGTGGGAGGAGTGATGGAGAAGAGAGCAAAAAGCGCAGGTAGTGGCGTGTTGAATCCGTTTGTGGATTGGAGGTATCTGAACAATGAGAGCATTTTATATGAAATGTTGTTATATTTGCTTATTCAAATGCGCAACGGTATGAAAACAATAGAAGAACTCAAATAGGAGATTTATGCTCATGGCCTGAATGACCATATCAGGGAGATTTTCTTAGGAGTATTGGAAGATGCAGATGTGGCCTCCTTATCCGAAAAGGAGAAACTTCTGTATGAGGAGCGTCTCAAACGCCACAGGGATAACCGCGCATGTCTGGATTATGCAATCGAGGATGGTATAAAGCAG
>JAZNEW010000054.1:0-23673 GCA_045588775.1 Candidatus Egerieisoma sp. | reverse complement strand
AAAGTATTCGGGTTCTCTGCCGGGTTGGCGCTTTTCTACGATGTTTCCTTTGCCGTCATATTTGTATGTGTAGCAGTATTGCTTTGCAAAGGTGCTTTCTGTTGTGTATGAGGCACCATTTGCGAGCCGGGCACTTCCTTCGGGGGTTATTACCCAGCTGAGATTGCCGTATACATTATAGGCATAATAGGTGTCGTGGGTGTGTGCAGCGGTGTTTGTTGCGGATGCTGCGGATGAGCTGTCTGTGGCATCAATTACTCTCTCCAGCACAATGTTGCCGCTAAGATCTGTGTAAACGACCGACACTCCTCCATCGGCATCGGTGGTGGTGATTTTGTGGAGGGTGCACGCGGAGTAGCATCCTTTTATGGTGAGGGTGTTTGTTGTTGCATCCGCTTCCGGTAAACAGACCTCCCCTACGGCATTGGTGCCATATTCGATTGTTGTCTTTTTGCCGGCATCTCTGTGGGCCGAACCGCTTTCCCATTGGGCGATCTTGCGGTTAAGCGGAGAGGCTTCATATATATTCTCGACATAGGCATACCCGGCATTGTTGCTGCCGAAAAAAGCTGTGTAGAATCCGGATTGCATCTGGAGTGGATTGTTCTCCTGTAGGGCGGTGGTGTTACCGGCGCTTACATAGGGAAGATACACTTTGGAGTCATCTCTCATGTGCGCGTCATATACTATGGGCGTAACTATGTTGTGGTTGCCGGTGGCTGCGGCTGAGACATTGATTATCTGTTCGGGATAACCCAAACCGTTGTAGAAGGTGATGTCTTCGTATTTGCTGCCATTGGCACTTGTATAGGTGCGCACAAGTTTCCAGTTGCCGGAAATGGAGAGTTTTTCCTGCTGCGGAAGAGGTGCTTCGGGTTCAGATGGTGGTGCGATGCCTGCCTGTGTTATTATTACTGTTCCGCTGCCGGAGCCCTTGCCGGTAATCTCTATTGTGCGGGTTGTGGTGCTTGTATTGGGTGGAAGATATATGTGCAGCCGCTGATATTCAATATCGATGTCGGTTACCGATATATCCGAAAGGTTGTCGTTCATCATCTCCACATATACCTCTTTATTCTGCAAGGTGATATTGGCTGTGAAGCTGACCCTGATGATGAAAGAGTGTCCGCTACTGCTTAATGAGAGTGAATCATCATAAACTGAGACATGAGGGATGTTATTGGCTATTGCCGGAGTGCTGACGAAGGAGAGCAGCGCCAGACAGACCAAAAAGAGCGATAGGTACCTGAAATAGTTTTTTATTTTGTTTTTCATATTCGTTGCGTTTTATAATTATTGTTTATTGTCGGTTGAATATAGAGTCTCCTCCATTTTTTCGTTTCTGGAGTTGTAGATGCCCATCAGTTTGCCTGTATCGTTATATTCATATGTAATAATTTCACCATTTGGGTGTGTTATTTTGCTTACGCCAACCAGTGGTTTGTATTCATATGTGGTGATATTGGAGTTAGGGCACCGGGATTTGATAGAGGATATCTCTCCTGAACTGAGGCAGCCGCCCAATGGTGTTGTCCCAACTATATCATTGATATCGGCACGAAAAGCATTCTCTATTTTGGCAATTAAATATAGTCCGCCATAGCCCCAAATGTATGCAGTGCGCATTCCATTGGCATCTGTGCTCTCCAAAAGGTTGCCTTGTGCATCATAGCCGGTGTAGGTTGCTGTAGTATCCCATTGAGAGGTGTGTGGATTATAGCTCTCTTCTTTTGAGACCCTTACTATATCATTGAACAGGTCATAGGTATAGCGTGTGCCGGAGTTTTGGGTACTGTCTGATGCAGAAGCCTTCTTGTAAGTGCGCACAGATATCGGGTAATAAAGCATATTCTTTTCTGCCATGGTTGCACAGATTGCATTGGAGAGCGAGTCTTGCGGGTAGAGATAAGTGGTTACCTCCTCCTCTCCATTGCTCAAGATTTTACGTGTGCAGGAGATTTGTCCTCTGCTGTTGTAATGGTTGAGGAGTGTTGAGGTAACATGATTGCCTGAGTAGATAAAACTCTCTGTACTTGACAGTTGTTTTACTGCATATAACTCATTTGGAATACGGCTGTAATACTCGCCAAGTATTGCAAGTCGCCTATTATAGCTCCTTACATCAGGAGTGATTTCCCATGTGCGGCTGCTTAGTATAGTATTATTGCTGTCTAATATTGTTTGTGATTTGAGTTGGCCACGTAATGTCTGCATCGACACTACAGGTGTGAGTATATTCATTACCAAGTCTGGGGCAGTTGTTATGGAATAGTTAACTAATGAGCCAATGGTCAGGTTTTCATTGAATACCATGCGGGGAAGATTTATAGGCTCGCCTTGAAGGAATTTGTCGGGATAGTCATGCCATGTGGTATACCGGAATATATTCTTTGAACTATCCGGAAGTGTTTCAGTTACCTGACTGTATTCGATATGGGTACCTGCATATTGGTATATATCGTGGAGTGAATAATACTCTACATAGCCTTCAAAACTGCCACCCTTTGCCCTGTATTTTACACCATAACGGGGGTTGGAGAGCAGAATGCCTGAACAGCTGCCATTGGTGGCAGTATAATTATAGGTGGTTGTGCGGCCTGCAGCATCTCCTTTTGTATAGTTGGTTATGCTCCGCACACGCAATCCTCCGGTCTGGGATGCGGGAATACTCACCAGCTCAGGTTTGTAGCGGGTATCGTATTTGCGTGCAACCTCTGCCCCTATCGTATGTGGCTCATACTCTATCTCTGAGTAACCTCCTGTTGGATATGTAACTTTTACAAGCATACCTTTTGAGGCATGGGTGTGATTGCTGTAACGGTAATTGCTCCCTACTGTTTCGGTGAGGGTGGTATCATTGTATGAGAGACCATTTGTGAGAAATTGTCTGGCCATATTCTCAGAACTGCCATTATAATATCCCCAGGCATCAACTGCGTGGGTTCCGTATGGTGGAAATCCTCCGGTATCCTCTGCTATATAATTGAAACTGTAGGTACCCTCTCCTTCTATTGTTATATTTTTAGGAAAATAGATGGTATTGTCGGTGGGAGCGACTCCTGTTGATACAGCTTTATATGTGATATGGCATCTGGATATAGTATCTTTTCCGTATATCACCTTTATATCTTCAAGGCGAGGGGTGGAGGGGAGTTCTTGGTTGAGTTGCGGGTTATGGTATTGATAACACTTTTCTCCAGTAGTAAACAAATATCCGAATCTGATTGTAGGGCCATTATCTATCTCTATACTCTCCAGAGGATAACTGCGATAATTTGTGGAGCTCACACCAAGACTGCGACTGCTGCTGTGGGTACCGGCAGAGAAGATATTGAATCTTTTGGTAGATTCAGGTGCATATATGATGTAATTGCCCTCATAGATACCCTGAAAGATGTTGTAGTTGAATACAACAGTTCTGCCGTTTGGTGCTATAATTTTATGCAGGCGCCATGATGTGGGAGTTTCAATGGATACTCCAGGTGCTTCTGATGAGCTGCTTAGAATGGACTCAATTCCCAGATGTCCAAAGAGATATTTGTAGCCATCCTCGGTTGTAATGGTTATAGTCGATAATTCTGTAGAGGTTACATCAGCTTTAAGCTGTTGCAACGATTTGCCGTTGCCAAAAAACTTGACTTCTCCATTTTCGTCCATCTGGAAAGATCCGCTGTAGCCAAGAAAGTTGAAATGGAAAATATCGGGTTCAAGTTCACAACTCTCTTCATTTGATATTATTGTCCGGTAAAACATGATTGTGCCGTCTTCTTTGGATACAGACAGGTCGAGTCTGGAAACATCATGATCTGACGATCCGCTGTTCAAATAGAAACGCTGGTAACCATGAATATGAACTCCAAAGTTAGGATAAATATTATAGAAAGCCTTGCTCTCATCGGGAATGCCCTTAACCTCCCGCACAATGCTTCCTCCTGCTATAAGATTCCAACCCGGGCCTAATACTACAGGACGGGTATTAGGCTTATATCCATCACTGGCATAACTGAAACTTATAGGCAAGGTGAAATCATTATCCTTATAGGTATAGAACGGCACATTGAGATTGACGGTTCCTGTATAGAGTGAACAACCCACCTGCCCATATCTGACGAAGTTGTAGGCTTCTGTTGGAGGTGGTGTCAGCTCACGGCTCTGATGATCCATTGTCAGCTGGCCATAAATACGGTCTGGTATACAATGGAGTAGAACAACCATTAATGCAATGAGCATGCTGCGTGATGTGGGGCTTTGAATCGGGAGCTTTTTACGTAATCCGGTAAAAATACTCTTTAAAACAGATAAATGTGTCATAAAGCTGAATTGTTAATTGTGGATAATATATTTGATTAATCACCACAAAACTATTCAGAAACTTTGACAGCTTTTGACAATGAAAAAATTCAGGACATAAAAAAACTGCCTCATTTTCATGAAGCAGTTTTTCTATAATTGTTTTGGCTATTATCTCAATTGGAAGATTACAGGGAATGTAAATCTTACGCGAACAGGTTTGTTTCTCTGTCTACCAGGAGTCCATTTTGGTGAGCTCTGAACAACTCTCACGGCCTCTTTGTCCAATGAAGAGTCAACGCCACGTACAACAACTATATCAGATACTCTACCATCTGTTTCAACAGTAAACTGAAGAGTTACACGACCTTGTACGCCGTTCTCCTTAGCAATCTCAGGATAAACGATGTTTTTGCTGACCCATTTTGTGAAGTCATCTTGAGATCCACCCATGAATTTAGGTTTCTCCTCTACAATTGCAAGCGGAATAACCTCCTCTTCTACGACCTCTTCCTCTTCTTGTTGAGGAACATACTCTTTAATCTCAACACCTAAGTTGGCATCATCCTCTGTAGTAATCAAAAGGTTGTCATCAACTTGTACATCATCATCCACGATGTCAATAAAATCTGATACTACAGGCTCTTTTGGTGCTTCTGGTGGAGGAGGAGGGGTTTCTTGTGTAATAGGAATAATCTCCTCTTCTGCTACGATCTCTGTTTCTGCAGTAAGAGTACTTACTTCTTTTTCAGAAGTGCTCCATTCAAAACCTGCATAGCAGATCAAAAGAGCAATGATAAGTCCAATCTCTCTGAAAAGTAATTTTTTACCTTCCAAGTTGGCTTTTGGTGATTTTTTAATTTCCATATTATTAGCGTATTTTCCGTATTTAAGCGACCGTAAAATTAATAAATTATTTACAATCTCGCACAAAAAATGTTGATAAACTTTAGGCTAAAGATGTAACTATTTGAAAAATATTAAATTACAGTCGCTTAAAAAATATTGCAATTGTTAATAATAGAGCAATTATTAGATGATATTCATCTCTTTAAGGACATTGTTGGTCTTTCTTACAGCCTCTGCGCTCTTGTTGAACAGCTCCTGCTCTTCCTGATTAAGTTTCAATTTTACGATCTTTTCGCAACCTTTTTTGCCAATTACAACAGGAACACCTATACAGATATCATCCTGACCATACTCGCCCTCAAGTGCTACGCAGCAAGGGAATACTTTTTTCTCATCAAGAACGATAGATTTAACAAGAACAGCTCCTGCAGCGCCTGGTGCATACCAAGCAGATGTTCCGAGAAGTTTTGTAAGAGTTGCACCACCAACCATAGTGTCGGCAACAACTTGTTGTGCTGCATTTTTAGAAAGAAGCTCAGTTACAGGAATACCTCTGTAGTTTGCAAAACGGATAAGAGGAATCATTGTAGTATCACCGTGACCACCGATAACCATACCCTCAATGTCGCTTTGAGCAGCTTTAAGAGCCTTGCTCAAGTATGTGGTGAAACGGCTGCTGTCCAAAATGCCACCCATACCGATTACTCTGTTCTTAGGAAGACCGCTCTTCTTGTAAGTGAGATAGGTCATAGTATCCATAGGGTTAGCGATGATAACAATAATTGCATTAGGAGAGTATTTCAATACATTCTCTACAACACCGTTTACAATTCCGGCATTAACACCGATAAGCTCCTCGCGGGTCATACCTGGTTTTCTAGGAATGCCTGAAGTGATAACAACAACGTCAGATTTTGCAGTTGCTTTGTAATCATTAGTTACGCCTGTTATTTTTGTATTGAACTGATATAGGTTAGCAGTTTGGGTCATATCCAATGCTTTACCCTCAGAAACACCCTCTTTGATGTCCAATAGAACAATCTCTGAGCAGAATTTCATATGCAACATTGCATTTGCACAAGTGGCACCAACATTACCGGCACCAATAACACTTACTTTTGCCATAATAAATTTCTTTAATTTAATTTGATATCAAGTTTTATTTTTCAGTTTCTAAGTTGTAGCTTTGTGGCTTATTAGAATTAGGCAAAGGTAGTAACTTTTAATGATTTTGACTATTAAAATTAATAAATAATGATTCGCTATTTTCAGAATGATATAAGTTTTGATTTAAATTCAAAATTGATAATTAAGAAATGGATTAAATCTGTGATAGAGCAGAGAGGAAAACGCTGTCGGGATATAAATGTTATTTTTTGCTCTGATTCATATATTCTTGAAATAAATAACCAGTTTTTGGGGCATGATTACTATACCGATATAATTACTTTTGATTATTGTGAGGGCAGGGATGTTTCCGGTGAGTTATATATAAGTATAGATACTGTGAGGGCAAATGCAGTAGAATATAAGCAAGAGTTTGAAACTGAACTGCATAGAGTAATTATTCATGGAGTATTGCACCTTCTGGGTTTGGATGACCATTCTGAGGATGATATAAAAGAGATGCGTAAGGCTGAGGATTTGGCTCTGGAACAGCTTGGGCAGTTGCTTGTCTCTTGATAGGGGAGGGCAAATTATTTAAACAGTTTCTACAATAAACTGCATTTATAGTATACGAAGTATAAAATGAGTCTCGATATGGATAGAGAATATGATGTGATAGTGATAGGAGCGGGGCATGCCGGGTGTGAGGCTGCGGTTGCTGCGGCAAAGATGGGTTCCAAAACATTGCTTGTAACAATGGATATGAACAAAATTGCCCAGATGTCTTGTAATCCTGCAATTGGCGGAATTGCTAAAGGGCAGATTGTTCGTGAAATTGATGCATTGGGAGGATGTACCGGTTTGGTTACAGATGCGAGCACAATTCAATTCAGAATGTTGAATCGCTCAAAGGGTCCGGCCATGTGGAGCCCAAGAGCCCAATGCGACAGAATATATTTTTCGTTCAATTGGAGATATATTGTAGAAAACACACCAAATCTCTATATCTGGCAAGATGTGGTAAATGACGTTCTTGTTGAAAATCAGCAAATTAAAGGTGTTTCGACCGTTATGGGTGCAAAATTTGCATGCAAGACGGCCATCCTTACAGCAGGAACGTTTCTAAACGGTAAATTATTTATAGGAAAAGAGACAACGGAGGGGGGTAGAGTAGGAGAGCTCTCTTCTTACAGACTTACCGAAAGATTGGAAGAGTTGGGAATTGTTTCTGCCAGAATGAAAACAGGTACTCCTCCGAGGTTGGATGCAAAATCTATAGATCTCTCAAAATTGGAGTTACAGGAGGGCGACTCTGAACCATTCCGTTTTTCATATTTGAACATACCATCTCCTGTTCAGAATGGGGTAAGGCAGAAGTGCTGTTATATGGTGCATACCAATAAAGAGGTGCATGACATTTTAAGAGATGGTTTTAAGGATTCTCCATTATTCTCGGGCAAAATACATGGAATAGGGCCAAGGTATTGTCCGAGCATAGAGGATAAGTTGAGAACCTTTGAAGGTAAAGAGACTCATCAGCTTTTCCTTGAGCCGGAAGGGTGGGATACTCATGAATATTATCTTCAAGGTTTCTCATCATCGCTACCTCTGGCAACTCAACTGAAAGCGTTGCGACATATTCCAGGTCTGGAGCAGGTTGAAATTTACAGGCCGGCCTATGCTGTGGAGTATGATTATTTTCCCCCAACACAATTGAAACAGACTCTTGAATCAAGAATTATTGAGGGATTCTATTTTGCCGGACAGGTTAATGGAACTACTGGTTATGAAGAGGCAGCTGCGCAGGGCCTGGTGGCAGGAATAAATGCCTCTCTTAAATTACAAGGCAAAGAGCCTTTAATTTTGAAGAGAGATCAGGCTTATATTGGAGTATTGATTGACGATCTTGTTACAAAGGGAGTGGATGAGCCGTACAGGATGTTCACTTCGCGTGCGGAGTATAGAATATTGTTGCGACAAGATAACGCCGACAGACGCTTGACTGAGATAGGCTATAATATCGGATTGGCTACCGAAGAGAGATATAAACTGATGTTGGCTAAATATGATAGCATAGCCTCTATAACTGATTTCCTTGATACCACCAATATTTTACCTGCAGAGGCAAATGACTATTTGCAACAGGTAAATTCCGCGCCAATCTTGAGTCGCAAAAAGATATCAGAAATACTCTCCCGTCCGCAAGTAAATCTTGAAAGAGTTTTGGAAAATGTTCCTCGTGGAACATATGTATATGATACAATCAAGGAGGTTGAGGAGAAGTTTCCGTCGAGATTGTATTTTGCTCCAATACAGAATGCTAAAATGGAGCTGCCGTATAATCCTGTAAAAACATTAAAATTATCTGCCGACAGCTCTGACAGTATGCAGAATTGTATTAACAGCACATTGGGTAAGGAGATTCTTGAGAGTGCGGAGATTGCTGTAAAATACAGAGGCTATATTGAACGGGAAAGAAGGATAGCTGATAAAATTCTTAAATTGGAGAATATCGCTATTCCTACAGATTTTGATTTTTCTAAGGTAACATCGTTGTCGATAGAGAGCCGACAGAAGCTTATAAAGCATAGGCCTACAACCATTGCTCAGGCATCGAGAATACCTGGAGTCTCTCCTGCGGATGTTTCTGTGCTGCTTGTCTTTTTCGGTAGATAATAGAAAATAGTGGATGTGTTTATGTTTTTTGAGGAATAGTAATGTTCCTCGTGGAACAATGAATAAATGATGTTAAATAAAGCATTTTAAGCTCTGATAAATAGGTGTTTAAAGTGCTTTATTTGTTTTATTGGTTATGGACTTGGATGCTTTGAATAGCAGGGGCTTTCTTTATTCCATAGGAAAACAGAAAAAGGCATTGTCGAATACCTCCTCAGAGGTGCTATTTAGAGGTTTTACAGCAATGAAACACTCTTTCTGCAGCGATTCCGGTGTTTGAAATCCGTTATGTTGTTCCGCTTCGCCTAACTTTATCAAGGCTGGGAGAAGTTCCGGATCTGTCCATTCGAATCTTGTTTTGAAAATGCTCCTTATTTCTGTTAAAATATGATTTGAAACAGTTTCAATCTCTCTTTTGGAGATGTTGCCGGTGGTGATATCTGGTTGTTGGCAGTGTTGGATAGAGTATTTTTGCCTCTTTAGCAGTTTTGTGAATCCAAACTTTAAGTAGAAATTTATTAACAGTTGATTTGCAGGTCTTTCAAAGATGAAACCGTAATTATCTCTTTCTAATTCTGAGATTGCGTGATTAATTAAAGCGGAGGCATATCCACTGCCTTCAAAACCACTTTTGGTTGCAACTCCAAACATATACCAGCCATTCAAAGAAACATTTTTCTCTTCGTTTATGAATTTCATTGGCATGAGGGAAATTGCAGAAATTACACCCTCTTCCCTTGCCTTTATGATGTAATTTGTGCATCGAGGAATGATTTCAGAGAACATAATATCCTGATATTCCTTTTCGGCAGGGAACTTCTCCTCCCAAATTTTGCGGATATCTGGGAACTCGTTTGGGCTTGCTATGCAAATGTGTGGCATAAAATAATTTTCAGTGAAACTATTTCATCGTTATTAACTGTTTTGTGTAGGCAACAAACTCATCAATATCCTCTTTTGTGGTATTGAAAGAGCACATCCATCTCACCTCTCCTGTATGTTCATTCCATGTGTAGAAATAGTATTTTTCTTGCAATTTTGCTGTAAGCCATTCAGGCAGTATTGCAAAAACAGCATTGCTCTCTACCTTTTTTGAGATGGTAATCTCCGGAATCTCCTTTAAACTTTCTGCCAGGTATTTGGCCATTTCGTTTGAGTGGCCGGCCAATTTGAGGTAAAGATCATCTTTGAGGTAGGCATCAAATTGTGCTGCGATAAAACGGTTTTTGGAGTAGAGTTGTGTGGCCTGTTTGCGGACAAACTTTATTATATCTGCAAACTGGGCATTTTTTGAATCTCCACTCTCTTTTTGTGAATTCTCATCAGAAGTAGGATTCTGCTCTCTTGTTCCGGTGTTGAACACCACAACAGCCTCACCCATGAGAAGTCCGTTTTTTGTACCTCCAAATGAGAGCACATCAACACCGCAGTCGGCAGTAAAGGCTTTTACAGGCATCTCCATAGCTGCTGCTGCATTTGAGATACGAGAGCCGTCTATGTGCAGAAAACAGTTGTGTTTGTGCATAAGTTCTGCCAGATTCCTGATCTCTTCTGTGGTGTAGAGTGTGCCTAATTCTGTAGGTTGTGATATTGAAAGGATTCTTGGTTGGGCATGGTGCTGGTCACCAAAATTGATGAGCGCTTTTTCTACAACCTCTGGAGTTACTTTGCCATCGGGTGCCGGCAGCGGAACGATTTTGCTGCCCGAAAATTTCTCAGGAGCGCCGCATTCATCCACATTTATATGGGCAGTTTCGGGGGCGAGAATTGCATGGTAGCTGCTTAAAAAAGAACTGAGGGCCACAACATTGGCTCCTGTTCCATTTACCACAAAAACAGCCTTGCAGTTACCACCCAACAATTTTTCCAATTTGCTCAGAACCTCTATTGTGTAGGGATCTTCTCCGTATGCCGTTTTGAAGTTTACATTTTCTTTAACAATGGCATCCATTATCAGTGGATGTACGCCGGAGTGGTTGTCGCTTCCAAAACTGTGTTTCATAATATATTATTTTTGAGATAGATAGGTTTTTAATATTTTTGTCGGGTTCCCAAATTGATGCGCTCTTTTGAAACTTTGTTGCCCTGGTAATAGTAGAGAACAATGGTGTTTCCTTTTTCAAAATAGATATTGCCGAGATCTTTCTCTTTTTTGGGATCCTTTGGTTGTGGTTCACACCATACAAGCAGATATTGTTTTGTACTGTTGTTGTATACGCACAATACTGTAGTTCCCATTATGTCAAAAAAGTCTGCCTTATTGTTTGATGAGTGTTCGATGGTTTTTGATTGAAGAAATTTTCCGACAATTGGATGCTCTCTCTCCAATACTCCAAAATTCAGGGTTTTGGTTCCTTCAGGGTTGTTTTTATACCACCATTTTATGGCTTCTCTTGTAAGGTCTCTCTCTTTATTTGCAGGTTTCAGATAATTCAGACTTGCGAGGTAGCCTACAAGATAATTTATTTGTGGAGTGGCAAACATGCCACCTTGGGCAGAATCGCTGCAAGTGCCAAAAATCTCATTTCCAACCCTCTCGCCGCTATACATGGTATTGAAGAGGCTCTCTCCCGAAAGCGACAGCAGGTTTGTTGTCAATTCCACATCATTATTCTGCCATTTGCTGCGGGGATCTGTGCTGTTGGAGTAGTTCACATAGCTGAAATGGAGATATTTCTCGCCTTGGATCACAACCTCCTCAAAAGCATCTCCGGTAAAATGGAAAGAGTTGAGATTGTCGTCCTGGATATATCTGCTCTCCTTGCGGTCTGTAACAACTTGCCAATCATTGCCGTTCTGCTCACATTTTACAATGCGCAGATCATTTTCTCCATTTGCAGGGGCTATAACTCCAATAATTGACTCTACATTGTTTTTTCTTTGGGAATATGCAATAAACTCTTTGCCGGCAACAGCTCCGTCTGTAAGGCCTGTTATAGCCGATTTGAAGATTGAGTTTGTCTGGTCGGCAGAATATATTGTTGTGTTGTATGATTTGATCAGGGAGTCTTTTTGGGCCTGTACGCTCTTTGCATAAACAGATTTGGGATATTTAGCAAGAAACTTGTTGTAACCTACAGTATCCTCTTTGGCCATAACGCTTTTAAAGAGTTTGGTCTCCGATTTTTTCTGAGCTTCGGCGCCATTGCAGAGAAGCATAAAAGCAAGAAGTGGAACAATGGTTGAAAATTTGATATAATTCATTTTTAAAATTTTATAATTTGTCGGACCAACAAATTTAGCTGAAAAAGGGTATAAAACAAAAAAGAGACCATTACAGTCCCTTTTTTTAGCTATATGTGATTGTTGTTATTTGCAGATAGCCTCGTAGCCGGCAGCATCCAAAAGATCGTCGAGCTCAGCAGGATTAGCCATTTCTACTTTAATCATCCAACCAGCACCGTATGGATCGGTATTCACAGACTCAGGAGCACCCTCCAACTCTGCATTAACCTCAATAACTTTACCTGACACAGGCATCATGGCATCAGCTACAGTTTTAACAGCCTCAATAGCACCAAAAACTTCATTGGCTGCCAAATCCTCACCCTCAGTCTGGATATCAACAAAAACGATATCACCCAATTCGCTCTGAGCGAAATCTGTAATACCAACAGTTGCGATGTTGCCATCAACTTTAACCCACTCGTGGTCTCTAGAATACTTCAAGTTGCTAGGAATATTCATAATTGAAAATTTAAAAATTGTTATACGTATCTTTTAATTTGTTTATCTGGGGAACAATATTATACAAATGTATTAACATTATTTGAATTACAAGCGTTTTAAGGCGATTTTTATCAAATCTTCAAGTGAATAGTTCGGATTTTCTTTCAAGATGCCCTGCAATACTTTTTCTGCAGCATTTTTGGCAAATCCCAATAATACCAGAGCCGACAGGGCCTCTTCCATATTTGCGGAATTTGTATTTGGCAAAAGGGTTTCCATTGCTGTATTGCCACCCTTTATTATTTTGTCTTTAAGCTCGATAATAACACGCTGGGCAGTTTTAAGGCCAATGCCCTTAATGCTTTTTATTCTATTTACATCACCGGAAATTATGGCGTTTTTTATCTCTTCGTCGGTCATGGAAGAGAGCATCATCCTTGCAGTATTTGGGCCTATGCCGGATACCTCTATGAGCATCATGAATATAGAGCGCTCCTCTTTTTTGTGGAACCCGTACCATAACTCCACATCCTCCCTCAGGTGGTGGTAAATATACAGCTTGACATGGCTGAGAGCTTGTATATCGGCATATGTCTGCAGCGAAATCTGGAGTTTGTAGCCGATACCATTATTCTCAACAACCGCTTCGGTTGGCGTAACTTCTGCCAAAGAACCCTTTATATAATCATACATATCCCTTATTTTTTTACAACATAAAGCACAAATTTATGTTTTTTTTTCGATTTTGTTAATTTTGCAGTTTATTAAAAAGGAATATCTTATTTTCGATGAATACAATCCAAGATATAAGAGATAGAGTACCTGCTCTTGCCCAGAGCGTATATGGTAAACCTCTGGTTTATCTGGATAATGCTGCAACATCCCAAAAGCCTGTTGAGGTGATAGAGCTGCTCAACAGAATGAACAGCGGGATAAATGCAAATGTGCATAGGGCCATGTACAGATTGAGTGATCTGGCAACCAACCTGTATGAAGGGGCAAGAGAGAGAGTCAGAGAGTTTGTCAATGCTCCGGCAAGGGAGAATATTATATTTACAAGTGGTGCTACTGCTGCCATAAATATGGTTGCATCCAGTTTTTGTTCGAGGTATCTCAAGGCCGGTGATTCGGTAATAGTTTCACAGGATTCTCATCACTCAAATATTGTTCCTTGGCAGCTTGCGTGCGAAAGGGCAGGGGCTTCGTTAAAAGTTCTCCCTGTTGATGACAATGGTGTATGGCGTATGGATCTGCTTGATTCTTTGCTTGATGAAAGGGTAAGGATTGTTGCTGTAGCCCATATATCAAATGTTCTGGGTATCATCAACCCTATAGAGGAGGTGATTGCAAAGGCGCATGCTCTGGATATACCTGTGCTTGTAGATGGAGCGCAGGGAATAGTGCATGCAAAGGTTGATGTGCAGGCATTGGATTGTGATTTCTATGCCTTTTCTGCCCATAAGATCTATGGTGAAACAGGCAGCGGAATCCTTTATGGAAAGGAGGCTCTTCTTGAGGCAATGCCACCATATATGGGTGGTGGAGATATGGTGGGAACCGTTACATTTGAAAAGACAACATACGCTCCTCTGCCGCTTAAATTTGAGGCAGGAACACCCAATTTCATAGGTTCTGCTGCTTTGAAACCTGCGCTTGATTTTGCATTTGAACTGCATAGCGGAGAGTTGGGCAGGCTTGTGGAGGAGAGTGAAAAGAGCATAATCTCATTTATGAAAAAAGCTCTTGCAGAGATTGATGGTGCTATATTGTATGGTGATGCAGAGAATAAGATTCCGCTTTTCTCCTTCAATATCGAAGGGTGTCATCCGGGAGATATTGCACAATTGCTTGACAAGATGGGTATTGCTGTAAGAACGGGGTTGATGTGTGCAGAGCCGTTGATGAGCCGTTTTGGAGTAACAAGTATGGTCAGGGCATCGTTTGCACCATACAACACTTTGGATGAGGCTGAATATTTTGTAAAGTCTCTCAAACGGGCGGTGGGGATGCTCAGATAACAGGCATTTTGGAGCAAATAATTAATATTAAAGATATGAGTATTCAAGAGGTTGAGAACCAGATTATAGAAGAGTTTTCGGTTTTTACCGACTGGTTAGACAAATATGAGTATATCATTGAGCTTGGAAAGGGAGTTCCTGTGCTTGATGAGGCGCTTAAAACAGAAGAGAATCTTATTAAAGGTTGTCAGAGCAGAGTGTGGCTGGGATGTAGTCAGGAGAATGGGAAACTCTATTTTGCAGCCGATAGCGATGCCATCATTACAAAAGGTATCATATCATTGTTGATAAGGGTTTATAACGGACAGACGCCGAAAGCGATACTGGAATCGGATCTGTCATTTATATCAGCTATCGGGCTTCAGGAGAATCTTTCTCCAACAAGGGCAAACGGATTGCTTTCGATGATAAAGCAGATCAGGATGTATGCGCTTGCATTTGAAAACAAACAGTAAAAGGAGAAATTGGAGATGAAAACAATTGAGAGTTTGCAGAGGGATGTTGTGAGGGCATTAAGACAGGTTTATGACCCGGAGATTCCTGTAAACATATATGATTTGGGACTTATTTATGAGATTAACATAAATGAAGAGCATAAGGTATTTGTAAAAATGACTCTTACTGCACCCAATTGCCCTATGGCTGATGAGGTTGTGGAGCAGGTGCATGAGGCGGTACATGATGTGCCGGGTGTAACGGATTGTGCCATAGAGCTTGTATTTGAGCCGGTTTGGGATAAGAGCCGCATGAGTGAAGAGGCGCTTGTTGAATTGGGCTGGTTATAATTTCTGTAAAAGGGGTCTTATGAATAGGGTTTATCTTCTTTTGGGCAGCAATTTGGGCAACAGGGAGCAGAAATTGAATGATGCTGTAGAGTTGCTCATAGAGCATCTTTTGCCGGATTATCTGGAGGTTGAGGATTTGGCGGAGGCGGTAAATACCTCTGCTGTATATGAGACGGAGCCTTGGGGTTTTGAGAGCAGCAACAAGTTTCTCAACCAGGCATTTGTATGTTTGACCGACAAAAGTGCAGATGATGTTCTCGATATCTGTCAGAGGATAGAGACCTGGTTAGGACGTGAGCGGAAGGAGCCCTCTTTTGATGAAAAAGGGGAGAGGCTCTACTCTTCGCGTGTAATTGATATAGATATTTTGTTGTTCGACAATTGTGCCGACGGAAAATATCTGCCTCAAATTGTAAATAGAGATGATTTGCAGATACCGCATCCGAGAATGCAGCAGAGGATGTTTGTTCTTGAGCCGCTGTCGGAGATAGCAAAGGATTATACGCATCCGGTTTTAGGCAAAACAATAGGAGCATTAAAAAAAGAGTTAAAAAAGAGTAAATAAAGATATAATTATGACACAGGAAGAACTATTTAAAAATCTGATTGCCCACACTAAGGAGTATGGATTCATTTTTCCGTCGAGCGAAATTTACGACGGATTGGGAGCTGTTTATGATTATGGACAGCTAGGCAGTGAACTGAAGAGCAACATCAAGAGATATTGGTGGGATTCTATGGTAAGATTGAATGAGAATATTGTGGGTATCGATTCTGCAATTTTCATGCATCCGAGAATCTGGGAGGCTTCCGGGCATGTTGGAGCATTCAATGATCCGCTTATCGACAACAAAGATTCAAAGAAAAGATATAGGGCCGATGTGCTTTTGGAGGATTATATTGCAAAATTGGAGGAGAAGATAAATAAGGATGTCGAGAAGGGACGCAAGAAGTTTGGGGAAGCATTTGATGAGGCCCAATTCCGTGCAACGAATCCTAATGTGCTGAGGAATGTGAAGAAGATTGAGGCGTGTCGCGAGCGCATGGTGGCTGCCTTGAATGCCAATGATCTGGATGCTCTCAAACAGCTCATTTTGGATTGTGAGATTGTTTGTCCTATCTCTGGAACCAAAAACTGGACAGATGTAAGGCAATTCAACTTGATGTTCAGCACTCAGCTTGGCAGTGTTTCGGGTGAGAGCGGTACAATTTATCTCAGACCTGAGACTGCACAGGGTATTTTTGTGAATTACCTTAATGTGCAGAAAACAGGCCGTATGAAGGTGCCTTTTGGTATTGCCCAGATTGGTAAAGCTTTTAGAAATGAGATAGTTGCCCGTCAGTTTATATTTAGAATGAGAGAGTTTGAGCAGATGGAGATGCAGTTCTTTGTGCAGCCTGGTTCAGAGCTTGAGTGGTTCGCAAAATGGAAAGAGACCCGTTTGAAATGGCACAAGGCTCTTGGAATGGGTGAGGAGAATTACCGTTATCACGATCATGATAAATTGGCTCACTATGCAAATGCTGCAACTGATATTGAGTTCAACTTCCCGTTCGGCTTCAAAGAGCTTGAGGGAATCCACTCAAGAACTGATTTTGATTTGGGACGCCATCAGGAGTTCTCAGGCAAAAAATTGCAATATTTTGATCCGGAGAAGGGTGAGAGTTATGTTCCGTATGTTATTGAGACTTCAATCGGCGTAGACAGAACCGTTCTTGCTGTACTTTCTGGTGCATACAAAGAGGAGAAACTCGAGAATGGTGAGGAGAGAGTTGTTATGAAATTCCATCCGGCACTTGCTCCTGTTAAAGTTGCTGTTCTGCCGTTGGTTAAGAAGGATGGCCTGCCTGAGTTGGCAAGGGAGATTATGGCAGAGTTGAAACTTGATTTCAATTGCCAGTACGATGAGAAAGACTCAATCGGAAAACGTTACCGCCGTCAGGATGCAATAGGTACTCCATTGTGTATTACTGTAGACCATGAGAGCCTTGAGGATAAATGCGTTACTCTACGCGACCGCGACACTATGGCACAGGAGAGAGTCCCAATTGCTGAACTTCACAGAATTGTAGAGGAGAAGGTAAGTATGAGAAACCTTCTTAAGCAGTTGATGTAAGAGATTTAAAAGTATTTTTTGATATGAACCCCAAAAGTTAGACAAAAAACTTTTGGGGTTTATTGTTAACAAAAAGGCCCATTACTCCGTTATATAGTGGAAGAATTATTAATAAATCAAATATTTATGATAGACATTTCTGTAAACTATGCGGGGTTGGAACTTAGCTCCCCGTTTATAGCTGCAAGCAGTGGCTACACTGCTGATATGGAAAAAATGGTAGCTCTGGCCCGATCAGGGGTTGGGGCTATTGTTTTAAAGTCTCTTTTTGAGGAGCAGATCAATGGAGAGGCGGAGTTTATACAGATGCAAAGCTGTGAATATCCGGAAAATGCTGATTTTATTTACCGCTATGTTACGGCCCATTCTGTAGAAAAGTATATTTCGCTGATAAAGGAGGCAAAAAAGAGCTGCGGTGTGCCCATTATTGCAAGTATCAATTGCTTTTCTCATGGAAAATGGATAGAGTTTGCAAAAGAGATAGCCCTGTCGGGTGCTGATGCTATAGAGGTAAATATATACTCACTGCCGCTGTCGCCAAACAAATCAAGTATGGAGATAGAGGAGTCTTATAAAAAGATTGTGCATGATATATCTTGTTCTGTGCAGATTCCTGTTATTGTAAAAATAGGCAGGGAGTTTACCAATTTGCCGCAATTTGTCTCATCTTTAAAAGGATATGGAGCATCTGCCGTTACTCTGTTCAACCGTTTCTATACTCCGGACATTTCATTAAAATCCCTCAGGATTGTGCCTGCACAGCCATTTTCAAATAAAAATGAATATCAGAAGGTTCTCAGGTGGATTGCCATAATCTCTTCGATTGTACGCAATTTTGATTTGAGCGCCTCCACAGGAGTTCATGATCCGAGTGCTGCGATAAAATTGCTGCTTTCAGGTGCGAAAACCATACAGTTGTGCAGTGTGTTGTATCAGCAGGGGCCTTTTATCGTCGCCACATTTATTGAAGAACTCAAAAAATTTATGGCCGATAAGGGTTTTGGCAGGATTCCGGATTTTTGCGGTATGCTCAATTATAGCCGCATAGAGCATCCCCAAATGTTTGAAAGGGTGCAGTTCCTTAAAGTTGCCGAGAAACAGAAATAGATCTGAAGAGGTCCTGAATTATTTACTAAAAACATATTGTTATGGAGAATAAAAAACTTACTGCGGCAAATGGAAGGCCTATTGCCGATAATCAGAATGTCCAGACTGCAGGGCAGAGAGGCCCGATGGTATTGCAAGACCCGTGGTTTATAGAAAAACTGGCCCATTTCGACAGGGAGGTGATTCCTGAGCGCAGGATGCATGCTAAAGGGTCGGGCGCATACGGCACATTCACAGTAACTCACGATATTACCAAATATACGAGAGCTTCGATATTCAGCAAAATAGGAAAGCAGACAGAGTGTTTTGTACGCTTTTCTACAGTTGCAGGCGAGCGGGGAGCGGCCGATGCGGAGCGGGATATACGTGGATTTGCAATAAAATTTTATACCGAAACCGGCAATTGGGATCTTGTCGGGAACAATACGCCTGTCTTTTTCTTGCGCGACCCTCTGAAATTTCCCGATTTAAATCATGCAATCAAGCGTGATCCAAAGACAAATATGCGCAGTGCCAACAATAACTGGGATTTCTGGACCTCTTTGCCGGAGGCTCTGCATCAGATTACTATAACCATGAGCTCTCGCGGTATTCCATATTCATACAGGCATATGCATGGTTTTGGAAGCCACACATACAGTTTTATCAATGCCAAAAATGAACGGACCTGGGTGAAATTCCACTTGAGGACACTGCAGGGCATTAAGAATCTCACAGACAGTCAGGCTGAGGCTATAATTGCAAAAGACAGGGAGTCGCATCAAAGGGATTTGTATGAGAGCATTGAGAGTGGGGATTTTCCAAAATGGCTCTTCCAGATACAGGTTATGAGTGAAAAAGAGGCAGAGGAGTGTAGGTTCAATCCATTTGACCTTACAAAAGTATGGCCTCATAAAGAGTTTCCGCTGCATGATGTGGGAATTCTCAAATTGAACCGTAATCCTGAGAATTATTTTGCGGAGGTGGAGCAGGCTGCATTCAATCCGGTAAATATTATAGATGGCATAGGTTTTTCTCCAGATAAGATGTTGCAGGGCAGGCTCTTCTCATACGGAGATGCCCAGCGGTACCGTCTGGGTGTAAACCTGGAGCAGATTCCTGTAAACAGGCCACGTTGTCAGGTGCATTCATATCATAGAGATGGTGCTATGCGTACAGATGGCAATTATGGAGCAACCTTGGGCTATGAACCAAATAGTTTTGGAGAGTGGAAAGATTCTCCGTGGATGAAGGAGCCGCCATTGAAAGTGCGCGGAGATGTGTTCAATTACAATGAGCGGGAGTATGACGATGATTACTACAGCCAGCCCGGAGCCCTTTTCAGATTAATGCCGCCAGAAGAGCAGCAGCTTCTTTTTGAAAATACTGCCAGAGCAATGGGAGATGCCGCAATATTTATAAAGCAGCGACACATATATAATTGCTATAAGGCCGATCCGAAATATGGAGAGGGAGTTGCAAATGCCCTGGGACTCTATTTGGATGAGGCGATAGGCAATACTTGTTGCAGGGAAGGAAAGTTTTAGCTGTTTGCAGAAAACAACAAAAGCCGATGCAATGCGTCGGCTTTTGTTGAGATACCAGGATTCGAACCTAGACAGACAGAACCAAAATCTGTAGTGCTACCATTACACCATATCTCAGTTTGAGAGTGCAAAGGTATAAACTTTTTAATAAATAGCAAAAAAATGTTTAAAATAATGATGAAATCAAATGTATTTCGATATAAAGTCGATAAATGATTGGCCATACATTACAAACAGTACTACCCAGACTCCAAAGCGGACTGCCTTGCCCAAAAATATGAATGTGATACATTTTACAAAGTTCAGACGGTAGAAGCCAAGACCGATTGCAAAGACATCGCCTATGAATGGAAGCCAGCATAGAAATGCCAGCAGAGGCCCATATTTGTCGATTGTAGCCTTTTGCCGTTCGAGTTTCTCCCGGGATACATGAAGCCACTTTTCTATCCACTCCCACTTGCCGAGATAGCCCATGAAATAGGAGGTGAGGCTGCCCAAGCTGTTGCCGGTAGTGGCCACTATGTATGTTGTCAGAGGATTGCATCCCGCAACCAAAGCCCCAATGAGCAGAAATTCTGCACTGAATGGTATTACCGTAGCTGCCAGAAAGCATCCGATGAATAATCCTATGTATCCTAATTCCTGTAAATATTCCATCTGTTTTAAGCAGCTTTAATTTGCTTTTTAAGTGGATCACTTTCTTTTTGACTTGAAAAAATCACTTACCATTTTTCCGCACTCTTCTGCCATGATGCCGCTCTCAACTTCACTCTTTGGATGGAGCAGATTTGGAGAGAAGAGAGAATATCCCCTTTTAGGATCAGAAGCACCATATACTACCTTTTTAATTTGTGCCCAATTGAGGGCAGCCGCACACATCGGACATGGTTCTACTGTTACAAAAAGGGTACATTCATTAAGGTATTTGCCACCCATATATGATGTTGCCATAGTTATGGCCTGCATTTCTGCATGGGCTGTGGGGTCATTGAGAGACTCTGTAAGGTTATGAGAGCGGGCAATGATCTTATTGTTGCATACAATAACTGCACCAATTGGCACTTCATCTTTTTCCGCAGCCTTTATTGCCTCTTTAATGGCCTCTTTCATAAAGAATGCATTATCTGTAGGGCGTAGTGATTCGGTTTTCATTGTTTTAAAATCAATAGGTGCAAAGGTAGACAATTTATAAATAGTGTCAAAATGGCAGGGAAAGCATGTTGCAGCTCTTTGGCATTCATTTTGCCTCTATTGGCGGGTGTCGGAAATAAATATGTAAAAATAAATTATAAAAAAGAGAGATATGACTATTAAACCATTAGCAGACAGAGTTTTGGTAGAGCCAAAGGCTGCAGAGACCAAAACAGCAGGCGGATTGATTATTCCGGATAACGCAAAAGAGAAACCACAAGAGGGTACTGTATTGGCAGTTGGTCCTGGCAAAAAGGATGAGCCAATGGAGGTTAAAGTTGGTGACAAAGTGCTTTACGGAAAATATGCAGGCACTGAGATCAACGCAGAGGGTAAATCTTATATGATTATGCGTCAGTCTGATATTCTTGCAGTTATCGGATAATTTGAGGGTAGTTAAATTGTTAAAAATTAAAAGAGTTGATTATGTCAGCAAAAGAGATAAAATTCAATATGGATGCTCGCAGCCTTATGAAAGAGGGTGCAGATGCGTTGGCAAATGCCGTTAAAGTTACATTGGGTCCTAAAGGTAGAAATGTTGTTATAGATAGAAAATTTGGTGCGCCTCACATTACAAAAGATGGTGTTACTGTGGCTAAAGAGATTGAGCTCGAAGACCGTTTCCAGAATATGGGAGCACAAATGGTTAAAGAGGTTGCATCTAAAACCAATGATCAGGCGGGTGATGGTACAACAACTGCAACAGTGCTTGCTCAGGCAATCATTAATGTAGGTTTGAAAAATGTTACTGCAGGTGCAAACCCTATGGATCTCAAACGTGGTATCGACAAAGCTGTGGCAGCTATCGTGGCAAGTCTTAAAGAGCAGAGCCAGGAGGTTGGTACAGATTACTCAAAAATTGAGCAGGTTGGTACAATTTCGGCAAATAACGATGCCTTTATCGGTAAACTTATTGCAGATGCAATGAGCAAAGTTAAAAAAGAGGGTGTTATTACTGTTGAGGAGGCTAAAGGTACAGCAACTGAGGTTAAAGTTGTTGAGGGTATGCAGTTCGACAGAGGATATATCTCTCCTTACTTTATGACCAATCCAGACAAGATGGAGGCAGTTCTTGATACTCCTTATATTCTTATCACCGACAAGAAAATCTCTTCTATGAAGGATCTTCTTCCTGTTCTTGAGCCTATAGCAAGAGAGGGTAAGAGCTTGTTGATCATTGCTGAGGATGTAGATGGAGAGGCTCTTACAACATTGGTTGTCAATCGTTTGAGAGGTACTCTAAAAATAGCGGCAGTTAAAGCTCCAGGCTTTGGCGACAGAAGAAAAGAGATGCTTCAGGATATTGCAACCCTGACCGGTGCAATTGTAGTTTCTGAGGAGAGAGGTTTTACCCTCGAAAATGCAACTCCTGATATGTTGGGTACTGCAGAGAAGGTTACAATTGATAAAGAGAATACTACAATTGTAAATGGAGCAGGCGACAAACAGGCTATTGAGGATAGAGTTGCCCAAATCAAGAAACAGATTGAGACTACAACTTCTGATTACGACCGCGAGAAACTTCACGAGCGTCTTGCAAAATTGGCAGGCGGTGTGGCTGTACTTTATGTGGGAGCAGCTTCTGAGGTTGAGATGAAAGAGAAGAAAGACCGCGTTGATGATGCTTTGAGTGCAACACGTGCTGCCGTTGAAGAGGGTATTGTTGCCGGTGGTGGAGTTGCATATGTGAGAGCAATCTCTGCTTTGTCAGATGTTAAAGGTGAGAATGAGGATGAGCAGACAGGTATCAATATTGTTGCCCGTGCAATTGAGGAGCCTTTAAGAACTATTGCTGAGAATGCCGGTGTTGAGGGTAGTGTCGTTATCCAAAAAGTGAAAGATGGCCAGAATGACTTTGGTTACAACGCCCGCACAGATAAATATGAAAATCTTATTGCAGCAGGTGTAATTGACCCTACCAAAGTAGCTCGTGTGGCTCTTGAGAATGCAGCTTCTGTCGCAGGAATGTTCCTTACAACAGAGTGTGTGATTGCTGACAAGAAAGAGGAGATGCCTCCAATGGCAATGCCTCAAATGGGCGGCGGAATGGGAGGTATGATGTAGTATTTTCCGTATAGCAGAATTACAGGTATTAGATGACAATAGCCGTTATTACCAATCAATTCAGGTAATAGCGGCTATTGTCTAATATTTGGGAATTATATCAGTTCAGATACTTATCTAAATTCTCTATCTCTTCAACGGAAAGGCCTGTACAACGGGAAATTAAAGCTATTTCAATGCCCTTCAACTCTTCCCTCAGCTCTACCTTCTTCCCGTCCTTTTGTTTCACCAATCTCAATGCCCTGCTTTATACCATCCTCGATTGCATAATCCA
>JAZNEW010000053.1:0-39649 GCA_045588775.1 Candidatus Egerieisoma sp. | reverse complement strand
GTATTTTCTACATTAGACTCTTCTTCGTAAGATTTACTTAGCATTGTATTTGCATTCAAGTTAGTTGAAAATATTAAACCAAATACTACCAAAAACAAAATTTTCAAATTGAATACATTTCTCATAACATTAAATTAAGTCTAAATGCATATACTTAAATATATGCTATATGTATACAAATATACAGCTATTAACGCCAAAAATAAAATATCATACCATCCATATATAACAGACTAAATACAAATGTAATACAAAACAAAAATGTCATCCCCATAACAAATTCTCCCGAGCACCTGACAATAGCCGCAAAACTCCTCAAATACTCTCCTTTTTTTGTAAACAGATGCTGAATATGTTCAAAATCATATCCGACTGCCGCCATAAAGTCATCATTTACACCAAGTTTATGATAATGCGTAGTTTCCTTTTCTATCTTAGAAATTTCAATAACCTCTGCATCTTTAGCCTTGCTTAGAACCAGAGATATAAAGGCCAAAGGGTTGACATTACCACTATTCCAGAATGTAAAAACTATACTAGTGAACGATATAAGACATATTGATGAATATTTAATTTGGCTTATTTCAGCGTAGCCACCACAAGCACTGGATTGCTCTCCTCTGTGAGGGTTGCTGCAACCTCTTTCATTCTGGCAGAGTTTGAAAGTTCTGCCGCGTCCATAAATGTGATAGCAGAGACAAGCTGGTACATCTTGCCATTTGCCACTGTAACAGGGAAGAAAGGCATTCCACCATCCAGATCGTTTTTAAAAACAGCCTGCCCGCTCTGCTCATCAACCTCCATTCCTCTTGCCACTCCGGTGGATTTATCATAGATAAAGCTCAGGAATCTGTATTTCTGCTCTATATTCGGATATTGCTGGGCATTGAACAAAAATCTCGACATGATGAATTTTTCTGTTTCAAAAATAAACTTATTCAACAACACACCTTCATCATACTTGCCGTAGTTTACAGCATATCTCCTTTCAAGTTCACCAGCCTCTGTAATTGAAAACAAGGTATCTTTTTGCTCAGAATTCACAATATACGGAGTCCCATTCACATTAAAAAATTTGACATTCGGAGTTACAGCAACAAATGTCATAACCTCTGTGTTATTATTGGATTGCACCCCTGTAACTACTGGAGCTCCCATTGCCTCCGACAAGGATTTGGAGAAGGTCTCTTTTCCATCTTTATCAAAAACTTTAATGTATTGCTCCATGAATTCATCCATAAACAACGCCACATAATTACCCCTCTCCATTTTACAGATATTGCCAAAAACAAATGGGATCGGGAATGATTTTACAAAATTATACTGATTGTCGAAAAGCATTATTTTGTTATAATCTTCCAGTTCTACACCGTCTGCTGTTGGTATGATACTCCATAATTGTGCAAATTCCTTAGAAGTACGCCCTTTATCCCCAATTTTACTTATAAACTTTCCATGATGGTCAAATGCCATTGGTATATTCGATGAATTAGGTGTGAACAAAACCACGCCATTTTCTGTCGGAACAATATTGAGTGATATGATAGAGCCGTCCAAAAGAGATTTTTCTGAAGTCTCCAGCGGATAATAATCTATGCTGCTTGCATATTCGCTCAATTTTATTGTTTCAAGATTTTGGAATATCTCTTCAATATCTATCACAGGAACTTCATTTTTTGCATTATTATCAGAAGAACACCCCACAAACAGAAGTGCCATTACCATAGCTACAAGCATGGAGTTAAAGTTAAAGTTAATCTTACTATTCATAAATTTAATTTTTAAAGTTACTTAACTACTGCAAGCTGCTGACTATTGCGCGATAAAACGGTAGACTATCTCTCCAACCTGTTTCTCGGGAGCGGTTAAAGAGGCCCTGAAACGGCTCCGTTTGGCGGCATCAATGGCAGCTCTTACCAGACATTCATCCGAAGATGTGGATGAACCATGAATGATTGAGGCATCAATCACATACCCCTTGCGGTTCACCACAATCTGCACATACATATCACCGCCTCCATAACATTTGTAAACCGGAACCGGCAACGATTGGGCTTTACGTCCATCTAACGAGTATGAAATCACAGAGGGGCCTTTATAGGCCTCTGAGGCCTTTTTATTCTCTTTTTTTGTTGGATCCGACACATCATCATCACTCCCCTGCTCCATCATGGCCTGACGGCGTGATTCATCAAGTTTTCTCTGAAGCTCCCGGGCCTCATCATAAACTTGCGACGGATTTTTGTGTCTGTCGTCACGCAAATTGCGGCCGCTGCTTCTGTCTACAGCCACATTTCTATAAGAAGAGGATGTGGGAATCCTTCCGGCAAGCAGATCCTCAACCTCCTTCTGGGCCTTTACTTTAATCTCCTCCTCCTTAATCTTCTGCTCCTGCTGCTCCAGACCGGTAAAATCCATAACAAACGATGTCTCCTCAGCCACTATATTATGAATGGTCGTGGCAAGAAGAATTATAACAACAAGCAGATGGAATACTACAGTTGAGTAGAATCCTATTTTACGCTCTTTGGTATTGAGAATTTTGTTATCGATATATGCTTTAAATCTCTTCAGCACAGCCGGTATTGTGTTTTATTGCTTTCTCTATTATTGCAACCAGCATATCTATAGCAACCTGATTGTGTCCTCCCTGAGGCACAATAATATCGGCATAACGCTTTGTTGGCTCTATAAACTGCAGATGCATCGGTTTAACGGTATATTCATACCTGCGCAGAACCTGAGAGACATTTTTTCCACGCTCAACTATATCCCTTGCTATTACCCTTGAGAGACGGTCATCTGCATCTGCATCCACAAAGACTTTGATATCCATCATCTCCCTCAACTTTTCACAAGCAAATATGAGAATACCCTCTATAATGATAATCTGGGCAGGATTTACAGTTACTGTTTCGGTCTTTGACCTCTCACAAGTAACATAAGAGTAAACCGGCTGATGCACCGGTTTACCCTCTTTCAACTGGTTAAGATGTTCTATCAGGTAATCGAAATCTATAGAATCAGGGTGGTCAAAATTCTGCACAGCCTTCTGCTCTGCCGTAAGATGACCACAATCCTTATAATAGGCATCCTGAGGTATTACTACACAATCATCCGATTTGAGCAATCCTTTTAATTTCTGGACTACAGTTGTTTTTCCGGAGCCTGTACCTCCTGCAATACCTATTATAAGCATAATGTTAAAAATCTGCCGATTTTGGTGTACGAGGGAATGGTATCACATCTCTGATGTTTGCCATACCTGTTACAAACAGCAACAATCTTTCAAATCCCAGGCCAAATCCGCTATGAGGTGCTGTTCCGAATCTGCGGGTATCGAGATACCACCACAAATTGCGGGTATCCATATCAAGCTCTGCAATTCTTGCCTCTAATTTCTCCAGGCTCGCTTCGCGCTCAGAACCGCCGATAATCTCTCCGATCTTAGGGAAGAGGACATCCATCGCACGTACAGTCTTGCCATCCTCGTTCTGTTTCATATAGAAAGCCTTGATGTCTTTAGGATAGTCTGTAAGGATAACCGGTTTCTTGAAATGTTTCTCCACCAGATATCTCTCATGCTCACTCTGCAAATCAATACCCCAGCCAACAGGATATTCAAATTTCTGACCGCTCTCTTCGAGTATTTTCACACCCTCAGTATATGTAAGTCTTACAAACTCTGTATCAATTACACCCTGCAGACGGCTGATAAGTTCTTTGTCGAACATATCATTCAGGAATTTGAGATCATCCATGCAATTGTCGAGAGCATATTTTACAAGATACTTGATAAAATCCTCTGCAAGATCCATATTGTCTGTAATGTCGTTGAATGCAACCTCAGGCTCAACCATCCAGAACTCTGCCAAGTGGCGTGGAGTATTTGAATTTTCTGCACGGAATGTAGGGCCGAATGTATAAATGTTGCCCAATGCCATGGCACCAAGTTCACCCTCAAGCTGTCCGCTTACTGTAAGTGAAGTTTGTCTGCCAAAGAAATCCTGAGTAAAATCAACGCCACCCTCTTCGTTCTTGGGCACATTGTTCAAATCCATGGTTGTTACCTGGAACATGGCACCTGCACCCTCGCAATCAGATGCTGTGATAAGCGGAGTATGCAGATAGTAGAAACCTTTTGAGTTAAAATAGTTATGTATGGCAAATGCCATTGCGTGTCTGATTCTCAAAACACAACCGAAAGTATTGGTACGAGGTCTCAGATGGGCAATCTCACGCAAGAACTCCATACTGTGTCCCTTTTTCTGCAAAGGATACACCTCAGGATCAGCCTTGCCGTAAACCTCTATCTCCTTAGCTTGAATTTCAACGCTCTGACCTTTACCCAAAGATTCAACCAAAGTTCCTTTAACAGCAATACATGCTCCGGTTGTTATATCTTTCAACAACTCTTCAGAAAAATTATTGGTTTCACAAACTACCTGTATATTATTTACCGAAGAGCCATCGTTCAATGCAATGAATGCAACATTTTTATTTCCTCTTTTTGTTCTCACCCAACCTTTTGCAACAACTTCACCACCTGGAGCCTCTTTCAATAGCTGGGCCACCATTTTTCTTTTAATCTCGCTCATAATTTATATATCTGTTTATAGAATTACAACTTGCAAAAGTACAAAGAAGAGTACTATTTAACAATACTCTCCTTTGCTTTAATTACAATTTTATACTCTCTTATTTGACATATTTCCCGATTGCCCCGCTCCATATAGCATAACCCTCTTTTTTCAAATGGAGTCCATCTGCAGTGATTTGGGGATCCAGACTCTCTGTACCCTCCTCCAGAAAGAGCGGATATAGATTTATGAATGTAAACTTGTGTTTTTTAGCCATCTTCTCCAGTTCCTTATTTATCAGGGCAACCATATAGGTTTTGCCGTCGAGTCTCTTATATCTTTTGAAACTCTCATTAAAAGGGAGCATGCTCTGCAGATAGATCTTTGTCTTTGGAGATTCACTCTTGATTTTGCAAAGGACTTTTTCTATTCTTCCCACAATTGTATCGACAGAGAGGTCGTGGCTGACATCATTTGCCCCGCAAAGAAAAAAGAGCTTGCGCGGCTTGCCCGGAATTATCTGATCCAGTCTGTCATAAATGCCTTCGGCAGTATCTCCAACTATTCCCCTATTTCTTATTGCTCCGCCTTTTTTATTCAATTTTGCCTGGGTCTTGGGAAAATAGGTACTCCACTCCCCTCCTTCGGTAAGGCTGTCGCCCAACAAAACAATATCTGCACTAACAATAGGAGGCTCCTGCTCAAACTGGGCATGACGCTTATAATAATGGTCTGAATACTTTTTCTCTTGTGCCACTGCGCCAACTGCAATAAAAGCACTTAACATCATCAACAAACACTTTTTCATATCACATTTCTTTTAATACCACAATATTTTCGATGGAGAGCTTTCATTCCAGCATCTGTCCACAACTGTTACAAAATACTTGCAACCGGCTCCATGCTCCGGATTCTCCTCTATCACATTATACTCGCACCCGTCTGTAATTTTTACTATGTATCTGGAGTCCTCCATATTTGACTTGTTGGCATCCACTCCGTCTGGGAAACAATAAACCACATAGAACAGAGCCTTCTGCATCGGATCAGCTGCCTGCACTTCACTCTGGTTCCATCTGATAATCCTGCCATCTTTGGCTATATTTTCAACTGCATCAGGTTTTTTTGAATCAAGCCATGTATAGGCAGGCGCCAGCGCCTTGTATCTCTGATGCTTCACTGCAAGGCTGTCGGCAATATTATTGGAGTTTCTCAATATCGCCCATCCCGGCCACCACACATTTCCGTGGACATTAGGCAACTCCCTTACAAGTTCCATTTTACGGGCCATCTGGGTAGTGGCAGGATTTTGCAGATCCGGCTCTTTGAATGTTGATATGCTCTGACCTATGTAAAGGTGTCTTGCCGGAGTATTTTCATTCCACCATTTTATAAGAGTCTCATAATCTGCCTTTGCATGACCTATCTTCCAATAGAGCTGTGGAACATTATAATCGATATAACCCTCTTCAACCCACAATGGCACATCTGCAAATAGCTGTTCATAATTCGACAGGCCATTGGTTTCACTTCCGCTGCCATCCGGGGTATCCTTCTTGTTACGGTGAATTCCAAAAGGACTTATACCAAAACGCACCCACGGTTTAATTGATTTTATAGCCTCATTCAACTCTTTTATAAGCAGAGTTACGTTGTATCTGCGCCAGTCGGCCTTCATGCTCTCTCCTGTAAAACCATGCTCCGCCCCATATTTTTCATAAGCAGCCTGATCATCAAACTCCTCTCCCTCTATCGGATATGGATAAAAATAATCATCAAAATGGATTGCATCAATATCATAGCGTGAGACGATGTCTGATATTACCTTTACGGTATGCTCTCTCGATGCCGGCTCACAAGGATTGAAGTAGAGCTGCTTGCCATGTTTTACAAAAATTTCATGATTTTTAAAGTAGAGATGGTCTGCACAGAGAGTATCGGTCTCCTCCAATGTTACCCTATAAGGATTACACCACGCATGCAACTCCATACCCCTTTTATGGCTCTGCTCTATCATAAACTGGAGAGGATCCCAGAATGGCTCAGGAGCCTTTCCCTGAGCTCCTGTAAAATATCTGCTCCAAGGCTCGATGTCCGATTTGTAAAAAGCATCTGCAGTTGGTCTGATCTGGAATACTACAGCGTTGCAACCGGCCTGTTCCAATGTATCCAAAGTATTTAAAAACCACTTCTGTATCTGCTCCTTATCCATAGAGGCGATCTCTTTGTTGCCAACTATATGCAGCCATGCTCCTCTAAATTCCCTCTTTGGAAGCTCATGTTTCTCTTTTCCGCCTTTGCACGATGCAAATGTTGTCTGCAGCAACATCAGCGATACTGCCACAACCATTATTCCCAATATTTTGCCCGACAATTTCATCATTTTTCTATTTACTTGTTGAATTTACGGTTTCCTAATTATTTTTTCCGGTATGCCACTCAAGGCCCATTGCCAATGCTATTTTTGCCGGAATATCTGTATTGTCCATTCTGCCGGCAAACTCTTTGCTGCCTGCTCCAATTGCAAAAACAGGTACAGCGCCGCCTGTGTGCGAAGATGTTGTCCAACCTATTTTAGCAGCCTTTGAGAGAGAATCAGCAGGAGTGCGCTCCATATAATTATTTACATTTGCTCTCTCCTCTGTGCTCATCTTCAATTTTCTGTCGGGAACCAATGAAAGATCATATACATACCCCTTGTTACGGCCAAGAGTCAATCCGCCGGTCTCATGATCGGCAGTAACCACTATCAGTGTCTCATCCGGATGCTTCAGATAGAACTCATAAGCCACCTTGATAGCCTCATCAAAATCTATTGTTTCATGGATTGTATTTGTAACATCATTGGCATGTGCAGCCCAGTCTATCTGTCCGCCCTCTGCCATAATAAAAAAGCCTTTATCATTATCAAGGAACTCCACGGCAGCCTTAACTACCTCTGC
This sequence comes from Candidatus Egerieisoma sp., assembly GCA_045588775.1. Lineage (GTDB taxonomy): Bacteria > Bacteroidota > Bacteroidia > Bacteroidales > UBA932 > Egerieousia. The sequence continues at coordinate 32,127 of JAZNEW010000053.1, read as the reverse complement.
AAGGCTCAAATCATCCTCACCCCGTTCAAAAGAGTATGGCAATACATTCTGTGCTTTTACACTATCCTGGAAATAGATGATCTTCTGCGCATCCGCTCTCTTCGCATTATAATCATCTGTACCAAAAGCGACAGTATAACCCTTCTCCGCCACTATATCGTATAGAGGCCTTCTCTCTCCCTGCTTTGCGATTCCGCCAAAACCGCCACCTCCAAAGAACTCAAACCCGCTCTCTGGCAATTGGGCTGCAATTGTGTAGTAATCATTTCTGGCTGCGGAATTTGCATAAAAAGAGGCCGGTGTTGCGTGATCGATTGTAACAGAGGTCATAATACCAACCTTATATCCGCTATTATGGGCTACATCGGCAATGCTAGATAATGCAGCAGTATCGGGTGTTACTCCAAGCATGCCATTATTTGTCTTAAATCCTGTAGCCAAGGCAGTTCCTGCAGCCGAAGAGCATGTAATCATATTGCTTGCCGAATATGTTGTTGCCATGCCCATCGCAGGAAATTGGGTAAAACACAATGGTTCACTCCCTATTTTGCCCTCTTTTGCCGCCTGATAAGCCTCAGCCAAAGCAATATGGGAGAATCCCATACCATCACCTATAAAATAAAACACATATTTTGCATTCTCCTTTTGAGAATTGCAACAAGAGGGAAACAGTAGAAGAGTTGCCAACAACAATGTAAAAACTCTTGCAGAAATCTTTTTCATAATATCAATATTAATTTGGATTAACTACTTAAAAACAGGTAGCCAAAGGTACAAAAAAAAGAGGCAATCCCGCAGGATTACCTCTATTTTGTGTTGCAATGCAACAGCGCCTCGCATTGTCAAGTGCAAATTATTTGCTTGCCTGACTTGCCGAGTACATAATCTTAAGTGCTGAACAACGTCTCAACTCCTGTTTAACGTCGGTGATGATACCCATACGAACATTCTCGTCAGCTTTGATAACTACTGTCATGAAAGTTCTGTCAGCCTCACTTAGATTTTCACGCTCTGCAGCAACGAAGTCTCTGATGTCATCAGTTGTTTTGAATGAATCATTCAACTGAATACGGGCATCTGTACCGTACTCTGCCTGTTTTGAAAGTACAGGAGATCCTATATTGATGTAAGACGCAAGGTCTTTTCTCTCCAATTTAGCAATCTCTGATGCCTGTGGAAGTTTTACTGTTACAAGCGCAGTCTCTTCTCTCAACTGTGTTGTTGCCATAAAGAAGAATAGCAACATAAATACGATATCAGGAAGAGATGTGGTTGCCAATGGTGGAACGCCTTTTTTGCCACCTCTATTAAATTTTGCCATATTCTATATCCTCCTAATTATCTACGTTTACTAATATCTTTAGGCTCAGCCTCTGAAATACTTTGAGGGATTGCATCACGAACAATTTTCTGTTTGTCTTCATCCAACGCATTGTATTTCTTGCCATAATTCTTCATTGCAAAATCATCACGGATTTCGTTAAATGCCTTCACAAGCTCATTCTGAACCTGCAAGTAAGCATTGTAACTTGTTCCACGGTCATTCTGCAATGATACAACACCTTTAGAAACCGCATATTGACCGAATCCCTCGATATCTTTCATCTCTTTCTCAGGAAGAGTCTCCAGATTCATAGGATTGGTAACGAACTCAACAATCTTGTCTTTAATCTCAGAAATCTCCATAATCTGACCTCCTGCGATAATTCTATCGTTAGAGTTGATCTTAACCTGGATAATATTTCTGCGGTTAACTTTAATATCCTCTTGTTGCTGATTTTCATCAGGCATAGGAGGCAAACGACGCTGAAGACCTTTATCGGAATTCATTGTTGTTGTAGTCAACCAAAAGATTAGTAGCAAGAAAGCGATATCGGCCGATGATGAGGCATTGATACCTTCTGCATTTCTTTTTATTGCCATAATCTAAATTGTGTTATAACTGAATTATTTGTTTCTAAGGTTACTGATTACTGAACCGAAAATAATTGACAATACAGCTACTGCAAACAACAGACCTGTAAGAATCAAACCGGCGTCAGTATATTTCCACGCTGTTTCAGTTGCCTCAATTCTTGAACCCTCAACTGGATCACCAGAAGCCAACAAGATTGAGATTACGCAAAGAACAGCTACAAATCCTACTTTAACCAACACACCTTTCTTTCCTTTACCGTTGCTAAAGAATAATGGCATAACAATAGCGCCAGCCAAAGCAACAGCCGAAAGGACAAGTGCCCAGTTGATTATAGTTGTTACCATAGCCTCTGAACCATCTGAAGCATAGAATACTACAGCAAGCACAGCAGAAACTATGAGTAACAAAATTGATATAAATTTTGTGTATTTCATTTTAGTTCAAATTATTTTTTAGCATATTTAACAACCATATCAACTAGAGAGATAGAAGCATCTTCCATTGAAAGAACGATGCTGTCGATCTTAGCAACGATATAGTTATAGAAGAATTGAAGGATAATAGCTACAACCAAACCACCTACAGTTGTAATCAAGGCAACTTTCATACCACCTGCAACGATGTTAGGAGAGATATCACCTGCAACCTCGATAGCGTCGAACGCAGCGATCATACCAAGCACTGTTCCCAAGAATCCGAGTGAAGGAGCAGTAGTGATGAACAACTGGATCCAAGAAAGACCGTTTTGAAGCTGGCTCATTTGAACGCCACCATAAGAAACTACTGATTTCTCAACTACATCTACACCCTCGTCAACACGGCTAAGACCTTGATAGAAGATACTTGCAACTGGACCACGAGTGTTACGGCAAACATCTTTAGCAGCCTCTACACCACCATTTTTAAGAGCGTCCTCTACTTTTGCCAACAATTTAGCATTGTTAGTAGTAGCAAGGTTTAGATAAATGATTCTCTCGATAGAAAGAGCCAAACCGAAGATAAGGCACAACAATACTGCACCCATAAAGCCTGCACCACCCTCGATGAATTTAGCTTTTAGTTGTTGGTACACTGGAACATCTGATTGACCTGCTAGCAAATCAGCAGCAGCGTCTTGAGCAAATGCATAATCAGCAGCAATAGCTATAAGGCCAAACACTGCCAAAGTCATGAAAACTTTTTTCATAAAATTTTGAGTAATTAAAATATTAAACAATGTATTTAAATAGTTATAGTATTTTATTCCTTGTATAAAATATCGTGCAAGGTACGCAAAATATTTTAAATAGATACACTATAATGAAATTTCTCCACGCAAATTTTTTGTCAAATCCTCTTTTACTCTCTCATTATCAGAATGATATCCCATTAAAAAAAATAATTTCAAAAGTGCAGCCTCAAATGTTGAGTCATATCCGCTTACAACTCCCACTTTTTTAAGTGCAACACCTGTTGCGTATGCATCCATATCAACACTACCTGCCTGACATTGAGTAACATTCAACACTATAATATCTTTGGCGACAGCTCTTTTCACAGCCTCTATAAACCATTCGCTCGTTGGAGCATTTCCCGATCCGAATGTCTCGATTATCATCGCCCTTATACCAGGAGTGCCAATTACCGTATCGATAACCGGACGCCCTATTCCAGGGTATATTCTCAGAACTGCCACTCCCGTATCAAGTTTTTTATTAACCTTGAGCGGCTTTCCCCACTCTTTCGGATACCTTATAAATGATGTATTATACTTTATATGTATGCCCACTTCCGCCAGAACAGGATAATTTGCCGAACGGAACGCCCTGAAGTTTTCGGCATTGTATTTTGTAGTACGGTTTCCCCTGTAGAGGTAGCTCTCAAAATAGATACAGACCTCCGGTACCATTGCCCTTCCCTCAGCATCCTGGGCAGCAGCTATTTCAATCGACGAGATAAGATTCTCCTTGCCGTCGGTACGCAACATTCCTATCGGCAGCTGGCTTCCTGTAAAGACAACCGGCTTTTCCAGATCATCGAGCATAAAACTCAAGGCAGATGCAGAATAAGACATGGTGTCGGTTCCATGCAGGACTACAAAACCGTTGTATCTGTCGTAATTCTTCTGTATAAGCTCTGCAAGTTCCACCCAGAATTGGGGAACTACATCCGACGAGTCAATCACAGGATCAAACGAGTAGGAATCTATCTTGCAACCGAACTTTTTAAGTTCCGGCACCTCCTCCTCTATCTGATTAAAATTAAACGGAACCAGTGCCAATGTATCCGGATCCTGTTTCATTCCAATTGTACCTCCGGTATAAATCAGCAGTATCGATCTGTTTTTCATAGTATTGCTCAGTATATTGTTCTATGTATAGTTCAGTTAATATATCATCATTTGCCGATATTGAACAGCTCCATTGCATTAGCTGTTGTAACCCTCGCAATCTCCTCCACAGAACACCCTTTGATTTGGGCTATTTTTTCCGCTATCACCATAAGGTATGTACTCTCATTCCTCTTTCCCCTATATGGCACCGGTGTAAGCCATGGGGCATCAGTCTCAAGCAGAATATCCTTCAGCGGAACACTCTCCAGCACTTTTGCCACACCGGCATTCTTGTAGGTAACAACGCCACCTATTCCCACTTTTATATCACCATATTTCTTTAAACGGCAATATGTTTCATAACTCCCGGAAAAGGCATGAAAAACACCTCTCAAAGTAATCTGGCCATGCAATGAGTCCAAAACCTCAAATATCTCCCCAACAGCATCCCTCACATGCACAATAACCGGCAACCCATACCGGTCTGCCAGAAGCAGCTGCTGTCTGAATGCCTCTTTCTGGGCCTGTATAAACTCCTTGCTCCAATAGCCATCTATACCAATTTCACCTATGGCAACATAGGGATTGTCGGCCCCTCTCGCCTCTATAGCACTCCTCACAAAATCCAACTCTTTTTCCCAATTCCGGTTTACAGAGGTAGGATGCAGACCTATCGCCTCATATACATAACCATGATATTTTGCCGCAACCTCAGATTGCCTGCTGTAACTCTCCATGTCTATCGCCGGAAAAATGCAATACTCCACACCGGCAGACTTCATCCTCTCCAATGTTTCATCCCTATCTGCATCAAAGGCCTCATCATACAGATGCACATGGGTATCTATAAATTTAACTCCGCAATCCATTTTACACCAATTTATCAGCCACAACTCTATATCCGTTCCATCTGTCGGAGACAATTCTCCCCTCAAGTTCCATCTCAAGCAAGAGCGGTGCAAGCTCTGCCAATGCCAATCCGGTGTCAGAACTGAGCGAATCTATACCAGCTGTGGAATTATTTTTTAAAGATAGTAATATTTTCTCCTTTTTGTCATCATCAAATAAAAATAAACTTTTATAGCCTGTCGCATTAATCCGGCCCCACTCCCCTTCATCAATCGACGATTTTATGGAATTTAAAGTGCATATATTTGCCATATTGCTGGAAATTAAATAGTTGCACCCTTCCGAATTGGTATCATACCATCTGCCCGGCACTGCATAAACCTCTTTATTGTAAGAATTTGCATACTCGGCTGTTCTCATTGCCCCACCCCTCATTCTGCTCTCTACAACTACCACACTCCTGGCCATGCCTGCAATAATCCTGTTCCGCTTTAAAAAGTGCCACTTCCTCACACCGCTTCCCGGAGGAAATTCAGAGAGTATACCACCCTTTTCCACCATTTTTTTTGCTATATCCCTATGCGTTTGGGGATATATGGAATCTATTCCGCACGGCAATATTCCAACCGTGGGAATATCATATTCCAAAGCAGCCTTATGGGCACAAATATCTATGCCATAAGCCATTCCACTTATTATAAGCACATTGTCGGAGGCTAATGATGATACCAGCTGGCAACACACCTCCCTGCCATATACCGAAGCGAGCCTTGTTCCCACAATTGAAACCGGATAATGGGCATTAAGATCTGCACTTCCTATATAAAAAAGCACCATAGGCGCATCGGCACACTCCTTTAAAAGAAGAGGATAACTCTTATCATCAGGCATGAAGATTGAAACTCCTTTGGATTTTGCCCAATTTATATCCTGCCAGGCCATTTCCAGCAAATGGGGATTGCTTATTTCTCTCACCACTTCATGATTACCGTTGAACAACTCCAACAAACTCCCTTCATCCAAATTGAAAAGTTCCGACAAATTTTCAAAATTTTCAGCAACTTGCCTTCCCACAGAGGGTTTCATTGAGAAGACCCTCGACAAGGCATACCTGTAAACACATTGATCCATACCATATAATTAAAAAGACCTGCCGAATTTATACTCCGACAGGCCCTTTAACCGTATTAAACGTATATTTATCCGTATTATACGTATATTTTATCAAATAATAAGCATTGCATCACCGTATGTTCCAAAAGAATATCCCTCTTTAAGAGCAACTTTGTAGGCATTCATAACATTTTCAAAACCTCCAAATGCAGCAACAGACATAAGCATTGTTGATGAAGGGAGATGGAAATTTGTTACCAGAGCATCCGGAATTGAAAATTCATAAGGAGGGAAGATAAATTTGTTTGTCCATCCGCTGTATGGTTTTACCTCGGCACGTGTTGTTACAGGTGTTTCGAGAGCCCTTACAACTGTTATACCCACAGCAAACACCTTGCGGCCGGCAGCTTTGGTACTGTTGATTTTATTTGCAGTCTCCTCAGAAATGAACATCTGCTCAGAATCCATCTTATGTTTCGACAGATCCTCAACATCCACTGTCCTGAAGTGTCCGAGACCCATATGAAGTGTAAGATACGCAGACTCCACATCTTTGATTTCCATTCTCTTGAACAGCTCCCTGCTAAAATGCAAACCGGCAGCCGGAGTAGCTACAGCGCCCTCATTCTTTGCAAAAATCGTATGGAATCTTTCATGATCTATCTCTTCCGGTTTGGTACGGATCCATTTTGGAACAGGTATATTTCCAACATTGAACAATGTCTCCCTGAACTCCTCATACGAACCGTCGTAAAGGAATCTCAATGTACGGCCACGGGAAGTTGTATTGTCAATAACCTCTGCTACAAGAGAATCATCCTCGCCAAAATAGAGCTTGTTACCTATTCTTATCTTTCTTGCAGGATCTACAAGCACATCCCACAAACGCTGCTCCCTGTTGAGCTCTCTCAAAAGGAATACCTCGATATCAGCCCCTGTCTTCTCCTTGTTTCCATTCAAACGGGCAGGAAATACCTTAGTGTCATTGAACACAAAAACATCACCCTCATTTGTATAATTGATGATATCTTTAAATATTTTGTGCTCAATCTCTCCTGTCTTCTTATGAAGCACCATCAGCTTCGACTCATCCCTATATTTGGCAGGGTATTTTGCAATTTGCTCTATTGTCAGCGGAAAATTGAATTGTGATAATTTCATCTCTCTTATGCTATTAAATTGATAAAAAACGCTCATTATACGAAAAAAGCGAAAAAAAGTTTCACTTTTTCTCGCTTTTTATATCTTTTTTCCCAAAACCGCCGATACATCATCCATTGAGAGCGCCTCAGAGAGTACAAATTCACCGGAGCTAGACCTTATCAATCCGGTAAGGTGGCCACCGCTGTCCAGTGCCACTCCTATATCCCTGGCTAAAGAGCGGATATATGTTCCCTTACTGCATTTTACCCTTATAACAAGTTTGGGAAGAGAGAAATCCATCACTTCAAGACTATACAGAGTTATCCTCGACGGTTTCATCACCACCTCTTCTCCTGCCCTGGCCATTTCGTAAGCACGGGTGCCATTTATCAGTTTGGCCGAGAAAATGGGAGGAATCTGATCCTGCTCTCCTGTCATCTCCTCCAGAACACGCTTTACATCACTCTCTGTAATGTGCTCATACGGATAAACGGCATCTATCTCTTTTTCCAGATCATACGAAGGGGTTGTCGCGCCCAAAGTAATCTCCGCTATATACTCTTTTTGCTGGGCCTGCAGAGCTTCAGCCTGTCGGGTTGCCTTACCTATGCAGACCATAAGGACACCTGTTGCCAGAGGATCCAAAGTTCCTGCATGACCCACTTTTATATTCTTCTTTCTGAAGTGCTTCTGGGCCATGAACTTTATTCTTCTCACCGCATCCGCCGATGTCCATTTAAGAGGTTTGTCCAACAATATGACTATACCTGCAGGATAATCATCAATATTATTGGACAAATCTTGTAATGTATCTTTTTTAAGGAGCAAAAAATTGTCTGCCATTATTCACAATCTATTTTTTCTACTCTTCTCTGGTGTCTTCCGCCCTCGAAATCTGTTGTCAAATAGGTCTTTACAATCTCTATTGCCAACTCTTGCGGTATGAAACGTGCAGGCAGCGACAATACATTTGCATTATTATGCTGTCTTGCAAGGGCTGCCAGTTCAGTTGTCCAGCACAATGCGGCACGCACGCCCTTGTGTTTGTTGATTGTCATGCTTATTCCATTGCCCGATCCGCAAATTGCTATACCACAACAGAAATCTCCATTCTGGATTCCACAAGCAAGAGGATGTGCCACATCCGGATAATCCATACTGTCGGTTGAATGTGTTCCAAAATCTTTAACTTCATAACCCATTTCTGCCAAAACTGGCTTCAGAGCCTCTTTAAGCTCGTAACCGGCGTGATCTGCCGCCATTCCAATAAGTTTACCCATAATATTTCAAGTTTAAGTTGTCTATTTTTCCTGTTCAAGAATAGTCTGCACCACATTGTCTATCCTGAGTACATAAGGATAGAAGGCCTTGTCGTCGAGAATCGAATATCTGCCGAACAATCCTTTCAGTTGTGTTATGATAAACTCTTCAGACCTCTCCCACTCATTTCCTTTAGGAACAACACCATTCTCTTTTGCATACGAAAGGAATCCGTTCTCAAAATCAATAGTTGCAATCAGTCTCTCCAACTCTTCAAATGTCTTAACCTCTCTCAACCTGGCCCTATATATGTCGGCCAACTTGATACTATATTTTATCTGAAGGCTTTTACGGTTTACATTCACCAGAAAATCGGTAACACCAACTGTATCCAAAGGTACAAAAACATCCGGAATTATTCCACCACCGCCATATACAATTTTACCTCCAGGTGTAGTAAACTTGAGAGAATCATTACGTTTGATACTGTCGGCCACTATCATCTCGCCATGATTGTAACGCTCCAGAATATCATACTGATAATTCTCCGTATATGGTTTCTGGATACAACGGCCTGTAGGGGTATAGAATCTGGCAACAGTCAATCTGATTCCTGATTTGTCGGTAAAATAGATAGGTTCCTGAACCAGGCCTTTGCCAAATGAGCGCCTTCCCACAATTGTTCCACGGTCATTATCCTGAATAGCACCTGCAAATATTTCACTCGAAGATGCAGAGTTTTCATTTATAAGCACATACAAGTTTATATCTTGCAGTGAGCCTCTTCCGTCGGCAAAGAAATCCTCCCTTTTGCGGTGCATACCCTCCATATAAACTATCAATTCACCTTTTGAAAGGAATTCGTTGGAGAGCAACAGCGCCTGATCCAAATAACCTCCCGAGTTGTCCCTCAAATCAAAAACAAGTGATTTGAGCTGATTCTGCTTGAGACTCTCTGCCGCCTTCATAAATTCGGCATAGCTGGTTCTCGCAAATTTGGAGAGTTTGATATAACCCAAAGTATCATTGAGCATCAGAGCCACATCAATACTATGCACAGGAATCTTGTCGCGCTTTATTGTAAATGGAAGAAGTTCCGACAGATTGTCTCTCTTGACCTCAACCTTCACAAGAGACCCTTTGGGCCCCTTCAGCCTCTTCACTATCGAATCCTGATCCATCTTCACACCTGCAACAGTCTCTCCATCCACAGTTATAATCCTGTCGCCCGAGAGAATTCCCGCCCTTTCCGACGGGCCGCCCGGTATCACATTAATGATTACAACCGTATCATTGGGCACATTGAACTGCACACCAATTCCGCTGAAATTGCCCTCAAGCGACTCTTCCGCCACCTCAAGTTCCTGTGGCGGCAGATAAACGGAGTGAGGATCGAGATTCAACATCACAGCAGGAAGCGTCTTCTCTATAATATCCTTATAATCAACAGAATCTACATAGTGTTTCTCAATCTGGTCCAATACCAGCAGCAGTTTGCTCCATTTTTGGTCATTTATTGCCACCGTTCTGCGGCCAGAATATTGGCATGAACGCCATGCCATGATGCAGAGAATCACCAATACCAATATGGGCAACCCATTTCCCAACCTGCCGATATATTTTTTCATAATCTTTCCTTATATATTACAACTCTTCTGCTGTTATTTGAAGCAACTCTATTCCAGCTCTCTCCATAAGTTCAAGGCCGTCGGTAATTCTGTAAGAATCTCTGTAAACCACCCTTTTTATTCCCGACTGGATTATAAGTTTGGCACACTCCACACATGGAGCCGCAGTAACATACAGAGTAGCGCCGTCGCTGCTGTTGTTCGACTTTGCCACCTTTGTAATTGCATTTGCCTCCGCATGAAGCACATACGGTTTTGTAATGCCATTCTCATCCTCACAGATATTCTCAAATCCGCATGGCGTTCCATTATAACCGTCAGATATTACCATACGGTCTTTAACTATAAGGGCACCCACTTTACGCCTCTGACAATATGAATTTTCGGCCCATACACCGGCCATTGTCAAATAACTTTTATCAAATTGCAACTGCTTGTCCATAACACTGAATAACAGATTCTATTATTGGTACATATATCTCTTGATGCTCTTCTTAGGTGTTTTTTCAAACTCCTCAGGCATAATTCTCACAGAAGAGATCTTTGAGTAATTTGGCATATCAACATTCACAGCATCTATATTCTCATTCATCTTCTGCAAAAGTGCTGCTTTGTCGAGATTATCCTTCTCTGCCAGATCCATATCAGGATAAATCAGGGCAACCAGTTTGCCTCCATCATCTATTACCAGCGATTCAATAACATAAGGCATATTATTGATGGCACTCTCTATCTCCTCAGGATAAATATTCTGGCCCGACGGCCCCAAAAGCATGCTCTTGCACCTTCCCTTGATAAAGAGATACCCGTCTGAATCAATTATTCCCATATCTCCGGTTCTCATCCAGCCATCGCTTGTAAATGACTCTGCTGTTGCCTGATCATTTTTATAATATCCCAACATGGTATTTGCACCCTTTACCTGAATTTCACCAGGAATATTACCCGGATCTTCTGATGCAATCCTTATCTCCATTCTCGGCGCAGCCTTTCCGCAAGAGAAGAGTTTTGCCTCATTCCATGCAGCATACGAAATAATTGGAGCACACTCTGTCATACCATAACCCACAGTATAAGGGAAACCTATCCTGTTGAAGAACTCATCTGCCTCTTTATTGAATGCCGCACCTCCGATAATTATTTCGTAGAAATTTCCGCCAAAGGTCTTTATAAGCTCTTCCCTTATCCTGCCCTGTATCTTCTGGTCGATTACAGGCAGTTTCAAGAGCACTTTCATACTGGTCTTATTGAGGATTGGCTGCAGTTTCTGTTTGTATATCTTCTCAATGATAAGCGGCACAGAGATTATCACATCCGGTTTTATTGTAGCAAATGCCTCCATTATAATTTTTGGACTCGGAATTCTTGTAAGGAAATGCACATGTGCGCCCACCGTCATTTCAAACAAAAATTCAAACATCATTCCATACATGTGCGCAGTAGGAAGCATCGATACCACATTCGACTTGTTGTTGAGATCAGGCACAACCTCTTTTGCAAAGAGCACATTTGAAACAAGTGCCCGGTATGGAATCATGACACCTTTTGAAAATCCAGATGTACCCGAAGTGTAATTGATCATTGCCAACTCATCTGCCGACTCCTCCTGATAATAGGAGATTGCATCCGGGCCGAACTCCTTGGGATATTTCTTTCCGAACATCTCATTCAATCTCTCTCTTGTCTCTGTTATCTGCTCTCTTGTAGCATAGAGCAGCGAGAAATCATCAATCAATATAATAGCTTCCAGATCAGGCATTTCGGTCTCAGACAATGTCTCCCATACCATTTTGCCCACAAACAGGATCCTGCTGTCGGAATGGTTTACAATATGGTGCACATTTCCGGGTTTGAACTCATGCAATATAGGAACAGGCACTGCACCGTATGTTATGCTGGCAAGAAAGACCACGCCCCAATTGGCCTGATTCCTCGAACAGATAGAGATTTTGTCGCCCTTTTTCACACCACATATTTTGAATATTATGTGCAATTTCTCTATTCTTCTGGCAACATCCCTATAATGCAATGTTATTCCTTTATAATCAGACAAGGCCGGCAAGTTCCAATTCTTCTTGAAACTCTCTTCCAGCATTTTGTTCAATGAAATATTAGCTGACATATCGTTATATCTTTTTATACTATTTAAAATCCTGCAACTCGCACAAATGAGAGTACAAGCCTTTTGATTGTATCAATTCTTCGTGTTTTCCTCTCTCAATTATCTCACCCTTCTGGAGCACTACAATCTCATCGGCATTCTGGATTGTAGACAATCTGTGGGCAATAACTATTGAGGTTCTGTTTTTCATCAGATTTGTAAGGGCATCCTGCACAAGTCTCTCGCTCTCAGTATCCAAAGCAGATGTAGCCTCATCAAGTATAAGGATAGGCGGATTTTTGAGCACAGCCCTTGCAATTGCCAGTCTCTGGCGCTGACCTCCGGAAAGCTTAGCACCCCTGTCGCCTATATTTGTATTGTAGCCATTCTCCATCTCAATAATGAAGTTATGGGCATTGGCCACTTTTGCCGCATTTATAACCTGCTCCTGCGACACATTTTCCATGCCAAACGTGATGTTGTTGTATACAGTGTCGTTGAACAATATAGCCTCCTGAGTAACAATACCCATCTGGGATATCAGGCTCTCAAGCTTGTAATCCTTTATATTCCTGCCATCTACAAGAATCTCGCCCTGCGTAACATCATAAAATCGCGGCAACAAATCTGCCATTGTTGATTTTCCTCCTCCCGACGGTCCCACAATAGCTATCGTTTTACCCTTTGGTATAAACAGATTTATATCCTTCAGCACCGGCTCATTTCCATAAGCAAAATTTACATTTTTAAACTCGATGCCTTTGCTGAACCCTTCAAGTTCAACAGCATTCTCACTATCTGTTATCGGATTTTGCACATCAAGAATTGCAAACAGCCTGTTACCCGAAACTATACCTCTCTGTATATTGGCATACGCAGTTGATATGGCCTTGGCCGGCTCCAGCACACGCCAATAGAAACTGATATAGACCACAAATTCGGGGATTCCCATGCCAAGCTCGCCATGTATCTGCAGCCATCCTCCATAAAAGAGGACTCCTGCCGCTACCGATATCCCCAAAAACTCCGACAACGGCGATGCCACATCATATCTGTACGACATTGCCCTTGTACTCTGCTTGTGCTGCTCATTAAGATTGTCGAAATTTGCATTTACATACTTTGTTGCATTAAATGCCTTGATTATACGTATACCCGAAATGGCCTCCTCAAAATTACTCACAATTCTCGCCATAAGAATCTGCGTAGTAGAGGCTTTCCTCTTTAGAGAACGGCTTATCCTGCCAATGACTATTGCAGAAAAAGGCAGAGTAAGCAGCGTTACAAGTGTCAGTCTTGGCGACATATAGAACAGACCGGCCAGGAAGCCTATCATAAGGAGCGGCTCTCTGAACAATATATGAATACTGTTGGCAACGCCATTCTGCACCTCTGTTACATCATTGGATATACATGAAAGGATCTCACCTTTTTTCTGCTCATTGAAATATCCCACATTAAGACTCGAAATCTTTTTGAACAAATCTCTCCGGATATTCTGCATTATAAAAGTTCTCATATTGATAAGAACTCTGTATGAGAGATATCTTGTAAGGTTCGACAAAAACGATGTGAGTATTATTATCATACATACAAACATCAATGCTTTAAGCACTCCGCTTGCCGCCAGTATATTGGTCAGAAAATACCTGAACAGCTCTTCAAAATACTCTACCGAAAATGTGAACTCCGGCATTGCAATAGCCTGCCCCACATCTGCCGGCTCAAAAAGCACAGTCAGCAGCGGCCCTATCAGGGCATAATTGACTACACCAAAAATAACCGACAATATCGACAATAATAAAAAGCCCGGCCAAAACTTGCTGAATGGCCTTGCGTATGACAATAATCTCTTAAATGATTCCATCAGTCAGATCCAAATCTATTTTTTACTGTTTTTCTTCCTCAAAATCAATATATTCTCCCATATCATCCTCTATCACTTTCTCCTTCTCCTGCATAGTTACAACCGTAACTTTCCCCTCCTCAGCCTTACTCCTGTTCACCTGCTCTTCCCTCGAAAAGGCATCATACCCATATGCTCCAAAAGAGCCTCCTCCATTTTTCATCTTGCGCTTTATATACCAGGCCAGCAACAATGGAAAAAGCTTTTTGAATATCCAGCCAAACACTACAAATACAACCAGTAATGTCAATATAAACTCCATCTCCTACTCTTTTTTTGTTTTACCGCTCAACAGATCCAATATGAATCCTTTACCGTCTGTTCCTTTTACCTTTATCTGATCTCCACCCACTTCCATTATTTCACTCTGCGGAGATATTTTTCGTTTTTTATCTTTAACCACTATCTCTTTTCCTGCCATATCATAAATGCGATACTGGCTTACAGTCCTCAAAAATAGATATTTTTTTCCATTAATCACCTTTAACTCCGGTAATTCTTTCACAAATTCAGGAGCTTTTATTTTTACACTCTCCTTAATATTATCTTTGGTTAGCGGATATATTGCAATTGAATTATCCGCATTAAGAACCATAAAACGGTAATTCTTGTCGTTTTCAAGATCAAGCAGCACAGGTCCGAGAACTACACTGTCCGGCAATGTTACAGGAAAGCCCCGCACCATCCTTCCCAAACGGTCAAGAAGATATAATCTGTTTTCAGAAGCAAAGAGCATCTGCAATTTGTTGTTCTTGAAGAAATCAACCTGAACTACGGAGCCACATATCGGAGTAGAAAACGGAATAGTCCACACCCCTTTGCGCTTGCCGTCCAACAACCTCAATTTCAGATTGGGAGCCTGTTCAAGATAACACTTTCCTCCCTTTACAAAATCAACAAGTTCAAACGGCCCTTTATCAAGCACTATCGTACTGTCGATATATACAGGCACATCAGCCTTTTCCTGAGGCCTCGGCTGTGGCAATCTCCCAAGCGTTGCAGCATAAAAATCCACATCCGCCAATATGGTCGAATTGTCATTTGATATATTTACCGACAGATACTCAAAATTATTGTTGTCGAGACTTCTGCCAATGGCCTGCTTGTAGTAGGGTTTCACAACCTGCATTATGCTGTCCTGCCCCATCTTCAAATTGGCAACAATCTTTACAGAGCCCTTTCTGTCGAGAAAATCTGCCAATGGTGTCTGCTTCAGATACTGCTTCAGATCAAAATATGTTGCACCTCCCGAGGCAAAATCAGAAACAATATCCTTGGGGCCTATCACCTGCCATCCGCCAACTCTGCAGAATGCCTCCTCATTGCAATGAGAAAAGATGCCGCCAAAGAGTGCCGCCAGATAGCCTTTATATTCATACGGTTCCACAGGAATCTTCTTATCCTGGTCAAGGACACTGGAAACTACATCCGACAGCCCTACAGAGCTCTTCTCCTTCACAAACGAGAGCCATTCATACCTGTCGCCAAACCTGCAGTATGCCGAGACCAGCTCCTCCACTTTCAGAGAATCAATATATTCATCTGGAGTCTGTCCGCCCTCTATTTCAACTATCTTCTTTCCATATTCATAACCCGACAATTTCTTGTGCACTTCAAGAAACAGCTTGTATGAATCTATGTATGCCGGCACATCAGACAATATCACGCTTGCAGCAAATATTGTCTCTGCCGGAAGAATCGTCCCCATTCCGCTTTTGTCGGAAACTTGCCCGCAAAGCACAGACGACTGATACTTCTCCTCATTCCAGTTCTCCATCACACCCACCATGCCAAGATGACCGTTTTCGCTGCTCACGCTAAAGCAACTCCATGAGGCAAAACGCATTACAAAATCGGAATACTTCAGGAATGCCCTCTCCATCACCCCCGAAAAGAATTTTCCTATCTGATGGTGATTTACATATAGCACCTTTTTATTGCAATTACGTTTGTAGAGCGACTCAAACTCCGCATTATCATATATAGAAGTACCATTGTCGAGATGTCTGATA
This sequence comes from Candidatus Egerieisoma sp., assembly GCA_045588775.1. Taxonomy (GTDB): domain Bacteria; phylum Bacteroidota; class Bacteroidia; order Bacteroidales; family UBA932; genus Egerieousia. Next base: position 15,886 of record JAZNEW010000053.1, on the reverse strand, counting down.
GAACTCTCGAGGAGATAAGACGAGGTACTCATCAGAATCATTTTACCATAACGGGCAACATACAAAGAGTCTTTGAATGTGTAGATTGGTGTATTGTTGTACTTTTTCTTGCGCTTGCCAAGATATGTGAAATATTGGGCAAGATCGCCATTTCCGATATCTGCAGAAGAGATATCTATGGCACTGAAAAAAGAGACATCATTTTTTGCCGAATAGTGCAGGGAGTATATCGCCGGTAATTTGTCAAATCCTGAATCAGCCGCCATTTTCCGTTGCATCAATGTCAAAGGCTCCCCGTCAGCAATGAATTTATAAGAAAAAGAGGCAGTATCCTCAACGATATCCCCTATTGTACCAAGCTCCTTAATATCCAGCACCAATACAGCATCACTCGGCACAGCCTTGCACAAATTCACCTCACTTACAGAGTAATCCGCATCATTCCCATCACCCGACGAAGAGAACAACTTTGCAAAAAAGACCGAAATGACAACTATCAGCAAAACTGCACACGCAGCTCCATACACCAACAGCTTCCGATTATTATTCATTTGACAATTTTTAAACGATTGCAAATATAGCAAAAACATAGGCAGCAAACAAAAAAGAGACGAGCCTCAAAAGACCCGTCTCTTCTTTCCACCTTTTTTTCAATCAGAACGGCAAATCGCCATCCTCTTCACCATCGGCTCCGGCTCCAATAAAAGGATCCGCTGCCATCTCCTGCGCACCTGCTGCCGCTGCAACACTCTCCCGCTGGATACGCCATGCCCTTACATCTGTATACCATCGGCCATTAAATTCCCGGGACTCGATATTTACAGAGATTGTAAGTGTTTCACCAATATTATAGCCCGACAATTCGGCAACTTTATCATCGCCCCAGACATTCATACATATCTTGCGCGGATAAGTCTCCAAAGTCTCAACTATAAAATCCTGCTTGCACCAGGCACCCCTCGCACTATTTCCGTTCTGCACTTGAAGCTTGCTTATAAGCTTGCATCTGATATCTACAGCCATAGCCTATTTTCCGTTATCCTCTTTAGCCTCTGCCTTGTAAACTTTAAGAAGCTCTACATCAAATACCAATGTTGAATATGCAGGCAATTGAGGTCCCATTGCGCGTGGGCCATAACCAAGCTCATAAGGAATCCACAATTTGATTTTGCCGCCTTCTCCAACAAGCTGCATACCCTCTGTCCAACCTTTAATAACGGCTTTCAACGGGAATTTCACAGACTCACCTCTCTCAACTGAAGAGTCAAATACTGTTCCATCCAACAACATACCGGTATAATGTACCTCAACAGTATCCTCTGCAGTTGCCATAACCTCGTTATTTCCAGGCATTTCTATTCTATACTGCAAACCGCTCTCGGTTGTATTGACACCATCTTTTGTACCATTCTCAGCAAAGAAATCAGCCTGTTCTTTCTCTTTTATCTTCTGCATTGCTACCTGAGCCTTCATCATATAATCGTTGATTACCTGACCGATCATAGCCTCCTCTATTTTAAGCTCTTTACCCTCAAGGACATCATTCATAGCCCTGTTAATCTCGGCAAAATTCAAGCCCTCCATATTGGATTGTTTCATCATGTTACCAAAAGATACGCCAACCGCATAACTTACAGAATCAATCTGGGATTTTGAAATACCAGGCAATCTTTTTGAAGAACCGTTGCTGCATGAAGCCAACAACGCTGCGCCCAAAACGCAAACTGTTAAAAATTTCAATGTTTTCATATAATTTGTTTTTATTAAAAATATTTCAATTCCTTTATCTATTTCCGACAAGTTGCAGAGACCGCTACCAAGCCCAAAACAGCCGCAAGCGATGATGTTCCGAGAATTGCCGCCTTTCCTATGTTCACCAGGACAGGATCTGCAAACGCCAGCGAATCTATAAAGATGGACATGGTAAAACCGATTCCTGCAATTACGCCAAGCGCAAAAATCTGCTTCCAGTTTGTACCTGCAGGCAACTCGGCAAGGCCCAATTTCACCGACAGCAGGCTGAAAAGGAAAATACCGAGCGGCTTGCCCATAAGCAATCCGAAGAAGATACCCAAAGCCGCTGCAGGGATAGAATCCTGGAAGAGACCTCCTGCAAGTTCCACACCGGAATTGGCCAATGCAAATACCGGCATTATCAGGAATGTAACCCAAGGGTGAAGTGCCGATTCAAATTTGTGCATAAGCGGATTGATCTCCTCTATATGGTTGTCCATCTGATGGATTATATGCTGCTGTGCAGGATTTGCCAGAACCTCTATTTCGCTGTTGCTCACATCTTTGAATTTCTGCAGCAAATACTTCATCCTCACTGAGAATCTCACCTCATTAATCACTGTTTTCGACGGAATGGTAAGAGCCAGTATCACACCTGCAATTGTTGCATGGATACCCGACTGCAATATCAGCCACCACAACACAATACCTGGAACTATATACCACAACAATCCTCTCACCTTATTTCTGTTGAATGTATAAAGAAGCAGCGCCACAAGTGCCGCATACAGCAACATATCAAAATGGAGTGCATGGGTAGGATAGAATATCGCCAGGACAATAATTGCACCCAGATCATCCACAATTGCCAGTGCAGTCAGAAATACCTTCAGACCAACAGGCACCCTGTTACCCAAAAGCGACAATATTCCTATGGCAAAGGCGATATCTGTAGCCATTGGAATACCCCAGCCATTAGCAGAAGGAGTACCGTTATTGAATATTGTATAAATAGCAGCAGGAACGAGCATTCCGCCAACTGCCGCAAAAATAGGCAATGCAGCATGTTTGAATGAAGAGAGCTCACCTACAAGCATTTCACGCTTGATTTCGAGACCCACCACAAAGAAGAATATCGCCATCAGACCATCGTTTATCCAATGCTCTATCTTCATATTCAAAGCAAAGCTGCCTATGGTTATGCCGGCCTCCTGCTTCCATATCTCATGAAGAAAATTCAACTGTGGCACATTCGCACACACCAGGGAGATTATCGCACATATCAGCAACAATATACCTCCTATTGATTCATTATGCAGAAACTTGTTAAAAAAGTTCCTGGTCTCAAGAGTTATCGTAACCCTGCCTTTGGGAAGCTTTTTCATCTTCTATTATTGTTATTTTATACTTTATGTACTATGAATGCCGCACATTGTAAAAACCACGCACCGGCACAGTTCTCAAATCAATTTGAACTCCATGTCCGCTTGCAGTTTTTGAGTCGGCCTGCAAATATAAAAAAAGTTTGAATATCTGCGAAGGCCCAAATATCAGGAGGGAGTTACACCATCTACACAATACCCTCTCTAAGCACATCATGTATATGGATAAGGCCTATATATTTGCCCTCATCCATCACTACAACCGAGGTGATCTTGTTTCTCTCCATTATGTTGAACGCATTTACTGCCAGTTCCCCGATCTCTATGGTCTTTGGATTCCTGCTCATGATATCATTGGCAAGAAGAGATTCAAATGGAATACCCTTCTCCACCATCCTGCGCACATCACCGTCGGTAATTATACCCAGAAGTTTTTCGTCTGTATCAAGAACAACTGTTGCGCCCAATCTGTTTTGGGAAATGTTGAATATGGTATTGGGAATTGTTTCATCCGCCTTTACGCATGGACGCACATTAATGTCAATCAGATCACGCACAGTAAGATACAATCTCTTTCCGAGAGATCCGCCGGGATGATATCTTGCAAAATCCTCCTGCGAAAATCCCCTCATTTTAAGCAGACATACAGCAAGTGCATCACCCATTACCAACTGGGTTGTCGTGCTTGTTGTTGGAGCAAGATTATTCGGACAAGCCTCCTTGTCTACCGTTGCCCTTATTATATAATCGGAGTGTTTTGCCAGATAAGAATCTGTATTCGACACCATTGCTATCAGTTTGTTGCCCATTCTGTTGATAAGCGGCACAAGAACCTTTATCTCAGGAGTATTTCCGCTCTTTGAGATGCACAGCACAACATCATCGGGCTGTACTATACCCAAATCGCCATGTATTGCATCTGCCGCATGCATGAATACAGCAGGTGTTCCTGTAGAATTGAGTGTAGCCACTATTTTTGTTCCGATAATGGCACTTTTTCCTATACCGGTTATTATAAGACGGCCCTTTGAATTATAGATAAGATTTAGTATTTCAACAAATTCACTATCGATATAAGGTGTAAGATTATTAACGGCTTGAGCCTCCTTTTCTATTACCCCGACAGCAAGTTCTATCAATTTTTTTTCTGAAATTTCCATAAAAATTTTGTAAAAAATAAACTAATGGGTAACTTAGTAGCACAAAGGTAAAGAATTTTATTCACACCACCTATATATTAATCATGAACATAACATCAGAAATCCTACATCTCAAACTTAAAGAATTTTTTGGATTCAACTCGTTTAAAGGAGAACAAGAGGCTATTATCAAATATCTGATTGAGGGGAACAGCGCCTTTGTGCTCATGCCTACCGGTGGCGGAAAATCATTGTGCTACCAGCTCCCTGCATTGCTGATGGAGGGAACTGCCATTGTGATTTCACCATTGATTGCCCTTATGAAAAATCAGGTGGATGCCATACGTGGATTTGTGGATAATAAAGAGGGTGTTGCCCATTTCCTTAATTCTTCCCTTAACAAGACACAGCTGCAGGAGGTAAAGGACCATCTGCTTTCAGGTGTAACCAAATTGTTGTATGTTGCACCCGAATCGCTTACAAAAGAGGAGAATATACAGTTGCTGCAAAAGATAAAGATTTCGTTCTATGCAGTGGATGAGGCCCATTGTATCTCTGAATGGGGCCATGATTTCCGTCCTGAATACAGGAAAATACATCCTATTGTAAACGAAATAGGCAAAGCTCCCATTATTGCCCTTACCGCAACAGCCACTCCAAAAGTACAGCAGGACATCCAGAAAAATCTGGGCATGTCCGATGCCAGAGTCTTCAAATCATCGTTCAACAGAGAGAATCTCTATTACGAAATAAGGCCCAAGGCAAATACAGAGAGGGAGATAATAAAATTCATAAAGAACAACCCCGGCAAATCGGGCATCATATATTGTTTGAGCAGAAAAAAGGTTGAGGAGTTGTCGGAGCTGCTTAATGTAAATGGTATAAAATCACTGCCATACCATGCAGGACTCGACTCTGCCACCCGTGCCTCCAATCAGGACAAGTTCCTTATGGAAGAGGTTGATGTAATTGTTGCAACCATTGCCTTTGGTATGGGCATTGACAAGCCTGATGTAAGATTTGTCATACATTATAATATACCTAAGAGCCTCGAAGGGTATTATCAGGAGACCGGAAGGGCCGGCAGAGATGGCGGAGAGGGCCAGTGTATTGCCTTCTACAGCTACAAGGATATCCAGAAGCTGGAAAAATTCATGCAGAACAAGCCTCTTGCAGAACAGGAGATAGGCAAACAGCTGATCAACGACACCATAGCTTATGCCGAGTCGAATGTATGCCGCAGAAAATCACTGCTCAACTATTTTGGAGAGGTATACACCAACGACAAATGCGGCAACTGCGACAATTGCCTGAATCCTAAAAAAGAGTTTGAGGGCAAAGAGTATATGGCCACAGTAATGGAGCTGGTTTTGAGCATGAAAGAGAATTTCAAGGCAGACCATCTCGCAAACATTCTTGGTGGAGTAAGCAATTCTCTTATCAAATCATATAATCACCATACCCATGAGCTGTTTGGCATAAACAAGGACAAAGGTGCCAAATTCTGGCTGGCGGTTATAAGACAAGGACTTGTCAAGCAGTTATTGAACAAGGATATAGAAAAATATGGCCTTATCTCTGTTACCGAAAAGGGAAAAGAGTTCTACAACGAGCCATACTCCATCATGCTCACAGAAGACAGGGAATTTGCAGATACCGACGACGACGATGATGTTGTTACAATCGGTGCTCCAAAACATCAGGGCGGCGGTGGCGATGAGACTCTGCTGAAAATGCTCAAAGATGTAAGGCACTCATTGTCAAAGAAATTGAAATTACCTCCGTTTGTAATATTTTCTGATCCTTCATTGGAGGATATGTCTATAATGTATCCGATAACCCTTGAGGAGCTCAAAAATTGTCAGGGAGTTGGAGAAGGCAAAGCCAAAAAATTCGGAAAAGAGTTCATTCAGTTGATTGCCAGATATGTAGAGGAAAACGACATTATCCGTCCTACAGAATTTGTGGTAAAATCGGTTGCCAACAAATCTCTGAACAAAGTCTACATAATCCAGAATATCGACAGGCGTATGCCTCTCGACGAGATTGCGGATGCCAAAAACATGGAGCTCGACCAGCTTTATGACGAACTTGAAACAATTGTAAATTCAGGCACAAGAATCAACATCGACTATTACATCCGTCAGGTTGTTGATGAAGACAAAGTTGATGACATTTACGACTATTTCAAAGAAGAAGCCATGTCTGACTCTGTAAATGAAGCCCTTAAAGCTTTAGGCCCTGACTACACAGAAGAGGAGGTACGACTCATCAGAATCAAATTCATGTCGGAACTCGGAAACTAAAGCAGCCTGCATATCCAGACAGGCATAACACCAAATATAACAACCCCCAAAAGTTCTTCTCTGACTTTTGGGGGTTGCCTCATTTCTGATAATACCGGTTACCCTATACTCTGCCACTCGATCTCCTTATCCCTGCCCCAGTAGGTCAGCTGTTTTTTTGCATATCTGCGCGAATTGCGCTTTATCAGTTCAACCGCCTTGTCGAGTGTAATTGTACCATCGAGATAATCAAATAATTCCTTGTATCCTACAGTCTGCAGCGCAGGCATATTCCTGTATGGCAACAGCGATTTCACCTCATCGAGCAATCCCATCTCCACCATAATATCAACTCTGCGGTTTATTCTATCATACAACTCCTCCCTGTCTCTGACAAGACCTGTTTTTTTTATTGCAAAAGGTCTCTCCTTTTTCTGGTTCCTGCGCCAGTCGGAGAACTTGCGTCCGGTTTGCAAAGTTACCTCCACAGCCCTCACAACCCTCTGGCGGTTAGACAAATCAATAACTTCATACGACTCAGGATCCAACTCCTTCAGACGCTCTGCCAAAGACTCCAGCCCATGCGGTGTCATGGAGAGGGCACTCAATTCACTGCGCAACGCCTGGTCTGCAGGAGGGAAATCATCCAGCCCGTTACATAAGGCATCAATGTATAATCCCGACCCTCCAACCATAACCAGCCTGTTGTGAGTCTTGAAGAGCTCTTCCAACAGAGCCATAGCCTCTATTTCGTACCTGCCGGCTGTGTAATAATCAGTTACAGAATGGGAAAATATAAAATAGTGCTTTACCAGCTCCAGCTGCTCCGGCGAGGGTGGCGCCGTACCTATTTTCATCTCCTTGAAAATCTGTCGGGAATCACATGATATTATGGGAGAACCCAACTCCAATGCAAGATTTACCGCATAATCGGTCTTGCCCACTCCCGTAGGCCCCAAAATTATTGTAAGTTCAGGCTTCACCATACTTCAGTTCCGACAATCAAGAAACTACCAGAGAGTTTCAAACAATTACTAAATATACTCCTCGCCCTCCGGCAATTCATCGGTCTCAATAGCACTATCGTCTCCGCCATCATCAACCGGCTCTATGAACTGGTCAAAATCATCATAACTTTTGGCAAACTGATCCGGGTTACGCCCTTTCTCAGCCACAAGCCTTGGATAAGAGGCTCTCAAAGACTCCGGAACCTCCTGCTCAAATACAAGTTTTATACACCTGTCCTTATGCAGATCAAACACATAGTGGATTGTCTGCTCTTTCTTTGCAAGAAGATCCTCTATACTCACCTCATCCATAGAACCGTCGCCCATATCAAACAGGCCATATTCGCCCTTGACTCTGTCTGCCGCATCCAACCCTCTGAATATCACCATCTGATCTGGAGAAAAACCCATATCATTCAACAGATATTCATGCAAATCATAAAGAGTTGTATCTCCTTTGATTTCATACTCTCTCATAAAGACCTTGCTTCCCGGAATAGAAGCCCTATATCTGTAAACTGCCATACTTTTTACCTGACTTTATTCAAAATTAAACTTATATCAAAGATACTACATTTTTTTTGCCCGACCGTATCAAAAATATATTGCAAATTTACAAAAAAGGGCGTACTTTTACAATCTGATATGGATAACAAAAGCACACCCGTTTCAGATTGCTACAAAAGCATTTTATCGCTTTCAACCGGTATTTTCAAGGATAATGGAAGCAAGTTTCTCGCATTTGCTTATCCTGTTACTTCAGAAGAGGAAGTAAAGCCTATCATCCAGCAACTTAAGAAAGAATATTTTGATGCAAGACACCACTGCTATGCCTATCGGATAGGGCATACCGGTGCAATTTGGCGCATGAATGACGATGGCGAGCCCTCTTCTACTGCCGGCAGACCGATATACGGGCAGATCCTCTCGGCCGAACTCAGCGATATACTGGTTGTGGTGGTAAGATATTTTGGAGGAATAAAATTAGGTGTTCCCGGACTTATCAGGGCCTACAAGACTTCAACAGCCGATGCCATTGCAAATGCTACAATAATAGAGAAGATTGCAACCGAGCCTTTCAAGATAATTTTTGACTATATGCAGATGAATGCTGTAATGAAGAGGCTCAAAGATCTCTCACTCACGCCAACAGGCCAGCAGTTCGATTTGAGCTGCTCATTGAGAGTTGATGTAAGGCTCAATGCCATTGATAAATTTCTGGAGGCCTTCGACAAACTCGAAGGATGCAGGATTGAAAAGGTTCTGCCTCTGCAAAACGATGAAAATTAGATTAAAAAACTATAGATATGCCAAAGAGTTTAATTTCAATTCACGACTTCACAAAAGATGAGATATTGCACATCCTCGATGTTGCAAAGGAATTTGAAGCCAACAAAACACAACCAATTCTACGCGACAAAGTTGTTGCCACGCTCTTTTTTGAACCCTCTACCAGAACAAGGCTCAGCTTTGAAACAGCCGCTAATCGTCTGGGAGCAAGAGTTATAGGATTCTCTGATGCCGGCAATACAAGTGTAAGTAAGGGCGAAACTTTAAAGGATACTATAAAAATGGTCTCAAATTATGTAGACATTATCGTTATGCGCCATCCGCTGGAGGGCAGTGCAAGGTATGCTTCGGAGGTGGCATCTGTGCCTGTAATCAATGCAGGAGACGGCGCAAACCAGCATCCGTCGCAAACTCTTTTGGATTTGTATACCATAAAGCAGACACAGGGCCGTCTCGACAATATTGATATCAATATGGTGGGAGACCTCAAATATGGAAGGACAGTCCACTCTCTGCTCCAGGCCATGTCGCACTTCTCGCCAAAATTTACATTCACAGCACCCGATGAGCTGAAAATGCCTCAGGAATACAAGGATTTCCTCACATCAAAGGGCATTCCTTACCATGAGACAACCGAACTCTCCGAGGGGCTCAACAATACCGATATCCTCTACATGACCCGCGTACAGCAGGAGCGCTTTACCGATATTATGGAGTATGAAAAGGTAAAGAATTGCTACAGCCTCACAGCGAGCATGCTCGATGGCGCACGCGACAATATGAAGATCCTGCATCCGCTGCCTCGTGTAAATGAAATCAGCCAGGATGTTGATGACACAAAACACGCTTACTATTTCAAACAGGCAGAAAACGGCATGTATGTAAGAATGGCTATCATTGCATACCTGTTGGGTTACAAATAATTAAAACAGACAGACATGGAAAACAATATAAAGAAACTAAAGGTAAGTGCCATTGAAAACGGCACAGTATTGGACCATATTCCTGCAAACCAATTGTTTAAAGTTATCAGCATTCTGGATCTTAAAAATTGCAGGAATCCTATTACTTTCGGTACAAATCTCGACAGCAAGCTGCTCGGCAAAAAGGCCATAATCAAGGTTTCCGACAGATATTTTGCAGATGATGAAATCAATAAAATAGCTCTTGTAGCCCCACAGGCAAAGATCAACATCATCAAGAACTTTGAAGTGGTTGAGAAGAAGATAATCTCTGTACCTGCAGAAATTTCGGGAATTGCCAAATGTTCAAATCCAAAATGTATTACAAACCACCAGCCTGTTCAGACAAGGTTCAAAACAGTTGTAGAGAACGACCATCTCAAACTGCATTGCCATTTCTGCGAAAAAATGACAGACTCGGATAATCTGACAATTTTGTCGAAAAATTAAGTTTTTTTTAATATTTTCTAAAATCAGATTATAAATAGCAATAAAAATCATACCTTTGGGTGAATTTTAATTATCGAATTTCCAATTCAAATAATAAACAATAAAATATATATGAAAAAAGTACATAATTTTAACGCCGGCCCTTGCGTATTGCCAAAACAGGCTATCGAGTCGGCCATTGAAGCTATCCGCGATTTCGACAACACTGGTATAGGTATTCTTGAAATTTCTCACCGTACTCCTGGTTGGGAGAGAATTATGGCAGAGACTGAGCAACTTTGGAGAGAGCTGCTCGATATTCCTCAGGAGTATGCTGTAATTTTCCTCGGCGGAGGTGCTTCTACCCAGTTCTTTGAGGTTCCAGCCAACCTTTTGAAGAAGAAAGCTGCCTACCTTCAGACAGGTGTCTGGGCTAAAAAAGCTATTAAAGAGGCTAAATTCTACGGCGAAGTTGAGGTTGTGGCTTCATCAGAGGACAAAACATACTCTTACATTCCAAAAGGATACACAATCCCTACAGATGCAGACTACTTCCACATCACAACAAACAATACAATCTACGGTACCGAAATCAAAGAGGATATCGACTGCCCTATCACTTTGGTAGCAGATATGTCTTCTGATATCATGAGCCGTCCTGTGGATGTTAGAAAATATGGTATGATTTACGGTGGCGCACAAAAGAATGTTGGCCCTGCAGGTGTAACTTTTGTTATCGTACGCAGAGATCTTCTTGGCAAAGTTGAGCGCCCTATCCAAACAATGGTGGATTACCGCACACACTACACCGATGAGGCAAAAAACAGATCTATGTTCAACACTCCTCCAGTATTCCCTATCTTTGTTATGCACGAGACTTTGAAATGGGTTAAAGAGATGGGTGGTGTAGAGGCTATGCACAAACTCAACACAGAAAAGGCAGACTTGCTCTACAACGAAATCGACAGAAACTCATTGTTCGTGGGAACTGCTGCCAAAGAGGACAGATCAATCATGAATGTCTGCTTTGTAATGGCTCCTGGCAAAGAGGCTCTTCAGGATGAGTTCATGGCATTTGCCAAAGAGAAAGGCATGATAGGTATCAAAGGCCACCGTTCAGTTGGAGGTTTCAGAGCATCTATCTACAACGCATGTCCAAAAGAGTCTGTTGAGGCTTTGGTAGCATGTATGCAAGAATTCGAACAACTTCACAAATAATTAAAATCAAATTATAATGAAAGTTTTAGTAGCAACAGAAAAGCCATTCTCAAAAGTGGCTGTAGATGGTATCAGAAAAATAGTTGAAGCTGCAGGCTATGAATTTGCAACTTTAGAAAAATATACTTCACCGGAAGAGCTTCTTGCCGCTGTAGCAGATGTTGATGCTCTTATTGTACGTTCAGACAAAGTAACAAAAGAGGTTGTTGAGGCTGCTAAAAACCTTAAAATTGTTGTAAGGGCAGGTGCTGGTTTCGACAATTTGGACCTTGCAGCTTGCACAGAGAAGGGTATTGTGGCAATGAACACTCCGGGCCAGAACTCAAATGCAGTTGCCGAGCTGGCACTTTGCTTTATGATCTACATGAGCAGAAACCAGCTTACTCCTGGTACAGGTTCTGAGCTTAAAGGCAAGACTTTGGGTATTCAGGCATACGGCAATGTAGGAAGACTTGTAGCGAGCCATGCAAGAGGTTTTGGTATGAACATTATGGCATTTGACCCATTTGTTCCGGCAGAGGCTATGGAGAAAGAGGGTGTTATTGTTGCCAAATCATTGGAAGACCTTTATGAGAACTCTCATTTTGTATCTCTCCACATACCTGCAACCGAGCAGACAAAGAACTCTATCGGATATAATCTTCTTTCAAGAATGCCTAAAGGCGGCTGTCTTGTAAATACTGCAAGAAAAGAGGTTATCAACGAAGAGGAGCTTATCAAAGTCCTCAGAGAGAGAGAAGACCTCAAATATATCACAGATGTTGCAACTGCAAATCATGCAGCTATTGCAGAGGAGTTTGGCAAACGTGTTTATGGCACACCTAAGAAGATGGGTGCAGAGACTGCTGAGGCAAATGTCAATGCAGGTCTTGCTGCTGCAAACCAGATTGTAGATTTCTTTACTACAGGCAACAAGAGATTCCAGGTAAACAAATAGAATTACTAACAAACACCCTTTAATTTAAAATTATGGTAAAAGTAAAACCTTTTGCAGCGATTCGTCCGCCAAAAGCATATGCAGCAGAAGTTGCATCACGTCCTTACGATGTCCTTAACTCAGTGGAGGCAAAGGCAGAGGCTGGTGAGAAATCGCTTCTACATATTATCAAACCTGAAATTGATTTTGATCCGATAGCTGATGAGCATGGTCAGGCAGCATACGACAAAGCTGTTGAGAACTTCAAGCTATGGCAAGAGAGAGGCTGGCTGGTTCAAGATTCCAAAGAGAACTACTATGTTTATGCCCAGACCATGGAGGGAAGAACCCAATATGGCCTTGTAGTCTGTGCAAATGTTGAAGATTACATGACCGGCAAAATCAAGAAACATGAGCTCACCCGCAAAGATAAAGAGGAAGACCGCATGATTCATGTAAGAAACCAGAATGCGAATATCGAGCCTGTTTTCTTTGCTTATCCAGACAATGCCCAAATCAATGAGATTGTTGAGAGAACTATCAGAACTCAAGAGATCGAGTACGATTATATTGCCCCTGTAGATGGTTTCGGCCACAAATTCTGGGTAATCGACAATGAAGAGGATATTGCTGCCATTACCAATATCTTTGCAACAATTCCTGCATTCTATGTTGCCGACGGACACCACAGAACAGCGGCTGCCGCACTTGTTGGCGAGGAGAAGAAACGCAATAATCCTAACCACACAGGAGAAGAGGAGTACAACTACTTTATGGCTGTGGTATTCCCTGAAAGCCATCTCAAGATTATCGACTACAACCGCGTTGTCAAAGATCTTAACGGCATGACAGCAGAGCAGTTCATTGAGAAATTGAACGAAGACTTTGTTGTTGAGAAGAAAGGTGCCGAAATTTATACACCGTCGGGCCTTCATAACTTCTCAATGTATATTGGTGGTGAATGGTACTCACTTCAGGCTAAAGAGGGCACATACGACGATGCAGACCCTATCGGAGTTCTTGATGTTACTGTATGTTCAAACCTTATCTTCGACAAACTTCTCGATATAAAAGACCTCAGAACCTCAAAGAGAATCGACTTTGTTGGTGGTATCCGCGGTCTTGGCGAGTTGAAAAAACGCGTTGATTCAGGCGAGATGGTTGCAGCATTTGCATTGTATCCGGTATCGATGAAACAACTTATCGACATTGCTGATACAGGCAATATCATGCCTCCAAAAACAACATGGTTTGAGCCTAAACTGCAGAGTGGTCTTGCTATCCACAAATTGGAGAGATAATCCGGACCAGACATAAGACCAAACATAATAAGAAAAGAAGGCAACTAATAAGTGATTCGGTTGCCTTCTTTCGTATTTATATGTCTCTCGCACACCTTCTGCTATAAAACAAAAGCCTGCTTAAAAACACGATTTACTCCTTCATCCACTCGTATGTTGTATAGTGCTCGCCACACATTCCTATAGCCTGATACACCCTCTGAGCCCTCACATTAGACTGGTCTACATACAGACGTATGCCCTTCACATCTTCACGTAGGTTCACCATATTCTGCAAATAAGAATACATCTGCCTGAAAATGCCCTTTTCTCTAAATTCCGGAATTACATACAACGACTGTATCCACCATACCCATCCATTACGCCAGTCGCTCCACTCAAAGGTAACCATCAGAGAAGCTACAAGCTCATCACTCTCCTGCGCCACATACACCATTGCTTTGGCATCATCGGCAATTGCACCACTGATACCCTTCTGCAACACAGATTTGTCGAGTTCAAGATTTTCCGACTCAAGAGCCATTTTGTACTGAAAATCAACCAATGTCTCCAGATCTTCTATTTTTGCTTTTCGTATCTCCATAATCAAACTATATTAACATACATATTAGAATACAAGCAGAAGTTCAAGCGACAATTTGCTCTCATTATGATATCCGCTTGTAAAGACTGGTGACAAATCCATTGAATTATTGAAGTAGTGCTCATAATTGACCCTGAACAGAGATAAGAATGTGTCGGTATCAAATACAAAATTAACACCGGCAGTAGCTCTGTTGCAGCCAAGGCCCCTATCCATAAGATCATAACCCAGACCATCCCATCTCAAACATGGTTCAATACGCTTGAATGTATTTGACTGCACAGGAATTTTAACAAGTCCCTGCACATAGGCAACCGACAGCGACTCATACTGCTTTGCACCACTATACGAATCGGCATCAATTTTATCAGCATCCAGTGAATTGAACTTGTTCATATACTCCGCCTCCAATTTGAAACCGGAATTTTCATATCTCAAATCGGCACCCCAGATATAATAATTTTCAAGTTCATTATTCTTTGTTCTCAGGAACTTTGCAGTAGTTCTCCAGCCCTTCATCGAGCCGAATGACAAACGTCCGCCATAGGCAAGAGTACCTGTCCACACAGGATTGTTTATGCCATCTCCATTATAGACACCTGCCTCCAGTGCAATAGGAAATCCCTTCTGCTTAATTGCAAAATTCATGGTCAGACCGATATCCCTCGATGAGAAGATATACTTACCCACAAATGGTCTGTTGGCATAATCTATCGAATTGGGACTTGTTGTATAAGAGTTGTGAATTGGCAAACCTCCCTGACCCAAAGTAAATTTAACCCTTTTAAAAGGCTTGAAAGAGGCATACAAATCCAATACTTTCAACTTGCCATTGTCCGACAAATCCATCATAAATTTATATGATATTTTCTTGCTTAAATCACCCTGAACACCAACCCTTGAACTTCTTAAAGCAAATCTTGAATCGCCGCTCTCGGTAGCAACTTCATAACGGCCCTTAAAAATAAGTATAGGCTTCAGCACTGTAAGCTGCTCTTGAGTTGAATCCGCCTTAACAGTACTCTTCACAAGTCCTTTTGTGGTAAATTTATAATTGACACTCTCCTGCGCCAATGCTGCAACATTAAATGCACTTGCCAATACGGCAACCAAAATCAATTTCAATACTTTCATCAATAAAGTTTTTATAATCTTTAACCCGACACAAAGATACAAAAAGATATAATACAAAGCCCGACAGATTAATCACATTAATCACAGACTCATATTGGATTACAACCGCATTACTCTCCTGAAACCCTCACAAAATTGGCAGCGCAAATCCGCACCACAAGCTCTGCAGAGCATATTGCTTCTCCCAACCGGTATAGGTTACTGCTCGTATCCACAGAAATGCTACTTTCCATGGACAGAACCGGTTTTCTGCACGTTCCATCCACAGAAATAGCCATTTCCATGGACAGAATGCGCCGCCTTACGGTAACTGCCGGGTACACCCCAAATCCATTGAGTATTGTGCATAAAATCCATTGAGTGTAGTGCATAAAAAAAGACCTCCAAGATTTCTCTTGAAGGTCTCACAAAATTGGCAGCTACCTACTTTCCCACTTGGTATAGCAGTATCATCGGCACTAATGGGCTTAACTTCTCTGTTCGGTATGGTAAGAGGTGGATCCCCA
>JAZNEW010000052.1:0-66207 GCA_045588775.1 Candidatus Egerieisoma sp. | reverse complement strand
GCAATACCGAGCTTTATTCCAATCTAAAAGCGCCTCTTGATAATGTTAAACCGTCCAACTTTTGGGGGTCACATCAAAAATGATTCGGCCTCTCTTTCTTTTCTAATTAATTTCAAAGTCCTTAAAAGAATAATGCTTATCCATAAACTCCAACACAGAAGCGACAATTGCTTCGGCCGTTTTTTTACGGTTTTCCACTTCTCTGGCTTGTCTGTTGAATTCGCACTGGATTGCATCTATCACTCCAGTACCGCCAGAAGAGCCGTGCCGTTCGGTTATCTCTCCGCTACTGAAATATGGAGAATCACCCGGTGACAAGTTTGCGGAGTGAGGTATACAAGCCAATCCGTTTCTATAAATTATAGAGCCGAACGAGTCAGTTCCTCTCAGCAGGTCTATAAAACCAGATCCAGTTTTATTATTTTTCACCAAATTGAAAATACTGCATTTATTTAAATAATCTGCATTGCCGCCGAGCTGGTCGTTGCTCAAATTCAGAATTGAAGATTTGAGAAGATAGCCCAGTTCTATTTGCTGAATATCGTGAGAATGGCCATGAATATCAAGCAAAAGGCCGGCTCCAAACATTTCGCTTACAGCTGCAGATGCCGCAGCTGCTTTATTGTGATATGTGTTATATATACCTATGCCTTTTGTAGAGCCTTCAACAACAGCATATTTCTGTTCTCTATTAAAATCAACATATTTACGGCTTATCCTGCCAATAACCACATACGGATATTTACCTGTTTTTGCAAAATATATTGAATCAATAAGATTAGCCAATTCTGTTGTATACAGATCTTGTGCTGTAGAGAAAGATGGGTCCGGACAATTATCTTTTGTACGCTTGACAAGAGCTGCATCTGTTGATGTGCCATCATGCGGAACTGATATAATCAGGGGCGCATTTCCGGTCCTGTACTCAACATAATTCACAACCTCCACTTTACGCATGAACTTATTGCCGGAATTCTCTTGCTGTCCGCCATTATCTTGACCTGAATCTGCATCAGACTTTGAGGCACATGAGAGCAGTACAGACACACATCCCAATATCAATGCACCAAAGTTTAATATTTTTACTATATATGTATTACAAATACGACTCATCTTATTTGTACTTCTTTACTACAAACACAGTACCTCAGCAGAGCTCCAAACAAGCTTGAGCCCTTGCCCCGGTTTACCGTTGATTATATAAGTTATTTAATAATACCTGAAACCGGCCTTGCGCATATCGTTATATGATTTGAACTTGAATGGAGGATTAAGATATTTTTCAAGAAATTTCCAGGTTTTATATCTTATCTGGCAAGCTTCCTTAGTATCTAATCTGTCGAACTGATGAGCTCCAGGCATCTTTGGATATACTTTATACTCAAAATCCTTATTGTGTACTTTAAGGGCATCTATCATCCTTTGAACTTCTGTATGGCTTACATCATCATCATTTAGGCATGTTGTTATAAGCAGTGGTTTCTGTAAATTCTTGGCATAAGTTACAGGGGAGCGACGGGCATACTCCTCAGGTTTTTCGGCAGGTGTTGCTCCCACATGGTAATTTGGAGTAAAATTATCAACATAATTAGGATTTTGATAAGAGAGTCTGTATGCAACATCACTCACAGGCACGCCAGCAAATCCAACTGCATATTTTTCGGGATATCTCAATATATTCATAAGAGTAATCATACCTCCATGACTCCAGCCCATTATTCCCACACGCTCAGAATCTACAATTGAATAGTTCTCAACCATATAATCACGTGCAGCCAAAACATCTTCATTCTCCAATCCTCCGTAATCAATAGCCCTGTAGAATGACTTACCATAACCTGTACTTCCCCTATAATCAGGAGCCACTACAATATATCCTTGCGCAACCATTTCTCTCACAATATGGATATATGTTGTTCCAAATGTTCCGTGAATACCTCCGTGAGGAAAAACAAGTAAAGGATATTTTTTATTCTGCTTGACCCTCTTTGGAATAAACACATACGAATAGAACTTCAGCTGGTTGTCCTTCAAACTATCCAGAAACTCACAAGGCTTTTTAGACTGCACAGCCTTAGGAGGGCCTACAAGCCTTACAATATCCATATAACACATATCAGAAAGATGCTGGTGCAATATTATGTTAATATCACTTTTTGCCACCTGCTGAAAATCACTGAATTCTTGAGCCGTCGAATAATTTGTCTGCAAAAAGGAGAATGTGAAGGCCAAAATAGCTGTTATTATCTTTTTCATAGATTAATGATGTTTATAATTAAGAATCTGTTTAAATGTTTCGGCAACTTTAAGGTTCTTTTGCATTTTTCAAAAATTGCTCTCAAATTTACTCAAAACAGATTAAATAGTCTCTAAAAGGAGGCCCAAAAAGGCAATTAATAATACCTGACCAAAATATTTTGGGCTCTCCTTTTGCAAGAACTCAAATTTACCTTATACTGCTTTTAAATTCCATCATCCAAAGGATTCTGGTCTACAGCTATATCCAATGTGGCATTACCATCAAACTCTTTTTGTGGGATAGGCAACACCCATGCGTATGTTTCTGGATTTGTAACATTTCCGATAGATGCAGATGCTGCAGCTGTAAGGAAGCCCTGTTTGGTAGATCTGGTAAAGCCCTGTTTCAATCTGCGGATGTCAAAAATTCTACCAATTTCGCCCCAAAGTTCAATACGCCTTTGGATAATAATCTCTTCCAACAACGAGCCGGTCCAGTCATTAGTGAGAGCACCCATTGCAGTTCCTGTCTTGCTGCAGGTATAATTTGCATCCCTCTTCGACATAAGCTCCATAAGGATTGTTCTTGCAGCATTTTCATTACCCAAACGGCACTCGGCCTCTGCTTCTGTCAGTAGCATCTCCTCATGTCGCATAAAGATATAATCACCCATATAGGTTTCAGGTTTGGCATAGAGGAATTTATATTGCTGATACTGGTATCCGCCATCAATCTTGGAATTCGCCTCTGCCTTGAACCAGCCTTTTCTTATATCATCATCGCCCATTTTTTCATAAAGCAACGGATTTATATGTTTAGGCTGACGGGTTCCATGCTGTCCTCTTGTATCGGTATGAGCAAATAAGTTGCGTTGATAATCTGTCTGATCCTCTGTTATTATCGCACCCCACATCACATTTTTATAGGTAGTGCTATTCATGCCTGTAAGGATATCATCCTCCCCTCCTACACTTGTTTTGCTTCTTGCAATTTTAGCACAATCCCTCGCTGTTGTCCAGTCATTTGTCACCAAAGCCACACGTGCCTTGATACCATTAACCGAATAGTAGTCAAGATGCGAAATATGGGTATGCTCATAAGAATTTTTCAATCTCACAATAGCGCTGTCGAGATCTGCATTAATCACTTCATAAACTTTTTGGACAGTTGAACGAGGTTGTCCTTGAGTCCCGGCAACGCTCGACTCGAGATACACAGGAACACACGGATCACTTTCATGCCCCTTGTATGTTCTTGCAAACCATTGCGACAACATAAAATAGCTCAATCCTCTGATTGCATAGGCCTGGCCTATAATATAGTTCACATCGGCAGAGGCCCCTTGCATGGTCTCTTTTGCCGCAATTATATAGTTTGCATTTGCAATATATGTATAGAACTGGTTCCATACTCCATACGGACGCCATGTTGTGGTATTCCATTTAACTTTAATATCGTAAATATGTTCATTGTAAAACCATCCTCCACCACGCTGTTTTGCAAATACAATATCTTCGCCCATTGCATCTGCCGCAAACATATTGGCCCTAAGGGCAAATGCTTGAGTATGGTTACCGGTTGTAGTCCAGCCATGCATGTGCATTGCCGCATAAATTCCATTCAGAGGGACAAGTGCAGCTGTGGCATTATCAAACATGCTTGATCCGGAAACTGCAGTAGTAGGAGCTGTTTCCAACCTGTCTTCTGCACATGAAACCGACAGGCTTACTATTGCAAAGCCTATCAATATATATGTAAGTAACTTTTTCATATAATTCATATTTGTTTGTCGCTATTAGTTAAAATTCCAAATTCAGACCAATCAATGAGGTTCTGCTTGGTGCATATATATAAGTTGTAGAGCCTCCGATATTGTATTGGGGATTCATACCGTTAAGATGAGAGTATGTTTTCAGATTATCCAAAGAGGCATATACTCTTATCTTGGATGCACCTATCTTTTGGGATATATGCTTAGGCAATGTATATCCGACAGTTATATTCTTGATTGTCAAATATGAGGCATTAATCAAGAATCTGTCTGAAATATTGCTTGAAGCGGCAGTGATTGCCATTCTTGGCTCAGTCGTTACATCACCAGGTTTCTGCCATCTGTCGAGTACATCTGGAGAAATGGCGCGCGCATATTGGCTTGGATAAACCAGCTCTTTGTAAACAGAATCGTAAACTTTACCGCCCAAAGAGAATGTTGTAAGAATATTTACATCAATATTTTTGAAAATTTCAAAATCCATTCCAAATGATCCGTTGAATTTTGGAATACGGCTGCCCAAATAATAGCGTGAGGCTGTTGCTTTTGAATAATCTTCTGTAATATATTCACCCTCCACATTTCCATTTTCATCCATACTTTCGTATGCATACCACTGTTCCGCACCTGTTTCCGGATTTACACCGGCAAATCTTGGCATGTAGAATGTATATATAGGACGACCCTCTTCATAAATATGTTGTCCGCTCTGATAGCTTGGAGACTCTGTTGTAAGTTCAAGAATCTTGTTCTGGATAGATGTTCCAATCAAAGTAGTTCTCCACAACAGATTTTTCTTATCTATGATAACTCCTGAAAGTGAGAATTCAATACCTTTGTTTATCAGACTTCCTGTGTTTGCATCATATCCGCTAAAACCAGTAGATAAAGCCATCGGATAATTAAGAAGCATATCTGTAGTTTTGCGTGAGTACCACTCAACATTCAAATCCAATCTGCTGTTGAACATTTTTGCCTCTAACCCCACATTGAAGTTAGAATTTTTCTCCCAAGAGATATTAGTATTCTCAAGTGATGAAACCATAGCACCTGTCATACCATCATTTGGATAATTTAAGCTATAGAAACTTTGCCATGCATAGTATGTATCCAAATCATCATTACCTTGAACACCATAACTTGCTTTAACATTCAGGTTGTTTATCCATCTTACATTCTTCATGAATTTTTCCTGTGTTACACGCCAGTTTCCACCCACAGACCAGAAGTTACCCCAACGGTAATCTGTATGGAATCTCGAAGAACCGTCTCTTCTCACCGATGCAGATACATAATACTTGTCTTTATAATTATAATTCAATCTCGACAGATATGACTCAATTGTATATTTGTTGCTATATGAATCGTTATCTATATTTGAAGTTGCAGGGCGCAACTCAAGAATACCATCAACCAGATTTGTCTTAGTGCCATACAGATATTTGTACTGATACTGATAGTACTCGTGACCGGCTACGAAATCAACAGTATGGTCTCCAAATGTTCTGTTATAGGTAAGCAACTGGTTCAAAGTAAAACTTGTTGTTCTCTTTGCATATTTCTGCAAACGGCCATTCGAAGCTGCATAACTTCCGTTATACATGTTATTGTAGTTTGTTTCATGTATATCACGGTTGTCGGCACCAAAATTTATAGTAAATTTGAGACCCTTGAGGAATCCTGCCTTCTCTTCGTCAGAGCCCAAAGTAAGGTATGTTCTCACGCTGGCATTAACATTCTCCTGTGTATGCGAATCATCATAAAGCAAACCTACAAGGCTCCATCCCGGCCAACAAGTTCTTGTATCACCATAATCATATACTTTCTTTCCGAACTCGTCATAAACAGTATTACCCTGCTCATCTTTCAGATAAACAGGATAGATAGGGCCTGCCAACTGTGCATAGTAGAATTGGTTTCCGTATGAGTTTCCTGAATTCATCAAACCTTCGTATGTGGCTTTTGAGAACGACATATTCAATCCCATTGCAAGCCATTTTGTAGGATTTGAATCAATATTTGCACGTCCGCTATACCTTTCAAAGCCGGTTGTACTTACATAACCCTCTTCATCGAGATATCCTAAAGACAACATTGCTCTGATATTCTCACTACCACCGCTGATTGTTACAACATGCTCCTGTCTGATTGCTCCCTTGTTTACAATACCATCTTCCAACCAGTCTTCGTTCCATGCCGATACAGCATCTTTCTGCACATATCCATCATCACCAATGATTGTCTCCCATGTATAATTCTTAAACGGGTTATACACTTCGCCTCCAAAGGTACCCGACAACTCTTTTTTAGCAAGCGCCTCACTCTCCTCCCATGAATAGCTTCCGGTGAGGAAGAAATCATTTCTCAATGATTCATAAGTCAGCTGGACATAATCTTTTTGGGAGACTCTATCATAATATGGCAGAGCATTGCTTGTCAAACCTACTGTTCCGGTATATTGGATCTTCACTTTGCCCGCTTTTCCTTTTTTAGTTGTAATCAAAAGGACTCCATTGGCACCACGCGCACCATATAACGCACCGGAAGAGGCATCCTTTAAAACAGTAATACTCTCAATATCACTAGGATTAATGCCAGCCAATGCACCATCATAAGGAATACCGTCCAATACAATAAGTGGAGATTTCGAAGCATTAATTGATCCATAACCTCTAATAATAATGCTACTACCCTCACCTGGTTGTCCTGAACCAGAAGTCATTTGCACGCCGGCTACATTACCCTCAATTGATTTGGTAACATTTGCCACTATTCTTTTACTCAATTTATTGTTATCTACAACAGCCGCACTACCTGTAATTGACCCCTTTTTGGCAGTACCGTATGCAACAACTATTGTCTCTTCAAGAATTTGGGTGTTTCTTTTTAGAACAATATCCACAATACCTCTTTTTCCTACAGCCACAATTGCTGTTTCATAACCTATAGACGACACTTGCAATGAGCAATTCATCGGGCACTCAATAGTATATGTACCATCTTCACGGGCCTCTACGCCATGCTTTGTACCATTGATTATCACAGTTGCATAGGGAATTGGCAAGCCATCCTCTTCGGCAGTAATCTTTCCAACAACTTTTATCTTGCCGGCAGAATCATCTTGCAATGAATCGGCTTTTTTCAAGACAATTGTCTGTTGTACTATTTCGTAACTCAGCCCTGTTTGAGAGCATATTGCGCCTATTATGCCCTCAATATTTCCATCCTCTATACTGTAAGTAACAGAAGGAGTATCCTTTAATTCATTCTTCTGGTATACAAAAGAATAGTCTGTTTTTTCTTCAAGTATTGAAAGCACCTTATCTATAGGCATATCAACACATTCAATACTTATACTTTGAGAAAACGCTGTGATTGGACACAGTACAGAAATTACCAGTAACAGTAATCCTCTGTAAAAAAGTGTTTTATCCATAAGCTTATATTTTAGGTTAATAATTTATTGTCATTTGTTTGATATTATGATCCTCTTTTTATTTACTTCAAATTTCAGATTTCCGCTCTTTTCGAGGATCTCCAACACATCTCCAAATTTGCCATACCGAGGTATACGCCCCATAAACACGGTATTTGCCACTTTTTCATTTGCGAACTCATATGAGAAATCATACCACCGTCCCAATGATTTCATAATTTGTGCAAGGGTTTTATCTTCAAAGACAAACATTCCGTCTTTCCAGCTGGTTATAACATCTGTTTTGATTGTTTTAATGGATGTTGTACTATCGGATTTTGCAAATATGGCCTGATGCCCTGGTGTAAGAAATAATTCAGTACCGTTATCATATTGGGATTGTAGTGATATACTGCCCTTTACAAGTGTTGTGTATACACACTCCTCATCCGCGTAAGAGGAGATATTGAATTCTGTACCATATACTTTTACCCTATTACCGGCACTTTTCACATAAAATGGTCTCCGCTCATCTTTTGTAACCTTAAAATAGGCCTCTCCAACTATCTCCACCTCCCTACACTCCTGATTGAAGTGTTCAGGATATTTCAAGGATGATTCGGCATTGAGCCACACCTGAGTACTATCCTCCAAAATTATATGGAATTCACCTCCCCTCGGTATTTCAAGATTATTCAGGGCAACTCTATCGGCAGTATCTTTTACGGAAGCAGAATGCAGCATCTGTTCCTGATATAAAGATTTTATGGCCTTTTCGTTAGACTCCGGGCTATCCCCCAAAACAACTGTTTTCCCCCCTTCTGTAGTAAGCATGGCCTTTGTCTCTCCATGCCGTATAGACGACAAGTATTGCTGTGTCTCCTTTTGAGCCAACAAATTGTTATACTTCTGATTGCTGTTATACAAATAGTAAGAGAGTAGACATACCAGGACCAGCATGGCAACAGCTGCAATATTTTTAGCCATGACCATAATATTATTTTTGCTGCGACCAATTCTGCTATGCATATCTCTTTGAGCCTCATGCGAATTCTCTTTGATTATACGCCATTTCTGATATTGGGCATGAAGATAAGATGCATTTGAAAGTTTGTTGTAGAGGAGTCTGTTCTTTGGAGATTTTTCTATCCAATCCTGCAAGAGCTGTCCTTCCTGCTCACTAACTTCCATACCCACCGTCTTTTTGTAAATCAAGTATGAGATATATTCAAAATCAATGTTTTCCATATTTCGTATATTATAAATGCTGTATCAGAGCCCGCAATTGTGGTGTCCGGTACTATTTTCATAACGCAATACCCCTAAAAAAGGACACCTTGTTTTTTTAAAAAAGAATTACAATCTTCGCATCCATGAAAGACGACCATCTATATAGGGATTTTTATTCTGGAACAATGGAGGAGGTATACACAACTCTCTACCCGGCACTAATATCATATGCAACCAAAGTACTTGGATATGATTATGCTTTTCTGGCAGAAGATTGCGTCCAGGACTCTATCTACAAGACCTATATTAACCGCAAACAAATCGTTACAACAGAACAACTGAAATCCTATCTGTATACTGCTGTAAGGAATAAAGCTATAAGCATTCTGAGAAAGGGATCTTCAAAAAAGAATTTCCTCAAAGCAGCAGAGATCTCAGAGACCGACTTTACCACAGAGTTAATTGAACAGGAAACGCTCCGATTGCTCTTTACAGCTATTGACAATCTGCCTGAACAATACAGAACCCTTGTTGAGATGAGTTTTGAAGAGGGACTTAAGAATGGTGAAATCGCAAAAATAATGGGAATTTCGGAGAGTGCCGTAAAGAAGCGCAAAGCCAGAATATTGGAAAATCTGAGAAACTCGATAAAGGACAAGATCCAATTAGAAACTATTATTCTATATCTCTTTGCATCGGGATTCTTTGAGTAGGCAGTCTACAGAATTATCACTTTACCACACACGACAAACCGCACAAGAATACAGCCACCAACAATAACTGCTGTTCAAGATTTGTCCGGCCTGTTTTTTCGCAATTCTTGAAATAATAGGAAAGGATGATTGCTGTAGGGATATATGGCAGTGTTACAAGGTTGCTGTTTCCGCCAAATAATATTGTCATGCCAAATAATAGCACAAGCATCACAATCTCCATTTTCAGAAGGTATGCAAGAGTTCCCATAGGATTCTTCTGCATGATGAACGAAATGGCCCTGAACAGCACATAGCCAAGCAGAAGCAGCATAAAATAGTGAGGTATTTCGAGATGGTGAAAAGGTGGATTTATATCGGCTGCCTTGTCGTAAAAATGTGATAAATAAAGAGTTGAATCTCCAAATTTGATCCATCTGAATATAATGAGGTACAAATGCGGCAAAAGGGCTCCCGAGAGTGATTTTACAAAGTTCCTCAACCCGTCGGGAATTCCACTGAATGGAAGAAAGAGCATCATTGCCGGAACAAGCCATATTGCAGGGGCATAAAAGAGCGAGGCGGCAGAGAGCAGCATATATGCTCCAAATATTTGCCAGTTGAGCAGACAGTATTGCATCCATACAATACATGCCAATACCGGATACACCTGATTAAAATGGAGAAAATTGCCATTTGCAGCCACCAGAAGCATAAAAAACAAAGCACTCTTGCCAAATGAGAGTGCATTTGTCTTTAATGAAACAGCATAGAGCCCCAACACTACCGCCACAATATTCAAAACGGCCAGCGGTATTGATATAAATGGGGCCTCCAGTATCTCTGTATCTGCGAAACCGCCCACAAGAGGCATCCATCCTGTACCGCCTGTTTCTGATGGAGAAAACAGGGAGATTCCAACCAGCATCAGAAGTACACAGATTGGCAATACAGTCTGGATAAACCTGCTCTTCATAAATTCCGCAAGATAATACTATTCGTATTTGAGAAGATCCAATCCAATGTCGGATCTGTAATATTTGTTGGTATACATTATCTTGTCTATCTCGGGATAGATCTCTTCACGGCTCTTCTCTATGCCTTTGCCATTTATTGTAACAGCAAGCACCCTGCCTCCTGAAGTTACCAATCTGCCCTCTTTCATGGCTGTTCCTGCGTGGAAAATCTTAATTTTGTCGGTTGCAGAAGAGTTTGCAAGATATTCCGAGCCAAAAATTTCATATCCCTTTCCGTATGATTGAGGATAACCGCCCGACACGCATACAACAGTGAGCGCACCCTCTTCTGAAATCACCATTTTTTCGCCGGCAAGTTCACCCTTTGCAGCTGCAACCAGGTGCGCAAGCAAATCAGAATCTATACGGGTCATTACAGCCTCTGTTTCAGGATCTCCCATACGCACATTGTACTCAATTACATAAGGGTCTCCACCACAATTCATCAATCCTATAAATATGAATCCCTTATAATCTATGCCATCCTCTGCAAGTCCCTTTACTGTAGGTTTTATGATGCGCTCCTCAACTTTTGACATGAATTCTGCATCTGCAAATCCTACAGGAGAAACAGCACCCATTCCACCAGTATTCAGGCCTTTATCGCCAACGCCTATACGTTTGTAATCTTTTGCCTCAGGCAGTATGAGATAATCTTTACCGTCGGTCAGGACAAATACAGACACCTCTATTCCCTTCAGGAACTCCTCTATAACCACAGTGTTTCCTGCAGCACCGAACATTCCTCCCAACATTTCGCGCAGCGAAGCCTTTGCCTCCTCCAATGTTTCAGGAATAAGAACACCCTTACCGGCAGCAAGTCCGTCGGCTTTAAGCACATAAGGAGCTTGCAGGCTTTCAAGGAATTTGTCGGCCTCATCAATATCTGAAGAGGTAAAGCTCTTGTATGATGCAGTTGGCACGCCATGTTTCAGCATAAACTCTTTGGCAAAATCTTTACTGCCCTCCAACATCGCCCCTCTCTGCGAAGGGCCCACAAAAAGCACATCCTTCAACTGTTCATCTGCTGCAAATTTATCTTTAAGACCATTTACAAGCGGATCTTCCGGGCCTACAACCACAATACCAATATTATTGGCCAGTACCGCCGCCTTTATTGCCTCAAAATCATTTGCTCCACCTGCAAGATTTGTTGCAATCTGAGCAGTTCCGGGATTACCGGGCATACAAAACAGTGCTTCACAATTTTTGCTTTGTTTTATTTTCCAAGCAATAGCATGCTCCCTTCCTCCGGAGCCTAATACCAATACGTTCATATTACAAATCTATTCTTTTACAAATAAGTCCTTTCTCTTTTATCGCATCCAAAACCATAGGAAGCGCCTCAAACAAATTGGGCGCACATTTTATGGAATCGTGAAATACTATGATATCACCTGCGGCAATATGCGGAATAACATTGTTTGCACATGCTTGTCCCGACAGATTTCTGTTATAATCCCTGCTCAAAATATTCCACATGATGGCATGGTAGCGTTCATGCAGAACCTTTGCCTGATTGGGGCCTATCCTTGCGTATGGCGGACGGAACAGATTGGATTTTATCATATCATCGGCAATATCTATATCCCTCACATAATCACCGGTCTGCATTCCCCAACCCTTCACATGGCTGTATGAATGGTTACCAACGGCATGCCCCCTTCTTTTCACCTCTTCAAAAAGTTCGGGGAACATTTCAACATTCTTGCCTATACAGAAAAATGTGGCCTTTGCATCATACTTATCCAACAAATCAAGCACCCAAGGTGTTACTTCGGGCCTTGGGCCATCATCAAAAGTCAGGAAAATTCCCTCCTTTTCATCCGGGAAATTCCAGATAAAAGTCGGGAAAAGCTTTTTGATAAATTTATGAGGTCTAATCTTCATTTTGCATAATTTGGATTGGCAAAAATAATAATAAAAATTAACTTTGCGGTTTATAGAAAGAGGTTATATGCAACACTTGTCGAATATTTTTCATATTCCTGCAGCACTGCTACTTTTTTTGCTCATGTCGTGTTCCGGCAATGAGAAGATTATTCCACAAAAGACAATGACACAGATTGTGGGAGAGATGTATCTTGCAGACCAGTATATAGAGGAACGCCCCCATTTGAGAGCCCAGACAGACAGCCTTATCGTATATGAAGCGGTAACCCAGAGGCATGGCTACTCGTTTGCCGATTACAGGACATCTGTCCAATACTATCTTACCAAGGGGGATGCGCTCAAAAACATCCATGTAAAGGCAAGAAAACAGCTGCTCAAAAGGAAGGAGGTGCTCAGCAAGGTTATGGCTGCACAAATCAAAGCCAACCGACGGATAAGATGGTGGGCAGAGGATTCTATCGGGAAAAAACATATAAATGATTTGTGGAAAGAGCCTTATCTGAGAAATCTGAAATGGTTGGCCGGATATGAGGCAATACAGACACCTGATTTAACAGACACTGCAGCATTTGACACTCCTCAAAATATGCTATGGTGGAGAAACAATATATCATTGGGCATGAAAAACTCCCCTGCAGATTCGTTGTACCCTATTCTGCAAAGGGATCACCTGATATGGCAAGAGAGAAACAAAAGTTTAAAATCAGATACAGACAAATCTAAAAAATCTGCAAAGCCGGCAACCAGACCTGATAAAAAGGCCAAAGGCAAAAGATAAGGAGGAGATGCCTCTGCAGAGATTAAAACGGATATTATGAGAAAAATAGCTGCAAATTACATATTCCCTATCTCATCTGAACCGATAAAAAACGGCTATATCGTAACAGACGACCAGGGAGTCATTACAGAGATGGGAAAACTGGAACATGAGTGCCAGGATACAGAGTTCTACAACGGCATTCTGTGTCCCGGTTTCACCAATGCCCATTGCCATATAGAGCTCTCACATTTGAAAGGATTGTTCAAGGAGGCTACCGGCATGAGCGGTTTTATTAACCAGATAAACGAGTTGCGCTGCTCTGCAGAGAAACCGGAAAGAATCAAGGCTCTCGAAGAGCAGTTTGAACAGCTCTACAACCAGGGAGTGAGTGCCATGGGCGATATCAGCAACTGTGATGAGAGCTTTGCCATCAAGGCCAAATCTCCGCTTCGCACAAGATCATTCATAGAACTTTTCGGCACACTTCCAGAAGAGACCGAAGAGGTTATAGGCAGCGGAAAACAGCTTGAGGAGAAGGCCAGGGAGTATGGCATAAATGCAGCAATCACCCCACACTCCTGCTACACAATGAGTCCCCAATTGCTGGCCAGAGCCGCAGAAGAGGGTCTGAAGAGCGGTTTTCTCTCTTACCACAGCCAGGAGAGTCCTGAAGAGGAAGAGCTTATCATTTCCGGCACAGGTGCACTGGCAGAGAATTACAAAGGAAGAAACCTTCCAACTCCACCTGTTACAGGCAAGCCGGCTCTGCTCTACTTTATAGAGAGGCTGCTCTCATTCTCCCATAAACCTGTTGGAGGAAGAATAATGCTGGTGCATAATGTTGCCACCAATCAGGAGAGCATCGATGCTGCTCTGGAGAATCTGTCGGAGCCATTCTGGACAATCTGCCCGCTGTCAAACATCTTTATACACCGCCAGCTTCCGCCATTGGATCTGATGCGCAAAAACAATCTTTCAATATGTCTGGGAACCGACAGTTTGTCGAGCAACCATATCCTCTCAATAGTTGAAGAGATCAAATGCCTGCACAAACATTTTCCTCACATAGAGTTGAATGAGATACTTACATGGGCCTGTCTGAATGGTGCAAAGGCCATTGGATTTGAGAGTGAACTGGGAAGTTTTGAAGTTGGCAAAAAGCCGGGCGTTGTGCTGCTCGACAATATAGACTGGAACAAGTTCCAGCTTACAGAAAAGAGCCGCTCAAGAAGACTGGTTTAGGAATTCAGAAACTGTTGGATATAAAATTGTCGGATATGTCTACAATACTATTCAATCATATAATTTTTGGGCCGATAAAGAGCCGCAGGCTTGGCAATTCACTTGGTGTGAATCTGTTGCCAAGATTTGGAAAATGGTGCAGCTTCGACTGCATCTATTGCGAATGCGGATGGAACAAAGATGGCAAAGAGGATAATGTGCTGCCTGCCAAAGAGGATGTTTATTCTGCTCTGGAGAGCAAGCTCACAGAGTTTAAAAACAACGGTACAGCTATCGACACCATAACATTCTCAGGTAATGGAGAGCCGACCCTGCACCCCGATTTTGCCGATATTATCGATTTTACACTGCAATTGAGAGACAAGATATTTCCACAGGCAAAAGTGTCGGTTCTCACAAATGCAAGCCAGCTGGGCAAAAAAGAGGTAAGGGATGCCCTTATGAAGATAGACAATCCTATCCTCAAAATAGACTCTCCACTCGAAAAGATGGTAGAGCTTATCGACCGTCCCAATGCAGCATACTCTCTAAAAAAGACAATAGAGAATATAAAGCTCTTTGGCAACAACTTTATTCTCCAGACAATGTTTCTTAAAGGAGAGGTAGATGGTATTGAAATTGATTGCAGAAATCCGGAGCATTGCAATGCCTGGAGAGAACTGGTTAGGGAGCTGAAACCGCGCGAAATAATGATGTATACCATAGACAGGGAGACACCTGCACAAAATCTGCAGAAAGTTACAGTTGGGCAGATGAGGGAAATTGCACAGCCGCTCCTCGACGAAGGTTTCAATATTCAGATAAAAGGATAAATATATGCGAGTTGTTATACAGCGTGTTACAGAGGCCAATGTTAAAATAGACGGCAAAGTTGCCGGAGAGATTGGCAAAGGCATGATGATTCTTGTGGGAATTGAAGAGGCCGATGGTGCAGAAGATATTGCATGGCTGACAAAAAAAATTGTAAATCTTCGTATCTTTGACGACGAAAACGGAGTGATGAACCGCCCGATACTGGACGACGGAGGCGATATTCTGCTCATAAGCCAGTTTACTTTGCACGCTCTTACGGCTAAAGGCAACCGGCCTTCGTATATCAAGGCAGCCAA
The DNA here is from genome assembly GCA_045588775.1 of Candidatus Egerieisoma sp. GTDB lineage: Bacteria > Bacteroidota > Bacteroidia > Bacteroidales > UBA932 > Egerieousia. Next base: position 50,840 of record JAZNEW010000052.1, on the reverse strand, counting down.
ACCGGAAATTTCCATCCCATTGTATGAGGCATTTATAAAGAGTCTGGAGATGGCGATGGGCAAAAAGATTGCAACAGGAGTCTTTGGTGCAGATATGAAAGTGTCACTGATCAACGATGGCCCGGTAACAATATTGATGGACTCAAAACGTAAAGAGTAAAAACGCAAAGAGTAAACAGGCCACACACACTGCCCAAGGGCATATTTAAAAGAGAAATTAATATACAATTATAGAATAGGGAGTTTTATTATGGAAGAGTATTTTGACAGATTTGGATATACACCTGATACAGAGGAAATCGACAAAAAGCTATCGGTTATACACGCAAATCTCGACAACTGGAATACAAAGGAAAATCTTGCAACATGTTTAGGCATTATGGATCTCACAACCCTGAACAGTTCCGATACTCCTTCAAAAGTTTCGGCACTTGCCCGTAAAGTGAACAAATTCAAGGAGCAATATCCGGAGTATCCTACACCTGCCTCTATCTGCATATATCCCAACTTGGGCAAATATGTAAAAGAGGCACTCACAGCAGCAGATGTGAATGTAACCGTTGTTGCCGCAGCTTTTCCAAATGCCCAAAGTTTTATAGAGGTAAAGGAACTTGAGTGCAAAATGGCAATAGAGCAAGGTGCCGACGAGGTTGATATTGTTTTGGCACTGAATGCTTTTCTTGCAGAGGATTACCAAAAAGCTGCCGATGAGATAAAAAGAGTAAAAGCCGTTGTAGGGGAACGCCATCTGAAGGTAATTCTCGAAACAGGTGCTTTGGCTACCCCCGAAAAGATTGCTGCAGCATCATTCCTTGCAATGGAGGCCGGTGCAGACTTCATAAAAACATCTACCGGCAAACAGGAGCCTGCCGCCACCCCTATGGCAGCGATTGTAATGTGCGAATGTATTAAGGCATATTACCAGAAAACCGGCAAAAAAATAGGTTTCAAGCCTGCAGGAGGTATGGTTGCCGCCAAAGATGCACTATGCTATTATGCGATAGTAGACACTATTCTCGGCAAAGAGTGGCTGAACAAAGACCTTTTCCGTCTGGGAGCCAGCCGTCTGGCCAACAATCTTTTGAGTGAACTGGAACAAAAGACAGTGAGCTACTATTAGAAACAGTTTAAGATTTGATATGAACCCCAAAAGTCAGACAAAAACTTTTGGGGTTTTATTATGCCTAAAAAGAAAAAGGAAGATGGCTATGCAGAACGATTGAGGTATATGACCAATTATAAAAAATTACCTGAGAGATTTGCAATGAATTTCACAATCTTACCATTTCAACCGGCTGCGACAGTTTGCTATCCAGAGAATGGAATTCATATTTTACATTGTCGAAATCAATCGAAACCAAATCGATGCAACGGATATTGCTGTTGTAGGTCGTCCTGTAGTATAATTTCAATCCGCTGAGATCGCTTACAGCAGTACAAGGTGTAGCACTCGGCACATCGGGTGCCTGACCGATCGGATGCTCCACTCCTATCGGAATATCAAAATTATTGAGAATATGGAAGCACTGCAACACTGTTTTATATGATGTTGCCAATTGAGGTGCTGTTGCTTTGAAGTAGGCAATACGCACAAATCTCGAAGGCGAGGTCATATCTCCCGGCAATCCCAAAGCACCTGAACCGGCACTGATTGGAGAGAGAGTCAGATTGCCCCATTTCTGATCGGCAGCAGCTCCTGGGTAGAGATTTACATAATTGTTCAGATTGATAAGATGCCAGCTGAACTGGGGCCCATTGGTGAGTACCCCTATAGGATTTTCATAAAATACAGCCTTGCCATCTATAAACTCAAGAACTACCTGACGGCCGGTTTTATCACCTATTCTCCAATGTACGGTAGAAGAATCTCCGCCTACCGAAACCGATACAACTGTAATACCGCCAAGTGCCTGTTTCACCTGATCTATTGTTGAAAACTGGCTCAGAACCCATGAAACGAATTGCAGGTCGGCCAATGTTTTTCCATTTTCAGAAGCATTATAATCTGCATATTTTCCAAATTTCGGAAAATAAAAGAGCCCGGCTGAGAGGCCTGTCTCATTCAACCCCTCAATAATGAACTCCTTCTGCTGCGGAGCAATGCCCACAACACCATATTTTGCTTTGAATTTGAGTCCGTTCTGTCCGGTTGGAGTGTATGAAATTATCTCCTGTCCTCTTGGAATTGCCACATATCCGTATGGAACATAAGGGCCCGACCACTCCATTGTTCTGGCCATGACATAACCCCCATCTTTAGCCTTCAAACCCAAACCTGTACATGCCGGTGCATGAAAAGAGACGGCCATACCGGCTACCAGCACCGCTCCCACAAATAATTGCTTTTTCATATCATCTTATTTAAAATAAATATCCCGACAGCTGTTTCCACACAACTGTCGGGATTAAAACAATACTTCAAGCAGATTGGTTCAAAGGCAATTTTCATATTGCTCAAAGGGCAACCTACCTCAATGCAGCGCCGAACTTATCCTCGAATGTTTTGAGCAGTTTGGCCATAATTGCCTCCACAGCCTTATCTGTAAGGGTTTTTTCGAGATCCTGCAAAACAAAGTTAATTGCATATTGTTTCTTGCCTTCCGGTATCTTGTCGCCGGTATACACATCAAACAATGTTACACTCTTGAGCAGTTTTCTCTCCGCTGCAAAGGCTGCTTTACGCACCTCTGCAAACGAAACCTCCTTATCAAGAAGCAGCGCAAGGTCTCTCTTCACTTCAGGATATTTAGGAAGTTCCTTATACTGTACTTTATTCTTCTTAATCAGTTTCAGAAGCACATTCCAGCTGATCTCGGCCGCAAATACCGGCTGTTTGATGCCAAACTGTTTCAATCTTGCCGGAGCAACTGTTCCCATTACAACAAGTTCTTTACCATTTACCATGTATGAAAGGCCCTCAGAGAAGAGATCTGCAGGCGCCAAAGCATACTCAAGACTCTGCAGATCAACTCCGAATTTTCTGAGTATAAGCTCTACATATCCTTTGAGAGTAAAGTAGTTTCCACTTGCTGTACGGTTTCTCCACGACTGCGCACCATTACCTGTGATAAATATGGAGAAGCGTGGCTCTTCTGAGTATTTCTTAAGCTCTGCATTCTTGCGCAATGGCGCACCATTTACATTAAATTCAGGCTCCTTATAATTCTCAGGCTGCACATAATCTTTATTGAAAGAGTACACATTTCCATACTCGAACAATTTAAGATCAGGCATCTGTCGGTTTACATTATATGCAATAACCTCCAAGCCGTTCAATAGAAGTGTCTGCCTCATGCAGTTCAGATCAGAGCTCAACGGATTGAGAATCATTGCACACTTCTCTTGCGGATAGGTTTTAAGATGTGCGTAATAATCGCTCTTTGTGAGTGAGTTGTTCATCATCTCCATAAATCCGTTTGCCGCCATAAACTCAGATGCAAGAGTTCTCACTCTCTCAGGATCCGGTTTTGGAGTTGTGTTGATTGAAGCCTTTACAGTAGATGGCAACTCCACATTGTTGTAGCCGTAGATTCTCAATACATCCTCCACAACATCACACTCCCTGTAAACATCAACTCTATATGTAGGAACTTTAACAACAGCTCCCGATTCACTCTCGCTTACAAACTCCATCTCCAAAGAGTTGAGAATTTCCTTTATAACCTCAGCACCAATCTTCTTGCCGATAAGTCTCTCCATTCTTGCATAATCAAGCTCCACGACTTTCTTCTCCACAGGCTGCGAAACAATATCTATAATATCGCCGATTATTTCACCTCCGCCATACTCCTGAATAAGCATTGCAGCTCGTTTGATTGCATAAACGGTAATCATAGGGTCGCAACCTCTCTCATATCTGAATGAAGCATCTGTTTTTAATGTGTGTCTCTTTGATGTTTTTCTCACATATACAGGATTGAAATATGCACTTTCGAGGAACACATTCACAGTATCGGTTGTTACACCGCTCTCCAGACCGCCGAATACGCCCGCAATGCACATAGGTTTGTTTACATTGCAGATCATCAGGTCTTTATCATCCAGTTCCCTCTCAACTCCGTCGAGTGTTGTAAATTTTGTTCCTTTTGCACAGAAATCCACAACCACTTTGCCGCCCTCAATTTTGTCGGCATCAAAAGCGTGCATAGGCTGACCCATCTCCTGAAGGATATAGTTTGTTATATCCACCACAAGATTTATAGGACGCTGGCCAACTGAAACCAGTTTTGCCTTCAACCAATCTGGAGACTCCCCAACCTTCACACCTTTGATTGTAAGACCGGTATATCTTGGAGCTGCCTCTTTGGCCTTCACCTCAATCTCTATTGCACCCTCTTTGTTATCACCTCCCTTAAATTGCTCCACACTTGGATAGGTAAGTTCACCGCCTTTTCCGTTCAGTTTCAAATAGGCACTCAAATCTCTTGCAACACCAATATGGGAAGCGGCATCAACTCTATTTGGGGTAAGACCTATGGCAAATACTGTGTCGGTTTTCAAATTGAGATAATCTTTTGCAGGTGTTCCTGGAACTGCTGCCGGATCGAGAATCATAATGCCCTCATGGTTATGGCCAATTCCCAATTCATCCTCTGCGCACAACATTCCAAAGCTCTCAACGCCACGTATTTTTGATTTCTTTATCTTTATTTCAGAGCCATCGCTATAGGTAAGCTTTGTATTTAGGGTTGCAAGCATAACTTTCTGTCCTGCAGCAACGTTAGGTGCTCCACACACAATCTGCAAAGGCTCGCCTTCGCCTGTATTCACTTTTGTAACATGAAGGTGGTCCGAATCCGGATGATCATTGCACTCCAGCACCTCTGCCACTATTACACCTGCCAATCCGCCCGGAATCTCCTCTCTAACTTCCACTCCTTCAACCTCTAAACCGATAGCATTCAAAATTGTTTCAACCTCAGCCGGAGCCAGATCAAAATTCACATACTCCTTTAGCCAATTATACGAAATATCCATATCTTATTAAATTTTTAATTCTTGAATAGTGATGCGACAAACTCTTTTTTATCGAAAATCTGCAAATCCTCAATCTTCTCTCCCACACCAATAAATTTCACAGGTATCTGGAACTGGTCTGAAATTCCAATTACCACGCCTCCTTTAGCTGTTCCATCCAACTTGGTTACCGCCAATGCTGTAACATCTGTTGCTTTGGTAAACTCTTTTGCCTGCTGGTAAGCATTCTGACCTGTAGAACCGTCGAGAACAAGAAGTACTTCATGCGGAGCATCCGGAACAACCTTACGCATAACGTTTCTTATTTTTGTAAGCTCGTTCATCAGATTGATTTTGTTATGCAAACGGCCTGCGGTATCAATAAGAACCACATCTGCATCCTGAGCGACAGCCGATTTAAGAGTATCATACGCAACTGATGCAGGATCTGCACCCATTCCCTGCTTGACAATCGGAACACCTGCCCTCTCACTCCAGATAACCAACTGGTCTACGGCAGCTGCCCTGAATGTATCTGCAGCACCCAACACCACTTTTTTACCTGAGTTCTTCAATCTCAGGGCCAACTTTCCAATTGTGGTGGTTTTACCTACACCATTCACACCAACAACCATTATAACATAGGGCTTTTTGGTAAAATCAAAGACGGCATCCTCCTGCATCTGAGACTCCTCCCCATCCTTCTCAATATGCAATAACGCCTCTATCTCTTCACGCAAAATAGAGTAGAGTTCTGCAGTATTCATAAACTTGTCGCGGGCAACTCTCTCCTCAAGGCTCTCTATGATTTTCAGAGTTGTTTCAACACCTATATCAGATGCAATCAAAGCCTCCTCAATACCATCCAGCACATCATCATCCACTTTGGACTTGCCTATAATCGCCCTCGATATTTTATCAAAAATACCTGTCTTGGTCTTCTGCAAACCCTGCTCCAAAGACTCTTTTTCCTCTTTGCTCTTTTTACCGAATAATCCAAAAAATGCCATAATATGTAAGTTTGGTTAGTAACTTGCAAATATAGCAAGAACTTGCATAAAAATGATAATATATGCAAAAAAAGAGACCCTTTACCAGAGTCTCTTTTTCATCTATCCACTGCGCAAAAATTATTTCTTTGCGAAAAAGTCCTTAACAAGAGCTGTTGGAACCATCTCTTCGTTGAACATGTAAGCGCCGGTTTTCTCAGATTTAACCATGCGGATACATTTTACATAATTTCTCAACTGTGATTTATCACCACTAAAGGTAGCTACCGCTTTCTTTGCCATTTCTTAAAAGTTTTTAAAAATTATTTAATCTCGCGGTGCAAAGTAACCTTCTTCAAATAAGGATTATACTTTTTACGCTCTAATCTTTGTGTTGTATTCTTTTTGTTTTTAGTGGTAATATACCTCGACATGCCTGGTACACCACTTTCTCTTTGCTCTGTACACTCAAGTATAACTTGAACTCTATTACCTTTCTTTGCCATATCTCAATATATTTACACGATGTTTATAAAACCTTTCTCAGAAGCAGATTTCAAAGAAGCAGCCAAACCGTTTTTGTGGATATTTCTCATACCAGCTGCAGTTACTTTCAATGTAATGAATCTCTTCTCTTCCTCAGACCAGAACTTTTTAGTTCTCAAGTTGAGGGCAAACTCACGTTTTGTACGACGCTTAGAATGGGAAACATTGTTTCCGATCATTCTCTTTTTACCTGTAATTTGACAAACTTTTGCCATTTTTATATTGCGTTTTTATTATTATTCAAAATTTTAGGGTGCAAATATCACTCTTTTTTTTCTAATATACAAATGTTTTTCTACAGAAACTTAAACAGCCTGTTCCATCTTATATTCGACGGGAATGACTCATACTTATTTGTAGAGAACCAGAGCATTGACGGTTTTCCTACTATATGATCTTCAGGTACAAAACCCCAATAACGCGAATCCAATGAATGGTGTCTGTTATCGCCCATCATAAAGTAATAATCCTGTTTGAAAGTATAGGAGCCGGTCTTCTCGCCGTTGATATATATTTCACCATCCTTTACCTCCAGTCTGTTATTCTCATAAACAGAAATTATCCGCTCATAAAGAGGAAGATTTTCTAATGTGAGAGCAACAGTCGCCCCTTTTGCCGGAACCCATAGCGGGCCGTAATTGTCTCTTGTCCATTCGAAATTCTCTGTGAATGGGAACAGGAGCACCGGCGAATCCGGATAATCAGGCGGATAAACATCTATATTCTCCCTGATTTCAGCAACAATCGCAAGATCCTTTACCTTTGCAAGCTCACCTTTGGTAAGTGTCAAATCCGGATATCCGGGAAGAGAAGGGTCAAAATAAACCTCCTGCGGAGTTAGTCCTATCTCTTTAAGGATCTTTGGATTGATGGCAGATCCATTTGTATAAACGGTATAAGTACTCTGTAAACCTTCAAATTCCGGTTGCGGAACCCCATTTACTATTACATTACCGTTGACTACACTTAAAGTATCTCCAGCAACCGCCACACAGCGTTTTACATAATTATCCTTTTTATCGTTGGGTCTCACAACAACAGGCCCATACATCTTTTGGGTAAACTCCCTGTTATTGCCGTTTATTCTCACCAACTGGTAATAATCATCTTGCGGAAGCGCTTTAAGTACTGTATCTCCATGAGGAAATCCAAATACTACAATATCATCCCTTTTTACATTTGAAAAACCTTTCAGTCTTCTGTAATCATTCTTGATTATCTTAGAATATGACTCTCCTCCTGTAATTGGCATCACATTGTGAACCAAAGGGAACGATACCGGTGTTTCGGGCACTCTCGGGCCATATGCCACTTTACTTACAAACAGATAGTCTCCAACAAGCAGAGTCTTTTCCATCGATCCGGTCGGGATTGTGTAGGCCTCTATAAAGAACATCCTGATAAAAGTTGCTGCAATAAGTGCAAAGACCAATGCATCCAACCACTCAAGCCATCCGTTACTTTTGCCCCCCTTCTCCGTTTTTTTTCTCCAGAAAGCCCATTTTACCTTTTTTGTGACATATATATCGAAAATTACTGCAAGACCTATCAGCCACCAATAATTTCCCAACCATATAACCCACAGAAGATAGAGGCCACCCCAGAGGGAAAATTTAAACCATTTGTTATGTAAGATGCCGAAACCCAATTTGAACCAACTATTTTACAGAATTGATGATAGCCTCAAATGCTTGAGGGTTATTCATTGCCAAATCAGCCAAAACTTTACGGTTAAGACCTACATTGCTTTTAGCCAATTTTCCTATAAATTGAGAATAATTCATACCGTGAGCACGAGCAGCTGCATTGATTCTCTGAATCCAAAGCGCACGGAAGTATCTTTTTTTGGTCTTACGATCTCTGTAAGCGTAAGTTAAACCTTTTTCGTAAGTATTTTTGGCAACGGTCCATACATTAGCTCTTGCCAAAAAGTTACCTTTAGTTTGTTTAAGAATTTTTTTTCTGCGGGCTCTTGAAGCAACCGCATTTACCGATCTTGGCATACTTTTAATGTTTTATGAATGTCAGCGTTCTTCCCTTTAAGAAACTTTTCTGCTGAACACCCGGTTAATAAATAATAAATTTAAGCTAAAATCAAAGCCTTTACTCTCTTTTCATCTGCTGGAGTTACAATAGCAGAATAAGTAAGATTTCTTTTTTGCTTAGTAGTTTTTTTAGTCAAAATGTGACTTTTGAAAGCGTGCTTTCTTTTAATTTTTCCCGATCCGGTAAGCTCGAAACGCTTTTTAGCACCGGAGTTGGTCTTCATCTTAGGCATTGCTTAAAAATATTTTATGGTTAGTAAAAAAATTATTTCTTCTTTACAGGCGCTATCATCATAATCATTCTCTTGCCCTCCAGACGCGGCATCTGCTCTGCTTTACCGCAATCCTCAAGCTCCACAGCGAATCTCAACAGAAGTTTCTCTCCCTGCTCTGAGAACAATATTGAACGCCCTTTGAAAAACACATAGGCTTTAACCTTGAAACCGTCGGCCAAAAAACCTTTTGCATGTTTCAGTTTGAACTGGAAATCATGCTCATCTGTCTGAGGACCGAATCTGATCTCTTTGATAACAACCTTGCTGGCATTGGCTTTCATCTCCTTTGCCTTTTTCTTCTGCTGGTACAAGAATTTCTGATAATCAATAATCTTGCACACAGGAGGATCTGCATTAGGAGAAATTTCTACCAGATCAAGTTCCTGCTCAACCGCCATTTTAAGAGCCTCTGCCAATGGATATATACCCTGTTCAGGCACATTCTCCCCTACAACTCTAACTTGAGGCGATTTTATTTCTTCATTAATACGGGGTCCGTCATCTTTTTTCTGTTGTCCGTTAACAGGTCTTGCACCCTTCTGGAAAGGTGCAGATGAGGAATTTACAGGTTTTTTAATACCTCCCCCGGGACGCGGTTTAAATGGTGTTGCGATAAGAAATCCTCCTATACTTTTAGTTATTACTCAATTGTTTTTGTATCTCTTCATTAATAAATGCAGCAAAGTCTTGAATTGTCATAACTCCAAGATCCTCACCACCTTGCTTTCTCACAGAAACCTTATCTTCAGACGCCTCCTTCTCTCCCACAATCAGCTGATAAGGCATTCTTTTGAGCTCATTCTCTCTAATTTTCTTGCCGATAGTTTCGTTACGATCGTCAATTGAGGCGCGAATATCGCAATTATTCAACAAATTACAAACTTTTTTTGCAAATTCGTTATATTTTTCACTTACAGGCAATACCACAACCTGATCAGGAGCCAGCCACAAAGGCAATTTTCCACCGGTATGCTCCAACAGAACGGCAACAAACCTCTCCATTGAACCGAATGGTGCCCTATGGATCATAATCGGACGATATTTCTTGTCATCCGCACCTGTATATTCAAGGTCGAAACGCTCAGGAAGGTTATAGTCTACCTGAATTGTACCGAGCTGCCATTTTCTTCCAATGGCATCCTTAACCATAAAGTCGAGCTTAGGACCATAGAATGCAGCCTCTCCATACTCAACCACAGTATTCAATCCCTTCTCTTTTGCAGCCTCGATAATTGCAGTCTCCGCCTTCTCCCAATTCTCATCAGTACCGATATATTTCTCCCTGTTGTTAGGATCCCTCAATGAAACCTGAGCTGTATACTGGTCGAAATTAAGGGTTTTGAATATATAAAGTACAATATCAATAACTTTACAGAATTCATCCTTCAACTGGTCAGGTCTTACAAACAAGTGTGCATCATCCTGAGTAAAGCCTCTTACTCTTGTCAAACCATGCAACTCACCACTTTGTTCATATCTGTATACAGTTCCGAACTCTGCAAAACGGATAGGAAGATCTTTGTATGAACGAGGTTTTGTCTTGTAAATCTCACAATGGTGAGGACAGTTCATAGGTTTGAGCAGAAACTCCTCTCCCTCTTGCGGAGTTGTGATAGGTCTGAATGAATCTGCACCATATTTTGCATAGTGGCCGGATGTTACATAAAGCTCTTTCTGTCCGATATGAGGAGTTATAACAGGAAGATAACCATGCTGTTTCTGCACTTTCTTCAGGAAGTTCTCCAGCTTTTCACGTAAAGCGGCACCTCTTGGCAACCACAAAGGAAGACCCTGACCCACTCTTTGCGAGAATGCAAAAAGTTCAAGCTCTTTACCCAATTTTCTATGGTCGCGTTTCTTGGCCTCTTCCAACATCTGAAGATACTCATCCAACATCGATTTTTTAGGGAATGTTACACCATAAATACGGGTAAGCATCTTGTTGTTCTCATTGCCTCTCCAGTAAGCACCTGCAATTGAAGTAAGTTTTACCGCCTTAATCACAGATGTATCTACAAGGTGCGGACCACGGCACAGATCGGTGAAGTTTCCGTTTGTATAGAAAGTGATGGTACCATCCTCAAGATCTTTGATAAGATCACATTTGTACTCATCGCCCTTTTCTGTATAAGTTCTCATGGCCTCCTCTTTGGAGATATCTCTTCTCACAAAAGTCTCTTTAGTGCGGGCCAGTTCTATCATCTTATCCTCAATTTTTTTGAGGTCAGCCTCTGTAATGCTCTTATCTCCAAGATCCACATCATAGTAGAATCCTGTTTCGATAGCAGGACCTATACCAAACTTGATACCTGGGAAAATTGCCTCAAGAGCCTCTGCCATCAAGTGAGAAGAAGAGTGCCAGAATGTCTTTTTAGCCTCGGCATCTTCCCATTTGTGCAATTTCACAGACGCATCCGAATTTATAGGTCTGAGCAAATCATAAATTTCATTATTCACAGAAACAGCCAACACATCAGACGCGAGTCTCGGACTGATGCTCTTTGCTATTTCCAAACCATTTACGCCAGCTTCGTATTGGCGTACGCTACCATCTGGGAATGTTATATTTATCATATCTAATATGTATTATTATCGGGATAATCGCACAAAGATAATTAATTTTTCTGTAGATGATTAATTTATCTTTGTCAAATCCATACCGGTAGGGCTTTGGAATACTTTAAGATCGAATTGAGACAGCCCTGCAAGCAGATGGTCAAAGACTTCGGCCTGCAGTTGTTCATATTTTGCCCATGCGGTATCGGCAGAGAAAAAGTAGAGCTCAACAGGCAAGCCCTGCGGTGTTGGCTGCAACTGCCTTACCATTATTGTCTGCCCCTTGTTCACTTTTGAGTGGTTTCGCAGATAGTTTTCGAGATAATGTCTGAAAAGATAGAGATTAACCTCCTTCTCCCCTGTCGGTTCAAAATTCTTCATCCACTCCTGCTCCCTGAAGAGGGCGAGTTCAGATTCTGTGCAGAAACGCACACTGTTCATGTCGATATTTATTGACCTTTTGACCCTACGGCCACCGCTCTCAAACATTCCCCGCCAGTTCTGGAAGGAGTCATTTACCAAAGCAAAAGGGGGCACGGTTGTAATGGTATTATCCCAATTCTGAACTTTTACAGTTGTGAGAGTTACCTCAAGCACAGATCCGTCGGCACCATATTTTGGCATAGAAATCCAGTCTCCCGGTCTGAGCATATCATTTACAGTAAGCTGTATTCCCGCCACAAGTCCCTTTATGGTATCCTGAAAAACCAACATCAGAATTGCTGTTCCTGCACCGAGTCCTGTAAGTATTGCCAGAGGATCCTTATTGATGAGTGTACTTATAACTATTATCACACCAATACATACAACCACTAATTTTAGCATCTGGTAAAATGCCTTCAGCGAGTGGTTCTTGAACTTCTCATGCACAGTTGATATTACATAGAGTGCCGAAAATAATCCGCATACAAGTTTTACCGCCACTATAGTAATATATATCCAACAGATATCCTTTATAAAACCCGAAAAGTTCTCCGCATTGGGAAATGCGTAGGGAATAAGAGCCGAAACAACCACCGGAAAAACCAGATGGCACACATTTCCAAGTATATCATCTCCCAAAAGATAATCATCCCACACAGACTGGGTCTTTGCAGTTACCCTCCTTATCACAGGCACTATACATTTGCGGCATATCTTCTCGGCTATATATGCTATCAGAACTATTATGCACACCAGTATAATATGCCTCAAAAATACCATATACTCCTCTCCTATGCCCATTGTGGCGAGAAGCATCTCCAGTTTATCATTTACAGTCTCCATAAAAAAGTATCAGTTTGCCGCAAACATAAATGAAATTCGTTATCTTTGCAAATACCATTACTAATTATACGACATGAAAACCACATACAATTGGAATACAGCAGCCATAAATGGTCTGTCATTATCATTGGTCACTATAATTTCGTCACTTCTGCAGTCTGCCTTCAAATTTGAAGGCCTGCTCTCAATTATACTCTGGATGGCAAAGTTCGGAGGCTGCATTTACCTTCTGCACTACTTCATGAAGCAATATTCAAATAGTTTTGAGAGAGTTTCGTATGGAGAGTCCTTCAGATATGGCTTTCTGATCTGCTGTTTCTCTTCGATTGTATGTGCATGCTACCTCTTCTTGAGCCTTACAGTTCTGTTTCCTGAGACACTCGATGCAGCCATAGAGCAGGTTCATACAGTTATAGCTTCGGGCAACTACACAGGCGAAGAGGAGCAGACAATACTTGCCACTATGGAGAGATTGCCTCAGATTACAATCATATCAAGCCTTATATACTACACACTGATTGGTGCGGTAATGACTTCGGTTATTGCCAATTTCACAAAAAAAGAGGATCCGTTTGCCGGCTTGGGCAACGGTAGCAGCAATATCAGCAACAATACAGAAGAATAATTTGTCGGGATAAAAATTGATTTTTATGGATATTTCTATTGTAATTTCTCTGTTTAACGAAAATGAGTCGCTTGTAGAACTTGTAAACGGAATTCACAATGTTATCGACAAAATGGGCGTTACTTACGAAATAATTATGGTAAACGACGGCAGCACAGACTCATCGTGGAAAACCATAAAAGATATGGCAAAAAACGACACCCATGTGCGGGGCATTTCATTCAGAAGGAATTATGGCAAATCAGCTGCGCTCTATTGCGGATTTGAGGCGGCACAAGGTGATGTGGTAATTACAATGGATGCAGACCTGCAGGATGACCCGAATGAGATTCCGGAGCTTTACCGCATGATCAGAGAGGATGGTTATGACCTTGTAAGCGGCTGGAAGAAGAGACGTTTCGACAATAAACTCTCAAAGAATCTCCCTTCAAAAATATACAATGCAACAGCACGCCGGGTTACCGGAATAAAGCTGCACGATATGAACTGCGGCCTTAAAGCCTACCGCAATGAGGTTGTAAAGAATATCGAAGTCTATGGAGAGATGCACCGTTACATTCCATACCTTGCCAAAAATGCAGGATTTGGAAATATCGGTGAAAAAGTGGTCCAGCACCATGTGCGCAAGTTTGGAAAGAGCAAGTTCGGACTTGAACGTTTTGTAAACGGATACCTCGATCTGATGAGTCTCTGGTTCCTGTCGAGATTCGGGAAAAAACCTATGCACTTCTTTGGTCTGATGGGTTCACTCACTTTCCTTGCAGGATTCATCATTGCAATATGGCTTATTGCCGACAAGGTTATCGCGCAGGCTCAAGGTCTGAAATTCAGAGCTGTAACCGAACAGCCTCTCTTCTACCTTGCACTTGTGGCCCTTATTGTTGGAGTACAGCTATTCCTCACAGGATTCCTCGCAGAGCTTGTAAGCCGCAACAGCAATGACCGCAACAAATACCACATTGCTGAAAAAATTTGAGACAACGCTTTTAAACACTACATATCATGAAACGTCTGCTGATTATCTCTCTGCTGGCAATAAGTTCCATATTGCAGCTTAATGCCCAAGAACACCCGTATATGAACTGTTTTGCCGTAATTGCAGGAAAAGATGCAACAACCGACGGCTCTGTTATGCTTGCCCATAACGAAGATGATCCAGGAGAGCAGATGCTGAATATATATAATGTGCCCCGCAATGAGGCAGCCGGTACAAACAAATATCTCTGGATAGAGTTTCCGGGCATGGCAGTTGCCGATGCCTTCCTTAACGAATATGGCGTGGCCGTTGCCTCCGATGCCTGCAGATCGCGCGAAGAGAGGCTTGATGTAACAGACGGAGGAGTATTATATGAATTGCGCACAACTGTAGCCCAAAAGGCCCGTTCCGCACGCCATGCAGTGGATCTGCTCAAAAAGTTGGTTGAGGAGCGCGGATATAAAGACAGCGGACGCACATACCTTGTTGCCGACAGCAATGAGGCCTGGGTCTTTGCCGTTGTAAGGGGACGCCATTGGGTGGCGCAGCGTGTTCCCGACGACTGCGTGATGGCTATACCGAACTATTACAGCATAACTGAGGTAAACCTTGCCGATACCGCCAATTTCAAGGGCTCGCCAGATCTTGTCACCTATGCAATCGAACGTGGCTGGTATAACCCTGAGCGCGACGGCAAATTCTCTTTCAGAAAGGCCTACTCAGCTCCATCAACCCTGAATTCTGACAGAAATTACATACGCCACATCTCAGCGCTCAATCTCCTTACAGGAAAAGACTACCCTATCGCGGAGCCTGCCTCCTATCCATTTGCTGTGAAAGCAGACCGCAAGATAGGACTGCAGGATATGATAGAGATTCTGTCGGGCCATGGTGAGAATGTGGAGCAGAAGGTAAAGTCAAAGGCTCCGCAACAACATAATGGCTGTATTTGTATCGACCGCACCATCAATGCCTCAATTTTCCAGCTCCGCAACTGGCTGCCAACCGAAATAGGAGCGCTCGTATGGACCACAGGTGGCCGCCCTTGCTGCGAAGCATTTATCCCATGGTATTCAGGCATGACCGCCTCTCCACAGGGATTCACCCGTTTTGCAACGCCACAAGAGGCCTTTGAAAAGCACTTCAGCGATGCGACCGATATGCGCAAAAACTACCCCGATGCAGCAGCATGGAAATTTGTAACTTTTTGGGAGTGGCTTATTGAAGATTATGATGGCCGCATAGGAGAGGTAAAAGCCAGAAAAGAGAATTTCCAGAACAGGCTGTTCCAACAAACTGCAGATTTTGAAAAAGGGCTGGAATCCTGCTACGATGCCGCCTCTCTAAAGATAACCGACCACACCAAACTGCAAAAGAAATTGAACAGATACACTGCCGACCTGTATAAAGAGTACTTCAAAAAGTATCACCGGTTTTAAAACAAAGAATCCTTGCCGGAGCAAATTCCAGCAAGGATTCTTTTAGTTTATAACTGCTTACCTAAAGGGTTGTACTACCACAAGCATCTGCCACTTCGAGCAACTACTTGAAATACTCGGCCGAGAGTGCAGCAAACTCATCTTCGGTTATAATTTTACAATTGCCGCTGAATGCCGCACCCATCTCTATACAGATTTTGTTTGTCTTCAAATTACCGGAAAAGGATGATGTGCTTTTGAACGCGATGGACTCTTTTGCACAAAGTTCACCCTCGATTGTTCCCCAAATATCGGCACTTGAACAAATTATATTGCCCCTTATAACAGCATTATCACCCAAGACAAGTTTACCGCTTGTAACCATGTCGCCCTCAAAAACTCCGTCGATTCTTATATCTGATTGCGAAATAAGATTGCCTTGTACCTCTGTTCCTGCAGAAATACGGCTTACTTCATTAATTGAAACGGATGTATCATGCTTTGCCATAATTGTTGTCCTTTTTAATTGTTGATATTTGGAAGAGACCCTCCACTACATGTGTATCACCTCATTGTGAACAGCTGCAGCAGCCTCCATAATGGCCTCACTCATTGTTGGATGAGGATGTATGGTTTTAATGATGTCTCTTGCTGTTGCTCCAAGATTTCTTGCAAGTACCATGCCCGAAAGCATTTCAGTTACATTTGCACCAATCATATGGACTCCCAAAATCTTGTCGGTCTGCTCATCTATAATAAGTTTTACAAAGCCATCCTTCTCTCCTGCTGTTGTAGCTTTACCACTTGCAGTGAATGGGAATTTGCCCACTTTATATGCAATTCCGGCCTCTTTCACCTTTTTCTCGGTCATACCAACCGAAGCAATCTCAGGTGATGTATAGGTTGCACCCGGAATGTTTGTATAATCTACAGTAGTTACATCCAGACCTGCAATTTTCTCCACACAAGCAATACCCTCTGCAGATGCAACGTGTGCCAAAGCAGGTGTTGCAATTATATCTCCGATAGCATAAAGTCCCTCCACTTTTGTCTTATAAAATTCGTCTACAGGAACTTTACCTCTATTGAGTTCTATTCCCAGAGCCTCAAGTCCCAAATTCTCAGTATTAGGAACTACGCCAACTGCAGAGAGCACTCTCTCAACTTGAATTTCCTCAACACCTTTTTTGGTCTCAACTGTAAGTTTACACCCCTCACCTGTGGTATCAATTGCCTTAACACCCGACGAAACCATAACTTTAATGCCGGCTTTGCGGAAACTGCGGCTCAACTGTGCAGCAACATCGGCATCCTCAAGAGGAACAATCTGATCCATATACTCAATCAGACAAACCTCAACGCCCATTGAGCGGTAGAAGAATGCCAGTTCACTTCCGATTGCACCTGAACCTATTACAGCCATGCTCTTTGGCAATGTCTCCGGAACGAGAGCCTGTTTGTATGAAATGATTTTCTCACCGTCTATTGGTGCAAATGGCAAAGAGTTAGGTCTTGCGCCTGTTGCCAGAATGATATGTTTTGCCTCAAAAACCTCTTTGCTTCCGGCAGTCTCGCCTTCGTTAAGGGTAACCTCAACTTTGCCGGCTGCAGGAATGAATGCCTCACCTTTGATAACAGTAATCTTGTTCTTTTTGAAAAGATACTCGATACCTTTGCTCATTGTTGCAGAAACTCCCCTTTCACGCTCCACAATCTTTTTGATATCGGGCCATGAAACGACACTGCCAGCCTCTACCTCAGCACCCTCAGCATTACCAAGAACAACTCCGTAATCTGCAAGATGCTTTGTATAGTTCAATACCTGCGCACTTTTCAGCAGTGCTTTTGTTGGAATACAACCCCAATTGAGGCAAACGCCACCAAGTTCGGCACGCTCCACTACTGCGGTATTGAAACCAAGTTGCGAAGCTCTGATTGCAGCAACATAACCGCCCGGGCCCGCACCAACAACAATTACATCAAATTTATTTTCCATTATCGTATTTTTAAATTTTTCTTAGTTCTCTTTACCGTGACAATTCTTGTACTTCTTGCCGCTTCCACATGGGCATGGCTCATTTCGGCCGACTTTCTTTTCAACCCTTACAGGAGCATTTGATTTAGGCTCACCGCTGTTTGTTGACAAATCGGAGCGGCTTGTCTGCATCTTGCTCATATCTGTTCTTTTACGGGCCTGCTGCTCACGCAAATTAATATCCGGCTCATCATTTTGTCTGATTGGAATATATGCCCTTACCAATACAGATATTACATCACGGCTTATCTTCTCCAAAATGCCTTTGAAGAGGTTGAAACTCTCGAATTTGTAAATCAAGAGCGGATCTTTCTGCTCGTATGTGGCATTTTGTACAGACTGTTTCAAATCATCCATTTCGCGAAGATGCTCTTTCCAGTGCTCATCAATCATTGCAAGAGTTACCGATTTGGCCAAAGCCCTTGTAATCTCACGACCTTCGCTCTCATAAGCCTTTTTAAGATTCACTATCAGGTTCATTCCTTTTACACCGTCGGTAATTGGAATTGCAATATTCAGATACTGGCTCTGGGTTTTGTAGACATGCTCAATGATTGGCCATGCCTGTTTGATCATCACCTCAGTTCTTCTGGCAATCATCTCCCTGATTCCCTCTGCAATCTTATCTGCAATATCGCTGTCGGAAGCTGATTTATAATAGGCAGCATCAAAATTAGGCTCCATTGAAATCTGACGTATCAGTTCGTATGAGAACTCCTCAAAATCATTTCCACGCGATGTTGAAATCACATCGGTGTAATCAGAAATCATATTTTTAAGGTCTACATCTATACGCTCGCCATACAGGGCATTCTTTCTTCTGGTATAGATCACCTCCCTTTGGGAGTTCATCACATCATCATACTCAAGCAATCTTTTACGGATACCGAAGTTATTCTCCTCAACTTTACGCTGAGCCCTCTCAATTGCGCTCGAAAGCATTGAATGCTGCAATGCTTCTCCCTCTTCCATACCCATTCTGTCTACAATCTTGGCAAGACGGTCTGAGCCGAACAGACGCATCAGATCATCCTCCAGCGAAACATAGAATACTGATGAACCGGGGTCTCCCTGACGTCCTGCACGACCACGCAACTGGCGGTCCACTCTTCGGCTGTCGTGGCGCTCTGTTCCTATGATTGCAAGACCTCCGGCATCTTTCACACCTGTACCCAGCTTGATATCGGTTCCACGACCTGCCATATTGGTAGCAATTGTTACAAAGCCCGGTTGTCCTGCCTCTGCCACAATATCGGCCTCCTTTGCATGCTGCTTGGCATTCAATACATTATGCTTGATGCCTCTCAATTTGAGCATACGGCTGAGCAACTCAGAAATTTCAACCGAAGTTGTACCCACAAGCACAGGTCTTCCCTCATTTCTGAGTGCTACAATATTGTCGATTACTGCATTATATTTATCTTTCTTTGTTCTGTAGATAAGGTCATCATTATCTTTTCTTATAACCGGACGGTTAGTTGGTATTGTAACCACATCCAATTTGTAGATCGACCAGAACTCACCTGCCTCAGTCTCTGCAGTACCTGTCATACCGGCCAGTTTGTGGTACATTCTAAAGTAGTTCTGCAATGTAATGGTTGCAAAAGTCTGGGTTGCAGCCTCAACCTTTACATTCTCCTTGGCCTCGATAGCCTGATGCAATCCGTCTGAATAGCGGCGGCCATCCAGAATACGGCCGGTCTGCTCATCCACAATTTTGATTTTGTTGTCCATTATCACATACTCGACATCCTTTTCAAACATTGTGTATGCCTTCAACAACTGGTTTACAGTGTGGACACGCTCAGACTTCAAAGCATAATCTGCAAGTATCTCATCTTTTTTGACCTGCTTCTCCTCCGGAGAGAGCTCCTGTTTTTCGAGTTCAGAGATCTCTGCACCCACATCCGGCAGGATAAAGAATTTGCTGTCGCTCACATTCTTTGCTATCAGCTCATGACCCTTGTCTGTAAGTTCAACGCTCTTCTGTTTTTCGTCAATTACAAAGTAGAGCTCATCTGTAATAAGGTGCATATGCTTGCTGTTCTCCTGCATATAGAGATTCTCTGTATTGAGCAATATCTGCTTGATACCCGGTTCACTCAGATATTTGATCAGAGGATTGTATTTTGGAAGACCTTTGTAGGCTCTCAGGAGAATTTTACCACCCTCTTCCTGGTTTCCGTCGGCAATAAGTTTTTTTGCCTCATTCAGCAATTTTGTGACCTCACTGCGCTGGATATTGTAAATTCTCTCCACAAATGGCTTATACTCAACAAACTGCTGGTCGTCTCCCTTTGGAACAGGTCCCGAAATGATAAGCGGTGTACGCGCATCGTCAATCAGCACGGAGTCTACCTCATCCACAATTGCATAGTGATGTTTTTTCTGAACAAGGTCATCAATATCAATTGCCATATTGTCTCTAAGATAGTCGAAACCGAACTCATTGTTTGTACCGAATGTAATGTCGGCCCTGTATGCCGCCTTACGGGCTTCAGAACTTGGCTGATGTTTGTCGATACAATCAACTTTAAGGCCATGGAACTGATACAGAGGCCCCATCCACTCAGAGTCACGTTTTGAGAGGTAATCATTCACAGTTACCACGTGCACGCCCTTGCCGGCCAAAGCATTGAGGAATACAGGAAGTGTTGCCACCAATGTTTTACCCTCACCTGTTGCCATCTCTGCGATCTTTCCCTGATGAAGCACAATACCACCAATAAGCTGCACATCATAATGCACCATATCCCAGGTGATCATATTTCCGCCGGCCATCCATGAGTTTTTCCACACCGCATAATCGCCATCTATGGTTACAAAATCCTTGGTCGCAGCCAGATCCCTGTCGGACTCCGAAGCAAGCACCCTGATCTCGGCATTCTCCTTAAATCTGCGTGCAGTAGACTTCATCACAGCAAAGGCATCAGGAAGCACCTCCATAAGCACCTGCTCAATCTGCTCATCTATCTTCTTTGCAAGATTGTCTACCTCAGTTGCAAGTTTCTCCTTCTCATCAGCAGAGATTGTCAGATCCTCCAACTGCTGTCTCAATGACTTCTTTTTTGCCTCATCTTTCGCTATCCTCTCTGCAATAACGCCCTTTATTCTCTGAGCCTCAGCCCTCAAATCATCATCCGACAATTTGTCTATCTTTTCATACGCCGCCAATATCTTTGTAAGAATCGGCTGGATAGCTTTCATATCCCTATCGGCCTTTGAGCCGAACATCTTCTTTAAAAATCCTGAAAATGAAACCATTATACTATATAATCAATTTAATGTTCAACATCATATTTAAAATAACCTACAAATATACTAATTTAGAGCACATTATCAAAATCACTTACAAACACTCCTGCATGGAAACAAAAAAAGAGACCTCCAACCGGAAGTCTCCTTCAAATTTTCTTAAGCTAAAAATTACGCTTGAGAAATTGCACCTACTGGACATGCACCTGCGCAAGTACCGCAATCAGTACACATATTAGGATCAATTTTGTAGATATCACCAGCTGAAATAGCACCAACTGGACATTCGTCAATACAAGTTCCGCAAGCTGCGCAATCTTCTGAAATTTTGTAAGCCATAACTGTTTTAATTAATTGTTATTATTGATGTTTGTTTTTTCTAGCAAAAATCGGATGCAAATATAACATTTTAAATTTTAGTAACCAAAAATATCTTCCAACGAAACGCGCTCCACATTGCCATATCCCATCTCAACAAGAGACTTGATATCCAAATCCTTCTCCGAGCCCAATATTCCTATTACATATTTACGGTCTTTTACAACATTTTGCTGGAAATCTATAACATTCTGCAAGGTAAATTGTTGCACCTTCTCAAACAAATCCTTGTTCAAATCGGTTGAGAGGCCTCTCTTCTGCAGATTCAAATAGTAGTCTATCACCCTTTCGCCCAAAATTCTGTTGGTTCTCAAATTTGCAATAATATTCTCTTTTGCAAGATTGAAAGCGCCTTCGGATTGAGGCATATTGTTTATAATCTCATCAAAAGCCTTCACCGCATCTATCATCTTGTCGTTTTGGGTTGCAATGAATGTTGTATATTGGTATGTCTCATTTTTGACTGCAGGAGAGGTATATCTGGCATTTGCCGAATATGCAAGACCTCTTGCCTCCCTCATCTCCTGGAACACGATAGAGTTCATTCCACCTCCAAAATACTCATTATACATATTTACAATGGCAGAATTGGCAGCATCATAAGGCTCTCCGGTATTTGAGTAGGAGGTCATATAAATCTGTTTTGCATTATATGGTGCAATCACAATTCTCGGTTCTGCAACCTGTTGTTGCTTAAAGCTTTCATTCTTTGCATACTTCTCCAGTTTCTCCGGAACATTATGGTATTTGTTCACCATTTCAATAACCTGCTCCATCTCCATAGGGCCATAATAGGTTACAATCTGCTCATATTTCAAGGCATCCTTAACCTCACCAATCAGCTGATCCGATGTCATGTTCATTATCTGGGCATCTGTCAGCGCATTTGCTGTATAATAGTTATTCTTGCCATAAGCCACATACTCTTTCAACATTGCATGGCAGGCCCTCTGGTTTGTCTTGTCATTCAGGCGGCTTCTCAAAACATTTGCCTTATAGCTTGCCAGAACAGCCTCGTCGCCCTTCACATTGGCCAGTTTGTCCTCTATTATTGCAAGAGCCTTTTCCATATTTTCACTCAAGCCCGAAACCGATATGTAGAGTCTCTCTTTGCCGGCTGCTACAGAGGCATCACATGCCAGTGAATAGAGTTCGCTGTTAATCTGCTCCACTGTTTTCTGATGAGTACCCAAATAATCGAAATACTCTGTTGCATAGGATATGTATTTGTTGTCCTTATCGCCAAAATTCACCATGATATTGAGACTGAACAAGCCATTGGAAGTATTTTTCTTATAGAGAACTTCCATGCCCGATTTTGCAGTGCCTTTAACCATATCTTTCTCAAAATCAACAAATACCGGCTCGATAGGTTTTACCATAGCCACCTCTGCCCGAATCTCTTTCAAGAAATCACTCTGTTTGTCGCGATTGGTAAGGATAGGTGTAATTGCAGGCTTGCTAATTGCCGCAGTTTCGGGAGCCTTTCCCTGCTCTTTATGTACCGAAACATAACCGTTTGTCAAATATTTGTTTGCCGCAGCAACAATATCCTCTTTAGATACTCCAGCCATTTTGTCGAGTTCCGACACCATATTGTTCCATGGGATATCATATATGAATGATGTTACAAAAAGGTTGGCCCTGTGTTCATTGCTCTCCATATCATTCATAACATTCCTCTTGTGGTTATTTACCACGCTGCCAATAATCTGCTCGTCAAACTCACCCTTTTTGAGAAGCTCCACCTGCTCAAGAAGCAGCTCCTGAACTTCAGAGAGGCTCTGACCCTGTTTTGGCCTTGCCATCATCAAGAAGCATGAGTGGTCTGCAAACTCCTGAACTCCGCAGCCGGCACCGCCGAGAACTTTCTGCTGCTGATTGACATTCACATCAATAAGACCTGTCTTGCCATTTGAAAGTATGCTCTGCAGAACTTTCATCACAGGCATCTCTTCTGAATTGGCAGCCGGCAATCTCCATGCAAGGTAGATAAATGGAGACTCTTGTCCCACTACTTTAACCTCAACAGGCTCCACTATCGGCTCCTCTGCCTCAAACTGGAGTTTCTGCAGATTCTCATTAGGTTTTATGTGACCGAAATATTTGTCTACAATTGCAATAAACTCATCCGGATCAAAATCACCTGATGCACAAATTGCAATATTGTTTGGAACATACCAGTCTGCATGATACTTTTTAATATTTGTTATCGACGGATTTTTCAAATGCTCCTGAGTTCCAAGCACCGACTGCTGTCCGTATGGATGGTTGGGGAAGAGTTTTGCCAACATAACCTCAAGTACTCTTCTATTATCCTGGGTAAGCGACATGTTTTTCTCCTCATAAACTGTCTCAAGCTCGGTATGGAAACCTCTTATCACATTGTTCTCAAATCTGTCGGACTGGATTTTTGCCCAAGCCTCTATCTGATTCGACGGAATATCCTCAACATACACAGTCTGATCGTATGATGTGTAGGCATTTGTGCCCTGTGCGCCAATGGCTGCCATCAATTTGTCATACTCATTTGGAATGAAGTATTTGGAAGCCTCATAAGAGAGACTGTCTATAACTTTGTATGCAGCAGCGCGCTCAGCCTCATCTGTAAGAGTCCTGTATTTCTCAAATTCAGCCTCTATCCTGTCGAGCAACGGTTTTTCGGCAGCATAATCGCTTGTTCCAAATTTCTCTGAGCCCTTGAACATAAGATGCTCAAAATAGTGGGCCAATCCTGTAGTCTCTTTTGGATCATTCTTTGCTCCAACTTTTACTGCAATATAGGTTTGAATACGCGGAGCATCCTCATTTACAGTAAGATATACTTTCAGTCCATTATCCAAAGTATAAATTCTGGAAGCCATCGGATCTCCTTCAACAGTTTCATAACTGTATTTTTCCGAACATGCTGCAATAAAAGGTACCATTATTGCAAGCAATAATAATTGTTTAAGTAATTTCATATGCTTATTTTATTTTTATGAATACAAATTTAATAAGTATTGTTGTATCTTTGTAAAAATTTGGGACACACTATGAAAAAATACATCAAAATATTGTATATCAGCACATTGTCGCTAATATTCACATTTGTGGATATCTGCAGTCATGCGCAAAATGCCCCTGCTACCAATCTTAAATTCAACAAGACATCCCATAATTTCGGAAAAATTTCCATAAATGCAGGAAAGCAGCACTGCACATTTGAATTTACAAATGAGGGAGAGACACCTGTTGCAATATATAATGTAATCTCTTCATGCGGCTGTACAAAACCTGTATGGCCAAAACAACCCATAATGCCCGGCAAAGGGGGAAAAATAGAGGTTACATTCCTCAACGACCAGGGGCCTTATCCATTCGAGAAGACCCTCACCGTATACACTTCAGAGAGCAAGAAACCGGTTCTTCTGAGAATCAGCGGAATTGTTTATGAGAAAGAGAAATCAATAAAAGAGCTCTTTCCAATAGCTATAGGGCCGTTGGGAGTGATGAAGGATAATATCAAGCTGGGCCAGATGGAGCAGGGTTATGTAAAGTCGGGAAGCATTACTGTAGCAAATCTGTCGGGAAAAGATGTGGAACTTAAATTTTCCGATATATCCCAGGGTCTGCATATTGCAGCCAGCCCTTCTCTTGTAAAAGCCGGTGATGTTACTGAAGTATCATATACAGTAAACACAAATGAAAAGGAGAACTGGGGCAATACAGTTTATAGTGCAGCATTTGTATGCAACGGTGTAAAAGCCTCCAACAAGCTGAAATTGAGCTGTATGATAATAGACAATGTATCGTCGCTCACAAAAGAGCAAAAGAACAGGGGAGCCATGATTCTGGCCAAGAACAGTTCTGTGAATCTGGGCAGTGTGGCAAAAGGCACAAATGCAGTGGCCCAGTTTTCATTGAGGAATACCGGAGCAAGTGAGCTTAAAATATATAAGGCCGACAACAACGGCAAGGATTTTACAATAGAGGCCCCCGCTTTTGTAAAAGTGGGCGAAGAGTTCAAGGTAAAGGCAACAATCGATACAAAAAAATACAAAGGCGATGAGGTATTTACAATCACACTTGTAACAAACTCGCCCCACCGTCCGCTTGTAAATCTGTTTGTATCATTAAATGCAAATTAGCCAAGTGATTATAACCAATTGAAAAACTTCATGTATCATGAGCATAGATATCAACACAAATTACAATAACACAGGTGCAACAACTGAGGATTGGCCACCTAAAGATCATCAGCATCCCGACACTGCATTGGTAGTGAATGAAGGGGTAGAACAACAGCCGATTATCAACCCGTATATAAAAAGATTTTTCAAGAAAAAACCTGCATTGCTCTCGGTAGACGAGTATATGGCAGGTATAACATCCGGAAACACCACAATATTAAGCCAGGCCATAACATTGGTAGAGAGCTATTTGCCTGCGCATAGAGAGGTCGCCCAAAAGATTATTGCAGAGTGTCAGAAACACTCCGCGAAGATGAAATCGATGCGCATAGGCATTACAGGCGTTCCCGGAGCCGGAAAAAGTACATTCATTGAGGCATTCGGAAGCTACATCACCTCAAAAGGACACAAATTGGCGGTGCTGGCAATTGACCCGAGCAGCGAAAAGAGCAAAGGCAGTATTCTTGGAGACAAAACCAGAATGGAGACTCTCTGCAACGATCCAAATGCCTTTATACGTCCCAGCCCGAGTGCCGGATCTCTTGGAGGTGTTGCACGCAAAACACGTGAAACTGTACTTTTGTGTGAGGCGGCCGGATATGATGTGATATTTATCGAGACCGTTGGTGTGGGACAATCGGAGACCGCCGTACACTCGATGAGCGACTTCTTCCTTCTTCTCATGCTTTCAGGCGCCGGTGATGATTTGCAGGGCATCAAGAGGGGCATCATGGAGATGAGCGACCTTATCGCCATAACAAAGGCCGACGGGACCAATGTTGAGAAGGCAAATATGGCAAAAGCGCTCTATGCAAATGCACTCCACCTCTTCCCTCCTACAGAGTCTACATGGGTGCCTACAGCACTCACATCTTCTTCAGTAACAAAAGATGGTCTGCCCGAAATTCTCGAAAAGATAGAGGAGTACTTTGCGCTGGTAAAAGGCAACGGCTATTACGAGCACAAACGCCGTCAGCAGGCTGAGTATTGGATGTATGAAAGCATCAACGAGACTCTCAGAAACAATTTTTACGAAAATCCTACAATAGAGGCCAGACTTGCCGACTACAAAAATGCGGTGCTTTCAGGTGAAATGGATTCATTTATGGCAGCAGGCGAACTTATGGAGCTCTACAGCAGATTGATTAAATAGAGAATTTATTCAGGATGGAACTTATCGTTGATGTACTGCGCAACAGCATCCTTATCACCGGTCTTGTGCTGATAATGATGCTGATGATAGAATATTTCAATATCCTGTCGAAGGGTGAATGGTTTTCAAGACTTAAAGGCTCCGGAACAAAGCAGATTGTTCTGGGAGCCCTTTTGGGTCTTGTGCCCGGATGTATCGGAGGGTTTGCCGCCACATCCCTCTTCACACACCGTCTGATAAGTTTTGGAGCCCTCATTGCCATGATGATCTGTTCGTCGGGCGACGAGGCCTTTGTCATCCTTGCAATGATTCCGCAAAATGCGCTGCTGCTGTTTGGAGCATTGCTGGTTATTGGAATCCTGTCGGGAATAATTACAGACAAATTCATTAAAAAACCTCTTAATGTAAGTTGTCCCGACGGATATGAACTTCATGCAGAATCTCACGACAGGCTCCCTTCCATTTTCAAATTATCCTCATATAAGGAGGGGTTGCGCAGACCATCAGAAGAGCGGATTCTGATACTTGTTGGAATAATATTGTTTCTGTTTACCATTGCAGGAGGCTACCTCGAACATGACCACAGCAGCCATGCCCACCTGCATGTATGCAACGATAAAACTCACTCACACATAGGTCTGAACCTGTTAAGCGAAAGGTGGATACATATTGTTTTTGCAATTTTCAGCACAATAACCATACTCTTCACCGCCACTGCCAAAGAGCATTTCATCAAAGAGCATATCTGGGGGCATGTCATAAAAAAACATATGCTCTCAATATTTCTCTGGACATTTGGTGCCCTGCTTGTCTGTCAGATAGGAATAATGCACCTCGATGTGCAGCACTGGATAAGCAACAACATGTTCTGGGTCATGCTCCTTGCAGTTATCATAGGACTGATACCGGAATCGGGGCCACACCTTGTCTTTGTAACCCTTTTTGCACAAGGCATTCTGCCATTCTACATACTTCTTGTAAACTCAATAGTGCAGGATGGCCACACAACACTTCCCCTTCTTGCAGGGAGCAAGCGTGCATTCTTTACAGCCAAATTCATCAATATGATTGCAGGTCTTACAGTAGGTATAATATTCTGGCTGATAAACCAATAATATTATAATACAAAGGCCCCTTTGTTTTGCAATACCCAATATTACATATTCTACCACCATACTGCAACAGCAAATGGTTCACAAAATATCCTGAGGTGGCGTAGGCAATCATTGCAGATGCCACCTCATAGATAAAATGGAACATCTGTGAGTCAGGGAATTAGGCTCAGATAAATAGATTGATAGCCAGACCAAAGGCCATTTTGTGGAACTTTGATGTGAAAGGAAGGTGGGAAATGAAATGTAATGTGTATGAAAAAAGGGCAACCCATTTACTTTCGGGTCGCCCTCCTGTCAAAATTATCCGTTCATGGAAATGAGGAACTCCTCATTGTTCATGGTCTTTTCCATCCGGCTCTTCATGAACTCCATTGCCTCAACACTTGTCATATCCGACAGATGGTTGCGCAATATCCATATACGATTCACATCCTCAGCTCTGTAAAGAAGATCATCCCTTCTGGTTGAACTCAATGTTACATCCACTGCCGGGAAGATACGCTTGTTCGCAAGTTTGCGGTCTAACTGCAACTCCATATTACCTGTTCCCTTGAACTCCTCAAAAATAACCTCATCCATCTTTGAACCGGTCTCGGTAAGGGCTGTTGCAAGAATTGTAAGTGAGCCACCATTCTCAACATTACGTGCAGCTCCAAAGAAACGTTTTGGCTTATGCAGTGCATTTGCATCCACACCACCGCTCAACACCTTGCCTGATGCAGGCTGAACTGTATTGAAAGCTCTTGCCAGACGTGTAATTGAATCGAGCAGAATCACCACATCATGACCACACTCCACAAGACGTTTTGCCTTTTCAAGAACAATGTTTGCAACTTTCACATGTCTTTCTGCCGGCTCATCAAATGTTGAAGCAATCACCTCTGCCTTAACGCTACGGGCCATATCTGTAACCTCTTCAGGACGCTCGTCTATAAGAAGAACTATCATATACACCTCAGGATGATTGTCGGCAATTGCATTGGCAATCTCTTTGAGCAACATGGTTTTACCTGTTTTTGGCTGGGCCACTATGAGACCACGCTGTCCCTTGCCTATAGGTGTAAACATATCCACAATCCTGCACGAAAGGTTATTGTGACCATTTGATGTTAGTTCAAACTTCTCATCCGGGAACAACGGAGTAAGGAAGTCGAACGGAACACGGTCTCTGATATACTCCGGACTGCGTACGTTTATCTGATTGACTTTAACCAATGGGAAATATTTGTCGCCTTCGCGTGGTGGACGTATCTCACCAAAGAGAGTATCTCCCGTTTTCAATCCAAACAATTTGATTTGCGACTGTGAAACATAAATGTCATCTGGCGAGTTGAGGTAGTTATAATCGGAAGAGCGCAAAAAGCCATATCCGTCGGGCATAATCTCCAATACTCCATTAGCCTCTACAATACCTTCAAACTCAATTTTAGGAGCCTGCGGCTTCTTCTCGTGCTTATTGTTATTATGTAATTTTGAATCATTTGAATCATGTGCATCATGAGATTCATGATTTGCATCAGAAGTTTCAACCTCAGCGCCATCTGCAACATTTTCTGCAGTCTGGTGGTTTTCCGGAACGGTTCCGGTTTGAGAATCCGGCTGAACCTCCTGCTTCACCTCTGCAGATTCCTCACCATTCACCTCTTTATGGAGATTCTCTTTATTATGTGCCTGATCCTTACGGGTTCTCTTCCTCTTGTTGCGGGATTGTTTTGCCTCAGCAATATTCTGTTCGCCATTTGCCGCCTCAACACCCTTCGGCTCCTGAATATTTTCACTATTTTCGGCAATCACTCTCTCCCGAGCAACTTTTTCCACGACATTTTCTGACGGTTTTACAGCCACACTCTCCTGTCCGCCCTCTGTTTCACTGCTCTTCTCCCTCTGCTGGGCATCCTCCGGATTCTGCACATTCTGCTGCTTTTTGGCCATGCGTGTCCTCTTGCTCTGATTACGTTTTGCCTGGCTCTTTTCTGCAGGCACAGCCTCATTCTGCACCGGATCCTGCTTAGGGGTATTATCCTGTTTATGTTCCACAGCAGTGTCTGACACCTCTGCAACTACAGTTTCAACTGCAGCAGCTGCCACCTCAATCACTTTATGATCCACTTTTTTTGATGCAACAATCCTTGCCCTCGGTTTTCTTACCGGACGGCCAACACCCTGTATAGCCTGTTCATCAAGAATTTTGTAAACAAGGTCCTCTTTTGAATATGATTTTATTTTAGAAATATTAAGAGTTGCTGCTATGGAATAAAGTTCCTCCAAACTCTTACCGTTTAATTCTATTATGTCGTACATGTAATTTGTATGTAAAAAGGATTTCTTTTCTTAGAACCGCTTCCCCAGACTCGGAAAGGCGGAACAAAGATATAATTTACTGATGAATTAACAAAATAAATGTGCGGATTGTTGGGCCGACCATAAAAAAAATCTGCCGTATCCGACAGATTTTCTCTCTATTCCAAAACTGTTCCCTCAGGATTATTTCACAGCAATAACATCAATCTCAACTCTTGCAGCTTTTGGAAGGGCAGCCACCTGATATGCCACACGTGCAGGGTAAGGCTCAGAGAAATACATTGCATACACCTCGTTAAGTGTTGCAAAATCGCCCATATCAGCAAGATAAACTGTTGTTTTCACAACATCCTTGAATGAATAGCCTGCCTCCTCAAGAATATAACCCAAATTCTTGAAAACCTGATGCAACTGCTCTTTTACACCACCAGGTACAAACTCGCCTGTATTTGCGTCAATAGGAAGCTGACCTGAAACATAAATGGTTCCATTCGCTACAACTGCCTGGCTGTAAGTTCCTACAGCTTTTGGAGCCAAAGGGCTCGATACAATTTTCTTTTCCATATCCAATTTTTATATTTTATATTAGGTATCAAATTATATACAAACTATCGGTCCCAGTAACTTGCATTCTTCTTGTACTGCAACAAATCAGCAAGAGCAGAGGCCTTGGCATTTATTCTGAAACTCCAGCTCTCCCACTGTCCGTTTGGAATCCATGATACCGATATTATAAAACAGTGAAGATCATACGAAGCACTGAACTGCGTTGTTGTCATCTTCATTTTTGTAAGGTCAAAACCGGTATTCAAGTTCATATTCAGAGCAGGAGTAAGTTTCATCTGCGCCGACACACCCAAAGTCATGTTATGGTTATGTTTGGTCAGCAACTGCTCATTGGCATACTGGTAGCTTCTGCTGTATGAATAACTGAAATTGAGATTTACAGACCACGGTATTTCAGGATCCATATAATATACCCAACCACCCGGAATATACTCTCCTGTCAGAGGATGGTAATATATTTTCTGATACATTTCAGACTGCGACTTACGCACAGCACCCTGAGCCGAAGAGGGGTCATAATTGCTTCCCAAACGGCTTTTGCCCTCCCCGCTGAACTGATAAGATGTGGAGATGCTGGCATTTGTCAGACGCGCAAGCCTGAAGCCACCCTCCTGGGCAATATTGAATTTATTTATTCTTGTACCATATTTGTTTACAGCATAAGGGTCCAGCGAAGCATTTGCAGAAATACCCATCTTGCCAAAAACCGTAGTGCTCATATTCACACTTATATTCGACAAATTCATTGAATCTGCAAGGAAATTATATGAACCGCCCAACGACAACTGGTCTATAAGTTTTATCTTTTTGACACCTGTTCCGGTTGTATCATTCTTGTCACGCACCTTTGCCTCCACATTGTTGCCTATGGAGAAACTCATGCTCGCCGATTTGCCCCTTCCCGGAGGAGAATACATCTGTCCCTCATACCTATTATAATTGACAACATGCTGCACGCCATTTGCATCCACATAACTCATTGAGGTATAGCCGTTGGCAGCAGTTCCCATCTCAGGCTGGGCACTGATGTTCAAAGATGGGGTTATCATATGCCTGATAGCCTCGATCCTCTTCTTTTTCCCGAAATTGAACATACCGTAAAGTCGGGTACTCAATGAAAGACCCGCAGAAAAATTCTGGGTAATGCCAAATGTACTGAACGGATCCGAATAGTTTGTTACAACCTTCTGGCTCTGTTGGTCAAACACCTTTTCTGCATCTGAGAAAAACCAGTTCATTCCATAGGAGATACTTGGAGAGGCCTGAATATACTTGAATAGAGAGAATGTCGGCAGGCTTATACTGAAATTGTGCCTCATGCCGTTTCTCATCTTGCTCAGAAAATCGGGCTCCTTTATATCTTTTGCCTTGAAATTTATCTTATTGTCGAATGTTGTATTGTAGTTGAAAGCAAACGATTCATACCACTTCTCCTTTCCAACCCTCTCCTTCTGTCTGAACGGATAGATTCTGTTCACTGTAAAAGTAAGGTTAGGGAGAGTAATCGCATAGGAGCTGTCGCGCGAGTTCTGGCTATGGAGGACATTCACCGACAAACTGAACGGAGAGCCTGCCCAAGTCTTGGCGTATGAAATGGATGATGAAATCTGGTTTTGCAAAGCCTGGGTTATCGACTCTGCATTATATCTGTTGTTCGACGGGCTCGAAAAATTCACCGAAGCCCTGAAAGTAGTTCCCGGCCTGGCCTTAGGATCCTGCGCATGGCTCCAGCTTACAGAGAAGTTTGATGTTTCAAAGAAATCGGGCGAACCCTTTTCTCCGCTCTTGTCATTCGAATACGACAAGGCAAAGTTTCCGTTGAACTTATACCTTTTATTATATCTGGAATTCAGCTGCACACCCCATGAACCCCTTGAGTATATATCTGCCGTTGCCGACAAATCAAAATGTTCGCCAAAGACGAAGTAATATCCCAATCCCCTCAGAAAGAATCCTCTGGCATTCTCCTCTCCGTATGTAGGCATCAGCAGGCCACCGCTTCTTTTACTCATCTGGGGTACAAAACCAAATGGCAATGCCAACGGTGTGGGCACATCCTCCACCACCACAAACGAAGGGCCGAATACCGTCTGTTTCTTTCCATCACCTTTATTTACAACCTTTGCAGCTGTCATTTTCATATAAAAATGGGGATGCTCGTGATCACAGGTAGTATACTTTCCTTTGGCAATATTTATGGAGTTGTCCGGCATTTTCTTCAGGAACTGGCCATGCAGATATCCGTCGCCCTCCTGAGTTATCATGTTCTTTATCTTTGCCTTCTGGGAATCAAAATTATAATAGACACTCTCCATTTCATACGAAGTCTCGCCCTGGGTCATAACCGGCTGCCCAACAACCACTCCGCTTGTATCCGGAAGTCCTTTGGCAAATACGGTCTTTGACTCGACATCGTAGGCCATATAGTCAGACTTTATCTCCATATTGTTATATTTTACCGACACATCGCCATAGAAATAGATCATGCGCTTGCCATTGGTAAAATCCTCCACAATCGAATCTCGGGCAGTTGAAAAGACCGGAAAATCTATACTTGCCTGATTTTGTGCGGTATCCGAAACCATCAGTGTATCTGCAACCACAAGTGAGTCGGAAATGAACAGGGAGTCGGAAACAAACAGGGAATCGGAAACTGCCAATGAATCCTTTGCATATAAAACACGCCTGCCAAGGGTATCTGCAAGACCTGCTCTTCTATCTGATACAGAAGGGCGTGCCTGCAGCATCAACACAAACGACAATGCTACAACCGTGAGAAAAATATGGAGTATTTTTTTATGCGGCATTAATTTTTATTACTTTTGCAAACTGCAAATTTAATACAAATTTTGCAACTAATATGCCATTATCAAATAATAAAATAACAATACTCATTCTGCTTATGCTTCTTTTTGCAGGCATAAGCACGGTTGTATATGGTCAGAACGCATCAGTTTCCCAGATCAGATGTATTGTTATCGACCCGGGACATGGAGGCCATGATCCGGGAACCATAAGCCAGGGAGCAAAATTCAAAGAGAAAGATATTGTTCTCTCGGTGGGTCTAAAACTTGGCAGCATGATAAAGAGCAAATACCCAAATATCAAGGTACTATACACAAGGTCTACCGATAAATTCGTACCTCTTGCCGAACGCTCCGACTTTGCAAACAGAAATCATGCAGACCTGTTCATATCAATCCATGTAAATGCAACCGGCACAACAAGTGTAAATGGTACCGAAACATTTGTAATGGGTATGCACAAAAGCGAGTCAAACTTTGAATTGTGTAAGGCAGAAAACTCCGTAATTGTAATGGAGGACGACTACAATACCAAATACGAAGGATTCAACCCTGATTCTCCGGAATCATACATAATATTTTCACTATTGCAGAACACCCATCTGGAGCAAAGCCTCAAATTTGCCGAACTTGTACAGAAAAACTACAAATCGGGGCCCATTTATGGCAACAGAGGTGTCAAACAGGGTGGTCTTATTGTTCTGTGGAGAAGCACAATGCCGGCAATCCTTACAGAAATAGGATTCATGTCAAACAGCAAAGACAGGGCTGTACTCATTTCAAAAGAGGGCCAGAACAATATTGCAAAGAGAATATTCAATGCCTTCTGCCAATACAAACAGATGTATGAAGAGGGCAGCACAGGCATACAACCTCCTGCTCCAAAAGAACAGCCTTCAGCAAAGGCACAGCCTGCTCCAAAAACACAGCCTTCCTCAAAACAGGCGCAGGCACCCCAAAAAAACAGTGCAGAAGGTTCTCCGGATAATGAATATTACAGCATACAGATATTGTCTGTAAGCAAAATATTGGGTAAAAATGCCCCGGATCTAAAGGGCATCAAGGATTACAGATACATCAAATCTGCAAATGCCTACAAATATATGGTGGGCAAATATCCAACAAGAAAGGATGCGCTCAAAGATCTTGCAGATGTGCGCAAGAAATTCAGCGGTGCCTTTATAATACATGTCAAGAATAATAATATTATAAAGTAATAGGACAGATATGAAAAAGTTTACACTTACCAAAACTCAAGGAATAGGATTGTTTGTCGTGATTGTGCTTCTGGGAATCTACCTTGTCATCAACTTTCTTAAAGGAGAGGAGATTTTTAATGGAAGAACCAGATATTACACTGTTTACCAGAATGTGGAGGGCCTTACAGCCACAAGTCCCGTATATATCAGAGGTTTGAAAGTAGGCACAATAGAGGATATCAGCTACGATGCTGTCAAGGATAATTTTATCGTGCGCTTTGCGGTGAAGTCTGAATATGCCATACCGGCCAATTCTGTCATGGAGATATACAGCTCTGATCTGTTGGGTGGAAAATCAATTAGAATCAACCTCGGCGACTCGGATATCCATGCAAAAAGCAATGATACACTAAAGAGCAATATTGTTCCAGACATGATTTCGATGCTCACAGGCGAATTGGCACCAATGAAGGAGGAATTGTCGGAAATGATGCATAATATGACCTCTGTACTGGCCAATATCAATACTATTCTCGACACAAATGCCAAAACAAACATATCGCAAGCTTTGGCAAATCTCAACCGCACACTCGAAAATACAAAGGGCATCACCTCAAATTTGAACACACTCTCTCCACAGATAAAGAGTGCTGTTGAAAACCTGGAAAAATTGTCGGCAAGTCTTGGAGCAAGCGGCAACAATATCACATCATCATTGGAAAATATAAACAAAATCACCGCAGATTTAAGTGAAGCGGATATCGATGCAACAATAAAAAGTTTAAAAGATTTGCTCGAAAAATTGCAGAATCCGGAGGGGACAATCGGCAAGCTTATGGCCACAGATTCTATGCATAATTCCCTCGACAGCCTCGTCCAGAGCCTGAATGTGTTTGTTGAGAAGATAACTGAGAACCCTAAAAAATTCCTAAAAATCTCAGTTTTCTAAAGAAAAACGCAACTTGCAGATTATTAACAAGATAGGTTACAATACGCTGATTATCAGCGCATTATTTTTCTTAAAATTTTTCTGTATTGATTTATAGAACATTATACTATTTTGATAAAAAACAATAGATTTTTATTTTTTTTATAAAAATCTTTTCACCAACTTTGTGCTGCAATCTTAAAGAACCTAAAGCTGAAATTTAAAGAATGAAAGACACCACTCACATACAAGTATGGAATAATTGTCTGCAGATAATAAAGGACGTTATTCCCTCTGCTAGCTTCAAAACCTGGTTTGAACCGATAAAGGCCGTTTCTTTGGAAGGAACAACTTTTACCATTGAGGTTCCGTCAGAGTTTTTCAGAGAGTATCTTGAGGAGCATTTCATAGATTTCATAAGCAAGGCTCTAAAGAGAGAGCTCGGCGGCAATGCCAGACTTCTCTACAAAGTGAAGGTTGCCAACAGCAGCATCACATATCCGCCTCAAAGTCATCCCGAAATCAAGAACAAACCGATACCTTTCCCACAAAAGGAAGGATCGATTCCAAATCCGTTCATAATTCCGGGATTGCAGCAGCTGGATATAGATCCCCAACTCAATCCAAATTACACATTTGCCAATTTCGTTGAGGGAGACTGCAATATTTTGGGACGGACAGCAGGTCTGACAATATCAGACAATCCGGGCGGAAATGCCTTTAATCCTCTGTTCATTTATGGAGGTCCGGGACTTGGCAAAACCCACTTGGCACAAGCCATAGGTATTGCCATAAAGGAGAAATTTCCAGACAAGATTGTGCTTTATGTGAGCGCAAACCGTTTCCAGACCCAATATATGGATGCTGTAACCGTAAAGAACAAACTTACCGATTTTCTCCATTTTTATCAGCTTGTAGATGTGCTGATTATTGATGATGTCCATGAATTTGCAGAAAAGCCGGGTACACAGAATGCCTTTTTCCACATATTCAACCAGCTTCATCAGTCGGGCAAGCAACTTATACTGACTTCAGACAAGGCTCCTGTAGATTTGCAGGGATTGGAGCAGAGGCTTCTCTCCCGTTTCAAATGGGGTCTGTCGGCTGAACTGTATGCGCCTTCTTACGAAACAAGAAGAAAAATCCTCATGGCAAAGAGCTTTAAAGACGGCATAAAATTGCCAGAAGAGGTTCTTGATTTCCTTGCCTCAAAAGTTACCGGAAATATCAGGGAGATAGAGGGCACACTCATATCATTGCTGGCACACGCCACACTCAAGAAGGAGAAAATCACCCTCAGTCTTGCACAAAGGCTTATTGAGAAGATTGTAACGGTAAATAATGTGGAGATCACTCTCAACAAAATACAGAATGTTGTTTGCGAATATTTTGGCATAACCAAAGAGTCGCTTGTTTCAAAAACAAGAAAAAGGGAGATTTCCCAGGCTCGCCAGATAGCCATGTACCTCGGCCGCAACTTTACAAAAAAATCTCTCGCATCAATTGGAGCAGAGATAGGAGGCAGAGACCACGCAACAGTGCTTCATGCCTGCAACACAGTTACAGATCTTATTGAAACAGACCGGAATTTCAGACAATATGTGTCGGATATAGAAAAACAGTTAAGACCTTCATAACAAAGTGAAGGTCTTTTTTATTATTCCATAATTATTTTTTGTAAATTTGTCTTCAAACAAAAAAAACAATCATATAATTATGACAACCGACAGAATATTAGAAATCTTCAAAGAGATTCTCACAATTCCGCGCGAAAGCGGACACGAGGAGCACATCATAGCATATCTTCAGAATTGGGCAAAAGAGCACAAACTCGATTGCAAAACAGATGAGGCAGGCAATGTACTGATTACCAAGCCTGCCTCAAAAGGCAGGGAGAACTCCCCTACAGTTGTATTGCAAAGCCACTCGGATATGGTCTGTGAAAAAAATGCCGGAGTGGAGCATGATTTTGCCAAAGATCCTATCATTGCTGTAGAAGAGAATGGCTGGCTTATCGCAAAAGATACAACATTGGGAGCCGACTGCGGAATAGGCATTGCAGCCCAGTTGGCAGTATTGGAAGATGAGAATCTGGAGCATGGCAAGATAGAGGCCCTGTTTACAACTGAAGAAGAGACCGGCCTCACCGGAGCAATGTCGCTCAAACCGGGATTCATCACCGGCAACACTTTGATAAATCTCGACTCTGAAGATGAGGGCGAATTGTTCATAGGATGTGCCGGAGGAATGGATACAACCGCCGAATTCAAATATTCAACCGTTCCTGCCACCGGAGAGTATCTGAAATGCGAATTCAAAATTTTTGGAGGACAGGGCGGACACAGTGGTGATGATATCGACAAGAACAGAGCCAATGCCGTAAAGATTCTTGCAAGATTCCTCTACAATGTTCTCGACAAACATGATATTGAATTGTATGAAATCGACGGAGGAAACAAACGCAATGCCATTGCACGCGAGGCCTACGCCGTTATCGGCTTCAAGAAACGCGACAAGAACTCTGTCCTGAAAATATTCAACACACTCCTCGCCGAAGTCAAGGATGAATACAAACTTACCGACAGCAATATCGATGGCGCTGTTGGAGAGGTTGGCATATATGATGTAAAAGCCGGGAAAAACATTGGCGGCCCTAAGAAGGCAATTGATCCTAATACAACAGCCTCCCTGATTTATGCACTGTGCGCAGCTCCTCATGGAGTTCTCGGCATGAGCAGTGATATGCCCGGCCTTGTTGAAACCTCAACCAACCTGGCATCGGTAAAAATGCTCCCTAAAAACATAATCAGAATAGGAACAAGCCAGAGAAGTTCTGTAAACAGCTGTAAAAACTATGCTGCAAAACATGTCGAGGCCTGCTTTGCGCTCGCCGGAGCCGTTGTAAAACACAACAGCCAATATCCGGGATGGAAACCGAAACTGGATTCCCATATCCTTGAAGTTTCAAAAGCCGCATACAAAAAGCTGTTCAACACAGACCCTGTTGTAAGGGCAATTCATGCAGGATTGGAGTGCGGTCTGTTCCTCGACATCTATCCGAATCTGGATATGATATCATTCGGTCCTACCCTACGAGGTGTCCACGCTCCGGGAGAGAGACTCGAACTTGCCTCACTCGACAAATTCCGCAAATTGTTGGAAGAGATTCTTGTAAACCTCAAATAGCATATTTCAAAAGAGTTGAACTAAACAAACTTTGACACATGAGTATTATTGTTGCTCCATCAATGTTGTCGGCAAATTTCGGCAACTTGGATAAAGATGTAGAAATGGTTAACCAATCTGAGGCAGGATGGTTCCACCTCGACATTATGGACGGCGTATTTGTTCCAAATATTTCATACGGCTTTCCGGTTGTAAAGGCTATGGCAAAAAAGGCCAAAAAGCCATTGGATGCTCACCTGATGATTGTTGAACCCGACAAATACATCAGCCAGTTCAAGGATTTGGGTGTAGAATGGCTGAGTGTACACTACGAGGCCTGCACACATCTGCACCGCACAATCCAGTCGATCCACAATTTGGGAATGAAAGCGGGTGTGGCGCTCAATCCGCACACATCAATAACACTATTGGAAGATATTGTCTGCGACCTCGATTTTGTATGTCTGATGTCTGTAAACCCTGGATTTGGTGGACAATCTTTCATTGAGCACTCTACCGACAAAGTGAAACGTCTGAAAGAGCTGATACTCAAACATGGCAGCAACTGTCTGATTGAGGTCGATGGTGGCGTTACCACCAAAAATGCCAGAATGCTCGAAGAGGCGGGTGCCGATGTATTGGTGGCCGGCAGCGCTGTATTTGGAGCAGCAGACCCTTATGAGGCTGTAAAACTGATCAAAGGATAATGCAATTGGGATATCCGCCCAATATTGAATTGACCCCCAAAAGCTAAACAAAGAGTTTTGGGGGTTATATTATATAACGTATCTGCTGAAAGGCATACTCAGCACGTTTGCCATCCTCCTTTTCAAGCACAAGACACCCATACCCGTTTATTCCCACAATTCTGGCTGTTATTCTGCTTTTCCGCTCACCTTCAACCTCGATAAAGTCGTGAAATTCGCCCAAACGGTAGAGATATGAATGGTACTCGGCATCGAGCGCCTCCCTACCCTGCGCATCAAAGAGTCTCATTGAGTCTGCGGAATAAATATACAAACTTTCATAAAGAGCAAAGAGCTGCTGCATTACTCCTGCCAATACTTTTTTACGGTCGAATTCCGCACTGTTTTCCTCTGAGCAAAAGGAACTGTCGGGCACAACACCATCAAGTGCCAATACCATTGATGTGGGATTGGGAGCATCTGAACAGAATGTGCGCTGGTTGACATTAATGCCCACCCCAAGTATACTTGCTGACAAATTGGCACCCGAAATGCTATGTTCTATCAGTATTCCGCAAATTTTCTTGTCGCCGACATAAATATCATTCGGCCATTTGATTTTTGGAGAGAGTCCCATTGTTTCGAGATACTTCACAACCGACAAAGCCACTACCTGCGATATTGCAAACTGATCTGCAACATTCAGAAAATCAGGCCTCAACAAAACGGTAAACAAAAGATTTTCGCCTGCACCGCTCTCCCATGAATTACCTCTCTGTCCACGCCCGGCACTCTGGTAATCGGCAACCCATACCGTTCCTTCCAAAGCCTCCGGCAGCTCTCTTTGAGCCTGCATATTTGTAGAATCCAGGCTCTCATACCATTTTATAACAAGTTTTTTCTCCATAGCTCATGTTGGCTAAAAATTTGCAGTATATTTGTAAGTTAAAATACCGCAAAGCCCAATGCTTTGCAAAAATAAAGAATATCGTATTACAATTAATAAAATTTTATACAGTGACTACAAAAAAAGAGACTATAGAGGTTGTATCTGAGGCAACTGAGAAGAAAGCGGCAAAGAGATCTACTGCAAAAAAGGCTATCGGCAAAAGTGTGGCAAAAAAGGCTATAAAAAAGGCTAAAGAGGCCAAAGAAACCAAATCAGAAAATACCATAAAAATAATCGATACCGATACATTTGAAATCCGGACAATTGTAGATGCAATGTTAGACAAGAAAGCCAAAAATGTCTGTTCATTGGATCTCAAGGAGATAGGAACAAGCATCTGCGACTATTTTGTAATATGCAACGCAGACTCAACACCAAATGTACTTGCCATTGCCGACAATATCGAGGAGGAGATGATTATCAAATGCAATAGAAAAGTGGCAAGAATGCAGGGTAAAGAGAATGCCTTCTGGATCATACTCGACTATTCAAATATCGTTGTCCACATCTTCCAGACAGAGTATAGGGAGTTCTACAGACTGGAAGACCTTTGGGCTGACTCTGTAATCACAAAATATTCCGATGAAGAGTAAACTGTAAAACAAAGAGAGAAAATGCAGACACAGCAAAACAAGAATAACAATACCCCAAAACTTAAACCTCCGAAATTCAATGCAGCATGGATTTACCTTCCATTGCTGATATTTCTGGGTTATATGTGGTTCGGATATAATGGCGGTGATCCGCTCAAAACCGAGTGGTACAAGGTAAAGGAGGAGATGATTCCACAGGGTGATGTTGAGAAGATTCTCTTTATCACAAACCACAAGAAGGCTGAGGTTACAATAAAAAAAGACAGCCTTTTCAAATACAAGAACCTCTTTGGCGGCAAAGAGCCAAAATATGGTCCGCAGTTCTATTTTAAAGTATCCGACAATTTCGACTCCGAAGAGCAGTTTCAGGCGGCAAGAGAGGCTTTGCCTGAGGATAAGAAATTCAGTATAGAAACAGACGAGAAGGCGAGCTACATCGGCATTCTCGACTGGCTGATATTCCCACTGCTTCTCTTTGCCTTATGGTTCTTTATGATAAGAAGAATGACAAAAGGCATGGGCGGTGGCGCAGGCGGCAACGGCATTTTCAATGTAGGCAAATCACAGGCCCGCCTTTTCGACAAAGAGAACAATGCAAAGGTTACATTCAAGGATGTTGCAGGTCTTGAAGAGGCAAAAGTGGAGGTTATGGAGATTGTGGATTTCTTGAGAAATCCTAAAAAATATACAGCACTGGGCGGTAAAATTCCTAAAGGAGCACTGCTTGTAGGCCCTCCGGGTACAGGAAAGACCCTCCTTGCAAAGGCTGTTGCAGGAGAGGCGGATGTTCCGTTCTTCTCTATTTCGGGTTCCGATTTTGTTGAAATGTTTGTTGGTGTTGGAGCATCGAGAGTGAGGGATCTCTTCAAACAGGCAAAAGAGAAGGCACCTTGTATAGTATTTATTGATGAGATTGATGCAGTTGGAAGAGCCCGCAGCAAAAATGGAGGTTTCTCTTCTAACGACGAAAGAGAAAACACCCTCAACCAGCTCCTTACAGAGATGGATGGTTTTGGCACCAACTCGGGAGTAATTATCCTTGCTGCTACAAACAGGGCTGATATTCTCGATAAAGCGCTCATGCGTGCCGGTCGTTTCGACCGTCAGATAAATGTTGATCTTCCTGAGCTTAAAGAGA
This sequence comes from Candidatus Egerieisoma sp., assembly GCA_045588775.1. Lineage (GTDB taxonomy): Bacteria > Bacteroidota > Bacteroidia > Bacteroidales > UBA932 > Egerieousia. Next base: position 8,750 of record JAZNEW010000052.1, on the reverse strand, counting down.
GGGAGGCGATCTTTGATGTCCATTTGCGCAAACTCAAACTCTCCAAAGATTTCGACAAAGAGTTTCTTGCCAAACAGACACCAGGATTCTCAGGTGCCGATATTGCAAATGTCTGCAACGAAGCTGCCCTCATTGCTGCCCGCAGGAATAAGGCAAGCATAGAGAAACAGGATTTCCTTGATGCCATAGACCGTATAATAGGAGGTCTGGAAAAACGCAGCAAGATCATATCTGCTTCAGAGAAGCGTACAATTGCATTCCATGAGGCAGGTCATGCAACTGTAAGCTGGCTGTTGCCAAATGCAAATCCTCTGCTCAAAGTTACAATAATACCTCGAGGCAGGGCACTCGGCGCTGCATGGTATCTGCCTGAAGAGAGACAAATTACAACTACCGAGCAGATGATGGATGAAATGGCTGCCACTATGGGAGGAAGAGCTGCTGAGGAGATTGTAAATGGCAGAATCTCTACAGGTGCCCTCAGCGACCTTGAAAAGATAACCAAACAGGCATACGCCATGGTCAGCTATTTTGGAATGAGTGAGAAAGTTGGCCACATTTCGTTCTACGATTCACAGGACTCGGGCTATAACTTTGGCAAACCATATAGCGAAAAGACTGCAGAGCTGATTGATGCCGAGGCAAAAGAGCTTATAAACAAGGCTCACGAAAAGGCTCTGGAGATATTGAATGCCAACATGAAAGGGTTTACCGAACTTGCGGAGCTGCTTTTGAGCCGCGAAGTTATCTTTACCGAAGATATGGAGCGCATATTTGGGCCGAGAGCAAAGAAAGAGAGCGAAATCTCTCCAAAACCTGAACAACAAGATACTACCGACAATGAAAAATCTGATAATACGGACAATTAGCGGTCTGGCATTCATCATCATAATGATTGGCGGCATTTTATGGGGCGTGCTTCCGTATGCCATCATTATTGGTTTTATAACTGCGATGATGATGAACGAGTATATAAATATAAGTACAGGTAAAAAGAATCTGTTGCAGAAGGCTCTGGCAATCACTACCGGTCTGATGATATTCGGCCTTACACTCCTGGTAAAACTGGATTATATTGCCACCGAATATCTTCTGCTCATATTTGTTCCACTGGCCTTCATATTCATCTCCGCATTGTATGTCAAAGAGTTCAATGCTCACGATTTTTCTGAAAGCAATGGAGTACAGATACGAAGAGAGAACGGTTTTGAACGCTTTCCATTTCTCCTCAGCGCAATCCTTTATATTGCGGTTCCTATGAGCATGTGCAATCTGGTTGTACTCGACAGCAGCAGCGGAGTTCCGCAATACTCAGGATTCACACTACTGTCGATGTTCATAATTTTATGGGCAACTGATGTCGGTGCATATTGTCTGGGATCTACATTGGGACAAAGATATGGAAAGAGATTATTTCCGTCGGTTTCTCCAAAAAAATCATGGATAGGCTTTGGTGGAGGATTATTTTGTGCAATACTTGCAGCCATTTTGCTCCACTTTGCAAAATTATTGCCTATAGATATGCCGCAGTCGGTTGTACTTGGAATAATTATTTGTATCTTTGGCGTTTGGGGAGACTTGGTTGAATCCCAATTTAAAAGGAATTTTGGAGTGAAGGACTCTGGCAGCATAATGCCCGGACATGGCGGAATGCTCGACAGATTCGACGGTGCACTGATTGCATTTCCAGTTGCAATTGCATACCTGAAATTCTTTATGTAAAACATGATAATCTTACAAAAACTTATATATGCGCATTCATAAAGAGGGATATGGAATAATCGCCAAGTCGTTCGGCATTATTGCATCCATTGTTCTATGTGTATTTCTGTATCTCGGCTGGGGCACCGCTTCCAAAATAGCAGTGGCAGTCGGCCTTCTGCTCTTCTTTTTCATTGTACGCTTCTTCAGAAGCCCAAAGAGAGTCTCCTTGATCGACGAAAACGCCGTTATAGCGGCTGCCGATGGCAAGATTGTAATTATCAAAGAGGTTGAAGAGAATGAATTCCTAAAAGAGAGGTGTATTCAGATATCCATTTTCATGAGCATATTCAATGTGCATGTAAACTACTATCCTGTGGGTGGCAAAGTGCTCTACAGCAAGCACCATCATGGCGAATATCTTGTGGCGTATTACCCTAAAGCATCTGAAAAGAATGAGCGCACAAGTATTGCAGTAGAGACTCCTTGCGGAAGAAGAATCCTCTTCAGACAGATTGCAGGCTACATTGCCAGAAGAATTGTATGCTATGCCAAAGAGGGTGACCAGGCTAACCAGTGCAGTCAGGTTGGCTTTATCAAATTCGGTTCGAGAATAGACCTTTTTGTACCGCTTGATTCAGAGATAAAGGTTAAGGTTGGCGACCATGTTCGCGCCTGCCAGAGTGTAATAGCAAAATTGCCGGAACAAAAATAGGAAACAAAAATATAGTACAAAGCATAATACAAAAAGGAGCTGAATCATCTGCAGAATCTCTTTTCCGCCGGATTTTTCAACTCCTTTTTTCATTATTAGTAACATTACCCGATTATACCTCATTTCTCATCTGCGCAAGTATATCTGCAACCATCAAAACAGCCACTTGCGCTTAACCGGGTTAAACATGCCAAACCGCTTTAAACATACGGAGCCATCTGCTCTGCAAGTTCACGCGCCTTTTCTCCTGCAACAACCGCAAAGTTTTCGCTACTGTCGGCAAAAATGATTCCGCGCGAAGAGTTTACCAGCAAACCGCAATGGGAGTTCAAGCCATATTTGGCAACCTCCTCAACTGTACCTCCTTGTGCACCGACTCCTGGAACGAGGAAGAAATGATCTGGGCAGTATTCCCTTATCTCTGCCAGCTTTTCAGGACGGGTTGCACCTATAACAAACATAGTATTGTCTTTGCTTCCCCAAGTCATTGTCTGACAAATCACTTTTTTATAAAGCGGCTCTCCCCCCTCCAGCTGCAACTGCTCAAAATCGTTCGCGCTTTTGTTTGATGTAAGGGCAAGAACTACAGACCATTTGCCTTCATACTCCAAAAATGGTTTCACAGAATCACTGCCCATATAAGGAGCAAGTGTAACTGCATCAAAGTCCATTTTTTCAAAAAATGCTCTTGCATAACGGCTGGCAGTATTTCCGATATCACCACGTTTAGCATCGGCAATCACAAGTATTTCGGGATAATTCTCCTTTATATACTTCAAGGTCATATCGAGCTGCAACCAACCCTCTACACCTTCTGCCTCATAAAATGCCAGGTTAGGCTTATAAGCTACAGCATATTTGGCTGTTTGCTCAATTATAGCCTTATTGAACTCATAAATAGGATATTGGGCATCTTTCAAACACTCCGGCAAGAGCTTTGGATCTGAGTCGAGGCCCACACACAGAAAGCTTTTTTTTGCCTTTATCTGCTCATATAGTTGTTGATAATTCATCTTATCCTCAATTTGTAGGGGTAATAATAATAATTCTTTTTAGTATCTATTTTGTGTAGTATTTGTAGAACAATGCTATCGATTCCATACCTTTATAGAACTGGCTCAACAAATAGCTCTCATTTGGAGAGTGTATTGTATCTCTCTCAAGGCCGAAGCCCATAAGAAGCGGATTGACGCCCAAAATATTCTGCAAATCTGCAAGAATTGGAATACTTCCGCCACCGCGGCTTGGAACAGGCTCAATTCCATATACCTCCTCTATTGCCCTTGCAGCAGCTTTATAGGCATTTGAAGAAATTGGCATCAAGAAACCATTACCTCCATGATGAGGAGTTACTTTCACTTTCACCCCTTTTGGTGCAATTGAGATAAAATGCTCTGCAAACAATTTTGCAATCTCGTTACAATCCTGATTAGGAACTAATCTCATTGATATTTTTGCATGGGCAACCGACGGCAATACTGTTTTTGCACCCTCGCCAATATAGCCGCCCCAAATACCGTTCACATCAAGACAAGGACGGATTCCGGTTCTCTCAAGTGTTGAGAAGCCCTCCTCTCCTTTCACTTCGTCGATATCAAGTGATTTCTTATACTCTTCCATATCAAACGGAGCCCTTGCAAACATTTCGCGCTCCTCCGGTGTAAGCTCTACAACTTTATCATAGAAGCCTTTTACAGTGATTCTTCCTTTATCATCTATCAAAGAATCAATCATTGAGCAGAGGGCATTGATAGGGTTGTTTATTGCACCACCGTAATGGCCTGAGTGAAGATCTTTGTTTGGGCCTGTAACCTCAACCTCCACATACGCCAGACCACGCATACCGCAGTTGATTGAAGGGACTTTCTCCGAAATCATAGTTGTATCTGAAACCAGAATAACATCACACGCCAACATCTCTTTATTAGCTTCTGCCCACTCTGCAAGGCTTGGAGAGCCGATTTCCTCCTCTCCCTCGAGAATAAATTTCACATTGTGCTGCAATTTGCCCTCAGCTACAAGATATTCAAAAGCCTTTACATGCATAAAGAGCTGGCCTTTATCATCATTTGCTCCACGCGCATAAATTGCACCGTCTCTGATTTCCGGTTCAAACGGCTGTGATTTCCAAAGGTTGATAGGATCTACCGGCTGCACATCATAGTGACCATAAATCAGAACTGTAGGAAGTGAAGGATCAACTTTTTTCTCACCAAATACCACAGGATGGCCCTTTGTCTGATATACCTTTGCGCTATCTGCACCTGCCGCCAGAAGCAACTCTGCCAATTTGTTGGCACAAGTATACATATCATCTTTATTGGCTGCAGACGAGCTTATAGAGGGAATTCTCAAAATCTCAAACAATTCAGCAAGGAATCTCTCCTTATTCTTCTCAATGTAATTTTTCATATTGTATCTGTTTTAAACTTCGTTTACAATCACGCATGGTTTACAATAACTCCTAATTCTGGGCGATCAAAGTGCCTGTAAATTTGGCAACCTTCTCTTTGGCATAAGGGAGTTTTATTGTAAGGCTCTTCTTATTTTCCGACGGCGCATTATACATTGCATCCAACATTATTGCCTCACAAATCGAACGCAATCCCCTTGCACCAAGATTATACTCGATTGCTGTATCTACAATAAATTCAAGTACCTCCTGCTCAATAACCAGTTTCACACCATCCATTGCAAAAAGCTTCTCATACTGTTTTACAATTGCATTTTTTGGTTTTACCAGAATATCAAGCAGTGCCTCGCGAGTAAGAGGGTGCAGGTATGTAAGTACCGGCAAACGGCCTATAATCTCCGGAATAAGTCCATACGATTTCAGATCCTGCGGAGCAACATATCGTAACAAATCCTTTTTGTCTATATGTTCTGTCTTCTTTTGGGCCCCATATCCCACAACCTGCGTATTGAGTCTCTGGGCTATTTTCCTCTCGATTCCCTCAAACGCACCGCCGCAAATGAAGAGAATATTTGTGGTATCCACCGCTATCATTTTCTGCTCCGGATGCTTGCGGCCGCCTTGAGGCGGAACATTCACAACATTACCCTCGAGAAGTTTGAGCATGGCCTGTTGCACGCCCTCTCCCGAAACATCACGAGTAATTGAAGGGTTATCGCTTTTACGGGCAATTTTGTCTATCTCATCAATAAATACAATACCTCTTTGGGCAAGCTCCACATTATAATCAGCCTCCTGCAAAAGTCTTGTAAGAATGGTTTCAACATCTTCTCCAACATATCCGGCCTCTGTAAGCACAGTTGCGTCCACAATAGCAAACGGCACATTGAGCAGTTTTGCTATACTCTTGGCCAACAAAGTTTTACCAGTGCCTGTAGGGCCTACAAGAAGAATATTTGATTTTTCAATATCCAGATCCGACAAATCATCTTCACCCTCTGCCCCCGCTGCTTTTTTCTTGCCTCTCTTGCTGCTCAAATAATTGATTCTTTTGTAATGGTTGTATACTGCAACCGAAAGATACTTCTTTGCCTCCTGCTGGCCGATTACATAATTGTCGAGAAATTCGGTAATCTCTTTTGGTTTGAGCAGTGTAAGCCCCTTTGCATCCAAAGCCTTTCTCTGCTGCTCAGCCAACTGCTCATTGGCATACTGATATGCCTGTTCTGCACACTCCTCGCAGATATATCCATACATGCCGCCCATAAGAAGCTTCACACTCTTCTCTTCTCTTCCGCAAAATGAGCAGAAAGCCCCCATACCTTCACTATTTTTCTTTGCCATCTACCTCAATGTTAATTTCATTTAAACTATTTGGCATTGGATTTATTTCCGCCTTTACCCAATATTTCATCAATCATTCCATATTTGAGAGCCTCCTGGGCTGTCATCCAATAATCCCTGTCGGCATCCTTCTCTATCTGGGCCAAAGATTTGCCTGAATGGAGTGATATTATCTCATACAACTCCTTTTTAAGTTTGATGATCTCCCTTGCGGTAATCTCAATATCCGATGCCTGCCCCTCAGCACCACCAAGCGGCTGATGAATCATCACTCTCGAATGGGGCAATGCGCTCCTTTTTCCCTTTGTACCTGCAGTAAGCAGCACTGAGGCCATTGAAGCTGCAAGTCCTGTGCAAATTGTTGCCACATCAGACTGCACAAGCTGCATTGTATCATAAATTCCCAAACCGGCATAAACAGAACCTCCCGGAGAGTTTATGTAGAGCTGTATGTCGGATTTTGAATCTGTTGAATCCAGAAAAAGAAGTTGTGCCTGTATAATATTTGCCACATCATCAGAAATGGGAACTCCCAGAAATATTATCCTGTCCATCATCAGACGGGAGAAGACATCCATAACCGCCACATTCATCTGACGCTCCTCTATAATTGACGGATTGATGTATGCTGCATTTATCGAGTTAAATCTGTGTAATGATAATGAGCTTATTCCCAAATGTTTGGTAGCATATTTTTCGAATTCACTTGCCATATTTCAAAATTTAAATAAATAGAAAACAAATATAATAAATTATTCAGGTAAAAACCATACTGCACAAACAAAAAAAGGAGACAGCGGTTGCCATCTCCTTATATCTTTATCCCGACAAGCTCTTGCTTATCAGAAGTCGGACTCACTCTTAGTTGTTCATTTTCTGAAGGTCATCTATTGAGATAGATTTTTTGTCGAGAGTTACAACACCTTTGATGTATGCCATAACCATATCCTCCTCGGTCTTCTCATAGATTCTTCTGCCCTCTTTCTCATTTGAAAGAATAGAGTTTGCGTAGTTATTAAGCTGCTCCTCAGGAACATCATTCAAGCCATACATTGCAAACTGCATTTTTGCCACACGTTTTGCAGCCTCAACAAGATCCTCTCTCTTGATCTCCATCTTCTGCTCTTTCATAATGTATTGGCGGATAAGCTGCCAACGGAAATCTTTCAAGAACAACTGGAAATCTTTCTCGATCTCTTCCATTGTGAATTTGCCCTCATTGATTGTATACAACCATTTTTTAAGGAACTCTTCAGGAAGCTGGATATTTGTCTTGTTCAAAAGATACTCTCTTGCATCAAGCATGAAACGGTATGCACTCTCCTGCTCATACTCCTGTTTGATACGCTCTGCGATTTTTGCCTCAAATCCTGCCTCGTCGGTAACAACACCCTCACCGAACATTCTGTCGTAAAGGTCTTGGGTCTGCTCAGCTTCAACAAAAGTCTTCACCTCTTTAATGGTTACCTGCCAGTTTGGATCCATATCTGCAAGCTCCTCTTTCTTCACTTTCAAAAGAGCTGCTCTGTCGGTTTCATTGGTAAAAGTTTTGTTTACATCAATTGCGAAGCTGCTGCCAACTTTCTTGCCAATGAATTTCTTCTTCATTGTCTTGCTCTCGATAGTTCTTAGAGTGATGTAAGTGCCCTCAATTTTGGTTTCACCCTGCACAAGATCGGCAATGATGAAATCCTCCTCACCTACCTCCTCAACATTCTCCAATTTGCCGAACTGTTTCAACATATTGGATTTGTAGGTTTTAACTGAATCCTCAGCAACCGCAACATCGTAAGCAACAACTTTATCCTCTGCAGAAAGAGTGAAATTAACCTCTGGAGCAAGAGCAATGTCAAATACGAAATTGTAAGACTCGTCGCTCTCCCAATTGATAGGCTGCTGTTTCTCCTCATTTGGAAGCGGCTCACCCAAAATGTTCAATTTATTCTCAACGATATAGTTCTGGAGAGATTCAGAAATCATGTTGTTTACACTCTCCACCAATGCAGAAACACCGTGCATTTTCTCGATAAGCGACATAGGGGCCATTCCTTTACGGAAACCTTTGATATCCGCTCTACGACGGTACTCGCTCAATGCTTTCTTTACTTTCTCGGCACAATCAGCCTTCTCGATGTTAAGATTCAACTGGTATGTCAAATCATCAACTTTTACTTGTTCTATCTTCATTGTATATATTTGATTATTCTTATTTCAAGTGATTTAAAACTATGTTTCTCAAAATAGTGCGCAAAGTTAGCAAAATAGTGGATAATAGCAAACTTTAAGATCCGTTTAAAATGTTTCTGAAATATTTTCTCACATTTTTACGCCAAAATTTGCATTTATAAAAATAATGACTACCTTTGTAGTCCCAATCACCAACGCGGGCGTGGCGTAATTGGTAGCCGCGCTAGACTTAGGATCTAGTGCCGAGAGGCGTGGGGGTTCGAGTCCCTTCGCCCGCACATCTTAAAATTTGAGGAGAAATTTTCGGATTTCTCCTCATTTTTATTTTTATAACCGCTTGATATTCTTTGGATTATAGAGAGTGCCTGATTGCAGTCGATGGTTCGATAA
>JAZNEW010000051.1:0-33330 GCA_045588775.1 Candidatus Egerieisoma sp. | reverse complement strand
CAGTATATTCAGGAGGGTGAGCGTACAATGTTTGAGACAAATGTGCTGGTTGAAAACCAATATCATACTGTGAAGATAGGAGAGGATGCGCAAAATCTCGACGGACTTAACTTTTTGGCAGGAAAAAGAATAGAGGAGATTAACAAGAAAGCTCAGCTTGGAACTCGTCTTGCCCATACAGATGGTGGAGTGCCTAATCTCGAAATTTGGATAGACAAGATCGACGAGTACAATATCGGCGGATTGTTCTATATGTTTGAGATTGCTTGTGGTATAAGCGGTTATATGTTGGGTGTCAATCCGTTTAACCAGCCGGGTGTTGAGGCTTATAAGAAGAATATGTTTGCGCTTCTCGACAAACCCGGATATGAAGAGGCTTCAAAGGCCATAAAAGAGCGTTTGGGTTAAGACTCAGCATTATTATAAGCGGAGCTTGAAGCAGTGGAAAACAGGGAGTTTTTAAGATTGGTGGCATCTGCCTATGCCAAACATCAGGCTTGGCCTGCAGAGAGTGCCGGCAGTTGTAGAGAGACTGGTCATGGAATACCTTTTGAGGGAGTACTTTTTGTATTCCCCAACAGGCGTTCCATGAAGTTTTTTCAGAAGTATCTTGGTGAGGAGTTCGGAAAAATTTACAACAGACCGCTCTTTTCGCCCCAGATGCTGACAATCAGCGAATTGTTCAATAAAATAAGTGGTATATCCACTGTCGATCCAATAGAGGCACAATATATATTGTACCGTAATTATATCTCTCTCAAATATCCCGACGAACCATTCATTGAGGCATCTGAAAGGGAGAGTTTTGATGAGTTCATCCATTGGGGCAGCCTGATAATTTCTGATTTCAATGATATCGACAAATATCTTATTGATGCAAAACAGCTGTTTACAAATATAAAAGATCTCAAACAGCTCGACAGCGATTACTCATTTTTGTCGCAGACCCAACGTAGGGCAGTGGAGATGTTCTGGCGTAATTTTCTCAAAGGTGAAACCAGTTTCAAAAAGGAGAGCTTTACCTCCCTGTGGAGTATAATGTATCAGTTGTACCGTCTCTTCAGAGAAGATTTGGAGAGCAGGGGGTTGGGATATGAGGGTATGATTTACAGGAAGGTGGCTGAGAATCCCGATGATTGCGGATATAACAAGTTGGTATTTATAGGATTCAATGCTCCAAACAGGTGTGAGCAGACTCTCATGAGGTGGCTGAAGGAGCGTGGCAAAGGTGATTTTTATTGGGATTTTTATGGCCCTATGGTTACCGACAAAGATAATAAGGCCTCCATATTTATCGGAGATGCTGCAAGGGAGTTTCCGGGAGAATATGATATAAGCAGTGAACATGCCATGCCACAGATTCATACGGTAGGAGTCTCTTCCGGAGTGGGGCAGGCTTTTGTCGTGGCAGATATATTGAAGAGTCTGAAAGACCATGATCCTATAAAAACAGCGGTTATCTTGCCGGATGAGACCCTGCTGATGCCTGTACTCAATTCGATACCTTCCTCATTCAATAAGATAAATGTAACAATGGGATTTCCCATTTCTGCAACACCGCTTGTGAGTTTTGTAAACAGTATAGCTTCGTTGCAGAAGAGTATCAGAATGAAAGATGGCGCAGGTCTTTTTTATCATGGTGATATTGCGGTATTGCTCAAACATGAGTATATAAAAGAGCATGCTGCCAATGATGCTGCATTTATAATGGGAGAGCTTGTACGCGAAAACCGTATATATCTGGCATCAGAGAGTGATGTTTTGGAGCAGTTGGAATCTCCATTGCTCAAAGCTGTATTTAAAGTTACCGATAGTGCTGCAGGTTTATTGGAGTATCTGGAGAATATTTTAAAGGAGCTCGATCTGGTTGCCGATAGTCTCAATAAGGAGTTCATTTACAGGTATTATCTCGAAATATCGCGTTTGAAGGCATTGGATGTGCCTATGAAACGGGAGACTTGTTTGCGCTTATTGTTGCAGATAACCTCCTCCATAACAATTCCATTTAAAGGAGAACCGCTGGCCGGCCTGCAGGTGATAGGCTCGCTTGAGGTAAGGGCGCTGGATTTTGACAATGTTATCATTTTGTCTGTAAATGAGGGGCAATTCCCCGCATCTTCTCAGAATAATTCATTGATACCTTATAATTTGAGGGTTGGTTTCGGATTGCCTACCTATGAGTTGCATGATGCTATTGCCGCATACCACTTTTACAGAAGTATCTATCGGGCCAAGAATGTGTGGCTTATTTATGATACAAGAGCCGAGGGGGTAAAGAGTGGCGAGGTGAGCCGTTTTGTAAAGCAACTTGAGTTCCACTACAATGTGGATATAAAAAAGAGCGTGGTCTCATCGGAGCCTCTGTTTGATGAGCAGGAGTCTGTAATTGCTGTTCAAAAGGATGATGAGGTGATGCAGAAACTATATGATGCATTTGTTGGCAATGAGAGTGGCAAAACATTGTCGGCCAGTGCAATAAATACCTATTTGTCTTGTCCGTTACAATTTTATTGGCAATATGTAGAGGGGATAAGGGAGGAAGAAGAGGTTGAAGAGAGCATAGAGGCAAGTACATTCGGTACAATATTTCACGATACAATGGAAGAGCTTTATGCGCCCTATCTTGGCGAAATTGTGAGCGGAGAGCTGCTTGAGGGGATGATAAGGAATTCCGACAGAATAGAGAGTGTGATTAAAGAGCAGTTTGCAAAGAACAGAATAGGGGAGATAACAGGGCGTAACATCATAATCAAAGAGGTAATAAAGAAGTATGTGCTCATAACTCTGCAGGAGGATAAAAAGTATGCACCGTTTACCTATATGGCAGGAGAGGAGACATTCTACAATAAAATGGAGCTGCCTAATGGATTGAAAGTCAAGTTTAAGGCGGTGATAGACCGTATAGATGAAGTTGCAGGCTCTTTGAGGGTTATAGACTACAAGACTGGCGGAGTTGAGGTTCCCGGCAATAGTGTGGAGATTGGAGATTTCTTTCTGAGAGATAGCGGCAAACACTATAAAGCTTTTGTGCAACTCTATCTCTATGCGTTAATTCTCAGTAATATTGCAGGAGAGGATCGGGTGGTAAGACTTAAAAACGGCAAGAGTGTGCGTATTGAATTTTCAGAAGATTCGTCGGAACTTGATCTTGTTGTATATCCTGTTACCTCTTTAAAGAAGGGCTCGATAGTTAGTGAGCCAATCTATAAATCCAATCTGGAAGAGTACAGAGAGGCACTTTTGAAGTGTGTGGCAGAGATATTTGATAATAATGTGGCATTTGAACAGGCGGCAGAGGAGAGTGATGTGTGCGGATATTGTATGTTTAAACATATTTGTGGAAGGTAATTATGGCGCAGGAGCAACTTATAAATGTATACAGGGCATCGGCAGGGTCGGGTAAGACATATACTCTTACCCATGAATATATAGACCTCATTTTAAAGGATGAGGAGGCTTACAAGCATGTCCTTGCCGTTACATTCACAAATAAGGCAACTGATGAGATGAAGCAGCGTATTCTGGAGGAGTTGCATAAAATGGCGTCGGATCCGCACTGCGCAAGAAGAGAGATGGCAAAAAGGGTGCTTATAAGAATTTTGCATGATTATCCTGCCTTTTCGGTAAGTACAATCGACCGGTTTTTTCAGGGTATCATGAGGAGTTTTGCCAGGGAGCTGGGCCGGATGATAACTTATGGTATCGAGCTGGACTCGGATCTTGTAAGGACAGCCGCTGTAGATAACCTTTTTGCAGACCTCGACAAAAATGAAAATAGGGAGCTGCTCAAATGGCTGATAGATTTTTCTTTGGAGAGGATAGAGAATGGCGAGTCGTGGCGAATATCAAATGATATTTCAAATCTCTCAAGAAGCCTTTTCTCTGAGGATTTCAAATTGAAAAATAACGGAGCGCAGTTTACTGTAGAGGAGCAGATGAAGCGCATTGCAAGGCTGAAAAAGCGTATTGCCGAGATTACATCCCATTTTGAAAAGGAGTCTGTTGCCATAGGAAAAGAGGCTTTGGCCATAATGGCGCGTTGCGAGCTGGAGCCTGCCGATTTTAAGAGAGGAATGAGGGGGCCGTTTGCCATATTCCACTATTTGGCCAATGGCCAGAGAGTGGGGGAGCCGCTTAAACTGTCGTTTGTAAATACTTATGACTGTATCGAAGAATGGTATGCAAAAACAAGGAAGGGTGATGCCTGGAAATTTGAAAGGGCATATAGTGAGGGGTTGAATGATGCTGTGGGAAAATTGATAAAATTGTATGATAATGATTCTGTTTTGTACTATACCGCATTGTGTGTAAAGGGAAATTTGAACAGTCTTGGAATTTTGGGATATGTCTATGCCTATATCCTTGATTATTGCAAAAGCCAGAATGTGATGCTACTCTCCGAAACAACTGAATTGTTGGGGCAGATTATAGATGGCAACGATACTCCGTTTATATATGAAAAGGTTGGTACCTGGATAAATAATTTTATGCTCGATGAGTTTCAGGATACCTCTTTGATGCAGTGGCGTAATTTTATACCGCTGCTTGCAAACAGCATTTCAAATGGAGACAAGAATCTGATAGTGGGAGATGTGAAGCAGAGCATATACCGTTTCCGAAATTCGGACTGGAATATTCTTGAATCCGGAATCGATTCTTGCTTCGGCGAGAGTGTGGCCCATAAGGGATTGGATGTGAATTGGAGAAGTGCCCGGAGAATTGTAGATTTTAATAACGGCTTTTTTGAAGCGGCTGCTGTCATGGCCCGGAATGAGTATCAACCTGTTGCCGGTGAGTTTGAGGAGAACGGAAGCAGACCTGGTGGGCAGATTGTTGAAATTTACAGTAATTTCAAGCAGTCTATGCCCGAAAAAGGGTTTGACGGAGGCTATGTTAATGTGAATTTTGTAAACAAGAAGGAACTCGACGAGGCAGGTCTTGATTATGAGGATGTTGTGAATGCCCGTATTCTGGAGAATGTTTCAGAATTGATCTCTTGTGGGTTCCGACAGAAGGATATAGGGGTACTCGTGAGATGGAATTCGGAGGGTGCGTCGGTTGCAAAAGCCTTGGTGGAAGCAGGTTATAGTGTAATATCTGCAGATTCGCTATCGGTATCATCATCTGCAGCTGTAAAAAAGATTGTAAATATCCTCAAATGTATAGAAGATCCAGATGCCGGGTCGTCGATTGTGCCGGCAGAAGAGTGTGAACGGTTAAAAAAGATGCCTCCTTATCAGATGTGTGAGGAGATAATCCGTTGCTATCTTACCGACCGTCAGAAGGATGATATGGCATTTTTGCAGGCATTCCTTGATATTGTAATCGATTATTTCATGAAGCAGGGAAATAATCTCTCGGCATTCTTGAAGTGGTGGGATGAGAATGGTGCAAAAAAATCAATATCCTCTCCTGAGGATCAGGATGCGATTCAGGTGATGACTGTGCATAAGGCAAAGGGTCTTGCTTTTGAGGCTGTTATTGTGCCATATTTCAGTGGCAGGCTCGACCACTCTTCGTGGAGGGCGCCGCTTCTGTGGAGCAGTATGGCTTCTCAGGAGCTGGATTATGATGGCCCACTGCCTGTAAGGTACAGTTCTGCTTTGCAGCAGACTCTCTTCTGTGATGATTATTATAAGGAGAAGCTCGAAGTTTATGTAGATAATCTGAATGTGGCATATGTGGCGTTTACCAGACCAAAAAGATATTTGTCTGTTATAGCGGAGGCTCCGGTGCCGGATAAGGATGGTGTATTGCCAAAAAAAGCGGTTTCACATCTGCTGTATGACTATTTGACTGGAGAATCGGAAAAACAGGCGGAATCTTTTACAAAAGGTGTAAAAGTGATTGAGCTATATGATGTCGCTGTTGAAACGGAGGAGTTTGTGTGCGGAGAGATTCTGCCGCCGGTTATTGAAGACAAACTCTCTTATGGCAAATTTGAACTTGGCTCCCAGTTTGAACAGGCATTGGACTCCGCGAGAATAAAGACATCAATGCAGACAGGTTCGATAAATGATAACCTGACATTGAGGGATAATGGAATCATAATGCACGGGCTGTTTGCCGGCATAAACAGCGCCGCTGATGTGGAGAGACTGCCTGAGGGGGAAATCAAGCAGCTGATAGACAGTATGATTGCATCGGTGGAGGATAGAGGCTGGTTTTCTGATAAGTATCTGGTATTCAAAGAGTGCAGTATCCTTCAGCAGGATGGCTCTATCATGCGCCCCGACAGGGTGCTTGTAAAGGATTCCCGGGCTATTGTTATAGATTATAAGTTCGGTGAGTTTGCACCATACAATAAAAAGTACCATAAGCAGGTGCAAAAATATATGCAACTGCTTATGGATATGGGCTTTACGGAAGTAAGCGGCTATTTGTGGTATCTAAAGGCCAACGAGATAGAGCAGGTAGGCCTTTAAATGCGCAAAC
The DNA here is from genome assembly GCA_045588775.1 of Candidatus Egerieisoma sp. Lineage (GTDB taxonomy): Bacteria > Bacteroidota > Bacteroidia > Bacteroidales > UBA932 > Egerieousia. Next base: position 26,895 of record JAZNEW010000051.1, on the reverse strand, counting down.
TATATTTTAAATAGTCTGTCCTTGAAAAATGTTGGATTGGCTGTATGGCACAAGCTTGCCGGTCATTGTCAGGGTTCTGTTGTTGAAATTAGGGTAGATGGTAACGGTTGCCCTGTTGCTGCCCGGAGTCATTGTAATATTGACTGTTGCTGAAATTGCAATGCCTTGGGCTGTGAAATTGTAGTATACATTTCCCTTTTTGTCGGTACTCATTGTAATGTCAGATGGTGTTCCTTCAACTGTTACACCGCCAACTCCGTTAGGGCCGGGGGCAAAGTTGTTTACGGCAATCTGTACTACAGCGTTACCTTTGTTAATATAGACAAAGTTTGTAAGGGCAGAAACATATTGGACCATACCGCGAGGGTATATGAGCTGGTCTACTTCCACAACAAAAGATTGCTCTTTGAGGGCTTGGACTGCCTGTTCAAACAATGCCTGATCCTCCGCTTCCATAAATTTCTTGCGAGCCTCTCTCTTTGCTTTTCTTATTTCGTGTTTGGTTAAAGTCTGTTGTGCGCCACTTGCCTGAGCTGTAGCTTCGTTTGCTCCAAATGAAAAGGTAATGAGCATAATAAGTAAATAACAAATCTTTTTCATGATATATGTGTCGTTTTAAAAATTCATAATTACAAACAAAGTATTGTTTAGAATGTTTGAGAAATGCGAAAAATGTGCTATATTTGTGATTTGTTAGGTGGCGTGATTAGTGATGTTCCTGTGATAAACTGCTGCTATTTGAAGCGTTATTGAAACAAAACAACCGTTGCTCTGTTTTAATTGTGTTATTGTAGGCGAGCATTAAATTTTAATACATATAAATAATAATTGTTTATGAAAAAATTATTTTTGTTGTCAATTCTCTTGTTGTCAGGCATATTCGTTTATGCACAAGAGGAGACTGTAGTTGAGGTACAGTCTAAGAGAGGCCCTTATGTTACCAACAGATTTTTTGATAATATTTTCATCTCTGTAGGTGGCGGTGCCCAGGTTTATTTTGGTGAGTATGACAAAAAAGGTGATTTCGGAAAACGTATAGCACCTGCTTTGGATATCTCTTTGGGTAAATGGATTACTCCTTCGGTAGGTGTGCGTTTGCAATATGCCGGTTTGAAGGCTAATTCATGGTACTGGAAAGATGCAATGTATGTTACCGAGCAAGTAGATGGTATGTATAAAGAGCAGTTCAATGTGATGAACCTTCACGCAGACGCTCTATGGAATATCTCAAATGCTATTGGTGGTTATAAAGAGACCAGATTCTGGGATTTCGTTCCTTTTGCAGGTTTCGGTTGGGCTCGCTCAGCAGGAAATGGTGCTAAAGACAATGAGATTGCTGCAAATGTAGGTTTGTTGAATGTATTGCGTCTTTCAAAATCACTTGATTTGAATTTGGAGGGTAGATTGATGGTTGTAAACCAACGTTTCGACGGTGTTTATGGCGGCAGAACAATGGAAGGTTTGGTTTCTTTGACAGCTGGTCTTACTTACAACTTCCCTGTTAGAGGCTTCAAGAGAACTTCAGACATTATCGTAGTTGATGACAATAGCGAGTTTATTAACAAAATTGATGATTTGGAGAAACAATTGGCTGCTGCAGAGGCTGCAAGAGCTGCTTTGAAAGATGAGTTGGATGCAGAGAAAGCAAAAGGTCCTAAAGTTGTTTCAGATCCTTACGCTGTAACTTCAGAGTATGCAATCTTCTTCACAATTGGTAAAGCTGATGTTTCTGATAAAGAGAAGATTAATCTTGAGTACTTGGCTAAAGCTATCAAAGAGCTTCCTGATGAGAAATTTGTATTGTTCGCTTCTGCCGACAAACAGACCGGTACTCCTGCTTTCAACCAGAAGTTGAGCGAGAAGAGAGGTCAGGCTGTTTATGATATCCTTACCAAAGAGTATGGTGTAAACCCAGACCAATTGGAGATCCAGGCTGTAGGTGCATCAGATCAAGTATTTGATAAAGCAGCTTACAACAGAGTTGTTATCATCAGAGAGAAATAATACTCTAAAAAGATAATAAAGACATACCTGACAAGAGAACTAGTCTAAGTTATTTTTAAAATTTGATAAAAAGTTAAGACTATGTTCAAGGTGTGTATCCGCACTCTTGTCATTATTATATTAACGGCATCATCTGCATTGACAGATGGTGCCGTTGCTCAAATGACAGGTAGCGGTCAAAAAAAGAGAGATATTCAGCAAAATAGTGCTGAAATGCAATCGGTACAGGTTGCGGATGGTATTGCCAATGTAGATGGAGTTGTGGGATTGGATGGTGATATCGGCATGGAGGAGAAGGATTATGTCTTTCTCTTTGGGAATGTGCATAGAGATACTGCTGTGGTAAGGGTGCTCGTGCAAAATGCTCCCGATTATTTTAATGCCCCTGATATGCCCCGTTTTGCCATTGTGGGTAAAGAGCGTAAATTCTATCTGGGTATAGGCGGTTTTGTAAAGGCGTCGGTAAGTTATGATTTGGGTCATCCCATAGATAATCCGTTATGTTTTGTAACTTCTGCAATACCTATGGACAATGTGCCCGGAAATGGTGCTTTGGTGCAGATGAATGCGGGGGCTTCAAACTTGTTTTTCAACTTTGTGGCACTGCCTCATACAAAAAATCAGATAGGAGCATATGTCAATTTCGATTTTTCGGGTAATGGTGCAAATTATGGATTCTCACTTAAATCTGCCTACTTTACCTATAAGGGATTTACATTGGGCTATAAACCGAGCCTCTTTACAGATGGTGCGGCATCTGTGCCTACTGTAGACCAGCAGGGCCCTAATGCCATGACTTTTGTATTCAACACTGTATTGAATTACCAGTATGCCATCAACAAACACTGGTCGGTTGGTGCGGGATTGGAGATGCCAAATGTAAATGCAACCTATGATGATTATACTTATGGTGTAAATCAAAGAATTCCGGATATTCCGTTTTATCTCCAGTATAGTTGGGCCGACGGACAGGCATGGCTGAGATTGTCGGGACTGGTAAGAAATATGTATTATAGAGATAAAAATACCGGTACTACAAAAGATGAGATAGGTTATGGCATAAAACTGAGTGGTGTCTCATTTTTGGCCCGTAATCTGAAACTCTACAGCCAGTGTATATATGGAAAGGGTGTGGGCAGTTATATTCAGGATATGCAGGGTTTGGGACTTGATATGATCCCGACAGAAACAAATGGTACTCTTGAATCAGTTGCAGCTTGGGCCTCTTATGTGGGACTGCAGTGGAAAATATCTCCAAAATTCTCAGTTTCATCTACATACAGTATGGTTGATGCCTTTTTGCCAGATTATGCTCCGGCATCAACATACAAACATGCCCAATATGTGGTGTCAAATCTGTTCTACAACATAACCCCATCGGTACAGGCCGGTGTTGAATATCTGTGGGGTTGTAGAGAAAATGCCGACGGGAATTTCAAACAGGATACCAGACTCCAGAGTGCTGTCAGAGTGAATTTCTAAGAGGCTGATTGTTATAATTGAGAGGGCAACTCCTTCAAAAGAGAGAAGGGGGATGCCCTCTTGTGCTTTTTATGTTATTTACGTTGTATATGCCTGACGCATTGATAGTTGCTTGTTTTTAGTACGGAGGCTTTACTATAACCGGTTTTTATGCTGCAAGCGCTCTATAATTTCTTTCCTGCGAGTTCAGAGAGTTCCGAGCGTTCTCCTTTCACAAGGTTGATGCTCGCAAAGAGCTCTTCTCCATATAATTTTTCATTCAAGTGGGTAAGGCCGTTCGACCATCTGTCGAGATATGGCTGGTCAATTTGATGGATATCTCCTGTGAGAACGATTTTTGTTCCCTCTCCGGCTCTCGTAATGATGGTCTTTACCTCATGCGGAGTGAGGTTCTGGGCCTCGTCGATTATAAAGAATACTTTTGAGAGGCTGCGGCCTCTTATATATGCCAATGGTGATATGACAAGTCTCTCTCTTCTTAGCATATCCTCTATCTTCACATTCTCGCGGCTTGTATCTTTAAAATTCTTTTTAATTACCGACAGATTGTCGTAGAGGGGCAGCATATATGGGCCAATTTTCTCCTGGGCATCGCCCGGCAAGAAACCTATCTCCTGGTTTTGTAGAGGAATTACGGGTCTTGCAAGAAGTATCTGGTCGTACAAATCGGCCTGCTCAAGTGCTCCGGCAAGTGCCAGAAGCGTTTTTCCGGTACCGGCTGTGCCTGTAAGGGCAATCAATTTGATATCCGGATCCATAATCAGATCCATAGCCAGTGCCTGCTCATCATTACGGGGCGAGATGCCGTATGCGGTAATCTCCTTGATTCCCTTTATGATGCCTGTCTTTCCATTGTATCGTGCCAGAACGGGCGGCAAACTTTCACCTTTTACTTCAGGTGTACGCCTGAACCTGTAGAGCTGGTTGCTTGCCACTTTCTTGTATTTCAGCTCTTTGGCAGAGACGCCCTCTTGCTCAATTCTATTTATGACCTCATTGGCAAGTCCTTTCACAGTTATTACACGCGCTTCATTTTGGGCAACTTTCTCTTCAATGATATGGTCGGTCAGATAATCCTGAGCCAAAATCTGGAGAGCCTTTGCCTTCATCCTCAAATTTACATCTTTGGTTACAAGGCCAACAGTCCTGTTTGGATATTTCGATTTTATCCAGATTGTTGTAGACAATATACGGTGATCCTGGACATCATCCATAAAGCACCCCTCCAACTCGGGAGGAAACGGGTGATTGATCTCAATGGAGAGTTTTCCGCGACCTTTGCCCAGCGGATATCCCTTATTGCTGTTGAACAGACGCGGGTCTGATATCTTGTCGATGGCCCTCACAAACTCCCGGGCATTGTAATTTATGGCATCGTTACCCTTTTTAAACTTGTCCAGCTCCTCCAAAACTGCAATAGGTATCACCAGATCATTTTCCTGAAAGTTATAGATAGCATTGTGATCGTGCAGAATGACATTTGTATCCAGTACGAATATTTTAGGTAACTTCTCCATAATATAGTTTGTTAATAGTTTGTTTTTCTTCTGTTCTCTCTTCCCACTCGAAGTGATGCAGGGCAGGGTGGAAAGGAATTAAAAAGGAGCTGAATAGTCAGCTCCCATATGTCAAAGTTCTTAGTTATGAGCCTGACACCATTTTCTACCATTGATGAACAACTCTATCCATGGTGTAACGGTGTGGCCGTTTTCTGTGTAGTGTGCCCAGTTCCAAGGTCTCAAACAGCGCTCAGGGTGAGGCATCATTGCCAAATGGCGGCCATCGGTGCTACATACACCGGCTATGCCTTCAGGAGAGCCGTTGGGGTTTGCAGGGTATCCGTTGTGTGTGTATCTTACTGCCACATTGAATTTCTCCATTCCTTTAGGGAAACTGAATTTGCCCTCTCCGTGAGCTACCCAAATACCCAGTTTTGAACCTTTGAGGCTCTGCAACAATATAGAAGGTGATTCCTCAATTGTTACACCTACAAAGCCGCTCTCATATTTGTGGGAGTTGTTGTGCAACATTTTTACATGAGATTCCTTCTCTTCTGGTGTTACAAGACCAAGTTCGCCCATCAGCTGGCAACCGTTGCATATACCGAGACTCAAAGTGTTTTCCCTTGCATAGAATTTCTCCAATGCACTCTTTGCCTTTTCATTATACAGGAATGCACCTGCCCAGCCTTTTGCCGAGCCGAGTGTGTCTGCATTTGAGAAACCTCCAACAAATACAATCATCTGCACATCTTCGAGGGTCTCTCTTCCGCTGATGAGGTCTGTCATGTGGACATCCTTAACTTTGAATCCTGCCATAAAGAGTGCCCATGCCATCTCGCGGTCGCCATTAGAGCCTTTTTCTCTGATTATGGCGGCAACAGGAGCATCGCTGTCGGTTCTGTTACCCTCTTTGTCGGCTACCAATGCAGGACAATCCTCCAATTTGCCTGTAAAATGTTCAGGGAATTTATAAACAAGCGGCTGGTTCTTGTAGTTCTGGAAACGCTCTCTTGCACACTCTTCACCAACCTGACGGATGTCAAACAGGTATGAAGTCTTGTACCATACATCTCTCAGCTTGTTGATATCAAGGCTGATAGCATCTGCATCCGCCAATTCTATATTGATATTTCTTTGGGCAACAGTCTCTCCGATAACAAATGCCTTATCTTTGAGAATATTCATGGCAGCGGCCATATTCTCCTTGCTTATCTGCAACAAGACACCTGAATTCTCTGCAAACATCACGCTCTCAAGATCTGCAGCCTTGAACTCTTTTCCATCTTTTGGTGAAGCGGTTATCTTTATACCACCCTTGGTGTTTGCAAAGCACATTTCCAAAAGGGCTGTTATCATGCCGCCGGCAGAAATATCGTGTCCTGCAAGGGCCAGATTCTCCGATACTATATTCTGTACGGCATTGAAACACTCGGCAAAGTAGCCTGCATCGTTAATATCAGGAGTGCTGTTTCCAACTTGGTTAAGTATTTGTGCAAATGCAGAACCGCCAAGATTGAAAGGTGCTGTACCGTCGTTTTCGCGGCTGAAAGGCACATATACAATATTGCTCTCAATGTCTGCTTTGATATCCGGTTTTACGATATTGTATACATTGTTGGCAGGTGCTACTGTTGAGATGATCAATGTGCCCGGAGACAATACTTTTTTGCCGTCGGGATAAGATTGGGTCATACTCATCGAGTCTTTGCCGGTTGGAATGTTGATTCCAAGTCCAATGGCAAAATCGCTGGCACCCTTTACTGCTCTGTAGAGTCTTGCATCCTCACCTTCGTTACGGCAAGGCCACATCCAGTTTGCACTCAGGGAAATACCTTTGATACCATCTTTGAGCGGAGTCCATACTACATTTGTAAGGGCCTCTGCAATGGCCATTCTTGAGCCTGCTGCAGGGTTTACAAGTGCTGTAAGAGGGGCGTGTCCCAATGAGGTGGCAATACCCTCTTCATTATTGTAACCTATGGCTGTAACACCAAGGTTATTCAGTGGCAGCTGTATTTCGCCGGTACATTGCTGTCCGGCAATAAGTCCGGTAACCGAACGGTCCACTTTATTGGTGAGCCAGTCTTTGCAGGCAACGCTCTCCAACTGGAGTACCTGTTGCAGATACTCTTCGAATTTGCCGCTTTCGTACCGGATATCTGCAAAATCGTAATCGCAGGTATTGCCTCTCATATAAGTTTTAGGTGCAGATCCGAACATATCTTCCATCTGCAGGTCGATGGCAGCCTCACCGGTCTTTTCATTTTTCAGAGTGAAGTTGTGGGTTCCGGTGGTCTCTCCAATCACATACATCGGAGCGCGCTCCCTGTCGGCAATTGCTTTAAGATTTGCAATATCCTTTTCTTCCATAACCAGACCCATTCTCTCCTGGCTTTCATTGCCGATAATCTCTTTCAAGCTCAAAGTAGGATCTCCCACAGGCAGTTTGCTGATATCTATGTTTCCACCTGTCTGCTCTACAAGTTCCGACAGACAGTTCAAGTGGCCGCCTGCTCCATGGTCGTGAACACTTATGATTGTATTGTTGTCGCTCTCGGCAACACTTCTGATTGCATTGTAGGCTCTCTTCTGCATCTCAGGATTTGATCTCTGGATGGCATTGAGCTCAATTGCGTTGGCATATTGTCCTGTATTTACAGAACTAACAGCTCCACCGCCCATGCCGATACGGTAGTTGTCGCCGCCAAGCAATACCACTTTGTCTCCAATACCCGGCTCTGCCTTGAGGGCGTCTTTCTGTTTTGCATAACCTACACCGCCGGCAAGCATGATAACTTTGTCGAAACCGAATTTGGGTGTATTGTTTGCTTTGCAGGCCCAACCGGTTGTGTCACAATGCTCCAGTGTGAGCAAACTTCCGCAAATTACGCACTGTCCGAATTTGTTTCCGAAATCGCTCGCTCCGTTGCTGGCCTTTGTAAGAATCTCCTGAGGACTCTGGTACAGCCAAGGGCGTGGGGCACTCTTTTCCCACTCTCTTCCAATCTCCATTGCAGCGGCGCAGGACTCATCTGTAATGGTGGCTTTGAGCTGTTCGATGCTCTTCTCCTCATTTATGCCGACAGTCTCCTCAATCTTCTCCTGAAAACGCGGGTAAGAGGTCATATATATGGCAGTACCTGCAATTGGGAAACTTCCTTTTCCACCTGCAATCCTGTCTCGGATCTCTCCGCCGCTTCCTGTTGCAGCACCGTTGAACGGCTCCACAGTTGTAGGGAAGTTATGGGTCTCCGCCTTGAGGCTTATTACAGTCTTTTCATTTTTTGTAACATAGAAATCAGGTTTGTCGCCGCTTGCAGGGTGGAACATGTCGATTTGCGGACCATCTATGAACGCACAGTTGTCTTTATATGCGCTTACTATGAGGTTAGGGTTCTCCTGGCTTGTCTTTTTGATCATTTTGAACAATGAGCTTTCCATCTCTTTGCCGTCGATAATGAAGACTCCGTTGAAGATTTTGTGGCGACAGTGCTCGCTGTTTACTTGAGAGAAACCGAAAACCTCGCTGTCTGTGAGGCCACGACCGATTTTTTTGCTCAATTGTTGGAGATACTCTATCTCTTCGGGATTCAAAGCTAGTCCCTCTTCTTTATTATATGCCTCAATATCTGTGATGTATACAACAGGATCGGGCTGTTTGTCTATTGTGTATAACTTCTGGTCCAGACCTTTATAAATTCTTTGGAGCATTTTGTCGTGTGAAGCGCTTTCTGACTCTACAGGGAAGAACTCCTCTATACGCATAATGCCATTGATATTCATGTTTTGGGTAATTTCAACAGCTGTTGTACTCCAAGGGGTAATCATCTCCCTTCTCGGACCTACAAAAATACCTTCAATATTTTCTGCAGGCTTGCCGTTTTCTGTTACAAGAGCAGCTTCTGAAAATAGCCAGACCAAAGAGTTGATATTCTCGTTTGACAATTCTTTTGCGGACTCTACAGCAGTAACCGCACCGTTTTCTGATTTAAAGAAAAGAATCATAAAAAGTTATTTGAAAGTTATACTAATCAGTCTTATTTATTAACCCACAAAATTAGTAAAACTTTTTGAAGAATCGCTTATCTTTGTGCAGCTCTTGTGCTATTTTGAAAATATATGATGGATATACAATTATATAATCGTGAAATAGAGGCTATTTTCAGCCGTTTTCCCTCTTTCCAGAAGGTGGGGGGGAGTGCCTACAAACCCGGTCTTGAAACAATGTATGCTCTGTGCAGCGCTTTGGGTAATCCTCAAAAGCGGTTCAGATCGGTGCATGTTGCAGGAACCAATGGCAAAGGCTCTACAAGCCACATGGCGGCATCGGCGTTGAGCTGTCTTAAAAAAGATAATGGCAAGCCGTTGAAAGTGGGGTTGTATACTTCTCCCCATCTGCTCGATTTCAGGGAGAGGATGAAGGTGTCGGCAAATGAAGGTGGAGAAGAGTGTGGTAGTGGAGGATGTGCATTTGATATGCCGTCGAGAGAGTATGTATATTCATTTCTTGTTAAAAACCGACAGCTGTTTGAACAGACTTCCGCTTCTTTTTTTGAGATTACAACTGCGCTTGCATTTTGCTGGTTTGCAGATGAAAATATTGATATAGCCGTTGTTGAGTGCGGATTGGGAGGCAGGCTGGATGCAACAAATATACTCACTCCTCTGTTGGGCATAATCACAAACATAGGTCTTGACCATTGCGAGTTTCTTGGAAATACTTTGGAGCAGATAGCTGCAGAGAAGGCCGGTATAATAAAGAGAGGTGTGCCGGTGGTGATAGGGGAGAAATCGGGTGTTGCAGATGTGTTTGGGAAAAGGGCATCTGAGTTGGACGCTCCGGTGATTTATGCGGAGGAGTATGTTGCCAAAAAACTGACAGACGTTTTTGCCGGTGATTTGGATTTGAAGGGAAAGTGTCAGGAAAAAAATATAAAGACAGTTGTGGCAGCGCTTGAAACCTTGTGTGCTGGGATGCAATTGGAGGAATTGGGGCTTTGCAATGGCGTGGATCATAGAGTTTTAAAGATGGGAATTGCCTCTGCCGCAAAGATTACGGGACTTCATGGCCGTTGGGAGACACTTTGTGAAAAACCGTTTGTTGTTTGTGATACAGGGCATAATGCTCATGGTTTTGCAATACTTGGAAAACAGATAAAAGAGACTGCCTGCGGAGTGTCGAGAATTACCGGCAAACCATTCGGAAGAGTTGTGATGTTTTTTGGAGTGGTGGCTGATAAAGATTTGGAATCGGTTGTCAAGTATCTTCCAAATAATGGAATTGTTGATATTCCGGTTGTCTATTATTTTGTAAATGCAGCAGGAACAAGAGCATTGCCTGCAGAAAAATTAAAAGAAAAAATGTTTTTTGCGGGAATTGGGGGCAGTGTTGTGGAGAAAGGGAATATTTCCGACTCTTTAGCCTTGTATATGAGTGATTTGGCCTGTGAGGATGATTTTGTTTTTATAGGGGGAAGTACTTTTGTTGTGGCCGAAGCATTGGCTTTTTTTAAGGAAAACTTGAAAAAATGAAAAAAAAATTTGCAGAATAAAAAATAATGTCTACATTTGCAGTCCCGATTCGGGAGCATAGCTCAGCTGGTTTAGAGCATCTGCCTTACAAGCAGAGGGTCACAGGTTCGAATCCTGTTGCTCCCACAGACTTAGTTCTTTAAAAGTCCGGCCTTGATGGTCACGATTCGGGAGCATAGCTCAGCTGGTTTAGAGCATCTGCCTTACAAGCAGAGGGTCACAGGTTCGAATCCTGTTGCTCCCACAGACTTTTGAGATTAAAGTTTTCATAGTGTATTTTAAGTGTTTTGGAGGTCTGCATTTTGCAGGGCTCTTTTTTATTTTCTATATGTCTCAATTCCAGATGCCGCGTCTCGGCTGATCTGATACAATCTTGAAGCGATTGCTCCATAATCTTTAAATAAGTTTTAGCTTTTGCACCTTAACATTGCACCTTTTTCTCATTTGGCACCGGAGTTGTTATTCTTTATTTGGTTTAAAGGTATTTTATCTCTATTTTTGTTAGAATTTTTTTTCAAAGTAATCAAGTTTGAATATGAAAAAGTTGTGTAAAAGATTAAGTCTGTTTTTATCGTTGTTGATGTCTTTTGTATCTGCCGTATCGTTTGCCCAATCGTCCGGAGATATAGAACTTGCAAAGCAGTTGGCACGTCAGAGAGGTTATTCGGAGGGGCAGATTAATGAAATGGTATCTAAACTGCAGGGCGGTAGTAATTTATCATCCGCAGTGGTTTCTTCATCAGTTGACAGAAATGTAAGTGCTGCAGTTGATAGTAAAGTGGCATATGGTGTGGCTGGAAGTGATGGAGTTGTTGTTATTCATTCGGAAAATTCACAAAAAGGAGAAGGCTCTTCGATTTTTGGCCATTATTTATTTAGAACAACAAATCTTAATTTTATACCAAGTTATAATATTCCAACTCCTAAAGATTATAAACTTTCGGCAGGCGATGAACTTGTGATTGATCTTTGGGGAGCTGTTGTCAAGAATATTTCGGCAGAAATATCTCCGGATGGTAGCCTTTATATCCCTGATCTTGGTCCATTGTATGTATATGGACAAACCATAGAGCAGGTAGAAAAGAATTTGAAGTATCAAATGTCAAAAATCTACTCTGGTCTTGTCGGAGATGATGCAGATACTTATATGAAAGTCTCTTTGGGTAAGATGAAGTCTGTGACAGTCAATGTTATAGGTGATGTGCAGAAACCTGGATCTTACACATTGCCATCGCTTTCTTCCATAGCATCAGTGCTTTATTTGGCCGGAGGACCAAACGATTTGGGTAGTATGAGGGATATACGTCTGTATAGAAACAATAAATTGGTGTCATCTTTGGATGTGTATGATTATCTGATGAATGGTAATTTTGATGCGAATATACGACTGGAAGATAATGATGCAATATTGGTGGTTCCGTTTTCAAATTTGGTTACATTGTCTGGAGCTGTAAAAAGGCCTATGAGATATGAAGTGAAAGATGGTGAGACTCTTAGTGATTTGTTTTCTTACTGCGGTGGATTTACAACAAATGCCTATATTGGTAGTGTCCAGGTTGATAGAAGAAAAACAGATGTTCTTGTTGATGGTCCCTCTTCGGAAACTTTTAATGTGTGTTCTGATGAATTTGAGACATTTAAATTGAAAGATGGAGATGTAGTTGCTGTCAGGACTCTAGATGGCAGGTTTAAAAATAAAGTTTCGGTAAGTGGCCCTGTATGGCGACCTGGTAATTACTCATTATCTGATACGCTTAAAACAGTGAGAGATTTGATAATATCCTCCGGCGGATTAAAAGAAGATGCTTATTTGGAAAAGGCTTATATTGTCAGGTATGGAAAGGATAGAAGCAAAGAGCAGGTTTCTTTTTGTTTAAAGGATGTAGTTTTAGGAATGAATGATATTGAGTTGATGCCCGATGATTATATACAGATATTCAATATTAATGCTCTAAAGCCTGATCAGCGGGTTTCAATCAGGGGTGAAGTCAATAATCCTGGTGAATTTGAATACAGAGATGGAATGACTTTGGGAGATATTATCCTTATGGCCAATGGAATTACAAATGCAGCTACATTGGAGAAGGTTGAGATTGCCAGAAGAATAAAGAGCGATGAAGAACCGGAAGTTGTAAAAAATATTCATGATACTATAGCCGTGTTACTATCATACAATTTGCTGAAAAATCCTATGGATGTGGATGTTAAATTGGAACCTTTTGATGTTATTTTTATAAGGCGCTCTGTTTATTATAAACCTCAAGAGAAGATAACTATAACTGGAGAGGTGAATTATCCGGGCAGCTATGTAGTGGAGAAGAATACTGTGAGATTGTCGGATATCGTAAAAAGAGCAGAAGGATTCAATAGGGATGCTTATGTAAAGGGTGCAAAATTAACTAGAATTCTTACAAAAGAGGAACTGGAAAGATTGCACTTGGCAATGAGTATTGCAAGAACGCAGGCAGATGATAGTACTATATTTGATGTAACAGGGATTGGAGATCGTTTTTCAATAGCAATTGATTTGGAAAAAGCAGTTGCAAATCCTGGTTCTGATGCTGATATTGTATTGAGGGAGAATGATATTATACATGTGCCTAAATATAACAATACAGTAAAGGTATCAGGTGGAGTTTTATTACCCAACACAATATCGTATAGTAGGAATAGGGGATATAAACAGTACATCTATGGAGCAGGGGGATTTCTTAAAGAGGCTATGAAAGGGAAGGTTTATATGGTGCATATGAATGGTTCTGTAGCTACGAAAGGCAGTAAAGATTTTGAAGTTATGCCTGGGACAGAGATTGTTGTGCCAATGAGAAAGAAGAAGAATCCACAGTCTGTTGCAGCAATATTGGCGGCTGCAACATCTGCAACATCTTTGGCTGCAATGGTCGCAACAATTGTTAGTGTTACCAGTAAATAAAAACAATAGAAATTAAGAAGTAATAAAAAATTGACTAATGGATACTGAATTTTCCACCACAAATACAAATGCTTTCCAGAAAGAAGGTGAACATGAGATTAATTTGATAGAACTTATTGTACGATTGTGGAGCAAGCGTGCGTTTATTTTAAAGTTTACGATTGCTTTTATGGCAATAGGAGTAATTGTGGCAATATTCTCTCCAAAACAATATAGCGCTTCTTGTACTATAGTTCCTCAGACGAATAAAAAAAATGTAAGCAGTGGTTTGAGTAGTTTGGCTTCTATTGCAGGAGTCTCATTAAATGAAATAGGATCGGGCGAATCATTGTCTCCCATGGTGTATGGCAATGTGCTGAATAATACTAAGTTATTAAAAGAACTTATTGTAATTCCGATTAATTTTGTTGAATATGAGAAGCCTATAACATTGCTTGATTATTATACAAATCCGGAGTACAAAAAAAAATCTGTCTTTGGCACCATCGCAAAATATACAATAGGATTACCTGGTTTGATCTTAGGTGCAATTTTTAATAAAGATGATGGATCTGAAAATGGTAATATCGCCGGCGATACGGAATTGGTAACATTGTCTAAGAATGAAATGGATTGTATAAAAATATTGAAAGCGTGTACCATGATAAATATAGAGGATAAAAAAGGGTATATATCGTTATCTGCAACTATGCCCGAACCGGTGGCAGCGGCTCAGGTGGTGCAGGGAATGGTAACTCTGTTGCAGAATTATGTTACTGAATTTAAAATACAAAAAGCCACAGCGGATAATGAGTTTATAACAAAGAGCTATAATGAGGCAAAAGATGTATTTCTTGAAAAACAGGACCAGTATGCGAAATTCAAGGATGCCAATAGGGTTATATCTACAGCAGTAGCTGCAACGAAGGATGAGCATTTGCGGAATGAGTATAATCTGGCATATTCACTATATTCTGAATTGGCAAAGCAAAAGATTCAGTCGGAAATAAAAGTTAAAGAAGATACTCCTATATTCACAATAATAGAGCCTGTAACAGTGCCGTTGGAAAAGAGTAAACCCAAAAGATCTATGATACTTGTAGTATTTACATTGTTGGGAGGAGTGATGTCTTGTGGATTAATATTTGGGTTGGATTTCCTTAAGCAGAATTTTAACATTAAATATTTAGATAAGTGGAATTAGTATAATTGTCGCTATATGGCTAATTTTGGAATAATAGGTGTGGCCGGGTATATAGCTCCACGCCATTTGCGCGCAATAAAAGATACCGGCAATAATCTTGTTGCCGCATACGACAAATTCGACAGTGTGGGAATAATGGACAGCTATTTTCCCAATGCCTCCTTTTTTACAGAGCATGAGCAGTTCGACAGATATTGCTCAAAAATAAAGGGCTCAAAAAAGAGCATAGAGTGGTTCTCTGTCTGTACTCCAAATTATACCCACGATGCCTTCATACGTTATGGAATGCGCTTGGGTGCTGATGTGATTTGTGAAAAGCCTGTAGTATTGAATCCGTATAATATTGATGCGCTGATGAAGATTGAGGAGGAGACAGGCTGCAAGGCATATAATATTCTGCAGCTCAGACTGCACGAGGCCATTGTCGCTCTCAAAAAAAAGATAGAGGAGGGGCCGGCAGATAAAATATATGATGTGGATCTTACCTATATCACCTCCAGAGGCAACTGGTATTACACCTCGTGGAAAGGTGATGTGCACAAAAGCGGTGGAGTTGCAACAAATATAGGAGTCCATTTCTATGATATGTTGCAGTGGATTTTCGGACCTGTAAAGGAGAATATTGTGCATGTTATGAGCCACGACAGGGTTGCCGGATATCTCGGTCTTGAAAAGGCAAGGGTGAGGTATTTTTTAAGTATAAATGGCGACAATCTGCCTGAAAATGCTGTTCAGGGAGAGAAGCGTACATACCGTACAATAATGATCGACGGGCAAGAGTTTGAATTCAGTGAAGGCTTTACAGAGCTGCATACAAAGAGTTATCAGGAGATATTGGCAGGAAGGGGATTCAGAATATCTGAGGCAAGAAACTGTATAGAGATTGTAAGTGCAATCAGAAATGCAACACCGATAGGACTAAAAGGTGATTACCATCCGTTGGCAAAATTGCCTCTTGCTCCACATCCGTTCGGCTGGTAAACAGACCGGAAGTCATATTGGCATGCAAATAGAAAAAGTATATGGGAAATTTGCAGGAGAAGATACAGATGGTAGACCTTAAAGGTCAGTACCTGAAAATAAAGGGGGAGATTGATGCGGCGATAGCCGATGTCGTGGAGAGTTGTGCCTTTATTAACGGCCCCCAGACAAAAATATTTGCACAACATCTTGCTGGGTATCTGGGAGTAAAGCATGTAATACCTTGCGCAAACGGTACGGATGCTTTGCAGATTTCACTTATGGCATTGGGCCTCAAACCTGGAGATGAGGTGATAGTGCCCTCCTTTACCTATGTTGCAACAGCCGAAGTAATAGGCTTGCTGGGACTTGTCCCGGTTATGGTTGATGTGGATTACGGCACTTTTAATGTAACCTTGTCCAATATTGAAAAGGCGCTTTCTCCAAAGACAAAGGCTATAGTGCCTGTGCATCTTTTCGGGCAGAGTTGCGATATGGAGCCTATTCTCGAGTTTGCCAGGAGGCATAACCTCTTTGTGGTTGAGGATAATGCCCAGGCTTTGGGCGCGGAGTATACCTTCAGCAATGGGTGCAAGGCAAAGACCGGAACAATGGGCAATATCGGCTGCACATCGTTTTTCCCATCAAAAAATCTGGGATGCTATGGCGATGGCGGAGCAATGATTACCAACGACGATACACTTGCCGGGCAATTGCAGATGATTGCCAATCATGGACAAAAGATTAAGTACCACCATTCTGTAATTGGCTGCAATTCGAGGCTTGACACAATTCAGGCGGCCATTCTGGATGTGAAGCTGAAGTATCTCGACCAATATTGCATGGCTCGCAAAAAGGCTGCCGATTATTACTCTGAAAAGTTGGGCCGGTTCGACAGTTGTGGAGAGTTTTTTGAAATACCCGTGGAGGCTGCCGGCTCTACACATGTCTACCATCAATATACTTTAAAGATAAAGCATGGCAGACGTGATGCCCTCAAAGAGTATCTGGCGGAGCATGGTATTCCGAGCATGATATATTATCCGCTGCCGCTGCAGGAGCAGAGGGCATTTGAGGGTATTGCAATTGCGGCAGAGAGTCTGGATGTTGCAAAGGAACTGTCGGATTCGGTATTGTCTTTACCAATCCATACAGAACTTGATAGCAGGATTCAGGATATTATTATAGAAAAAATTATGGATTTTTATTCCAGATGATTGTTTGTAGGATATGTATAATGAATTGATAAATAAAAAGAAAAAAATAGCGGTAGTGGGCCTGGGTTATGTAGGTTTGCCTTTGGCACTGGAGTTTGCCCACAAGGTCTCTGTGATAGGCTTTGATATAAATGAGCAGAGACTTGATGTTATGAGAAAGGGAACAGATCCTTGCGGAGAGCTGCCCGGAGAGGCTTTTGTCGGTGCCGATATAGAGTTTACCTCTTCTGTGGAGAAACTCAGGGAGGCCAATTTTTTTATTGTTGCTGTTCCAACGCCTATAGACAATCATAACAAACCAGATCTGAAACCGCTTCTTGGTGCTACAAAAACAGTTGCGCAAGCCTTGAAAAAGGGGGATTATGTGGTTTATGAATCAACTGTCTACCCGGGATGTACCGAGGAGGATTGTCTGCCTCTGCTTGAACAGACAAGCGGATTGAAGGGTGGCGTGGATTTCAAATATGGATATTCTCCCGAGAGAATAAATCCAGGAGAGAAGGTACACACCTTGCCAAATACAATAAAAATAGTTTCCGGTTGCGACGGCGGGGCATTGGATACAATAGCAAAGGTGTATGAAATGGTTGTAAAACCGGGCGTGCACAGAGCTGCAAATATAAAGGTTGCTGAGGCTGCAAAGATTATAGAGAATACCCAGAGAGATGTAAATATTGCCCTGATGAATGAACTCTCGATTATTTTCAGCAGGATAGGCATAAATACATACGATGTGCTTGAGGCGGCAGGAACAAAGTGGAATTTCCTCAAATTCTATCCGGGGCTGGTGGGAGGACATTGTATTGGAGTGGATCCATACTACCTTGTGCATAAGGCTGCAGAGAAGAAATATCATCCCCAGATAATATCAGCAGGCCGTTTCATTAATGACACTATGGGTGGATATATTGCCAAAAAGCTGGTGAAAAAGCTCATTTCGTTGGGCGTGGGCAGTATGGATGCAAAGATTCTGGTTCTGGGTATTACCTTTAAGGAGAATGTTGCAGATATCCGAAATACAAAGGTTATGGATATTGTAAATGAACTGAAGGAGTACCGCTGTAATGTGGATGTTGTGGATATGAGGGCATCCGAAGCGGAGGTGGCTTCTGCCTATGGGGTTGAGCTGAAAGATTTTGATGCCATTGAAAAGGGAAGCTATGATGCCGTTGTAGTGGCTGTGGCCCATGATGAGTACAAATCGCTCGACCAGAATTGGTTCAAGGCTCTGATGAAGGATCCGTCCAGGGGAGTTCTTGCCGATATCAAGGGAATCTATCGGAATAGGATAGATGAGTTGGAGTATTGGAGTTTGTAATTTATATCAATAATCTACAATATGGCAGATATGGAGTATTTTGCGCACCAGACAGCTGTGATTGACCCTGGGTGCAGTATTGGGGCCGGTACAAAAATCTGGCACTTTTCACATATCATGAGCGGTTGTGTATTGGGAGAGGGGTGCAATATCGGGCAGAATGTGGTCATATCACCTGAGGTGGTGCTGGGAAAGAATGTCAAGGTGCAGAATAATGTGAGTGTCTATACCGGAGTTATTTGTGGTGATGATGTTTTTCTTGGGCCTTCGTGTGTCTTTACCAATGTAATAAATCCGCGCAGTGCCGTGTCGAGAAAAAATGAGTATAGAAAGACATATGTGGGAACAGGAGCAACAATCGGGGCAAATGCAACAGTTGTGTGCGGACATGATATTGGGGAGTATGCCTTTATTGGTGCAGGAGCTGTTGTTACAAAGGATATTCCGGCCTATGCCCTTGTGGTTGGAAATCCTTCCAAGCAGATAGGATGGATGAGCAAGGCCGGCGAGAGGCTGGAGTTTGATGCAGATGGAATAGCCCTTTGTCCGGCAACAGGTGAAAAATACAAATTGGAAAACGGAGCAGTAAAACTTTTATAGATATGGATTTTATAAAAACCGCCATTGAGGGCCTTGTTATAGTTGAACCTAAAATTTTTGGCGATGCAAGAGGCTATTTTTTTGAGAGTTTCAGATTGGACGAGCTCGAAAAAGCTCTTGGCCATAGAGTGAATTTTGTGCAGGATAATGAGAGCAAATCGTCGTATGGCGTGTTAAGAGGCCTCCATTTTCAGAAACCTCCCTATGCGCAGTCAAAACTGGTAAGGGTTGTCAAGGGCGCTGTGCTGGATGTATGTGTGGATATAAGAAAGGGCTCTCCAACATTCGGAAAGCATGTTGCGGTGGAACTTTCGGCAGAGAATCACAGGCAATTGTTTGTGCCGCGAGGATTTGCACATGGATTTTCGGTTTTGAGCGAAGAGGTTGTTTTCCAATATAAATGCGACAATTACTACAATCCTTCTGCTGAGGGCTCAATTTTGTGGAGCGACGCCTCTTTGGGAATAGACTGGAGAGTTCCGTCGGATAGGGTGCTGCTCTCTGAAAAAGATACAAAACATCCTTTGCTTGCAGAAATGGATTCACCTTTTGATTATAGTATAAATTATTATGAATAAGATACTTGTTACAGGTGCAAACGGACAGTTGGGCCGGGAACTGCGCAATGAAGCATCGGCACTTTTGGCGCAAGAGAAGTGCCCTTGCCAATTCTTTTTTACCGACATCGCAGGCGATGAGTCCACTGTAGAGTTGAGTATAACAGATTTGGATGGCCTGCGCGATTTTGTAAATAAAAACGGAATCACTGCAATTGTAAATTGTGCCGCATATACCAATGTTGATAGGGCAGAGGATGATTTTGCAACAGCCGATCTGTTGAATAACAAGGGTGTGGAAAATTTGGCAACTGCAGCAAAGGAGGCAGGGGCAAAACTGGTACATATCTCCACCGATTATGTTTTTGGAGGTAATGGAAATATGCCTTATACAGAGGATATGCCGGTGGAGCCGTTGGGAGTGTATGGTGTAACAAAACTGTTGGGCGAAGAGAGCATAAAGAGAGTGATGGGAGAGGGCGGTGATTACATAATTTTGCGTACAGCCTGGCTGTACTCACCTTACGGAAATAATTTTATGAAGACCATGCGCAGACTTACTTCTGAAAAGGAGAGACTTTCGGTGGTTTTTGACCAGGTGGGTACTCCTACTTATGCCGCAGATCTTGCCCACGCCATAATGGAGTGCATAGATAAGAGGGTAGAGGGCGGTATATACCATTTCAGTAATGAAGGGGTATGTTCGTGGTATGACTTTGCCCTTGAAATTGCTTCAATGAGCGGAAACAGCATGTGTAAAGTGTTGCCATGCCATTCAGATGAATTTCCAAGTAAAGTAAAAAGACCAAACTATTCTGTTCTCGACAAGACAAAGATTAAAAAGCGTTTGGGAATGGAGATTCCCCACTGGAAAGACTCTTTGGCCAGATGTCTGGCAAGAGTGTCGGAATAAAATCAGATAGATATGAAGAGTATTATCATAACCGGAGGTGCCGGATTCATAGGCAGCCATGTTGTGCGCCTGTTTGTAAATAAATATCCCGATTATAAAATTATAAATCTGGACAAGCTTACCTATGCCGGAAATCTTGCCAATTTGAAGGATGTGGAGGATAAGCCAAACTATAGTTTTGTGAAGATGGATATTTGTGATTTTGAGGGAGTTCTTGCACTTATGCAGAAAGAGCAGGTTACAGGAATAATCCATCTGGCAGCAGAGAGTCATGTAGACCGCAGCATACGCGACCCATTCACTTTTGCCCAAACCAATATTATGGGCACATTGAGCCTTTTGCAGGCTGCCCGACAGTATTGGGAGTCTTTGCCGGAAAAATATGAGGGCAAGAGATTTTACCATATCTCTACAGATGAGGTATATGGAGCATTGGACCTCTCAAGGCCTGAGGGAGTTGAGCCTCCATTCAAGACAACTGCCTCATCCGGTGAACACCATCTGGCCTATGGCGAGGATTTCTTTTATGAGACGACAAAATATAATCCCCACAGTCCATATAGCGCAAGCAAGGCAGGTTCAGACCATTTTGTAAGGGCTTTTCATGATACCTACGGAATGCCTACAATTGTAACTAACTGCAGCAACAATTATGGGCCGTATCAGTTCCCTGAAAAACTGATTCCACTCTTTATAAACAATATACGCAACAAAAAACCGCTTCCGGTGTATGGAAAGGGCGAAAATGTGAGGGATTGGCTCTATGTTGAGGATCATGCAAGAGCAATAGATCTGATATACCATAAAGGAAGGATAGCAGAGACCTACAATATCGGCGGTTTCAATGAATGGAAGAATATAGATCTGATAAAGGTTATCATTAAGACTGTAGACCGTCTCTTGGGCAATGCTGAGGGAGAGAGCCTTCCGTTGATTACCTATGTTACTGATCGCGCAGGCCATGACTTGAGGTATGCGATAGACTCTACCAAACTTCAGAGGGAGCTTGGTTGGGAGCCGGGCCTGCAGTTTGAAGAGGGAATAGAGAAAACAGTGCGCTGGTATCTCTCTAATGGCGACTGGATGGACAATGTAACCAGTGGCGAATATCAGAAGTACTATCAGCAGATGTATCTGTAGGGTGGTGGAATCAGATATGCTGATTTTTACTCCTTGCTGTTGTCTTGGTAGTGCTCCGCCATATTGCTGATTTTTTTGGCTATGATCTCGCGCAAATCTTTGGGCGCGAGTATTTCCACCGAGTTTCCCAACGACAAAATTTTCTGCTGGAAGTCAAATGAAGGGCATAGACGATATTCAAAAACGGAGTATTTCTCCGTACACTTGGTCTCTGTCTGGGTGCGGTGCAGTGGCAAAGTTCTAAGGTATTTACTCTGCCATGAATCAACTTTCAAAACCACCGGTACCACATCAAAATCCTCATCCCCTATAATAATACCATAGTAGTTCTCAAAAAACTTTGCGGCGTCGAACTTCTTGGGCAATTTGAAGGCTCGCCCGGCAGGCTCCAATGCCTTGATGCGGTCGAGGGAATAGATGTGAGGCTCGGGATACTTCTCGCTCTTTCCGAGCAGATACCAGCGCTGCTCAAATAATTTTATGCACCAAGGCTCTACCTCGAAGGTTGAGGGTTCGTCGCGATGAAAACTATGATAGGTCATCTGCAAAGTTACACCCTCTCGCATTGCATCCATAATGGTGATAAGGTGTTGCTGTCCCGAAGGTATATCTTCGAGCAGGATGCGGTTTTTGAGGTCTTGGCTCTCGTGCAACACGCTATTTACCGAGAAGGTCTGCAGCAGCCACTTGCGCATGCCCATATTGTCGATATCCTCACAGTCCGAAATGACATAGCCTCGGAGTGTGCGGTTATACTTAATATCAATGTCGAATAACTCCATCACTGCCTCCTTGTAGCGATGGAAGGTGCGTTCACTCAGTTCCTCGCCACTTCCAAAGTGCGATTCGAAACGATGTCGGATATCTTCAAGCGCAATGGGCCCCCGATTGTATATGGTTGTCACAAACCAGATGTAGCGATTCAAAAGTCCTGCGGTACTCATAATGGTCGGAATTATAAGTAAAGTTACAAATTATAATCTGATCCAACGCACTGGCGAGGATAAAAAGTGCATTAGACTTTGTTTCTGATTGAAAATATTTGCAAAAAGAGGAGTCAATTGCTTGGCTCCTCAATGTATACTCAAAACGGGTTATCCCACAATCTCCTCTACCAGCTTATTAAAGTGTTTCTCGACAAGTGCATCCCAAAGATATGAGCCTTGAAACTCTTTGGCAGGGATAAACTCTTTGTATCGCTCCAAAAATTCCGGTGTAAAGAGGTCTCGGTTTCTCCAATGGTTGATGATCCGTTCCCAATCCAGTTTGTCGGCAAATTTATCAAGAATGGCAAATGAGAGTTTAAGGTTGTTATTATCCGACAACTCGTACCAATCCCACCGGTCAGCGAACTGCTCGATAATCTTTGGCGTGAGCAATTCCTCAGGTGCATATTCCGATAACTCCTTCCAATTGATGTAGTTCTTGAAATTATCGAGAATAGATGCAGTCCAGAGCATCTCCGTATTGGAAGACAACTCATCCCAATCAATCTCTTTGAGATGCATTCTGATCAACTCTTCATTCCACTTAAACTCATGTGACAACTTTTTCCATGCCTCTTTGTTCAGTTCCTGCGATATAATAGCATCGCCAAATGTTCTTACGATTACCATAATTCAGATGTTTTATTTATTGTTTTCGAGTGCAAAGTTGAGAATTCATACTGCCATATTACGTCAGAGTAAGAGAAAATTTCAGACTGATACACTTTGGCATTTTCAATTCTTGCCTTTGTAGGAAAAGGATGAAAATAGCAATCGTTGGAAGGTGCAACAAGTGGTTAGGAGCAACTTACATTCATCGGAGGATGCCAGAAGGCGTGTGCTACAATGTGTTCATCTACTTGTAGGACGGGAGCTGAATATTGATATGTTCTAATGTTGCATCTATCAATTTTATTAGTTGTTCATATGCAGAGTCTGATTCTACATAGTCCCATTGATACCAGTCACCCTCGCGAGTCTCCGTGAAACCGGCCAGAATTTCTGCAAGTTCTTTTTCTATCTCCTCATCGATTCCATCTCCGGTGTCGGCTTTGATTCCGTAGTATAATCTCTCTTCACGCTCCAAAATCAAATATATAAACTTGTTGAAAATCTTTACCCTTACACCGACCTGTGGAAATTGAGCTCTTGATTCAAAGACAATTTGGCAATTATCACTCTTGCCATAGCGGGCAAGTAAGCAGTTGTGCCAATGATTCCAGCAAGCTTTTTCAGTGCTGTTGCGCATATTTTCAAGATGAATAAGGAGTTCGTTGATATCCTTACATTTGCTTATCAATTGAGTGTAATACTCTGTTGGATGCAGTCCGCTAAATCCGAGTGCCTGCTTAATGTGATTCTCCACCATATTATTTAATATTTTATCTGATTCCCGTTGTTTGAATAGTCCCTCAAGATAGTCTGTATATTGCTCTATGGCACTTTTTAGAAGTTTATCCTTATCTGGTATTGAGTATAATACATCCGATTTAAGCCACGGCAATACACCATTGTGGAATGAGAATTTTGCATAGCGCGCAGAAAAGCATTCTTTATACTTGCCCCAGCTCTCATCAGCAGGATTTTTACTCTCCGATTGTGGCATATAGATGACAAAAATTTTCTCCAGCGGATATCCGCAATCTTGCGTATGCTCAATGTATCTGGCAATCTGCCTCTCTTGATCGCAGGCGTTATATGCCTTGTTTTCAAGTATTATGGCATAATCCTTATCCCGCACCCATAAATCAATACGCCCCTTTTCTTGTGTGATTTTAGGATTTGTTACTACAATCTTTCCGAATTCCTTACAATACTTTGAGATATCTCTTAACAGAGACTCCAAAAAGATATAATGCCCCTGTATATTGCGATACTCCAATAACTTATACAATACGCGACTGTGACCATTTTCGTTGATATGCAATTCATCAATCAAATTGAGATGATAAGGTAGCAGATGTGTATTTTGCGTTATGTATCGTTTTATATCTGTGGCTGACTCAATAGTATTATTCACTATAGATATTTGCCGTTCCGACTCTGTAAGGATGAGTTTATTGACAGATTCGAGTATCTGGTATACTTTGTTGTTCTCCATATATCAAATGGTTGTAGCGTATTGTAAATTTAATAACATTATTTCATTCTCACAAATTCATACACACCGTCTTGAACTGTCGAATCCCGACAGTATAAGTAAAATAACAAAAGAACTGGAAATCCTTTAATGATCCCAGCTCTTGGTATTAAATCTAAAATATTAATTCAAAGTATCTACTGCAACTCCTCTATTTCTTTCAGCCACAGGGCAGAAACGGCATCGCTCGGCATTCTTAAATCACCTCTTGGAGAGAGGCCTACAGATCCGATTTTAGGGCCATCAGGCAGGCAGCTGCGCTTGAACTGCTGGTTGAAAAATCTTCTGAAGAATGTGCTGAGCCATTTTTTAATTGTTTCGCGGCTGTAAACGCCCTCAAATGCAATATTGGCAAGGTAGAATATTTTTGCAGGGGCTGCTCCGTGTCTGATAAAATGGTAGATGAAAAAGTCATGCAGCTCGTATGGCCCCACAAGATCCTCTGTCTTCTGTTTGATATTTCCTTTATTGTCGGCCGGAATAAGTTCGGGGCTTATAGGCGTGTTTGCAATATCAATCAGAGTCTGTTGTGTGACAGGATTTGTGCTGTTGGCTGCAATCCACTCGACCAATGATTTGACCAGTGTTTTAGGTACTCCTGCATTGACTCCATACATACTCATGTGATCTCCATTGTAAGTGGCCCATCCAAGTGCAAGTTCCGACAGATCACCTGTTCCTATAACCATTGCATTCACCTGGTTTGCAATATCCATCAATAGTTGGGTGCGCTCCCTCGCCTGTGAGTTTTCGTATACCACATTATGGTTATCCATGTCGTGCCCTATATCCTTGAAATGCTGGATGCAGGCATCTTTTATACTGATCTCTTTAATTGTAACGCCCAACGATTCCATAAGGGCAATAGCATTGTTGTATGTGCGTCCTGTAGTGCCGAATCCCGGCATAGTTACAGCCATAATGCCTTTGCGGTCGTATCCGAGTTTATCAAAAGTCTTTACCGCAACAAGTATGGCAAGGGTGGAATCAAGCCCTCCCGAAATTCCGATAACTGCATTTTTGCAGTTGGTGTGTACGAGCCTTTTTGCAAGGCCTGCAATTTGAATATTCAGAATCTCATTGCACCGGCTGCCCAGTTCTTCTCCTTGAGGAGTGAACGGATGGGGATCGACAGGGTGCAGCAACTCTCTTTTCTCCTCAGATCCAGAGCCTCTTTCACACTTTATTCCAATAATATCTTCCGACAGCAGAGTATTATTTGAAGAAAAAATGCTGCTCGAAGTTCTGTCGTGTTGAAGATAATTGATGTCGATATCTGAAATTATCAGTTGCTCTGAGAGTGAGAAACGCTCCGATTGGGCAAGAATCTTTCCATTTTCGGCGATAATTGCATTGCCTGTAAAGGCCAGATCGGTGCTTGATTCTCCAAAACCTGCAGAAGCATATACATATCCCGAAACACTTCTTGCCGACTGGTTTTTGATCAGCCTTTGCAGATAGTTGTACCTTTCAATAACATCACATCCGGCGCTCGGGTTGAATATCACTTGTGAACCATTCATGGCATGTAGTGAGCTTACCGGAACAGGTGCCCAAAGGTCTGTGCCAATCTCTATTGAAAAGGTGGTTTCAAAGGAGTCTGCCATATTGAAAAGCAGATTGTTGCCTATAAAGACCTGTTGGCCGCATATCTCTATTGTGCTCTCCAGAAGTTCCGATGCCGGTGAAAACCATCTCAACTCCTGTGATTCTGCATGGTTTGCAATATGGCTCTTTGCAGAAATGCCCAAAATGCGTCCGTTCTGAATCGCTGCAGCGCAATTGAATATCCTGTTCCATTTGTATACCGGCAGACCCACTATTGCAATAATGCTTGTGCCGACAGTAGAATCGAGAAGATGTTGCAGATGTTTGAGAGATTGCTCCTTCAATGTCTGTGTTTCAAACAGATCCATGCAGGTGCAGCCGGTCAGGGCGAGTTCTGGGAAAACTACAATCTCCACACCCTTGCTGTGGGCCTCCTTAATGAGTTTTTCTATTTGCAACCTGTTATATCCGCAATCGGCAACCTTCACACTTGGAACTGCCGATGCTACCCTTAAAAATCCGAATTGTTTCATCGCAAGCAAGTTTAGTTGTTCAAAAGTTGCAGTTGTTCAGATGCCGAAACAATATCATCGGTAACAATAGGTTTGGCACTTATGATACTGTCTACCACAAATTTTGTAAAGCCTCTCCATGGCAGTGCGCCAAAATACTCCTTGTAGTGGAGTTCGAGAGTCTCGCCACCCCTTGTCATCAACTCTCTGGCAAGCTCTTCATCCTCCACAGAAAACTCGAACTCATACGATTGTATGCTTCCTGCCTTTTGCGAGCGGAATCCGCTTTGGATCAGTTTTCCTTCGTATGTCTTAAAGAGCACTCCCAAGTCGGAGGCCAAGCGGTCTTAGGAAGACAAATCCCCACTA
>JAZNEW010000050.1:0-5099 GCA_045588775.1 Candidatus Egerieisoma sp. | reverse complement strand
ACCATTTTCAAGCATATGCATATACTTCAACCGTGCTGCATAATCATGAATTTTTCTCTTTTTATACATAACAAAACCCCGAAAGTTTTTTGTCTAACTTTCGGGGTTCATGTCATTTTGATCCGGCCTCTTGCCTTTTTGTATCTTTTTCTTTTGAATCAAAGAACAAACCGGTTATTCATACAGATAATACTTTTTCGAAAGCTCTTTGAATGCCGCAACATCCTTGTTCCAATACTCTTTGATCGACTCAAAGGTATTTGTTTTGGTGAATGTTTCGCGCACATAATTTGTTCCGCAAACAAGGTCAAACATTCTGTAACGGCCATCGTTAGCATTGTCAAATACAGCTTTATCGGGATAGAGCCGGGCCATTGCCTGCATTACATAGAATTGTATTGCAGTGAGCTCCACTTTATCGAAATCGGTTACATACATCTGCACTCCGCCAATATTTTCACCTTTGTAGGCAGAATAGAACGGCTTGATATAGAGCGGACGGAACTCCACTCCTGCAATATCCATTTTGTCCAACTCAGCAACAAGATCTTCTGCTACAATCCAAGGTGCTGCAAACATCTGGAAAGGAAGGGTATATCCCACGCCTATCGACATATAACCCAATTCACCAAGTATTCCCGAAGCCGGGTAATACAATGCAGTCTCCGCCTGAGGCATATGAGGAGAAGGTAGTACCCAAGGAAGATCAGTTTGAGTATATAGCAGATCCCTGCTCCAGCCCTCCATAGGAACCACTGTCAGTTTGCATTTGAAAGGCCCTTTATCGCCCTTCTCGCCTGTAACCAGTCCCTCTTCGTTTAGCAGAACTGCAAGCTCACCAACTGTAAGACCATACAAGTAAGGTATTTTGAACTGGCTTACAAATGAGTAGAATCCAGGTTCAACATAGCAGCCTTCCACCTTGTTTCCGCCAAGCGGGTTAGGACGGTCGAGCACTATAACCTCTTTATCATACTCAGCGGCAGCCTCCATAAGAAGGCCCAGAGTGCTGATATATGTAAATGAACGGCAACCGTTGTCCTGAATATCATAAACAATTGCATCTATGCTGTCCAACATCTCCTTAGTAGGCTTGCGGGTTGCTCCATAAAGAGAGTAAACAGGAAGACCTGTTGCAGGATCTGTAGAAGAATCCACATGATCACCTGCATGAATATTACCTCTCACTCCGTGCTCAGGGCCATACAGTGCCACAAGTTCCACACCTTCGGCTTTTGCAAGGATATCTACTGTTGAAACCAGATTTTTATCAACTCCTGTAGGGTTTGTAACCAAACCTACCCTCTTACCTTTAAGTTGAGCATAGCCATTCTCCTGCAAAACATCAATACCGGTCTTTACAGCTGCTTTCTGCCCCTTAACCGGCTCATTTGCACAGCAGCATGATTGCACTGCAAATGCAACCAATGCCACTATCAATATTTTCGACAAAATATTTTTCATCATCATACAATCAAATTGTGCGACCTGCCTATTTTTTACCGTAGTCAGGGTCTACTTTTTTATCTACAAAGAATGTTACAACCAAGGTTGCAATACAGCAAGCCATTACCATCCAGAAGAAGTTCACATAACCTATCGCCTCCTGAATATAACCGGCTACCATTCCAGGCAACAACATACTTGCAGCCATGAATGCTGTACAGATAGCATAGTGAGAAGTCTTGAACTCGCCATCTGAGAAGTACATCATATAAAGCATATATGCTGTGAATCCAAAACCGTAACCGAACTGCTCAATTGCAATTGCTGTGGAGATAAGAGCAAGGTTCTCAGGCTGACAGATTGCAAGGTATACAAAGGTGATACAAGGCAAAGTCATACAGGTTGCCATAACCCACAGAGATTTCTTCAGACCTACTCTTGAAGCATAAATACCACCCAGTATACCACCGATAGTAAGGAACAATACTCCAATTGTACCATATGCAATACCTACGCTTGCTGTACTCATACCCAAACCTCCCAATTCCTGTTTTGCAACAAGGAACGGCATACAAAGTTTGATAAGAAATGCCTCAGGCAAACGGTAAAGCAACATGAATATTATTGCCAACCATACACCTTTTTTCATGAAATAGGTTTTGAAAGTACGGCCGAACTCTGAGAAAATTGCACCTACACCGGCCTCTTTACCTTCAAGAGTTGATTTATCTGCAGCAGGTTTAGGGATAATGAATGTATGGTAAAGTGCAACTAATGTAAATACCACAGCTGTTACGAGCATGGTTATTCTCCATGAGAAAGGAATATCTCCGGAGTTAGCCTCAATCATACCTGCAATGGCAACGAGCACACCCTGTCCAAAGATAGACGACAGACGGTAGAATGTAGAACGGATACCTACAAACTGCGCCTGGTCTCCTGTAGAGAGTGCCAGCATATAGAAACCGTCGGCTGCAATATCATGAGTTGCAGACGCAAATGCTGTAATTACAAACAACATCAAAGTAATGTAGAACATGCTCATTGGCGTAGTTCCTGCTGCTATAGTCTCGGCATCAGGCACAGGCAAAGTAATGGTAAGCAGGATGAATGCTGCTGCCATAAGCAACTGCATGGTAACAGTCCACCATCTTTTTGTTTTGAAAATATCTACGAACGGGCTCCAGAAAGGCTTGATCATCCAAGGCAGATAGAGCAAACTTGTAAAGAATGCCATTTCGCCATTTGGAACACCCATTTTGGTAAACATCATCACTGAAACTGTATTTACAATAAAATACGGAATACCTTGTGCAAAATATAGCGTAGGAATCCACGCCCAAGGGTTTATTGTTTTTGACTTCATATGAAATTAATTATTTGCAAATTTCAGAAACTGTTTCTTAATATCTTCTCTCAATTGCAGCACCTACAAAGTAGTGAAGCAATATCTCTTTGTATTTGTAGCCCTGTTCACCCATTACGGCAGCACCTATCTGGCAAAGACCGACACCATGTCCCCAACCTGCACCGTGAAGGATGAATCTGGCTGGAACTTTCACTCCTTCAGAAAGAGTTGTTTCGCCCTCTTTCTCCACTACAAATGCAGAGCTGTATAGGTGTGAGGTTGAAAGGGTTCTCCTTATCTCCAACTCCTTGCCTATTGTCATGGTTCTCTTTGTACCAACTATTTTCAGTTTTATCAGACGCCCGCTGGTTCCTCTCTCAACAGGTATCAGATCAATTATATCGCCATAATCAACTCCGCTGCGGCTCAAGATAAGCTCAGAAAGTTCTTTCTGGCCATACTCCTGTTTCCAACGGTAGAAGTTTACAGTCTCCTGATCATAGTTGTTGAGTACCTGACTGAGAATCTTCTGGTCTGTGGTATTGCAGAAAGCCTCTGGCGATCCAAGAATCCACTCACGGGCATTCTCTTCAATGGTAAGATCCGGAATATCCTGCGGATTCTTGCCATCACGCACTTTTACCAGATATGAGTATTTTACAGGCTCCCAGCAGTTCTGGAACTCTTCAAATACACCGCCACAACATTTTGAGAATCTTGCATCACAGATTTTGGCGCCATCCATAAGGAGTTCACCCCAAGTTGCATCAATAGCTTTTCTTACCTTCTCTGTTGATGCTCTTGTAAGACCCTGATAACGCTGGCAGTGGTCATCTGCACAAACATCAAAGTTGATATGATCCTCCCTGTCGTACCATTTGATAAGTTCATCCTCTGTTTGGGTGCAAGCGCTGTACTCTTTATTTGCCGCTACAATCTCTTTATTCTTCTCAATCTGGGCCAACAGCCAGCTGCGCGAAATTACGGCATGAGCTTTAAGCAACTCCTCAGAAGCTGTTGCACTCATTTCGCTGGAGATTACACTTGTCAGGTAATCCTCCACTCCAATAAGATTTACAGCTGTAAGTTTGCCGTTCTCTACAATAATTTTAAGTGATGAACCAAATTTCTGATCCTCTTTACGCTCCCAATGGAAGTTCACACCAATAGTTACACCTCTTAACCAGAAAGTGCCCACGCCTTGAGGAGTGAACAGCAACTCCGAGTACTCCTTACCGTTCCAAAGAACCTTGCCATTCTGCTCAACTGCAATTTGAGGGCCTTTTACAACAGCAGACTCATCACTGTCGGGACAAGTAAAGATATATGAATTATTAAGTTCGAAATCAATCTCTTTCTCACTCATAATTCCAACACTTACAAGAGGTTGCTCTCTTAAAGCATTTTTGATCATTCCAAAAGTCTCACTGCTTATCTGCAACTCATCTGTAATTTCTGACAACTCTTTCTCAGAAATCTTCACAAAATCTTTCTCAAGCGGAGTGATGAACACACCACCCATATCAACAGATGCCGGACTCAACAAGATGTTGGCATCTCCCTCTGCAAAATAGTGCGAAGGACGATGTTTCTCTCTCAAATAGACAAGTGCAATATACTTGGCAGCATCACCCTCTTTTACAGTCCAGGCAAGAAGATTGAGCATTGGCTCCCACTCTCCCTCTTTCACCTCAAGGCAAGAGTACAATTTTCTGAACAATGCAACTGCAGATGCTTTGTCTGTTGCCTCAATTGCCATAATGCCTCTCATATAATTCTCGACAGAGTAGATTGAAGCACCCTCCATCTTCCTGATCAAAGTCTTCTCCAATGCATTGTAATTGTACTCTACAGGCAAAAATCCTTTATTTCCACCCTGGAAGTGCATGTGGTCAGGTGCTGATGCTCCACATTTGGGGCCATTGTAGAAGAACAAGAAATCATCCAGTGTTTCAGCCAAAGTAAGCATATCCTCAAATCTCTCCCACTCACCCTCAATAGTCTGGTTTACATGGCTTGTATCCGGAACAGTAAGGTGTTTGGGAAAAATTGGGAACGGATTGATAAGAACAGAATACTCAGCTCTTTTACCGACAAACGGAAGGCCCTCCTGAATTGCAGGTCTGTTTGCTGCACACAAGAAACACTTTCTCTCTTTGATGGTTTTAGGGTCTACCTTTGCGGCCGATGATACAATTCTTGCAGGGTTGAACTGAACCTTCACCGGAAAACCGCCCAAAACGATCTCTTTTACGCCCACATTGGCAAGAGCACTGAAATTATCAGAGGCCTGTTGCCAAACGGC
>JAZNEW010000049.1:0-70769 GCA_045588775.1 Candidatus Egerieisoma sp. | reverse complement strand
ATCCGTTTTATTGTTGCAACTACAAAAAAACATAGAACACAAACTGCATAATAGCAAAATATACAAGTTCCTTTTCATTTTAATTCAGTAAATTAATTTAACTGACTATGTGTTTACAACACTTCAGTATGCCCACAAACTGCACATTTGACCACACATACATGGTCTCCTATTTTATCAATAACCTTCCAATTAAGCACTTCACAAATATAATGAGAAACTTCATGAAATTCAAGAGCCGACAACTCCAATTCAGGGTTATCGGCTCGATTTGTAATTATATGTTTATTTGCCATACCCAAGAATAATCAGAATCGAGATGTTTTCTCTATTTTCTTGATCATCACCTATTCCCCAGATGATATTTGCAGCTTCAAGATGCTTATTGAACGCCTCAATAAACATATTAAACTGTTCCATTGTTACAGCCCGTATTCCTGCATCACTACCATTGCCTTTAATATACAGCAAGACATTACTTACATTCTTCTTGCCTGCCTCAATAATAGCTTCATCAAGTGAACGCACCACATCTTCTATAAGTGCCGACACTTCAAACTTTTATTACCTTCAACGATTGTGAATGTTTCTTGATAAAGGCGTAGTCCTTCATATCAACCGATACAATGCCTTTTTTAACACCAAATGTCTCTTCGGCAATACGGTCTATTTGTGCAATATCTGTTATAATCATAGTCGTAACTTTTACTGGTTATTCAATATCCGAAAAAAACTATTGACCAACTACTACCTTGCAACTTGCAGGTACTACCCGCAAATAACATGTAATACCAGCGACTACCAACTAATAGCCGCCACTAACGGGGTACTACCTGCTAATGACGGCTAATTGTCAATATGTACTTCGTCGGAGGCTTACCTTCATTAACTCAGTTTAAAGATTTTTCTTGCAAAATCCCAAGAAAAATTCTTAAAATCACCGAAATGGCAAGGAAGGTTGTACCAATACATAGTTCCATAACTATAAATGATGAATTCATTTTAAAATTGAGCAACAACATGGCCACGATAAAGACATCGAGCATATTCCATTTATCAAGATCAGCAGAGTGCCTCATGCGCTTGTTAAATAGTATATCCATAGAGAGCTCCACACATTTAAGTATGGGGAACACGAGCGTAAAGATAAGAATAATACCGGCAATAAGGAAATCACCGCTCTCATAAAATATTACCACAGAATCAAGCAGATTCACCTCTGAGCTCTTCAAAGAGATTCCAACAAGTTTATATTTGGTTGCCATAATGGGGTACACCATACCCAATATATAGAATATGATGGACCCTATCAGGAGTAAAGCCTTTAAAATAGGAGCTATTTTTCCCATTCTGCAGCAAGGCTATTAATGGTTTCAACTACCTCTTCTGTTGCCTTCTGAACCTCTTCGTCTATTTCTCTAATGTTCTTCTGAATCATCTCCTTATCCATATTAATGAATTCCACAAACTCTTCCACAGCCTCCTTTACATCTTCTGTAGTATTATTAATTTCTTCCTTCATTCCTTCTACATCAATAGAGTTCATAATATCATTCAACAGAGACTCGCCTGTGGAGAGTGTCTGATAATAAGCATATTTAATTTTGTATCCCTGAATCTTTATCTCCTCTTTTAAAGAGATCTCTTTCTCAAATTTTTCATACCACTCACCCGTAAATTTCTCAAATTGTTCATCCATTTTTGCCCAATTTTCAGGAGAATACCCCTCATAATCGAGAGAAATCTCTTCTATAAACGATGCAAATCTGTCCATATATTTCTCTTTAGACATAGGCGTACATGAAACCATAAATATCATTAAAAGGCCCATGTAAAAAAGTTTGGAAAATATTTTCATATAAATAATTTATTTAAGCATACTATTATTCTGTACTATTTTTTCAAACATTACTCAGCAGTATCATAAAAGTTTTGCAATACATAATGTGGTGATATACGGAATACTGTTAAAGATTGTTTGTTATCACTACGGAAGTTTAACATCATTAAATTTGATTCACCTTTTTCTTCTTTTAAGAAACTTTTAAGCCTATTATTTGCCTTTTCACATCCTCTTGCCGGCTCTACATAAATAATATGCTTTCCATCTGAATTGATTCCTCGAGTGTCTTTTATACGTGTTCGATTAAACAAATAAGAGGATTGAATATACAGCTTATCAAAAACCTCATCTGCCATAAGTTCCTCTAATTTACGCACATCACAATCAAGTTTATTTAACTCTTTATCCATTAAATTCTCAATCTCCGATACCAGTTCAATTTCAGAAGCATTACCGGTCAAATCACGCTCAAACGACATAAAATCTGTTTCTTTTATTCCAAAAAATACAACAACATCAAAATTGTCTTTTATAAAATCCACCCCAACTCTTTCATAATGTTTACCTCTAACATCTTCATCTGCCCTATACTCATTCCATGGATTAAAAATGTCAAAAGTACCATCTTCATTAACTGATTTAAGCGAATAAGCATGATTTTCAACCAAGTAAGGATCTTTATTAGAGAATGATGTATCTGAAGGGCTTGCTGAATAAAGGGTAATAGGTAGTTTATTTTGTAAAACATGTTTCTTTATCATTTCTTGCAATTTATGTCTATCAGGAACATTCTTGGTCTTGCAATAAAAAGCACTCTTACCTGTAACTGCGTAACTGTATTCTACCATTCTTACTCTTTCATGACCATCTGAGTCGGCACCTTCAATATTATCATATCCACCATTGTTTACTTTAGCCCATGCTTTTTCTACAGCCATTACCCATGGATCATAACTGCTATTATCAGAAGATTTATTTTTACCAATACCAGCATAAATAGGACGACCGTCTTTATTCCAGAACTTATTATCAATATCTACATTAATTCTATTCCCCTCATTATCATAGAATTTAACACGAAAATAACGATTCTCATCCCCTAATGGCTCTATCATTCCTCGCTTTCCAATTATATACTCAGGGGTAATCTGTGCAATAGAGGCTAATGTAGCCATAAAATAGCAATCTCCACATTTACCTTGATTCACATCTCCTATTTCTACACCCTCTGCATTCGGCAAAATAGATTCATCTTTGAGTGGTGTATAATGAATATTTTCCGACTCATCCTCTTTTCTGCATGCTATAATCTCTTTATCTATAGCTGCAGGATCAAAATCATCTTGAGGTTTATAGTCAGATGCAAACCTTTTTGTTTCTAATCGGACTTTCTTCTTTTTAAAATAATCAAATGCATCATATAAAGAAGTTCCTGCATTATTGAAAAAGCAGAATGGAACTTTTTTTCTACTATCATCTGCTCCAAATAGCAAGCGATTAACATTTTTGTCATTTAACTCTATGGTATTATAGTCTTCAGGAAAATGTTCTGTTTTTATCATGCTTGATAGCCTATAATTCACAAGACAGCGGAACAAAGTTTTACGAAAGCTTACCAAATCTTCTTTCCTATTCCTCGCATAGTCAATAAGTTCATTAATGGTTTTCAAGCCATGATAAGAAAGCATATGAAGATATCGTTTCTCCACCAATTTCTTCATCTTATCCATACACTCATGCATAAGTTGCTTCTTTTTATTCTTTGAGTTGCTAAGCAATTTCTCAAAACTACGCCTTTTAGCCACCACATTCAATAAGATTAAGAATCCAATAATTAGTCCCAATAAAAATGTAATAACTGATAGCAGTACAGCCGATTTGTCAAAATTAGCAATCTCATTAATCCAACGATAATAAATAGTAATCCATGTACCTGAGATCAAAGTTCCCAATACAAATGAAATAACAGATTTACTCCTTGCAGTCACCTTGTTCGACTGGTCTACATCTATCCAGTTCTCCAATTGGAATGTAAGCAATCTAATTTTTTCTGCATACATGTTAATTTCTTTATCTATTGTATCAAACTTTGATTTAACCACTGATGGTTTTCCATCTATGCCTGACTTATAGCTATTCTCTATCTCCTCTTCCATAAGATTAAGAGCACATCTACGGGAATGCTCCTCTCTTAAAAGACTTTTTTTAATTTTAAGAAGATCTATATCTCCAGAAGAGACTTCCGTATCATTTAGATAATCAGAATTACCTGATTCCAGATAGTCAAGAAATGCAATACCACAATCTATATTAGAATAATGGCCTCTAACATCAGCGAGAGTAAGTGTTTCAGAAAGTACAGAATAATTATGAGCATCTTTTCCATTAAGAAATTTAAGCAGATATTTATCTACTTTACCTTTAAAATCATTGGCTTGAGTCTTCCTACTTCGTGATACCTCATTGTTTATAGTATCGAAAACAGTTCTTTTATGTACAACGACATTATCTTTTATGTTACAAATAAAATCATCTGTAATAGTATCTTGATCTTCCTTTCCATCTGATATACGTTTCCAATAATTATTCACAAAATTAGCAGTATCCTTCATCTGCCACTCTTGTTTTCTGGAAAGTTCCTCTATAAAAACCAATCCATTATCTGTGGCATTAATGAGATAATCATTATCCTTATCCGAACTCTTCAGCAGTAATCCTTGGGTTTGTTCTGTTATTAACGAAGCTTCTATAGAGGATGTATTATCGTGCAAAAAGGAGGTTGATGATACATCCAGGCGTTTGTTCATTTCTTCTTCATTAGTTTGATATGGTAGAATATGCTCTTTAAAATAATCCTCAACCGACTGATCTGAAAGATTCAAAAGATGTTGAAGACTCTTATAGAAATAATAATATCTTACCGTTTGATCCCTTTCATCATCATTAAAGAATATGCTGGAATCACCAAACAATGTATAGATTGGATTAAAGTCATTGTTCATTTGCCTCAAAGAGAGATCCCTTCTATGACGACTTACAATATAGGCAAAACGAGCAATTGCATGAGAACGCCTCATATCAATAATAGGCATCCCCCCGCTATAATCATATTTATCCAACAACCAAGTATATATGCATACCGAATTATTTTTCAGACACTGCATTTTACTTTCATACTCCTTAATAGATACACCAGTATCATTTATCAAATTTAATAAGACATGTACCTCATAATGTTCTTGATTGAAATGAATTTTATCCCTTTGCATCTCTGCTAAACATAATGCTACCTTTTCTATTGTTTCCAAACTATTTTTTATAACAACAAAAAATATATGCTTATCAATTTCTATTCCCCCATTTTTCTTCATCATCTCATCACGGAAATTGATTACATTATGGATAGTAAAATCCTCCAAGTTAAAATGTTTGAAGCACAACCCTGACAAATGAGGTATCATCACAGCCTCTTCATTAATAAGTTGACTTATATCAAAGATGTATCCTATATTCATGATCTATAGCAGTTATTACAGATTAAATAAATTTAAATAAGAGCGGCAGGGTAATTCCCCGCCGCCCATTTGCCAGGAATCTTATTTAGATGAATCTTCTCCCTGTGTCTGATTGCTTTTATATTTCTCTTCTGCCTCAGCTATAATACCTAAAGAATCATTGCACTCTATTTTTCCAAATTGATTAAGCGATAGTCCTGTCATATTAGTACTCAAGCGAGCAAAACGTTTTGCAAGAGATAACGGCTCATTCTGAATAACCAATCGTTCTTTTTCATCCATACTACTTCTCAGTTTGCCACGTTTTTCCCATAACTGACCATCATTTATCCAATGGGCAATCTTTACAATACAACCAATCTTGTCTGAATCCAAGAGTTGCATTACTTGATCATAAATATCATTGACTATATCATCATCCTTAACAAACTGCCTATAACAAACAGCTATATTAGAAGATTTTTGTTTGCGAATAGCAAAATAATCTAGATATCCTGATTCCCCTGAAACTTGTTTTGTTTTGGCTAAATAAGCTTGTGATACTTTTACCTGAATTCTCTGATTAACACTAGCGATAAGACCAAACATCCAACCATAAGCCCACGCAATCTCGCCCTTTTCATTTGTTGCCTCAGGGAAAAGCAAATCAATATCCTCTAACCGGCTATCTGAAAAAGAATAGGTAGTAGCTTTCTTTTCTTTATATTCACCTCTCCACACAGATGCTTCAGACATCTTGAACGCAGGCACCGCAGTCTCCTGAAGAATAAACATAATACGATCAGGATCTCCAACATTAATTGCCTGATAATGGCGACCACCTGGTAAATATTCTCTATACCCATTTGTATTATCCAAAAGATGATATTGGGTATCATTCACGCCTATAACACACTGTAAAGCAACTGTTTGACAATTGCCTCCACGAAAATCATTATATTGCCATAGAGAATCAAAAAGTGCACCTACCTGTCCGAACAATCCAAGATGAGGATATCTTGTCTTATCATGACTATCATCAACATCAGATGCTTTACCAAAACATTTAACAAACAATTGATCAATAGACAACTCCTCTCTTTGAATCATCTTAATCAAAACATTTTCCGGCAAACGATCAAGTACAAATTCTCGCATCTTTGCAATCAATTCCTTGCCAACAGGTGTTTTGTCAATAAAAATCTTCTGCACAAACTCATCCAACTCATTCTTTTCTTGTTCTCCCAATACAAATGCCTCATTTTTGTTATTATCAAAATACTCTTTAAAGTATGCATCAACAAAAATTGTCTCATTTTTAGCGGATTTAGAATAAGTATATTCCAAGAACTCAGTTTCAACATTCCTCTTAAGAGTATCATATGCTTGCTGAATATCAATAAATGAGCCTGACACTTGTATAGCAGTTCTATCACCTCCCAACTCAACAATCTCCTCCTTATAGAAAGATTCTACTACAGCAATTAGCTCATTATAAAAATTAACTGCCTCTTGTTTTCTGGCTATTTCAAGCTTAATACGCAACAAAGTAGGAGTATCATCATCCCCAATCTTATCTACTTTATTGATATAAGATGTAATTGCATTATTCTGTTCTTTTGTTTTACTACCAATACCAATAAAGCCAGAACTAGAGTTTTCATTGATTTTAACCTTAATCTTCTTAAGCTCTGTCTCTAACTTATCTCTTTCTTTCTGATGTTTTGCAATTTCATCTTCCAAACCAAGTTTCATATCCTCAAAAGCAGATTTCAATCGTTTTGCTAAATCAGGCAAACATCCAAATCCCCTTTCAGATTGACGTTTACGAAGCATATCATCAAGAGTTTCCTTAATTTGTCGCTTTTTTAACGCAAAACCTTTAATTGCTTCATTTATCTCTGAGTCAAGAGTATTTATAAATTTAACTTTATTTGTCTCAATATTCGTTGCAGCGTTTTTACCTGTCTGAACTCGTCCCATTGGTTTCGCAAAACGCTTGTCAGTTAGGGTAAAAATTGCATCTGTGAGCTCATTTAACTGGGCACGAGTATCCTCTTCACCCTCACCCTTGCTCATCACACCTTCGTTCAGGTGATTTTGAGTAATAAAATCATCCGCAATTCTGTCAACATCTAATGATGCAGACTTATATTCACTCAACACATCACGAAGTTGTTTGTTAAGCAAATATTTTACAAGATTCTGACGATCAAAACGAATCTCACAATATCCTAAACCACTATACAACTGTTTTTTGCCATCAATATCATGAAATCGATGGGTTGAGTTTGAATAACAAGAATTAAGAGTCTGATTATCGGCAGCTATTGACGCAGCAATGAATGATGCTACATATCCGGCTGCCTCCGCAAAATTATGAGAATTACCCGTTTTTGTCTTTTCGTCAATGAGATAAATATTGGTATATCTCACTGATTTATAATCCGTATAATGACCATATATATTCAAGTCATTCTCTTTCTCCATACAACCGTCTGGATATTTCTCATCATCATTAAGGCCTAACAAATAATCCAATTCCGATAAAGCTATGTAAGTATTCACTTTAATATTTGGAGTATTTGGTTTTGTGGCAAAAAAAGAAGGCATAAAGAACATACCTAGAATATTATCACTTGGAGTACTGGCGCCACGAGGTAGAATATCAATTCCGGCATGTTGCAACATTCGTGAAAGATCCAAAAAGGCACTACTTCCCGTTCCTCCAGCTACAGATGCTATAATATATACGGTTACATTATTTCCAGCCAAATTATAACCATTCGCAGACTCATGCTGTGCCAATTGAGCATTCTTAAGATCATTAACAGTATTAACAAGTAATGTCATTATTTCATCAGCATTGTACAAAAAATGAGCACGTCCCATAACTCGGTAACCATTAGCCCCAATACTATTGGCCATACTATAAATTTTTCGCAACTGCTCATGATTCAAATGTGAACAATTAATGTCATCTCTAAGAACATCTAAACTAGGTCGCGATAATTTCATAAACTCCTGCTTAGATATATTATATTTTTTTGTCCTTCTGTTGTCACCACAATAATAATATTCAAAATCAGTATCCTGATAATCATTATTATCTGTATCAAAAGATAGAAACTTTACAAGCGACGGTATTTCGCCATATCTTCTAAACAAACGTTTTTTTATGTCTCTTATAACACTTTGGCCTGTTCCGCCAAGGCCAATAATTAGTGTTCTTGAAATGTCCTTTGCCATAATTTTATACTTTAAGTGATTAAATCTTCTAATCTTAGAAATATCTAATAATTATCTCATTACCATTATTATCGGTTAAACCACGAAGTTCCTCTTCTGGAAGGAGTACAGTGCCTTTTGAAACATAGATACCATCACGTTCCAGAGTGCAATTATGCAGTTCCTTAATACATGGCCCCTGAAAACTAACAAATCTTTTTTTGATAAAAACCACATCACAATCGTCCAAAACAACTCCTAATTTTTCCAATTCATCTTTAACCGAAACCCTACTCTTTCCTTTCAAATTTACCTCATCTCTACCCAACTGCAATGAACCATTAGGGAACCGTGCTGTTATACTGAATACTAGCCATATAATCAATGATAACACTACTAAAATTGTCACAGGAAGAATCAATCGTTGGTATACAGGAGGAGGCGGAGGAAGAATATAATGAATATTCATATTAAGGTCAAGTTCATCTTTTGGAAAGTCTAAACTTTCAGACACATCTATTACCTTCATTAAAAGACTATATGCAGCATCCTCTATCTTCGGTTTACCTGCAATTACCACAGCTATTCCACTTTCGCCACTCATAAATTCTTTATAATCTGCGGCTTTTACAGTAAAAATGTTATCCTCCAATACACCCTGCGAAAAACTATAATCAAATTTATCCCAGTCTCCTACCAATTCCCATGAAATAAAAGCACCTTCTTCCTTAGCATTGTTACTAAACACCAATTCCAGATTTAGTGTCAATTTATCTCCCTTATTTAATTCTGTATCCATAGGAGCGGCAACCAAGCCTACACATGTTATTAGGAGATAAAATCCAATAATAATAACTCTCTTCATAATTTTTATAAACAATTATTTTAGTGTATAACAATTTACATTAACGTACTTTCCAACCTCCTTTTGGTAAAGACACAGACATTTTCTTATTTCTGACATTAACACTAAAACCAGATGGCATAAATTTCAAGTCTCCATCTAACCCTGCCGCACCTTCCAATTTTATAAAAATATCACATGGGCACTCAGAATTATTATGGAAAACAATATTAAAATCATATTTATACACATCTCCAGACCTCGTTAAATCCTTAAATGAAACAAATTCCGGCATAATGCTGACATTAGGAATAATTCCACTTTCGCCAGAGACAGCTACAGAATCAACCCTAACTCTAAACGATAAGTTTGAATAATCTTTACTCTCCACTGAAAAATGCTGCTCCAAAGTCTTTGTTTTGCCTAAAATATACCCTATTTGCTTAAAAACAGGGCTGGCGTCATAAAAATTAGGAAAACCATCAACATATCCTGCTGTTTCAGAATTTTCAAAAACTTCTTTCACTTCTGCAGGGGCCAAACCATTCAAGTCTACATAATAAAGATAATCGTAATCCCCACGAGTAGCTTCATACTTTTCTACCACAGCCTCTAAACTGCTATTCATTTCTTCTTCGATTCCATCTGTAATCAAATAAACTTTTTTATCACAATTAGGATAGCTCTTGTTTAGGTATTCCCAAGCCTTGCCAAGATTTGATGCTATCCAAGTATGGCGTCCATCAATGTTGACATTTCTTACAGCATCTTTAACCTTATTTTTATCTTCCACAGATCTTATCTCAAACACTTGTGGATCATTCAAATTCTGCGCATAAGTAAAGAATACAATCGTAGACGGCACTTTTATGCCATCAATCCAGGTATAGCAGTAGTTCTGCACATCCGCCCATATATTTTTTCCACCACCACTACCAATCATTGACATTGTTTTATCCAATAAAACACAATGTACACGCTGATTGTCTTGGCAGAATGCAGATTGAATGTAAGCACTAAAGCTCAGCGCAACAAACACCAGAAAGAAAAGCATTTTTTTCATAGTAGATTTAAAATATGTTTAGATAATTAAAATTATCACTATAAAGTAAGTATAACTTATTTTGAGCAATTGTTCTGTAAAAGAACTATTACATTTTTCAACAGGCTAATTTTGAGCTTATTAGAAAATTTAATACCATTATGTTTTTAATTATTTGACTACTATTGTTGTTATACAACATTGGCAAACATCTACTATAAAATAATAATTCTTCCTGACAATTATCCCAATTAAGATATTTGTCAATCAATAAATTTTTAATGAACAGATAGTTGATTTAGTTCTTCGACAGAGATAGTCTAAATAGAATTATTGTATTTTTTAGATAATATTTAGGGATAATTGGAATCTTTGTATTAAATTAGCGGTTGGATTAGAGTTCTTTTACAGAACCCTCACCCCAAACACCCGATTATCCCCTTATTTGCATCGTCAATTACCGAATTTTCTAACATTGTTAGATAAATCTGTGTTGTCTGTTCCGAGGTATGGCCCATGCCTTGGCTGATGACCGAAATTGGCACATTATGGTTGCGGGCAGCGGTTGCCCAGCTGTGGCGGGAGGTGTAGGAAGTCAGTTTGCAACCACAACCCAATATCTCTGATAGTCTGCCGAGTAAGCGGTTGTGAGTATTCAATGCAACTTGATATTGTTCGTATGCTTCGGCTGCATCAAGCGAGGTCAAAATCGGAAAAATATAGGGCGAGTCAGAGTCTGCGTAGCGGTCAATTATTCGCTGAATGCTCGGTTCTATTCTGATTGATAGCAGTTGTCCGGTCTTGCGGCGAGCGTAGTAAATCATTCCATTTTGTAAGTTTGACTTCTTGAGGTAGGCAATATCCACGAATGCCATCCCACGTGTGCAGTAGCTGAAAATAAACATATCGCGACAGAGTGCAAGCGGAGAACCTTCTTCCAACTCCAAGCGATGCAGTTGTGCAATAATTGATTCGGACACAGCACGCTTGCGAGTTCGGTCGATACCCGTGTAAACCTCTGTAAATGGGTGTTGCTGTTCGATGAGCTTTTGCCTTACAGCCTTATTGTAGATAGCACGAAGCACACGCATATAGAACGACACCGAATTACGCACCAGACCCCGCTGGACAAGGAAAGCATTATAATCTGTAATCACTCGTTCAGTTAAAGCAGACAACGGCAGTCGCACATCGCCTAAAAACTCGCCAAAACTACACATAGTCTTCTCGTAATTTTTGGCTGTTCCGAGGCGGTTTGTTGCCCGCAGTTGCTCGATTTGTGTACGCATATAATCGAGTACAAGAATATGGCTCTGGGGCGACTTGTAACGACTGATTACATCCTCCACTGTGTAATCCATTCCACTACTATCGAGGTCAGCAATAACCCTCCTGAGTAGTGACACATCGCTATCAATTCGGTTTTGAATCACAGAGCGATTTGGAGCGGAAACGACTAACTGCTCGTCATCAGCATCCCAATCCGATGGCTGTACACGAAGCTTTGTTGTAATCTGTTGAGTCTTACGATTGTGGGTGATTTGGTAGTAGATAATACCTGCCTTGCCCCCGACTGACGATGGGCGTAGTTTTACTTTTACTGTTGCCATAATATTTTCATTTAATCTATATCATTAACTAAAA
Organism: Candidatus Egerieisoma sp.; assembly: GCA_045588775.1. Classification (GTDB taxonomy): domain Bacteria; phylum Bacteroidota; class Bacteroidia; order Bacteroidales; family UBA932; genus Egerieousia. Next base: position 58,674 of record JAZNEW010000049.1, on the reverse strand, counting down.
AGCCTCCATTCGCAGTGAATGAAGGCTTCGGTTTATCGCTTGTCTATTTGGATGTATTCAGAGTATTTGATATCGACATAGGGATTGTCGCTTGATATGGTCTGGTGTAATACAAACTGCAATGGAGCAGTGATATCCATGGTTGGAGCGACCATCCGGTCTATACGATCAATAGCCTCCAAAACGGTTCAAGCGTACGCGTAAATTTGCCGCACGAGAAGCAGTGCGCCATAAACGGCTCACGGCGTGCGGCAACCTCTCCGAGGTAGATACCGAACTTACTCTGAAGTAACAAAAAATACAGATATGGCATTGTCAGGAGATACAGCGATGCTTATTGACGAATGGCAGAGTGTACCTAAATTATGGGATGCAGTAAGATACACTATTAATCATCGCTGTAAAATGGGTCTGTTCATTTTGACAGGCACTGCTGTTCCCGACAAGGAGTCAGAAGAGTCAAGAGAGCTTCAGAGCGAGTGCAACGCCTGATGAGAGCTTATGCCCGACATCAGGGAACACAAGCATCAATTGCAACATTAAAGGAGGATTTGAAGAATAATGATACTGCTACACTTGATGATGACACAATAAGTTCTTACCTCCAAGCTTTGAGAAAGATATTTGTAGTAGAAGATGTGCTGGCTTGGAATCCGAATCTTGATAAATGAAGGAGTAGAGACTCTGACTTCATTAGCCAAGCAGATTTACACAACACGCATGAATGCGTCTGCTTTTAAGATGATATTAACGGCAACAGGTGAATATGCTTATCGCCGCCCTGAAAATGGAATTGACATTGTTCCTATAGGATGCATAAAGCAATAAAAGGAGGAAAATCAAAACGAAATACTCTGCGAAAGTTGCGTTTTGTTTCAAACTTTCACAGAGTATCGGCCACTTTTGCAAAATAACCTATTTAAACTAATCCGTGATACTTTCGTACACTGCTTTTATTCTTTCATACAAATCGTTGTAGAAATCATCATAGGCAGACTTGTTGAATGCCTTATTTCTGTTTTCTTCTACAAATTTGTCTGTTTTCTTGAAAATCTCATTCTCCAGAGGTCTGAGCTGCTGCATATAGCCGGTTCCTTCTGAATTGTAAATTTTCCTGAAATTCATATAATATTTGCCGTTTCCACGTTTTACAGGGAAAATATCCTTTTTGAGTTCAAGGGCAAAATCACACATCTTTGCATTTTTCGATTCTGCTGTAGGTGTCATCCATGAAGGCTGGTCTGCTCCTGCTTTCATGAACATTGGAACTGCAACAGATACCGGAGGGTAACCCAAGATTGTATACATAATTGAATTTTGAGGATCATCACCCTCCTTTACACCTGCAATCACTATAGCAGAAGTACTGTTGATGCGCGGAATAAAATCCTGGGCAATAAACCATCCGCTGCCACGCTCTGTAAGTTCAATATCTTTTACAAGATCTATATCCAACAGTGAATGGTAAAACGAACGGGTAAGATTCTGGCAAATCCATTGTGGAGTGAACTCCCCTGCCCTGCCAATATGAGCCTTCACAATACGGTCTGCTGTGGTGTAACGCACATAACCTTCTCCGTCGTTCAATTTTCCTGTATATGAGTGGTTGGCATAAACCAGACATCCCTGAGGGGCTATTTTTGGATCATTCACATCTATTTTTGTCCATCCTCCAATGCCCACTTCATAATATGCTGCGCCACCTTTGGCATCAATTACACCAAAGTTCGATTCATTTCTTGTTCCTGCATACTCCTCAGTAAGCATTCTTTCAAAATCCTCGAGCGAAGCACATGTTGAGAGAGCCCTATACATTACATTCTCTCCATTTGGATAACTGTTTTGGGACTTGATGTCATAGTTCAGATTGTAAGAGGCTGTATTCATTATCGAGAATCCTGCCTCATTTGTACCTCCCCATGCATATTTCGACTTTCTCCCCGAGTTCATAAGGGCAATAAAGTTATATTTGTCGCCCTTGATATACTCCACACAAACATCATTAATATCATTATCCCTGTGTTTCCACATAAGGGGTCTTCCATCTGGAGTTACCTTGCCGGTAAATATTGCAGCTGTACAAGCCATCAGATCTGCAGTGAACAGAAGAGTAAGCAACGAAAGCAATAATAATGTTTTTTTCATAATTATTTAAGTTTTTATTGATAATCCAAAATAGGAACCGCTAATACAATTGTCCGAAGAAGATTGCATTCATAAATATTTTTGTAGCTCCAAACCAATAAGACCTGAAGTTCAAATCATCCACAAAATAGATTACCCGTCCATCGCCTGCACCATGTACCAGACAGGCCGGAGTATGGGCAAATCTTGCCTTATTTTTTTCAGACATACAACCCGACAGATATGGCTCTTTATCATAATACATCGGAACAGCAGCGCTTGTCTTTGACATATCAAAGGCGAGTGCCCCACTCTTGAGCAGTGCCACATCTGATGTTTTATATCCATAACCGAGCGGAGAGGTAAGATCCAGCACACAATTCAGAATAACACCCTCTACATCATTCAATGCCGATGATTTTTCCGAGCGGTATGGCTTGAACGGAACCTCTTTTTCAATTTTGTCGAGTTTCAACAGTGGAAGCTTCTTGAATTCAGTCAATCCCATCTCATTTGTGAGGGAATATGTACTTCCTGTAGCAATCAGTGTTCCACCCTTTTTCACCCACTCTTTGATTTTTGGATATGCAGATGATGAGACAGGAACCGACGGAGATCCGTCTGCAAGAATAATCACATTGTATTTGTCCAGTTTGGCTTTGTGCAGTGTATTGAAATCAATCAGGGTTACAGGCATGCCAAAACGTCTGTCGAGCATAAACCAGATCTCGCCACTTTCCGGAACACCCATACCGCTGCCGGTAATCAGCGCCACCTTTGGCATTCTGAGTGCTTTGTTGGCTGAGGTTCCAAAATCAAAATCATCCATCAGACCGGTATTGAATGAATATACAGTTACACCATGTTTCTGTGCCGACTCATTTACCAGTTCATACATCTTATCTGCATCTACAGGCTGGTTCTGCAACTGTACGATAGCTGTTCCATAACCGAACTCCTTAACTTCGCCATCCTGTGTGTAATGGAACGGTTCCTTTGCAATTCTCACAAAAACACCCTTATCCATCAAATCATAAAGAAGTCTGTGCGAGAAGAGCTCTGTATTTTCAAACACATAAGCATACTCTGCCTTTCCTCCAACCACTTCACCCTTTCCAAACTCAATATTTTCAACTTTATCCCCTATCAAACCCGCTGTAGAGGAGATTCGTGCATACTCCAGATTGAATGCGTGAGGGAATGTCCAGGTTGAAATATCATAGAAAAGGCTGTCGGAAAATTCGGTCATGTTCTCCCAGATTCCTTTAATCTTTGAGTAGAATTTCTGGTTTAACGGAATCACATACGAATCCTCTTTCTTGAACTCTTTACCACCCTGAGTTGTATTCTGTTTCAATTTGTACACATCAATCTTATGGTGCGCCATATTTTCAAGAAAATAATACTCTATGGCTTTACGGCCCCTTGAATTGAAGATATAACCCTTTATCGGATCCTTGGCAGCCTCCTTTTGTGTATTCTTATAAAAATTGCGCTGGTAATCGAGCAGTTTGTCTTTAATTTTATAAGAGGCATAAACGGTTGTTATTGCAGCATAAGCCTGATTCCTTATTGAATATGGGAACGACAGCGTTCCAAAAGGAATCGGTCTCAAATGGCCTCGTGGAGCAACCTGCTCATACAAAAGGCCGACAGTACCCTGCACATCGCCGTATGCGGCACCTTTGCCCAGATAGAAATCATCATATCCCTCTTTTGAGAAGTACAACGAACCAATCCTATCCAAAGCGCCGGCTGTATGTTTTGTTATTTCGTATGTCAGATCCTGGTTCTGCTGCGGAATATAGGGATGAGTACGCAACGGATGTCCCGGACTGAAATAGAATCCCTTAATGTCTCCACCCATTTCGTGATGGTCGCTCAACACATTCGGCATCCACTCCAGATACATTTTCACAGCATTCTGACCCTCAGGATGCTGACACATGAGCCAATCCCTGTTGCAATCTGCCCAGTAATGGTTTGTTCTGCTGCTTGGCCATGCCTCAGAGAACTCCCTGTGCCTCAAATCGGCAACAGATGTATTGCCATGAGTTGTATTGATCCATGTTGCACAACGGTTGATTCCGTCGGGGTTCATACCAGGAATAATTACAAGAATAGTCTTGTCGAGCAGCTCTTTTACGGTCTTATCCAAAGAGGCTGCATAAAAATAGGCCGCAACCAGAGATGAATTCACACCCGAAGTCTCATTTCCATGTATCGAGTTTGTCTGGCATACAACAACCGGCATATCCGCAATATTCAGATCCCCCGATTGCGAAACATCTGTAAGTTTCAGATGCTCCTCCTTGAGCTGCTCCAGTTTTGCCTGGTTTGCCTCAGAAGTTATTATAACCTGTATAAACGGACGGTGCTGATAAGTTGTGCCATATCTCTTTACAGATACCCTCTTTGAACTTGCATCCAGAGCATACATATAACTCAAAACCTCACCCCACTCCACAAACTTCTCACCAATCTGATAGCCGAGAATATCTTTTGGTGTGGGCACAGCGGCATCAAAGCTCTTCTCTATCGGAATATCGTTGCCATCACAATTTTCGAAATACTCGGGAATAAAGTAGTTCAGATCATATTTATACTCATTATAACGAGGTTGTGCAAAAGAGTTCAAGACTCCTGCAAGCAGTATAAACAACAATATTGTTCTTTTCATATCAAAGCAATTTACATATATAAATATACACTCTACAGATTTCAGACCCTAAGAAAGTATCAAGAAAAAAGGGAGGAATTTCCAGAACTCCTCCCTATCCCTTAACCTTATAATAATCTAGTATGGATTCTGAACCAGCAACGGGTTTCTGTCCACCTCATTCTTAGGGAATACAAACTGCCAGTGGTTAGTACCTGCTGCCCTATATCTTGCATCCTCACCAATAGGCTGGTCTTCATACATATTGAAGTTCGAAGCCAACGGATCGAGATTTGTAGGGGTCTTCTTGGTACCCCAACCGTTTGCAGCACCACCCTGGTTGTACCCCTCTCTTGGAGCAGGGCCTCTGTCCAAAGGCAAATTCAGACGTTTCAAATCCAAGAAACGGAATCCTTCGCACCAAAGTTCAACACGACGCTGGATCATAATCTCCTCAATAAGATCCTCTCCGGTCTTGGTTGATTTGGTATATTGAGGGTCTCTGATACTTGCCAAAGGATATAGTGCATCTGCCGCCTTGTCATCTTTACCCATTCTTGCATAACACTCAGCCGCGATAAGCATCATTTCAGGCAATCTCATAAAAGGAAGGTCTGCTGTATAGACATTTCCTGCATATGAAGATGAAGTATTGTCGAGTCCGTCAAGAATATACTTCTGGCTCATCCATTTGTAGATACGGCCACTTGGCGGATAAACGATATCTTTAGTATTCATGCTTGGTGCATCCGGCAGCCAAAGTGATTTTCTAACATCGGTATCACTGATTTTGTCATACAAAAGATTGTAGATGGCTCTCGGAGTATTTTTATTGTATGAAACATTTGAGTTCGACACATAGCTGAAGAACTGGCACAAAGTACCTGTTTCAACCGAAGGCTGGCCTATTTTTGCCCAAATCCACTCAGTATTTGAAGCTGTACAGCATCTGCCCACTACGCGGTCGTAAGTATTTGCCTGCAATTTTGCGCCAGACTCGGAGATCACCTTCTCTGCCATAGCTGCAGCCTCACTCCAACGGCCCTGAGTCAAAAGGACTCTCGCCTTCATACCACGTGCAACATGCACATCAATATGATATTTGGCATCGCGCTCAATGCTTATGCCTTCCAAAAGAGCTATAGCATCATCCAAATCCTTGTTGATTGCCGCATAAACCGCCTCAACAGAAGATCTTGCTTCGGGCTCAAGGCTTGTACTGAGCTTCAATATGATACCATCCTGAGTATTATCCTCACCGGCAGCATAACGTTTGCCCCACAACTGCACAGCGCAGAAGTGCATATAGGCACGATAAGCCAATGCCTGTCCTTTAATATAGTCTCTCTCCTCCTGAAGGCCCTCTGCATTGTCGATATTCTCCAACAACATATTGGCATTCACAATCATATCATAGAAGAATCCGTAGATATGGCTAAGATATGAAGAGGTTGGGGTATGGTGCAGAGTCAGTTTTGTAGCACCGCCCCATTGGGCATTTGATCTGGTATAAACCAAATCCTCAGCCATAAAGTCCATCCAAAGCATAAATACTCCATAACCCATTTGGGGTGCTGTAGATCTTTGCTTGTACATCAATTTATGAAGACCTTGCAATGCCATCATTGCATTAGTTGTATTCACAAACATTTCTGTCTGGTCAACCGCACTTGTAGACTTTGTCTCCAGAAAGTCGCTGCTGCAGGATACAGTAAAAATACTCGCTGCCAGAAGTGCTATCAATATATTTTTCAGTTTCATAATCTCTTTAAAATTTAAAATTGCACATTAGAATGTAAGGTTCAAGCCAAATGCAAATGTTCTCGAAGGAAGATAAATGTCAGCATTTCCATCATATCCCGACATAAAGTTTCTACGAGGATACATACCCACTCTCTCTGCCCACATGAAAGGATTGCTTGCCGAGAAGTATATTTTTGCACTTGAAACATTCAACTGACGTAAAATTTTTGCAGGAACATTATATCCGAGATTGATACTTGTTACCTCCAACATATTTGAAGATCCCAACCAGCGGGTAGATGAACTTGCATTGATATTGGTCTCATCTGTACCATTGGTAAGTTTGGCCACATTTGTCACATCGCCCGGCTGTTTCCATCTGTCGAGCAAATCAACGTGCAATTTACTGAATGACAAAGAGCCTGAACCTGTTGCCATCAAAGATGCATAAGTTGAATCGTAATATTTTCCACCCAACTGATAGTAGAACATTACATTCAAACTCCAGTTTTTCCAAGAGAGATTTGTACCGAAACCACCGGTTACCACAGGCATAGCATCGCCGCTCCAATCATATTTTGCATGCTCAACATCCTCTGTATAAGCCACATCACCTTTATAGATAAGTTCATTCTCTTCCCACTCATAATCAGGATTATCAACATCTGCAACATAAAGGTTATAACCTGTTTCAGGATTTACACCGGCCCATTGTCTCAACCAGAACTCATATCTTGAGTGGCCAGGCATAATAAAGTACATACTGCTCTTGTATGGCTCCATAGGCAGATATACAACTTTGTTTTTCAAGAATGTTGCATTGACATTCAAATCCCATCGCCAATCATTCTTATTGATAATTGTACCGTCCAATGAGATCTCAACACCACGGTTTCTCATTGTACCGGCATTCTTCAATTGTGAATCAACACCAATTGAAGGTGGAAGTGAGATATCAAACAACAAATCGCTCGACTCTCTGTTGAAGAACTCAACTGTACCGTTCAATCTCGAATTCAACAAAGTGAACTCCAAAGCCACATCCAGATTCTTTGATGTTTCCCAAGTAAGATCTCTATTACCCAATGACGACTGCAGATAACCAGGCTCAACACCATTTCTGTCGAGGGCATAAACTGCTCTCCACGGATAGTAACCATCTGTATCATCATTACCGATAACACCGTAAGATGCTCTGAGTTTCAACATATTCACCCATGTTACATTTTTCATGAAGTTCTCAAGGTCAATTCTCCAGCCTGCACCTACAGACCAGAAGTTACCCCAACGTGATTCAGGAGAAAATCTCGAAGAACCGTCTCTTCTGTATGAAGCGGATGCAAAATATTTACCGTTGTAATCATAATTCAATCTCGACAGATAACCCTCAACATTATAAGAGTTGGTATATGCACTTGGAGTACCGCTAATCTCGGTGTAGTTTCCGAACTCAAAATTATCACCAGGCATGATCTGGGTCTTCATTGACACGCTCAGATAATCATACTCATAATCATAGCTCTCATGACCTACCATTACATCAACATGGTGTTTGCCAATATTCTTGCTGTATGAAAGAATCTGGTTGATAGTCCATGTTGTAGTGTTTGATGCAGATTTTGTTGATGAACCTGCAGTGCCCTTTTCAGGATATACATAAGCACCGCTCCATCCTTTATATCTGTTTGCACCAACGCCCACATTAACGGAGAATTTGAAATCTTTCAAGAAAGTAACCTCTGCATAAGCTTTTGCATTGAGGGTTGTTCTGCGATATCCGTCGTATCTGTCTCTCAACTCAATTGCAGGGTTATTACCCGAAACATAATCACGTACAGGAACAGTTACGCTTCCATCATCCGATGTATAACCCAAACCGAAGTCATACATTTTGTTACCGTCGGAATCAAGAAGATATTCACCTGTTTCAGGATGGTGAAGGTGAATAGGAACGATGTTGCTCACATATCTCAAGAAGCGGAACGGATTGGAGTTGTTACCGCTGCTCTCGTTCTGGTTACCATTTGATTCACTCATTGCAGCCGAAAGGTTTGTACCAACTTTCAACCATTTTGTAATCTGTGAGTTTACATTTGCCTTTGCCGAATAACGGTGGAATTCTGAACCTACAACATAACCGTTATCTTTTGTGTAACCTATAGATGTATAGTAATCGGTTGTCTTGTTTGCACCGCTTATACTCAACGAAGCATCGTGTCTTATACCAACCTGCTCAATTGCATCTTTCCAATTAAGGTCATCTGCCCAAAGGATCTGTGCATTTCTGTTGAAATTTCCGTTTGAATCAAATAATTCGTCGGCACTCATACCCCAGGCATTATACGACATTCCGGACATCAGCTGGGCTGCAGCTCTGGCACTGGCCTCCGCCTCTGTAAATCCCTGATAAATGAGGTTGTTCTTATTGGCATCCCAATAGCCCTCCATATAATCTGCAGTGCCCATTGTCTCATAATCCTGAGTCTGACGGGTTGTAAGACCCAAATTATATTTGGCATTCACAATAACCTTACCCTCTTTACCTTTTTTGGTTGTAATCAGAATCACACCATTTGCTGCACGTGCTCCATAAAGGGCAGCAGAAGAAGCATCCTTCAATACAGTCATACTCTCAATATCCTCAGGATTTATGCTCGACAAAGAGTTGTCATAAGGCATACCGTCCAACACAATAAGAGGATCGTTGCTCGCATTGAATGAGCCCAGACCGCGGATTCTCAAACTTGGAGAAGAGCCCGGCTGACCATTTGATGTACCCACCTGAACACCGGCAGTTGTTCCGGTAAGTGCCTGAGAAACCTCAGAAAGCGGTCTTGCAGTAAGCACCTCTGAATCTACAACTGCAGCAGAACCTGTGTATGTACCTTTTTTTGCAGTACCATAAGCAACAATCATAACAGCATCAAGATTTTCGCTCTCAGTCTCAAGTTTGATTGTCATTTTTGTTGTAGACACAGGGACTTCCTGTGTTTTATAACCAAATGAACTTACAGTAATTGTTGGAACATCAGCAGGGACTTTCAATACAAAAGAACCATCATCTAATGTCATGGTCATGATTGCAGTACCTGTTGCCACTACACTTGCATAAGGAACCGGACTACCATCTTCGGACGACGTAACAACTCCAGTTACAGTTACATCACCCTGTGCATACATCTGCACAGCCATCAACAGTAATCCCAACAAGAAAATTGGTTTTAAAAAAATCTGTTTCATAGTGATTATAATTTAAGTTAATTCATTTACGGGGTTGAAGTTAAAAAATAAATTACAAAAAAATATCATCTTTTATTAAATTTGTCCGAAAAATTATCTGTTTAAAATAAAAAGTGTAATTATAAAACCGGATATAAAATGAGCATAATAAAACATATTCCCAACACAATAACCTCGCTAAATCTCTTCAGTGGCACAATTGCCGTAATCCTCTCATTTTATGGAGAATTCAAACCGGCCCTCTTCTGCATGATTGCAGCGGCCATCTTTGATTTTTGCGACGGTTTTGCGGCTCGCCTGCTAAAAGCCTACTCGCCGATGGGCAAAGAGCTGGACTCTCTTGCAGACATGGTGAGTTTTGGGGTTGCCCCTGCATGTATTGCGTTCAACAAGATGCTATGTTTGTGGAATATGGATTTTATGACAATTTTTTCATTGCCTGCAGGTAAAGCTTCCGGTTTTCTGATGCTTCTGGTTTGCCCTCTGCTCATTGCAGTATTCTCGGCACTAAGATTGGCCAAATTCAATATCGACACCAGACAAACCGAGAATTTCATAGGTCTTGCAACACCTTCCTGCGCCCTGATTATAGGCTCGCTCGTGTACTCACTCGAAACATATCCGCAGCTCAATGCAATATTTGAGCAGCACAGCTATATATTGGCTGCGATATCGGTTGTGCTGGCACTGCTTCTTGTAAGCGAAATACCAATGTTCTCCTTCAAGTTCAAGTCATTCAGATGGGCAGAGAACAAATTGAAATTCAGCTTTCTGATCTGTGCAGCCGTATTTGCAATAATAGAAGCCACCCTGATGGGCAGCTTCTCATTATCTGTATGGATATGTACAGTGCTTGTGTTCTACATTCTCCTCAACACCGCTATCCTGCTGGTTAAAAATAATAAACAAGATCTGTAGTATCTGCATCAACTGATACTTTCAGACCGTTTCTACCGACTGGGAATCCTCCCTCGCGCTTGATGATTGTGTAGATTTCAAGAATCAGACGGTCTCGAAGTTGCTCTGCAAGTATTGTCTCCCCACCATACTCGCCATTTCTCATGATCATGGTGAAGAACTTGCTCATATCATCAAGAGTCGATGTCATGTGCAGTGCAGTGCCATCTTTTATGAGTTTGGAGTCGCCCATACCCAACGCCTGCAATACGCCCTGCAGTGCATCATAATTATCTGCATCAAACAGTTCAGTCTCAAAAATCTCATCAAAAACTGCAGTATTTATCTCTATCGGGGTATTATACCAGAGAGTATCTCCTGTAGGGGTTAAAATATGGTTTCCGATAATGGCTTTACGCTCCATTCTATATGTTGAGTCTTTTGAATAGAGGATAAATTCAGGCCTTACTGTCTTGTTGATTTTTACAGATTCTCCTGCAGCAAACTCTCCCGAAGATACAGGGAGCACACCTTTAGAGGGGATGCCACCAAAGAGAATCTGCACAGCCGCCTGGTTGTTGAATATGGTATTTCCATAACCAACAATGAATGCTTTGAAGTTGTTATAATCCTCTATTCTGTCCAATACATACGGGTTACCCATGAACATAAAGATGATATCCTGCTCCTTGGCCCACTCTGTCATTATCTCCATATGTTTTGGATTTACACCAAAATTGAATTGCGGCCTTGAATCAGTATTATTGAAGCCTAAAATTACAAGATCATAACCTTTCAGCTTCCTGATTGCCTTCATCAAGTCGCGTTCCTTCACAGGGCCCCTTAAAATAAGGGTATCAATATCTGCATAGCGTCTGATGAGCTGCGCACACTCTTTGCCGAAATTCTCCGCATCGTAGCCCAAGTAGGCAATCTTCTTTGTACCCAAGCCTCTGATTGGCAAAGCATCGGTACCATCTGCAAGTTTTTGGTTTGTAACCAATGTTACACTCTCTTTGGCAAGATAGGAGATAAAAGCCTTGTTTTCAACTTTAGCTATGGTATCTTTAATTAAATCATACTCGACACACGGATTGTACTCTTTCTCAAACAGGCCGGCCTTTGCTTTTAATGTAAGCACCTTCCTCACTCTCTCATCGAGAGACGAATGGGTAATTTCTCCCCTTGCGATCGCCTTCTCAATCTCTGTAATGGAGTCTATAACCTCTTCCGGCATAAGAAGAATATCTACACCTGCCTTGTAGGCCTCCAGTGCAATCATCTTCTTCTCAAGATGGTCACATACACCTTTCATATTCAAAGCATCTGTAATGACAATCCCTTTATAGCCGAGTCTGTTTTTTAACAGATCGGTTACAATGGGCTTTGAAATCGATGCAGGAGTACCTGTCGAGTCCAAAGCAGGAACATTCAAATGGGCAACCATCACCATATCCGCATTCTCTGCAATAAGATGCCTGAAAGGATACATCTCAAGGGTATCCAGCCGCTCATACGAGAAATCAAGAGTCGGCAATGCTTTGTGTGAATCCACATTGGTGTCGCCATGACCAGGAAAGTGTTTTGCAGAGCCAAATACACCGGCATCATTCATACCCCTCATAAATGCGGCTCCATACTGTGCAACTTTGTGCTTGTCCTCGCCAAAAGACCTGGTATTGATTACCGGATTATCACCATTAATGTTTACATCAATATCAGAAGCGTAATTCACATGATAATTATACTCGCGGCACTCCTTGCCTATCATATATCCGGCCTTGTAGACAAGTGAATCATGTGCAAGGGCCCCAAGCTGCATCTGCCTTGGAAATACAGGAATCTCCCTGTATCTCATAGACATTCCCCACTCTGCATCAATGGTCATCAGAAGCGGGGTCTTTGCAAGTTTGTGAAGTTCGTTGGTACGTTTCAACCCCGGCTCCATAACATCAAACATAAGAATGAGTCCGCCCACATTCTCTTTTGAGACCAGATAGTTCTGCAACTCCATAACCTCAGGTTTGTCTTCTGAACAGAACTCTATGATTATCAGCTGGGCTATCTTCTCCCTGAGCGAGAGGGTCTTCATCACAGAATCGACACGCTGCTCAACAATATCCTTTGGAAGGAATGCCTTTGATACATTATCCTGGGCCGCATTCGCCGGAATCAGCTCCGACCTTATTAACAAGAATAGAGATGACAATACAATTGCCATCCCTATCCATTTTGCAGATTTTTTCAAATATTTCATCAAATAGTTTTTATGATACTATTTATTAAACTCAGCTTTCAAAAGTTCAACTTTCTCATTCGCATCAGCTCCGTGAACTCCAAAATAGAATTTGATTTTTGGCTCAGTTCCCGACGGCCTTACAGATACAACAGAACCATCCTCAGTGTAGAATTGCAGAACATTTGATTTGGGAAGACCTGTCTCCTCAGGTTTGTTGTAATCGACAACCTTAACAACAGGAGAGCCTGCTATGGCTGCAGGAGGATTCTCACGATAGCTCTTCATCATGGCCTGAATCTCCTCCAGACCTGCCTTGCCTTTCTTTGTAAGTGAAATCAAAGACTCTTTGTACAAACCGAACTCAGCATAGATGTCCTGCAACAACTGATACAAAGTTTTACCCTGATCGGCACACCATGCAGCACACTCTGCAATAAGGGCGCAAGTGATAACAGCATCTTTGTCTCTTACAAACTCGCCGGCGTTGTAACCGTAGCTCTCCTCGCCACCGCCAATGAATGTTGCCTTACCCTCATTCTCTCTGATTACAGATGCAATGTATTTGAAACCTGTAAGCACATTGTAACATTTTACGCCGAATGCCTTGGCCATAGCAGCCATAAGCTCGGTTGTTACAATAGTTTTTACAATGTAAGTATTCTCATTAAGTTTGCCGAGCTCTTTCCAGCGTCTGAGCAGATAGTAAGTGAGTATAGAAGCTGTCTGGTTACCATTTAGAAGAGTTATTTTGCCCTCATTGTCTCGGATTGCAATACCAACGCGGTCTGCATCAGGGTCTGTTGCCATAACAAGGTCGGCACCCTTCTCCTCTGCCAATGCAACAGCCATCTCCAAAGCAGAATTCTCCTCCGGATTAGGTGATTTTACTGTTGGGAAGTTACCGTTGCTCTCCACCTGTGCCTCAACCAACGAAAGATTTGTAAAGCCCATACGTGCAAGAATCTTAGGCACCAGAGTGATTCCTGTACCATGAAGCGGCGTATAAACCATCTTCATATCTGCATGATTCTTTACAGATTCAGGTGAAACAAGCAGAGTTGAAACATCGCTCAAATATGCCTCATCCACATCTGCACCTACCATCTGGATATTCTCCTCCCCTCCGTCGAATTTAACCATTGCAGGCGAAGTGATTTTAAGAACCTCGTTGATAATATTTGTATCATGGGGAGCAGTTACCTGTGCGCCATCCTCCCAATATGCTTTGTAACCGTTATACTCTTTTGGATTGTGCGAAGCTGTTATCATTACACCGCTCTGGCATTTCAGATGGCGGATAGAGTAGCTCAACTCAGGAACAGGACGCAACGAGTCAAACAAGTAGACCTTAATTCCATTGGCTGCAAATACATTGGCGGTAATTTTTGCAAATTCGGCGCTGTTGTTTCTGCTGTCGAAAGAAACCGCTACAGAAATCTGGGGAAGATCCTTGAAGTTCTCTTTCAAATAGTTTGCAACACCCTGGGTAGCCATTCCAACTGTATATTTGTTCATACGGTTAGTTCCAACACCCATAATTCCTCTCAAGCCGCCTGTACCAAACTCAAGATTTTTGTAAAAACTCTCCTCCAGCTCTTTGGGATCGTTCTCCATCAATCTTTTAACCTCATCGCGTGTAGCCTTATCATAATCTTCGCTAAGCCATTGCTTTGCAACTTCAATGTAATTTGTCTCCATAGTATATAGTCTGTTAATTTAAATCATAAAAACAGGCCTCAAAAAAAGCCAATCACAAAGATAATAAAAACACTTGAAAGAGAAGAATATGATTCAATTTTATTTACCGGCAGCCAGTTTTGCAACAACCATTACAGGATTTGAAGCCGATTTCAATCTGGCAGCAACCTCCTTCATCTTTGCAGAGCGGCATTTGCCGGCAAGGTCAATGAATTTTGCAGCATCAATGAACTGGCACATACAATTGCCAATCATATAGGAAGGGAGGAACGGAGCTCCTCCGTCGAGATTATTATTGAAGCCCTCAGTCCTGAGATCAAGCGCATCATAATACCTGAGTAAAGAGGTTTTTTTTGTTCTTTTGTCGTAGAGTATCTTCTCAATTATACGGTGCCGCTCAATACCTTCATTTGAGTAGACCGGAAATAGAACTTCAAGAACAATAAAATTGTCGGTCTCCATAATATCCCTGTAAACCAGAAGATGCACATCTTTATAATTGTGGCCCGACAATATTTTTCCCTTTTTGTACTCCCCAAAATCCAGAATATATTTTGCACCCGACACATTAAATTTGCCATCAACAACATACACAGTATCACACTGCTGCGAGAAATGTTTCAATTCCCCTGCGAATTCAGATATTTGGGAATAAGGAAATTTCTTCTCATTGCCTGCCCCCAATACCCTCCTGTGCAGCACATTTCCCTTCAAATCCATAGAGACGGCCGAGACTCTGCCTGCACTCTTCTGATACCATAAAAAACGCACTTTGTCTGCTCCTGTAAAATGGATATCCTTCACACTGCCTGCCTCTCCAAGCAGATGATACACAAAAAGTGTGGTAACCCATTTCCCGTCGGAGGTAAATATTACTATCTTATTATCATCACACAAAGCGATATTGCCATTCTCTTTGCACGCTGTAATATCATCAACATTCATAAACTTGTGGGTCCATGTACCCTTTTCAACAAATGAAGTCAGATATTTGCCCTCCCTTGTAAACTTGAAACAGCCCATATTTTTGCGTGAGCCGAATGTGAGATAATAATTCTCTTTGTCGGCATAAAAAATATTGCAATGCGTGGCCTCCGGTATCCACAACTGCCCCTCACCCAACGGAACATACTCTATTGAAGAGAAATAATCGGTCATATTCACAACCTCCTTCCTCTCCAAAGCAGCAGCAATATTTATGGTTTCAATATTTTGGGCCCATAAACCATTCGGCACTGCAACAGAGAATAAAAAGGCAATAAAACCAATAATTAGAAACCGATTGAATTCCAACTTACTCATATCTTACCTTTATGATAATAGGATTTCCCTCGCCATCGGGATCTTGATTTAAAATATCTCCGAGTTCTTCTACCAACTTCCGTGCAATATCAGAATGGAATTCAAACTGTACGAACTTTTCAAGATATGATGGTGATATTGTATAATAATGCCACTGTGAATCTGCACAAAGAAGCCTCATATACCAGGCATCCTCAAAAATTCCATAATAAGTATCTCCGCTCCTTTTGTCAAAGAGGATATTTTTGCCTTTTTGTTCATAAGAAGAGCTTAAGGAGAGAAGATTATCCCCTATCCCGGATAATAACTTTATTGAGCTGTAATACCCCTTAAAAAGCTCATCAAACTGATTTTTGTCTGATGGATTATTGGAATAAGGGGTCATTAGCATCTCATCCGGAACAAAGGGTTCAAATCTGAATACTCTCTCTGTTTTCAAGCTGTCGTTCAATGTATAAAATGTTCCACTATACGGATTATTGAAGAGCAATGTGCCATCCTCTCCATAATAAATTGCACAACTTTGACCAAGTGGCAGTTCCACCCCCTGAAAATAAGATTCAATACTATTGTCTGCAGGATTATACAAATGATAATAGTGATTGTTGTTTTTGGTAATTCTCGGCGTATGTAAAAAATAATTGCCATTGATATTTTCGAAACCTAAATATGTCTTTTTAGGCAAATCTATTTTCTCAATAAAATCACCAGCCAATGTATACCTGTAAATTGAAAGCATTGAAAACACTTCTAAAACATCGTTTTCTCTATCTATGGTAAAACCGCCGGCAGATATAAACTCACCGGGGCCTCTGCCTGTAGAAAAGCGTTTTACAAATTCCCCTTTATCAGTAAAAATAAAAATGGTGCTTGTCTTTACAATTGATGTGTTCTCAGCTGCCATTATATACAAATGACCTTTATATTCAATTGCTTTTGATATATCAGAAAGATAAGAGTCTTCACACGAAGCATTTGGCTGTATAATCTCATAAGAAACAGCAATAGTTTCATTTATAAACTTGTAATTTTCAGGAGATGCGAGTGTATAAACAACATCTTCCGAACCGGTATTGCTACAAGAAAAAATTGCAGCAAAACATGCAATAATTATAATTGCCCCTACAAACTTTTTTTTCATTGGAGTAATGATGTTATGGTGTGAATTATATGGTAAAGATAGTATTTTTTTGCAAATAACATTTATCTTTGCAGACCTTAAATTGACATTAATCTACATACATCTATTTTACAATGAAAACACTTAATCTATCCAACCATTATGAGGTTCCTCAAGCAAATGTTATAGAGCTTGATATTGAAGGAGGAATTGCTGCCGCTTCTGCCGAATTCAAACCTTTTGAACCTGGAGACTAATTTTATTCACTATCCGAAACATGAAAATGAGAAATTTATTTTGTATGGGCATAATGGCAATTATGTCCATATTTTTAGGATCGTGCAACAAAGCATTGGAAGAGGTATCTGATGGAGCGAGCAACATAACACTCTCCTTCAAGCGTTTTTTACCCGAAAATGATACAAAAACCAACTTCAACACAACCGATTATACAATTACCTGGACATCTGATGATGTTATCGGTATCTTCCCGCTTGAAGGTTATCAGGAGCCGTTTATAATTCCTGCAGATCAGGTTGGAAAGAGCAGCGCAGTAGTAGATGGCGGCTACTGGGCTCTGAAAGACGGTTATAAATACAATGCCTATTATCCGTTCGACAAAGCCAATTTCGACTCGGCACAGATGAAGACAAAAATTGGCGTAACCTATAATGGACAGAGTCAGGATGGCAATAATTGCAACATAGGAGCATTTGATTACACATACTCCAATTGGGTAGAGGCTGTTGATGGCAATGCCTACTTTCTCTTCGACCACATAGGTGCAATAATGAGCTTTACCATAAAGTACCCTGTAACTGCAAATTATACAGAATTCTCACTTGTGGCCGACAGTGAAATCTTCCCTACATCAGGAACTTATGACCTTACAGCCGAAAATGTTGCATTCAAGGCCGATGAGCAGAGCATGCAGAACTCAATCAGCGTATCTCTCACAAACCATCATGGCACTGCATCTGAAAATGGCACTATCTACATGATGGTACCTCCTCTTGCAGATTTGGGCGAAAGCGAGATTAAAGCCACCTTGAAAACTGAGTCTGGAGAGGTTTATACACTCACTTTAAACCGTCAGTACACAACCGTTGCAGCAGGTAAAATCTATTTGAGAGACCTCGAGCATAAAATAACCGAATTTGAAATAATGGAGGGGACGTGGTTTCATGAGTACATTATGGATGTCCTGTCTGAGCAGACAAGCAAAATCGAATTTGTAACCAACAGCCTGCAAACCTCAGAATACGCCATTGAATCCGAAAACGGAAATGGCTCGGTTGCATATTTTATAGATAATGGCCAGACCTTTGAGGTTCATACATCTGCCGACAAATATATTGTAAACGAGGATTGTTCATCTCTGTTTGCATTTGGTGCAGAAAACGGATACAATGTTTCTGAAGTGATTTTTGGAGATAATTTCGACACAACCCCGGCTACAACAATGGAGGGTATGTTTGCTGCACTCGGCTCCGCCACAAAACTTGATTTGAGCCCTATCGACACAAGAAATGTGACCAAGATGTATCAGATGTTCCAGGAGTGCACCAATCTTAAAAGCATAACTTTTGACAAAGAAAAATTCATTACAGACAATGTGGAGGATATGTGCAGCATGTTCGCCTTCTGTGAAAACCTCGAGACCTTGGATGTAAGCCATTTCAATACTGCAAATGTAATGGATATGTGCGGCATGTTCGATTACTGCATGAGCCTTACTTCCATTGATGTAAGCAAATTCAATACAGAAAAGGTATTTGATATGCGCCTGATGTTCAATAACTGTTCGAGCCTGACATCAATTGATGTAAGCAATTTCAATACTGAGAATGTGGAGGATATGGGTGAAATGTTCGCAGGCTGCACCAATTTGACACAACTTGATCTGACAAGCTTCACATTCAACGAAGAGACCAATTATGAAAACATGTTCCTTGACCTTGGCAAAAACGCTGCCAGCAAACCGATATCAGTATTTGTAACAGCAGAAGGAAAAGCAGTGCTCGAAGAGGCAGAAACTGGTATTGATGAAGAGTATGCCAAACTGGTTGTCAGGGAATAGTAGAATTTAAATTAGAAGAATTTAGAAGAATTTAGAAGAATTTAGAAGAGATTAGAAGGATTTAATAGGGATTAAAACTGAATATCCGCATAATGTCCAACTTCAAAAAATACATACCATTCTACAAACGCAATATAAATCTTGCCGTTCCCGTAATGATTACCCAGGCCGGACAGATGGTTGTGCAGATGGCCGACAATATTATGGTGGGCCATCTCGGCACAGCACCATTTGCAGGCGTTTCATTTGCCAACTCCATATTTGTAATAGGCATGGCGTTCTGCATCTGCTTCACACAGGGCCTCACCCCACATGCCGGACAATGCTTTGGCAGCGGCAACTACAAAGATGTTACAAAATATTTTCAGAATGCTTTAGTTCTCAATATTCTGCTGAGCATCGGCGTTATGGTTATAATGGGGGCTGTAATTCCTTTCATGGAGTTTATGGGACAAGATGCAGATATTCTCGTATATGCCAAATCCTACTACAAGATGATGCTATTCTCGGTGCTGCCGTTTATCCTCTTCTTTACCATCAGAAATTTTTCGGAAGGGATAGGCATCACCAAATATGCAATGTATATAACCATTACCGCAAATGTTATAAATATTTTGCTCAACTGGATTCTCATATTCGGAAAATTCGGCATACCGCAGATGGGGGTTTCCGGAGCTGCTCTGGCAACCCTCATTTCGAGGATAATAATGCTCATCTGCTTTGCAATAATAATATTCAGGATTAAAGAGTACAAACGCTTTACCTCTCTATTTGAAAGGAATTTTATCGACAAAGAGAAACTCAGAACCCTCTTTGGCACATCTATGCCAATTGCGGTTCAGGGACTTATTGAAGTTACAGCATTCAGCCTGAGCGGAATAATGGTAGGATGGTTTGGAAAAACCGCCCTTGCCGCACACCAGATTGCAATGACAATGAGCACCTTCTCATTTATGATTGCACAGGGAATAGGCGCGGCTGCCACCATAAGAGTTTCACACCAGCTTGGCGAAAAGGATTATCCGGCAACACGCAAGGCCGGCTTTGCGGCAATGCATCTGGCAACTGCTTTTATGGGAGTGGCAGGTATTCTGTATATTGTGTTCAAAAATCAGATACCTTTAATGTTCACAACCGACACACAAGTAATTCCATTAGCATCAACCCTGCTGATAATGTGCGCAATATATCAGATATTCGACGCTTTACAGCTCTCCGGACTCGCCTCCCTGAGAGCGTTGATGGATGTTAAAATTCCTCTGATATTTTCAACTTTTTCTTACTATTTCCTCTGCCTTCCATGCGGTTACCTGCTTGGACATACATTTGGCATTGGCCCCGTAGGTGTGTGGATAGGTTTGATGATAGGTTTGATCTTTGCAAGCATACTCTTCCTCTACCGATTCAACAAGTTGTCAAACAAACTCATTAAATAAACCTCACGGAGAAAAACTCAGGGACTTCATGCCCAATCACGTCAAGACCGCCAGTCGGTTGTCCGGGTTGTCCGGGTTGGCCGGGTTGGTCAGTTTGGCCGGGTTGGTCAGTTTGGTCAGTTTGCTCGGGCTGGCCAATCTGCTTGATCTGCTCGGGATGTTCGATCTGTTCGATCTGCTCGATCTGCTTGATCGCTCGGGCTGCTCGGACTGCTCGGGATGTTGCCATATCATACCCCTAAGCACACTCAATGGCCTTCTGTGTGCTGTAGAGGGTATCAGCATGCTCGGGGGTATAAATCCATACACCCCTAAGCACACATAATCACATTTCACGGCATACAACGACACATACCGTGCTTGGGGGTCAAAAAACTCAATGAAACACTTGTCGGCAAACCTTAATTTTACTTAATTTGCATAGCATTTCATTTTAAGGAGAGAGATATGAGGGGTCTGGATTCTGCAGGATATTTTCATGTTTGCACAGATGGGAGAGCGCTTCCATGGATGTTTAAGGATAAAAGTGACTACATTGCCGGAATTAATCGTATAGGGATATGCCATCTGCGGACCAATGCCAAAGTTATAGCGTATGTGCTGATGGATAATCATATTCACTTAGTACTATATGGGACAATGTCTCAGTGTAAAAAATTTATTACACTATACAAGCAGCTTACCGGCACATGGGTCTATGTGAAATACAAGATTAACTATTTCTTGAAACAACTCCCAATAAAAATTGTGCACTTGAATACTGAAGACAGAGTACTGAATACAATAGCATATATAGATAGAAACCCAATGGTGGCAGGATATAAACTTCTCCCAACTGAATATCCATGGGGTTCTGCACAATATATTTTCAAGAGATATACAAAAGAAAACACAAAATCCCTGTCATCAATCCCCAAACGGGTACAAAGAGTATTGCTGGGTACAAGAATAGCACTTCCTGATGATTGGAGAATTGATGAAGAAGGTATGATTTGTCCAAATTCCTTTATGGATATATCAAGGACAGAATCATACTTCAGAAGTGTTGCAAGATATACTTTCTATTTATCAAAAAAACTTGAGGGGATTATTAATCAGGAACTCGAACTCACTCAAAAAGTATTTATTGCCGATTTGGAGCTACGCAAAATTGTAACAAGAATAATCCAAAAAGATTATGGCAAAGAAAATGTAGAGGACCTTGACATAAATGACAGATTATCAGTTGCACGAAAGCTGAAATACAATTATGCATCTACGATAAAGCAAATTTCCAGAATGGTACAACTTAAGATTGAAGCCTTGCAAGAATACATTTAATCTGTTCGGTCAGTTGCCGTATCATACCCCTAAGCACACTCAATGGCCTTCTGTGTGCTGTAGAGGGTATCAGCATGCTCGGGGGTATAAATCCATACACCCCTAAGCATACATAATCACATTTCACAGCATACAACGACACATCCCGTGCTTGGGGGGCAGTCTGCGATTAGGGGCCCAGCCCGTGCTTGGGGGTCGGTCCACGATTAGGGATCTGGCCCGTGCCTAGAGGTCAGTTTCGCAATTAGGGATCAGTCTCGTGTTTGGAAGTCGTCTGGTTGTTATATCATAGATAATTCCTATATTTGCCGTATGCTTACACAGAAAGAGATTGAATTCATCATTGAGAACGCCAAAGCCGATACCACAAAGCTGCTTCTGGCTGCAAAAAGGTATCCCGACATCAATGTCAAATTGTGTATCAGCTGCATAGAATCGAGGAAAAAACTTGCCTCCAAGCTCCCCGATTGGTATGCAAAACACACCCTTGTTTACCCGTTTCCGCTATCGGCAGAGCAGTGCAGCTCTGAGGCAACCGGCCAATACAAGAAGCACCTGATGGCCACAATTCTCAAGAACAAAAGCCATAATGCCCCGACAGAAACACTATCATCACAATCCGAAACCGGAGAACCTCTCTTAACAGAGCCTGCTACCACATCAATCAGAACCATTAATGGTGCCGACCTCACAGGAGGAATGGGTGTAGATTCCTACTATTTGTCGGGACTATGCAAAGGAAAAGGGAAATTCCACTATTTTGAAAGGAATAGTGAACTTTGCAAAGCAACGCAGTATAATTTCAAACAGCTCGGAGCAGACAACATAGAGGTATGCAATGCCGAACTCACAAAAGAGAACATTGCGCAGCTGCTGCCCGAAGGGCTCGATTTTATCTTTATCGATCCGGCCAGAAGGAGCAAGAGCGACAAATCCGCCAAAGTAATCTCGCTTGATGAGTATGAGCCAAATCTCATTGAGCTGCAGGAAGAGCTCTTCAGACACACGCCAACAATACTTGCAAAGGTCTCCCCTATGGCAGATATCAAGCTTAACCTTAATCTTCTGCCAGAGACAACCGGAATAGATATAGTTTCGGTAGACAACGAATGCAAAGAGGTGCTCTTTCTGCTTGAACGCAGAGGCTCAAAAGAGCAGTTCAAAAAAATCTCCGATATTCCAATTACCGCGGTAAATATAAGGAGTAAAAAGGGTAGCAATTTCCACGATTGTATCATGGATACATTCACCTTTACATTTGCACAGGAGGAAGAGGCTGCCATAACCTTTGCCGGCAAAATTGGCAAGTACCTTTACGAGCCCAACAAATCGCTGCTCAAAAGTGGCGCCTTCAAGCTCCCATGCGAAAGATATGGTATAGAAAAACTTGCGGCAAGCACACATCTCTACACATCCGATCTGCTGTTAGAAGAGTTTCCAGGCAAAATATATTCTGTGGAAGAGAGCATTCCTTTCAGCAAAAAATCAATTAAAGCGGTGGCCTCAAAATATCCTAAAGCCGACCTTACCGCACGCAACTTTCCTCTTGATACCAATGCTGTAAAAAAACTGTCGGGTATAAAAGATGGTGGAGAGAAACATATATTTGCCACAACGCTCAATAGCGGTGAAAAAATTATAATAATTGCAAGTCTCAGAAAATAAATATAAATTTGTGCCCTATTATACAAACCTAAATCACACAGGCACAGGCTTGAATAAAGTATGAAACATTATCTTAAAAGGCTGGAGGAGTCTATAAAAAAATATTGGGACAATCCGGCATTGGGCAATTATGGCGGTGAAACTTTCACATTCGGCCAGATTGCGGCACAAATAGAGAAACTGCATCTGTTCTTTGAGCAAATTGATATACAAAAGGGTGATAAAATTGCCCTTTGTGCAAAAAATACAGCACGTTGGGGAATGTCATTCCTTGCCGGAAACACCTATGAAGCTGTAATGGTTCCTATTCTTGCAGATTTTCATCCCGACAGTGTAAAGGCCCTTATTAACCACTCCGAGAGTGTCATACTCTTTACCGACAACGAATTGTGGCCAAAGCTCAACATTTCGGAAATGCCTTCTGTTAAGGCTGTTATATCCACTACCGATTTCAATCTCCATTACGGGGCAACAAAAGAGATAGAACAGGCATACAACAATATTGACGAGAGTTTTGCCAAAAAATATCCGCAAGGACTCGGCAAAGAGAGTGTAAACTATCCCGACGGCAACGACCTGGAGCTTGCCATAATCAACTACACATCGGGAACCACAAGCTCTCCTAAAGGAGTTATGCTGCGTTATGAGTGCATCAGTGCAAATGTTGAGTTTGGACAAAGCAGAATACCGTCGGGCCCGAATGATAAAATAGTATCTATGCTCCCGATGGCCCACATGTATGGTCTAATGTTTGAACTTATCTACCCTCTATGCGGCGGTTCATCGATATACTACATAGGCAGAATGCCTACTCCGGCAATTCTCATGGGTGCTTTGGCAGAGATTAAACCATATCTGCTCATCACCGTTCCGCTTGTAATGGAAAAGATCTACAAAAACAAGTTGCAGCCTGTGCTCGGCAAACCGGTAATGAAGATCCTCACAAGCATTCCGGGAGTGAACAAGCTGCTGTTCAAAAAGATCAGAACCACTCTTATGGGTGCCTTTGGAGGCAATATCAGGGAGATAGTTATGGGTGGAGCAGCCCTTAATCCGGATGTCGAAAAATGGCTGAAAAAAATTGGAATTCCTTATACCGTAGGTTATGGAATGACTGAAGCCGCACCTCTTATGGCCTACGAGGGATGGCAGAAATTTGTTCCTAAATCGTGTGGAAAGGCTATAGATTTTGTAAAGGTGAGAATTGACTCGGAAGACCCTTACAATATTGTAGGAGAGATTCAGGCCAAAGGTGTGAATATCATGAGCGTCTACTACAAAAATGAGGAGGCAACAAAGGCAGCCTTCACAGAGGAAGGCTGGATGAACACCGGAGACCTCGGACTTCTGGACAAAGAGGGCAACATTTTCATAAAGGGTCGCAGCAAAAATATGATTCTCACTCCTAATGGCCAGAATATCTATCCTGAGGAGATTGAGGCGGTAATCAACAACCAGCCATACATTGTGGAATCGATTGTGGTTTCCCGCGGTGCAGCTCTTGTGGGATTGGTTTATATGGATGCCGAAAAGATTGCAGAGGCCGGAATAAATGCAGCAGAGTACAGCAAGAGCCTCATCAAAGAGGTAAATGCCCAAATGCCTGCATACAGCAAAATCTCGGCAATAGAAATCGCAGAGACCCCTTTTGAGAAGACTCCTAAAATGAGTATCAAGAGATTCCTTTACAGCTAATCCCTGTACCCGAAAAAACAGGAGTATTGGTGGTGAAAGTATTTGCATACATCTCAGTTCTATTGGTTTGTCTCTTTGCCTCGTGTGATAATAATTCAAGGTAAAAAGTTTCTCTTCTGTAAAACTGAGCGAGTATTGTTCGGATATTGAATATATTCCATTGGAGACAGGCGATTCGTGCCTGCTCTCCTGCAAAGAGAAAAGCACTATTGTAGAAAATTTGCTTGTCTTGTATGAGTCTGTTCCTCCAACTTATTGTCGTATTTTCGATTTAAAAGGAGATTTCATAGGAAATCTTGGAGATTTTGGAAACAGTGAGAGCGAATATCTTCATATCGACGGTTTGAGTGCAGACTTATCGGCAAATGTGATTTACATACAATCCGGAAAGAAAATTTTGGCATATGATTACCGCACTTTGGAATTTAAAGACTCATTTCCAATAGGCAATTCTATTCCGGCAATGACCTACAAACTTACTGAATTCGGATATTTTGCGGGCAGGTTCATCTTGTCAGGTTCACACTATTTTACTGATAATCCCACATTGTTCTTTTTGAATAAGGGCGACAATATTGTAATGGCAGATTCTCTCTCTATGGACCAATATGGGTTGGAACCGACTCAAACAGGTACTCGTGGAATGAGCAGCAGTAATGCCTTCATCTGGAGGTACAATGATACGCTCTCGTATATTAGCCGCCTGGCAGATACTTTATACGGTTATGACCTCAATTTCAACAAGTACCCGAGATTTGCTGTAAATGCAGGAAAATATTCATTGAAAAAAGGCAAGTCAAATCTTGAGGAGTGTGCCTATTTGCATGGAACCAGGATTTTCGAAAACCACAGACTCTTCATTTGCCCGTTGATAATGAGACATCCCGACAGAATGAAATTCAATCCCTCGGGGAAGAGCTATCTCGGCACAATTGTTTATGACAAATTCAAATCAAAGACACTGATATTGCCATGTGTGGCTGATTATAACTTTCATGGTGCATTTGAAAATGATTTGGACAACGGTGCCCCGTTTCGTGTAATGGCAACATCTGGCAACAAGATGTACCAATTCATAAGCGCACTTGATTTTATCAGTTTGGCAGACAAATACAATTCGCCAAAAATGAAAGAGGTTGCTGCCGGATTAAACGAAGAGAGCAATCCCGTACTGGTGGCGGTTACGCTAAAGTAACTGTTTGTGGCGCAGGCAAGCCATACCTGAAATTTTTCAGGGCCCTTTCAGGCTTATCCAAAAGTCCTATTTACAAAGAAATATCCCTGCTGGAATTTTGCACTCCGGCAGGGATACTATGTTTAAAGTGTATGCGCCACCAAAAAGCGTCTATCGATGAGAGATAGGGCCCTCAAGCAGAGTCTCAGGCACCTCTTTCTCAAGAAGATGTCTGTACCAGAATATGTAATCGCCCATATTGGAGTGCTTGCCCTGCTTGCCTCTGTAGCCATGGAATCCTCCCGGATAGATCATCAAATCGAACTGTTTGCCGGCATTCTGCAGAGCCTCAATCAGCTGCATGGTATTCTGCATGTGCACATTATCATCACTTGTACCATGAGTTATCTTCACATAATTGGTTTTGTCGCCCTTATATTTTGCAACCTTATCCATCAATCGTGTATTTGCGTAACCATCAGGATTATCCTGAGGACGATCCATATATCTCTCTGTGTAGTGAGAATCATACAATCCCCAGTCATACACACCGCCGCCTGCTATACCATATTTGAAGTACTCATTTCCTACAGTACAGGCAAGCATAGTCATCGAACCGCCATACGAAAAGCCGGTTATACCAACTTTATCCCTATTTACAAACGGAAGTTTATGCAGCTCCTTAATCCACTCTATATAATCCGACAGCTCAATATTGAGCAAATTTCTATGAAGGAAATTCAAGCCCTCCTTGCCGCAATGGCCGCTGGCCCTGTGGTCTATTGCTATCTGGATAACACCCTCGTTTGCCCACCATTGGGTATTCTCCCTCACTCCTTTCCATGTATCCATTACAGTGCCGGCATTAGGGCCTCCATACATCGATACCAACACCGGATATTTTTTTGTAGAATCAAGATCTACAGGCCATATTACCTGAGCAGGCAGTGTGTAGCCGTCTACTGTAATATACATCATTTCAGGCAATGCAAGTTTGTAATCATCAAATTTTTCGCCTTTGGTATCCCAAATAACCTTCATATTCGGTCTCTTTCCGGTAGATGCCACAACCAGCTGTGTTGGAGTCGAGCTGTTTGAGCGCATTGCCATAAAGTATTTGTTATCATCTGAAAGCTGTACCGCTGTATAGTTGTATTCACCCTCAGACAATCTGGTTATACGGCCATCTTTCAGACTTACCTTGTATACATCATTCCTTGTTGATATCTCTCTGCGGGCTGTAAAATAGAGATATCCTGCCTTTTCATCAACTTTCAGCATATTTATGCCCCAATTCTTGCCGTCAGTGATCTTTTTAAGGATTTTTCCATCGAACGACTGGAAATAGATCTGCTCCCACAAATCAAAATCCCTTATCATGTAGAATCCCTCTGAGGTAAAGTGCATATCCTCCATCCAGTCTATCCAGGTAGGCTGGTTCTCCTGGTAAATTTTCTCCTTTTTACCGGTTTGCGGATTAACGGTGTAGAGTATCAGGTTATTCTGCTCACGCGGCATCCATGGAATGATAAAGCGGCTTCCGTCGGCATTCCAGAATGGTATTCCAAAATACTGGTCATCCTCCCTGTTAAAATCGGCCATCACATGATTTTCCTGCGATACTGCATCCGGATTCTCAACATTAACAAACATCACCTCCACTTTAGGATTCTCATCACCGGCTTTAGGATAGCGGGTTTCGGTAATGAATCCATATTTTCCTGTAGAGTTGTAGATAGGGAACATTGATATATTACTGTCGTCGAATCTGTAATAGGCAATTGTCTTGCTGTCGGGACTCCACCAGTATGCCTGATAATTCGAAGATCTGCCCAATATCTCTTCATAATATACCCACGAGGCATAACCGTTCATCAGTACATTTGTTGCATCTGTTGTCAAGGCAACCTCCCTGTTGTCGGCAAATGAAAAGAGGTAAAGATTATTGTTGCGGATATATGCAACCTTTGATTTGTCGGGTGAAAAAGTTTTCAGAATACTCTTTCTGAAATTCTCTTTTCCAATTACTTCCGACAGATGGGAAAGCAATTTTTCCCTCTCATCATCCTGTTTCTCCACAACAGTTCCGGTTTGTGGAGCAACTGTTGAAGTACCTTTCTTTACATTGTAAACCAATGTCTGCCCTCTTTGGCTCAAAGTGATGTTTTCGTTATCGGCCCATGCTCCGCGCATAGAGGGTTTCAATATGCCCTCGGGCAGACCTTTCAATATCTGCTCTTGCGTAAGAGGAATCTTTTCGCCCCCTTGTGAACCATTTTGTGCCCACATTGCATTTGCAGAAGAGAGAACTGCAAATCCTAATGCCAATAGTTTTAGAAATTTACCGGTCATATCTATTATCTGTATTATCATTAAAAAAATTATCCTTGAAATTAACTAAATATACCCGCTCCACACCACGTGTAATTGCAGTATAGAGCCACTTTTTCTCATCTAAAGTTATCTCATCCCTCCAAAAAGGATTATGGATGAATACACATTTCCATTGGCCGCCCTGTGATTTATGGCCTGTTATGGCTGTGGCATATTTTATCTGCAGGGCATTGAAATAGACATCCTCCCTCACCGCTTCCATCCTCTTCTTTTTTGCCGTAATATGCCCATAATCTTCATATACACCTTCAAACAGCATTTTCTGCTGCTCCTTATCCAATGCCGGGGTAACGGAGCCGAGCGTATCGAGAACTATTTTTGCATCAATTTCAACATTGTTGTAATCGCCGAACGAGAGCGTAGCCGAAGCAAATTTCAAGCCGTAACGCTCCTCATATTTTCCTATTTTCTCGAGCCTCGCCACATCTCCATTTGCTATAAAATCAAGCTCCGGAATATTCTCCAAAAACTGATAGCAATTCTTTACAATCATCAGTTTGTCGCCCTTCACAAGCTGCTCCTCCCGGTAAAGCACTCTCTGGCGTATACCCTCGTTGTACCTGTTGGCCGTTTTATTGGAGCGGCACAATACAACAACATCATCTTCGCCATATCTGCTTATCTGGTCAGAAAGCGCCTCTATCAGCTCCCCTCCGGAAATCCGTTTGAAATCCTCAAAGCCCTTGCTCTCCAACTGCGGAATATCTGTATTCTCCTGCTCTATCTCTGTGCGCAACAATGTGGCATTATGCAGAATTCCGCTCTCTTTTTCCTGCCTCACAACACTCTTGAGCCAACACTGCTCCACATCATCGGTATACTCATGCAGATAATCTGCATCAAGTGCCGGACTGCATTCCATCCCTATTGGCGGCAATTGTGCAGGATCGCCCATAAGAATCAGCCTGTTGCCCCTGTTTGATCTCACATAGGTAATAAGGTCATCAAGCAGATCTCCCGACCCGAAGAGTGAACTACCCCCAAGAGTATCTCCTATTGTTATGAGCGAAGCCTCATCTACAATAAATACCGTATTCCTGTGCTTGTTCATATCGAGCGAAAACTGTCCCACACCATCTTTCAATGATTTTTGCCGATAGATCTGTTTGTGTATGGTCTTGGCCGGCATCTTGGTATAATTGGCCAATACCTTTGCCGAACGGCCTGTTGGTGCCAGCAATACAAAATTCTGCTTTACCTCCCTCAATGTCTGTATAAATGAGGCGATAGCCGTTGTCTTGCCTGTTCCTGCATAGCCTTTTATCAAAAAGAGCCAGTCATGCTCCGAATCAGAAGTTACAAAGAGAGACAATTTGTCAAACAACATATCCTGACAAACTGTAGGAGCAAATTTAAGATGCTCTATCATCTTTTGCTTCAAAAACCTCTCTATCGCCATTTGTAGATAACAAAAATTACAAGAAGGGTGTATATTTCAAGACGTCCCAACAACATCTGCAGTGTTGAGAGGAATTTTGCAATTGCAGGGAAATGGGAGTAATTGTCTAAAGAGCCCACCGATCCAAATGCCGGGCCGACATTGCCCATATGGGAAATTGATGCAGAAAAGGCATCTATAAAGGTTACTCCAAATGCAGAAAAGACAATTGCTCCAACCATTATCATAACTACATAGAGTATTATGAATATATTTACAGTGGAGACAAGTTCAGGTTCAATAGCATGGTTTCCTACCCTCACCGGCACAACCGCATTCGGATGTACGGTCTTTTTGAGCTGGGCCTTGAATGAACTGAAGAATATGAGCAGCCTGTCTATCTTCAGACCACCTGTAGTTGAACCGGAGCAGGCGCACTGTATCGACAAATACATAAGTATCAATATCGACAAATTTGGCCAGATGGCTGTATCTGCCGTTGCAAAACCTGTTGTGGAGGCAATTGATACAACCTGGAATATACTCTGTCGGAATGCTGTAAAGATATTCTCCACACTCCCCGACAACTTCAAATCAAATGCTATCACTGTTCCGGTAATGCACAACGAAGCCAAATAGAAACGTATTACAGGAGATTTGAAAAAGTTCAGCGAACGGTTTACCACCGAAGAGTAAAGCAGACCGAAATGGACACTGGCCAAGAACATAAAGAGAGTTATCACCATCTCTATCCACACTGAATCAAAGGCAAGTATCGATTCATTTTTTGTACTGAACCCACCGGTTGACGCTATGCTGAAGGCATGGTTTATGGCATCAAACCAATCCATTCCGGCCAACATCAGAGATATGAAAGCTATAGTTGCAATCCCCAAATATACACTGGCTATTATGGAGATTGTCTGCTTTGTCTTGAATTTGTAGTTTTCTTTTGAAAGGGCCGAAATCTCCATCTTGCTCAATCGCATACGGAAAGTACTCACAGATGGAAGCACCAGCAACATAAAGATCACAACTCCCATACCTCCAATAAAGTGGGTGGAGGAGCGCCAGAAGAGGAGTCCTTTAGGAAGGGCCTCTATATTGGTAAGGATTGTGGAACCGGTTGTTGTATAACCAGATACACTCTCATACCAGGCATTTACAAGAGAAAATTCGCCTCCCCACAACACATACGGCAACATTCCGAACAGGCACGAAAGAATCCACGAAAATATTACAATTGTAAAACCCTCTTTAATATTGATATTATTGGTCTTTGGCACAAAGAGCAGAGGAAAGAGTCCTGCCAGCAATGTTATGGAGCCACTGAGAAACAGCGGTGAGAATGAGGTATCAAAATCATATATTATCGACACAACTACCCCCAGAAACATAAAAAATGCATTAAAGAGCAGTGCAACGCCTATATATCTCGATACTATATTCAGATTCATCCCAAAGAGTTCTATTTCTGATTTTTAATACTCTGCTTCTCCAGTTTTTTGTTTATATCAACCAAATCGGCAACATTCTGATTGAGCTCCTGCAGTTCATCGCTATTCTCCAGCACTACATTATAGCTCTTTTTGTAAAGCATATAGTTTGAAATGCCTTTGGCAATCCTCAAAATAGGATTTATAAAATAGAAATTGATGAAATAGACAAACAGCAGCACAAGCACAATACCTACCCCCACAGCCACAACACAAGGCATAAGGCTTCTGTAAAAGCTGTCACTCAAATTGTATGAATTTTCGGTAAGTGCCGTTTGCGACAAGGCTATCAGTTTCTGGATATAGCCTCTAAGCTTCATATATATCGGATACAACCTGTCGAAATACCACGACCTGCGGTCCTGATAATTTCCTTGCCAGACCATCGGTGCCTCTTTCATTACATGAATGTATGCAGTATAGGCATATACCACCGAATCCGCCATATTCTGTTCACGGACTTCTGTGTACTTGTCCATTGCATTTGCAAGATAATCTGTAAACCTTGTATCTTTATTGATATCCGGAATGACAGCATAACCCGCCTCGCCCATACTCTTGAGCAATGCAAAATTATACTCGTCCGTTATCTCCAGCAACAGATTGGATGTGTTGATACTCTTTATATTGTCGGCAACAAGAGTATGTACGGTATTTCTCATCCTCACAAACTCATATATTGCAATCACTCCCGACAACAGCAATACTATTCCGATAACAAGGAATCCCAGCAAAATTTTCTTTCTAATTCCCATAATATTGCAAATGTATAAAATCTTTTCCTATTATCAAGGACGCTCAACCGACTTTGTATATACCCTTCCAAAACGGTCGGTAACTCTCACTTCAAGCACTTTTGCCCCACCGGAAACAGTAGCCTTGAACATATTTTCGGTTGGGACAGCACTCACCCACTGCCGTTTCAACTTTGCAGAATCATTATAGAGTTCCAGAGCCTGGGGATCCTGCGCCTTGAATCTCTCCATGTCGCAAACCTTCACTCCATCTTCGTAATACTCCACTCTCCACAAATCATCATAATCCCAAACATTGGCCACAATCTGATTTGGATATGACGGATGGTCTACATATAATTTGAACTGATAATCAACCGGATGACCTGTGCCTTTATATATCCACTCCATTTTGTTGCCCCTTACCTCAATAATCTTGTAACCTGCAGGAGAACCATCTATGCACACAGGGCCGCACCACCATGCCCCACTTAGTCCGGTAACATTGATCTCTGTAAGATTTTTGCTGATATTCTGGGTATTTGCTGTATGCATATGGCCCGACAGAATAACTGCATCATAAGGTTTGAGCAACTCATATATCGCCTTCTTGTTGCTTACAAGCTCACTTATCATACCATAGCTGAAACCTTTTCTGTCGTTCTCGCCCAATGTGGTAGGAATGTGCATACACAATACAACCTTATGGTTTTTTGGCACATACGACAAATCTTTTTCGAGCCATTGCAATTGCCTTTCATCAACATAACCGATATAATACCAGTCTGTACCAATAAAGAAATTGTCATTGATCACCACATAATGCACCTTGCCCACATTAAATGAATACCACGAAGGGCCATACATATCTTCATAATTTTTGAGCGAAGTCTCATAGGAACGTCCGTAATTTGTCATATCATGATTACCTATCACATTCCTGAACTCCACACCTGTATTCTCCATGATTTTGTTGTATTCCGGATAAATGGAGTGATCCCACCCCACTATATCACCCAGACATATTCCAAAAATATCCTCACCACCCAGATTACCTGCATAATCTGCAATATCTTTTGAGTGTGAAGCCAATTCAGGAAGCTCATCCCTGTCGCTGATCTGTGGGTCTGCAATAACTATAACATTGTGGTTGGTATCGTCAGATGCTTTTTTCTCTACAACGAAGTTGTATGGGCCATCACCTTTGCCCAACTCTTTGTAATACTCCAACTCCCCTGCCGCCACAGAAGATTTGTAACCCGACGGAGTGGAGATGAATACCCATCTGCTCTGTTTGTCGGTCTCAAGAGAGAACGTGCCTTTTTTGTCTGTCTGCGTTGTATTTACGCCATCTGATACAACAACACCCACAATGGCCTGGCCATCTGTACTTTTTACACTTCCCTTTATTCTGTCGGCCTTTGCGAATATACTCACAAGAAGGGAGATGCACAGTAAAATTATCCTCTTCATACTGATTGGTCTCTGTTATTTATATGCTTTTTCCACCATTTCCCAACCTGTCAAAGTTGATATATATGGTATTATATTACTTGCCACTTTAATCTGACCTTTATAGTTCGGATGGGCACTTGCCCCGAGATCGGTTGTGTTGTTATGGACATTTGTTGTCATACCCATATACGACACATTCTCCAGACCGCTCATTATGCAGGCATTGCGGATATAGTCGAAACTGAATGGGGTTACATTTGATGCCATGCACAAAATTGGAATATCCTCACCATAATTGGCCTTTACTTTTTTGAGAAGCTCAATATATCTCTTTGCAAAAATCATTTCATGAGGCTGACGGGCTGTTGAAAAATCATTGGTACACAAATATATTACAACAATGTCAGGAGTGGCATGAGGAGCCATTTCACTGCCCCATGCTACCTCTGAAGACTCATCAAAAGCCTGGGTATAACGGTCGGGCATATTGTAACCCGGACGGAAATCGTCGTAATTGCGGCAAATTCCCTGACCCGAATGGCTCACCAGATTGAAATCTGCATCAAAATAGCGTGCAGCTATAGCGGCGTATGTAAGATTGCAATTTTCTGTTTCGGGTAAAAAAGGATCATTTCCCGAAGCGCTCTCTGTTCCATAACCACAAGTATATGAATCACCTATAAATTCAATATGTCTTCCCTTACGTCCCTCTGCCTGCAAAATTTCACCTTCGCTCAAAAATGAATGAACGGTAAAACGGCCCTGCTCGCCTTCTGTTCTTTTTTGCAATATAATCTCATGCTCTCCCTTTCCAAGTCCATCTGCAAGCACAATAACGGTATCTTTGGCTGCCACCAGGAATTTACGATCCTCTTTTGGCCCCATCTCTTTATCTATCCAAAGGTTAAACCAGCTGTTTTTGCTGTCTGAACACCTCATTGCAAGATATGGTCCGCTGAATTTTACTCTAAAATAGACTCCGCTCCAGTCGTAGGCAACATCATTTCCATTCACCACAATCCTGCCAGTATACTCAATACGGCTGTCGGAAGCAGGGGTCTCTATGGTCTGCTTCACTTTTTTTGCTGAAACTTCCGAAAACGACAGCAGTGCCACCACTGTCATAAAAACAATTAACTTCTTATACATTATAGTTTATTATTAAGATCTCCAGAATAATTTGGTTTTTGTAAAGACAAATGTTACAACCATCATACACAATGTCATGAATATACCCATTACCATTCCCCAGAATTGCGACCCTTCGGCGAGTGAAGAGATAAATGGATATATTGCCAGCAAATTGAGCACAGGCCCTATAAGGAATGATGTGACTGTGTATGCCAACATAGGGTTCTGTCCCACTCCCGCAACAAAGCTCCATCTGACCCTGAACCTGATTTCGAGCATAAGCAGAAAACTCATAAACAGAGCTGCCATACCGCCGGTGGTAAACAGATAAGAGAGATTGGCATAATCTTTAGTTATACCGCCATCTATCGGGTCAAATATAATTCCTGCAAGAAGAAGTATAAAACCGCTCTTTGCTATTTTGGCTGTAATGCTCCTGTTCTTATGGACAAGTGCCAGATATGCGGCAGCACCCGACAAACTTATTATAAAATCCGCAGCCACTTCTCTTGCAAACAATCCCCACAACTGCACTATAACAACCGCCAATGCAATAAAGCCTGCATAAATATCTTTAGCTCCCAATATTGCCTTATTCTCTTTGCGGCTATACTCCAAAACCATATCACCTGCAATGGTTCCCGGTATTGCTATGAGCAGATATTGCAGAAATTTCCATTGGAAGAGCCACCCCACAGAATTTAGTGCCGGAATGAATGATAAAGCTTCGGGCAGATAGGAGTCCAATGCCTTTATCGCGGCAATAAAGAGAAAAACAAGCCATCTCAACCTGATACTGTTTCTGGTAAACAGCCATATAATACCACCCCAAAGCGCAATATTGGCAAGTATGAGAATTATTATATCACTGTTCGACTTTCCTATGGCAAATCCTCTCCACTTTACCAGCGCCAGAGCTGTAAGTGCAATTACAAAAATTCCCGACAAATTTACTATAGGGCGTTTTGTCCTCACCAACGACAAAAAGAGACCTGCCCACAGCACAATTTTACAGATATCAACTTGCCATGCACTCTCCAAGGCCCCACCAACCGAATAGGCATTGCCAAGCACAATTGCAAAAAGGGCAAGCACAAACCACCTTTTGAGCAATGAGGGTATCATGCCAAGCGGTTTTTGCCCATTTTCGAGCCTCTTTCTCATTGCCAGCGGAATGGCTGCTCCCATTGTAAAGAGAAAGAATGGAAAGACCAGATCCACCCATGTAATGCCCGGCAGATCGGGATTGAAAGCATAGCTTGGTGGAGGTGTCTGCGCATGAAACATCCAGGCAGGCAAATCGGAATTGAAGCCTATATTGGCACAAAGTATCATTGCTGCAATGGTTATTCCACGCATAATGTCAATAGAGGCGATACGTTTAGTCTCAAGTTTCATTATTTTATCAATATTTCAAGCCCCAAAGGTAGCAAATATTATATTAGCTTTCTTACAAAAAAAGAAGAAGGGAATCCCTTTTTCCGGGTTCCCCTCCTCTATCATACTATATAAAGCCTACAATTATTTGTATTGTGAGCAACCGATAATGTTGAAGTTCACATCAACATAGTAAATCATCAACGCATCTGTTGTAGGAACAAGAAGAACATCGCTGTATGAACCGGCACCTGTCCAATCAAGGTTTTTCCAGTCAGCATCTCTATCAACAAAAGAATCGCAATCAACTGCAAATACTTTTGTTGCAGCTGCAGGATTAGTTACATCAAGAAGCAATACATCAGCTGCATCGTAATCGAAGTGGCAACCTGCTACAATTGCAGCATACTCTTTACCGTTCCAAGTAGCTCTTGCGATACAGTTGTAGTTCTCCATCCAAGTTGAACCGGTAGTATATGATGTTACAAAAGCGTTTGTGGTTGGATCTGCACAATATTTCAAGTTATAGTCACCTGCATAACCAATGAACCATAGGCCTTTGTCAAGAGTGTTACCCTCTGGCAATACACAACCATTGTTAGCACCATTACCGCCAAGACAATTTGTAGCTCCATACTTGAATACAGACCAACCGTTTTCATCTACTGCAACAGAACCATTTGCAGCCTCCCAAGCCAACCAATAACCAGTGTATGGATTATCAGGAGCACCAACATACGCTGTAATAACAGCCTGCTCATCAATATTACCTTTTACACGAATATTACCTGTTGTTGAAGACCAGATATTACCTGTATGATATTTAATAAGTTCTTTAGGAGTATCTTGTAAATTTTTCACTGTATAGACTGTTACTATACCACACTCCTCAGGAGTGCCTGACCATTTTGCATGAGATGCGATAAGCACATTACCACCCTCATCAACACAAAGATCATTACAAGTGAAACCCTCTGGAAGAGAAATAGTCTGCTCTACAGCACCTGTTGAAGGATTAAGAACCAAAATTTTTGTAAGGTTAGAAACAAGAAGTTTCTCACCATAAGCAGCAAGTTTAGACTCGCCACCTGTTGTATAACCGTCAAGTTCAGTTACATTTTTGCTCCAGATAAGAGATTTAGGACCATTTTGTGAAATAGTGTAAGTAAGATCCTCAAAACCCTCAGCCGATACAGTAATATCTGCAGTACGCTCAGCATCAAGGTCAGGAAGAGCAGCTACGCTGATCTCATAAGTCTTCTCACCATAAGCTTTTGAACCAACAGCTGTAAGCCATGATTTTGCATCCTCAGGAATAGTTACAGTAAAATCAACGTTGGTCATAACTTTGATTGCTGCAGTACCACCTGCCTGGTCGAATTCAGCAGATGTCTCAACAAGCTCAAAAGCATCGAGCTGGTATTGTACCAATGTTGCCTCAGCTACAACAGCTTGTGGGCCCTCACCTGCAGTAATGACAAGTTTTGCAGTACGGTTCTCGTTAGTTTTGTTCTCATCTGCAATGATTTTAACTACAGCATCACCAGCAAGACCCTCTTTAGGAGAAACAACAACCCAAGCACCCTCTGCCTCTGTAATACTTGCTGTCCAAGCTACATTTGAATTGAAGCTAACCTCCAAACCATCTGTACCGGCAGTCTCAATGTAAATCTCAGAACCAGCCTTGTCAAATTCGATAGCAGGAATAACCGGCTCCTCTTCACATGCGATAGCTGCAATGGCAACCATCAACATTACAAAAAATTTTTTCATAATAAATTTTAAATTAGTATTAATAATGAATAATAAAGTTTTGTCTATTCCAATTATTTCAATTCCGACAATATCTGCCAGATCTGATACAAACCTCTTGGTACATGGAAACATCCTTTCCATTTGCCACCCTTCAATGGAAGCAACACCTCTCCCCTGCGGTTAAGATAGCCATACCATTCAGGATATTGCTGATCTTTGAAATTCTTCCACATATAATCGTGAAGTTTCATAAACCACTCGAGGCACTTCTCATTTCCTGTGAGCTGGTAACCTTTAATCATTGCAATTGCAGACTCAAGGTGTACCCACCAGAGTTTCTGATCCCACTCAAGCTGTTGCTGAGGATAGCCCTTGCAATCAAGAAAATAGAATATTCCGCCATACTCTTTGTCCCATCCGTACTCAATAACGTCGAGGGCAATTTTCACACACCTCTCAATAAGGGCTTTATCATTGCGGCGGATTCCAAGGTTCATCATAAACCACAATGCCTCAAGATCATGTCCCGGATTGATTACACGACCCTCAAAACAATCAACGGGAGTGCCGTCCGGAGCAACATTCTCAAGCATAACTCCCAGCTCAGGCTGATAGAAAACATTCAGAATCTCACTCAGACACTCATCAATTGTAGTGTCGAGCATAGATTTGTCCTCAATGATATTCTCCACCTCAAGAGCCATGTTGCAGATAATCATTGGAAGCGCAAAACCCTTCATAGGTCTTGTTCCCGGATAAGATTTCTCCCAACGGCCCTTAGGATCATTCCTGCGGTCAAGGATTCTCTTGAAAGTCTTCAGAGCAATCTCCTTGTACTCCTCACTGCCTGTAGCCTCTGCAAGCTGGGCAAAAGCCATACAAGCAAAAGTATTTGAGAAGATATTATACGGCTGTATGATTGGTTTACCCTCTCTTGTTACCGAAAAATAGAAATCAAAATTGCCGTCGTGTCCATACTTTTTCAAAAACTCGCCACCCTGAACTGCACAATCCAACCACTCCTGTTTCTTCTCCACTTTGTTGTAGAGCATAGCGAACATCCACACCTCACGTCCCTGCAGCCAGATGAACTTATCCGTGTCAAACACGCTTCCATCTCTGTTAAGACAAGAAAAATATCCTCCAAACTCCTTATCCTGACTCTTTTCGAGCCAGAACGGAAGACAATTCTCTTTCAGTTCCTTCTCATATTGAGAAGCCAATTCTTTAAAGTCAAATTTTGTCATTGATATATTTATAATATAACTTAAAATGCCAATTATAGTGTTTCCAAATACTGGTTGATAGCCTTTTCAAAATCATCCCAATAGTCATACATCCTCACATGACACAAGTCAAAAATAAAGAGACCGTCGGATGCATTTATACAAGCCTTGACAATATCAGGCATAAGAGAGCCTTTACCTCCATTCTCGAATCCGGTGCCGTTTCCGATATCAGGGCCACCAGCATAATCTACAGTGGAGAGTTTGTTGCCTGCCAGCTGGCAGAAACCCTGCATAGTCCACTCACCGCTTCCCCAAATATTGCCGGTTCCTGCGTAAGCACCAATGAACATGAAATCGCAATGGTCTGCATAACCGTAGCTGCTATAATCTGTCAAGGCCCAACTATAACTGTTACGGGCATTATATGAAGGATGCGCCCAATTCACACCTGAATAGTAGTATGAACTGTACCAACCGCCCACATAGCATCCGAAACGGATATCAGGATTTACAGAGTGTGCCTTTTGCGAAGCCTTCTCTACAAAATCATGAATTGTTTTTGCTCTGAACGACATCCATTTTTTCTGCATATCAGTAACAGGGCTCGACAACTCTTTCTGTCCTGGAGAGAATATATCACCAGGCCAGTTTGTTACTTTTTTACCCAAATAGCTTTCGAATTTTGCTCTCGATTCGTCTGAGAAATCGCCAAGCAGATCGTCATCTGAATATCTGCATCGGTCCAATACAATACCATCGAGGTCTTTATAAGAGGCAAGGTCTTCTATCAGATTCAAAAGATAAGCCACAACCTCATCATTTGCAGGATTGAGGAAACGGGTAGAGGCTCTACTGGTCTGATCCATAACATTTACCAGACCACTCTCGGTATTTATTACCACTGCCCAATCTTTTTTTGAGTTATCCTTAAAAAGAATACCGTCTGATCCAAGTCCATACGCACACAGACATCCTCCCACCATGGTATTGATAGAGGCATTCACCCTTAGTCCTACCTTGTGGCCTTCGTCTATGAAAGTCTGGAGATAATCAAAATCTGCTGTTCTGGTTACCCACTCATACCCTTTTGAAGTCCAGGCATCCACTTTTTTCAAAGCAGCCTCAGTATCAGATTTGAAGAGTACTCCTGTATTTGTAGGTCTCACATCCACAATCACATCTGTAAAGCCCATCTTTGCAACACGTGCCAGATCTTCGGCAATATACTCTTTGTCGTTTGCATAATACTGGAAGTTGGCCGCAGCATCAATCCAGATATATCTCGGTTTGCCTTTGAAGACACCTGGTGTAGGTGTGCTCGGTGTAGGATCCGGTTCCGGTTCAGGAGTCGGAGTTGGAGTTGGAGTTGGAGTTGGCTCCGGAGTCTGGTTATTCCAGTTCGGATTCCAAGGCTCTTCAGGATCTTTTTCAATACAAGAAACAACCGATCCCATCAGGCATACCGCCACCAATAAATATTTAAAAAATCTCATCGCCATTATTTGAACATTAGTGTACTCGCAACCGCTCTTTGTGAGCCATCCGAGACTTTTATTGTTTCTTTACCATTTACCAACATACAGCTCGATCCGCCTCCGTCGAGATTAATCGCATCAACACAACCGAGAGCGAGAAGTATATTTGCAACCTCCGCTGTGGTAAGTCCTGTTACACCCTGTGTCATCTGGCGTCCTTCGCATACAAAAAAGATCATTTTGTTATCCTTTGTAACGCCAACTGCTGTGCGAGGTGCATCAATATCCGGCCCTATTCCGGAAGTTCCGTCGAAGAGCTCTGCAACATAACTGTTGGCAATCTCCCCTTTACGGATAAGAAGCGGTCCGCCACCTATACCAATCTTGGCCGAAAGCACTTTACCACCCTCAGGATAGCTTGCAGATGGAACAGCTTGTGGAGTTGTTCCCCATTTGTTTGCAGCCGGCTGCGGATATACATAATCAACAGCATCATTATTGTTGTAATAGGTCCATGCTGCCTCAAAAGTGCCATCTTCATAACCAAGAAGAGCGGCACGGGTAGGATAATAGATCTTCTTCCAATCCTCCGAGGCATAGTTGATATTGTGTGCAAGAACATTTCCCTCCCTTACAGCAAGGCTCGAAGTATAATACTTGCCGCTTGATGTATAAAAGAAACCGCCATTGATCACAACAGACCATTTGCCTGACGAATAAACCGCCGAAGGAGTCTTGAAAGACTCACTTGTACCATCTATTTCAGGGTCTGATATACTCCACAAATCAAAAGTTGCCAAAGAGAGATCCGCCACTGCAATATATGCAATAAGAGATTTGTTATAACATTTGGCAGGTGATTTATATATCTTAATGTGAGATGGCAATGTTCCATAAGATGCTGATACATCGGTCCAGTTTGCCAGAACCGGGTCTACATTGGTATCCTCAGGAACCGAAGGAGTCTCCTCTTGTGGAATATCCTCCTGTTCACCGGGCATAGGATCCTTTCCGCTGCATCCTAAAGAGAAGGATGCAACGAGAAAAGAAATAAGTATTATGTTCAAAAAATTCATAAATTAAAGACTTACACAATCAACCGAATAACCGCCGATTACTCCAGCGTTATGGTCGAAATAATAGACAAACATCTTGAATCCGTCTGGTGCAACACCAATTACAACATCTGCTGCAGCAACTCCGGATGCTGCCTGCTGGTACCACTCAATTGCTTCTGCAGGTGCCAAAGCAGGTTTGAGGTCTGCTATTGATGCAGGAGTAGCAATATCGTAAACCGAAAGGATCGGACCTACACCCCACATAGGGAAGTGGCTTGTTATAAGGTGAGCACAATATGTAGCATTGTTGAAATGTTTGGTATCCAAACAGTTGCTATTATAGTTACCATTTGCAGTCATGGCAGATTGTGCTACAAGTTTATTGTTCTTGAAGTAGTTGAGTGTATTTTGAGAATAATGGGTTTCAATAACACCATCCTCAAAGTTTGTTGAAACAGGAACTACTTTGGCTGCATTTGTAGGTGCTGCAGCCCAAGAGATGCCGGCACCATACATATCTACAGTCTGCTCAGATGTAACAGCGCCACCTGAAACTGTCAGATAAGTGAAACGGCTATCCTCTTTAACACCTTCCACACCCTCGTGAGTGAGAACAATCGCCGCATCTGCGTTCACATCACCAATTACTCTGATATTGTGTCCTACAGGAACATCAGTTACATTGTTGTATGAGTAAAGCAATACCGGAGCTTCAGTTACAGATGAAGTTTTGTAAATATTTACAACACCCTCAGGCTGTGCGCAATTTGCAATCAGGATATTGCCTGCATCATCACTTGTAATACCGTCAGCTACTGCCGAACCAAGATTGATCTCGCCAAGTTTCTCACCGGTCTGACCATTCATATAGATAGGAGTTGTACCATTTCCGAGTGAAACTACAAGATTTCCTTTGCTGTAAGCCATTGAAGGATATACCTTCTCGGTGTATGCAGGGAAACCAAGACGTGTAACAGGCTCAAAATTAAAGAGCTGTTTAAGAGATTTCTCATTGAAACCATAAGGAATCTTGGTAGGCTCTCTCTTTGTAATAGTATACACTGCCTCAGTTACGCCATCGTGAGCCACAACTGTAACAGTCTGCGGTTCGTTATAGTTACGTGGAACGCTGAGATCCTCCTTGATTGTTGCATGTGCACAAGGTTTTGCAGTTGCAGTATAGTTGCTCAAATCATCAACAGTGAAGAGATAAATCTCTCTTGTTTCATTATTTACAAAACCCTCCAGTTCATAAGGCTCTGTAAGAGTGAAACCAAGAAGATCGCATTTGGCAGATTTTGTTCTTTTACCTGTAATGACAATAGGTCTGCTCTCCCCTTCTGCATTTGTGTAGATAAAATGATTCTCCTGAGTAAGGTCAAGCACTGTCAAAGGCGGATCAATCATACAATCATCTGCAAGTTCAGCCCTGACACGCAGTGCTGTCATATAGATTAGAGTGGCATCCTCTGACTCTTCAGGGAAATACCACGGAATCGGAATTTCATAATAGTCAGCATTATCATCCTCAACAACATATCGCGCCATCAGCTGATCTACAAACTTACCAAAGGTAAAATATGCTTCAAGAGAGGTAAGTCCCTGACGTTCTGCTGTCGGCTCTACAAAATCAGGTTTCTGACAAGATGAAAGACAAGCAAGAACAGCTAAAGCTATAAAATATATCTTTTTCATTTTAAATCGATTAATTATTATTTCCACTCAGGATACTGATCCACGAGTTTGTTACTTGTTAGCTCTGATGTTGGCATAGGGAATCTGTAAAGTTTCTCAGAGAAGTTTCTCTCTTTATCATCTACAGAAACATACTCATAAGTGAATGTATCTCCCTCTTTTGTAATCTTCAATCCATGAAGCTGATAATCTGACAATCCCTGTGGATATGCTTCATGGGCAACACCCCATCTGCGAAGATCCCAATACCAAAGACCTTCGAATGCAAGCTCAATCTTACGCTCCTGACGGATTGCGTTCCACAACTCAGAACCACCTTTAGATGTGTATGGAAGAGCAACACGATCGCGGATAGCCTCAACTGCAGCATTTGCAGCCTCCTCTTCGCCAAGATTGTAACAAGCCTCTGCCTTATTGAGCAATACCTCTGCATATCTGATAACAGGAATTGGTTGCACACTACCACTCTCGGTAATCACATTGTGATTCTCATCCACAAGTTTGCGCAAATAATAACCTGTAGTAGTACGTCCAAGAGGTTCACGCTCTATATTCCACTGGCACCAACCATCTTTTCCACCAACGAAAGGCTCAATCGCACGACCTTTCCATATTGCTCCATTATAAAGGATTGTAGCATGGAAACGTGGCTCAAGCAATTCATAAGGAGGAGTGTTTGTAGTAGTACCATGCCACTCGGTCCAATCAGGGAAACCACCTGTAGCAAGCTCATACGACTCAACCATCTCCTGAGTTGGAGCACCATAACCGCCACCTGCTTCACCATTTGCATAGTAATCACCACCAGGTGTATAGTAGAAGTCAAAATCATGAGTTACTTTGTTGTTACGGTCGAAAAGATACTCAAGAATAATCTCATTATTACCATTTGCAGCAGTCAGCTTATATGAATTCTCATATTTTGACATAAGGTCATATCCGAGTTTCTCAACCTCCTCTGCGGCTTTCTTAACAACATCCCAACGCTCAGCATAAAGCATTGCTCTTGAAAGCATAGCCCAAGCAGCACCCTTGCTCAAACGGCCTGCAGATGCAGTTCTGTCGGGAAGATTTTCAGCTGCAAATTCAAGATCTGCCTGGATGAAGTCCCATCCGTCATTCTCACTGCTCACAGCTTTGTCTTTTACGATATTCTCCATCACCTCATCATAAATAACCACCTCCTTATATCTCTTCACAAGATCAAAATATAGGAATGCACGCATGAAACGGAGCTCCGCAGCAAGACGGATCTTGTCCTCTTCAGACATCTGGCCATA
Organism: Candidatus Egerieisoma sp.; assembly: GCA_045588775.1. GTDB lineage: Bacteria > Bacteroidota > Bacteroidia > Bacteroidales > UBA932 > Egerieousia. The sequence continues at coordinate 13,825 of JAZNEW010000049.1, read as the reverse complement.
TTTGTAAAGCTCAGAAATAGCCTGGTTTGTTCTACGGATAACTGTGTAATTTTCTGACCAATATCCCATATATGTATCCACATAATTGGCTGTAATGGTAGTAGCATCGCCATAAGCAAACTCGCTTGAGATATAAGCCAATTTGTTGTAGTTGTAAGAACCGTACTTGAACTGGTCTGTCAATGCCTCACTCAAACCCATTTTAGTCTGATCAGTAGTTACTGAATAAACAGAACTGTATATGTTATTTACAGCATACTCTGCATTTTGAGTATTTTCCCAGATTACCTTATCAGAAACCCTGTCTGGAGGTGTCAGATCAAGAAATCCGCTGCATGATGCAACGCCAAAAGCAACTGTTGCTATCAATATTCCTTTGATTATATTTTTCATATTCAATCTCGTTTTAGAATGTTAATGTAACACCACACATAAGCAGACGTTGCTGTGGATAATAACCGTTATTTACACCTGGAGACTCAGGGTCGATACCCTCAGGAAGTCCGTCGAGTGTAAAGAGGTTCTGACCCTCTACAAACAATCTGAATGCTTTTACACCAATTTTGGAAGTAATATTTTCAGGAATTGTATAACCGAGCTGAGCTGATTTGAGGCGGACATATTTACCATCTCTCAACCAGAAAGTCGATGCCAATCCATTATCACCTCCATGACCTGGAGCACCAAGAGTGATACGTGGGAATGTACCATCAGGATTATAAATACTGTATGCGTTCTCTACAAGGAACAAAGGTGAGTTTGCACCCTCTTTAAATGTCTGTGTCCAGACAGTATTGTCATCATTACCATTAAAGTATGTACCTGTCAATGATACATCAAACAGGGCACCACCTGTAAATTGTGCATTGAAATCAAATCCGTTCCAGGTAAAGTCGAGGTTCAGACCATAAGTAAGCTGAGGACGGTTAGGACGACCTACAAGACCTTTGTCATCGCCGTCAATCTTGCCGTCACCATTAATATCAACATATTTGATATCTCCAACACATGGGCGTGTTCCATACCATGCAGAGTTGTCAATCTCCTCCTCACTTCTGTAAATACCGTCGGCAGTCCATGCAAGGAATGATCCAACAGGTTTTCCTGTAAGTTTCCAGATCTCAGGAGAATTTGGCTCATCCGAATAAATCAGCCAACGGGTCTTTGCATAGGTAACGCTTGCGCTTACGCCATAAAAGAATGGTTTTCCACCAAGCATTACTGTATTGCGGTGAGAGACCATAATATCAATACCCTTAGTATCTATTGATTCTTTGTTTACAACAGTAGGATAATATCCACCCATTGATGTAGGGAATCCTGAACTTTGTGCAGTAAGCATATCATAAGTCCAGTTGTAGAAGGCATCAACCTCCATTCCCAATTTCTCTTTCCACATAGAGAAGTCGAATCCCACATTATATGAAAGTGTCTTCTCCCAAGTAAGGTTTACATTTGGAACAAGTGAAGCATAATAAGACGGATTGCTTGTTGTAGTGCTGTTGTATCCGCCATAAATTACATTACCACCCTGAGTATATGAACTCAAGAAAGTATATGCACTCGCATTGTCATTTCCCAAAAGACCAACTGATCCTCTGATTTTCAAGTTGTCAAGGAATGAAAGATCCTCCATCCAAGGCTCTTTAGACATTACCCAACCCAATGATGCAGATGGGAAGAATCCCCAACGGGTATCTGACATACCTGCAAATTTATATGAACCGTCGTAACGTCCGGTGAACTCTGCAAGGTATTTCTGATCATAATCATATCTTGCTCTGAACACATAACCTATCGAACGGGAAACAGAACTTCCGCCAATTATAGGACCTACATTTGTTGCAGGTTTACCATTTGAAAGCTCAGGAAGAGAGGCAAAAGGCAGCTCCTTTACATATGCCGACAAGTTATTGCTCTTATAATCACGAACCTCCACCAAAGCAAGCAAGTCTACATTGTTCTTACCAAATGAATTGGTATAAGAAATGCTGCCCTGTCCGATCAATGATTGTGAATATGTAGAACCCTCACCAAGTTCAATACCATTACCTACACCACGTGGATCCGACATTTTGCTCCATGTACCTGCATTGTAGTTCATCAGATAGTATGGAGTATTCAAGTTCTTGTTGTAAGAGGTGCTGTAATCGAATGAACCGGAAACTTTAAGTTGCAAGCCCTTAACCCATGGAACATCGTATGAGAGCGCAACATTTGCAGAGGCATCCATAGAGCGGGTCTTCTTGTAACCCGATTCGTAGATTGCTGCAAGCGGACTCTGAGGCAAAGAGGTATTCTTTTTCTGAATTGAAGTATAAAGGCCTTCATATTTTTCAGGAAGATACGGATGCATCATAATTGTCTGGTTTGCGATAGAGAGCCAACCTGTCTCTGAACCCATTTCTGATCCTCCGGTTGAGAATGCAGGAGTGCTGCGGTTTGAGAAGACTCCCGAAACACCCAAGTTGAAGTGGAAGTTCTTTGCAAAATCAGACTCGATGTTTGCACGAAGGTTATATCTGTCGTAATCGTAATTGTCGATATTACCCTTTTGTCCAAGGTAACCGAATGAGGTGAAATAGCGGGTCTTGTCGTTACCGCCCTGAACTGTTATATTGTGTTTCTGGGTAAAACCTGTACCGAACACTTTATCGATATAATTCACATTGTCCCAACCATCTGTAGGATCACCGTTAGTCATCATGGCAACCTGCTCAGATGTAAAGTAAGGCACATACTGGCTCTCGTCTGCGATAGCTCCTGATGCAAGCTGGTCCATCATCTCTGCCACATTATAGTAATATGCGAATTGAGGACCGTTCATAAATTCAGGGAAGTTTGCATTGAGCGATGCTCCCAAAGAGGCGTTGTAGGTAATCTTTGTACCGCCCTTATCTCCTTTCTTGGTTGTAATGATAATCACACCACCTGAAGCCTGAAGACCATATACCGCTGCAGAAGCACCATCTTTAAGAACAGAGATGCTCTCGATATCGTTAGGGTCGATATCGTTGATGTTTGTAACAGGGAAACCGTCCACTACATAAGAAACGCCATTGATTGATCCTCTGATTCTGATGGCTGCCTGGTCGAGACCCGGCTCACCAGACTCCTGAACAGAAGAAAGACCAGGAAGACGTCCTGCAAGCAACTGGGATACATTTGTTGAAGGAGCCTTCATAAGCTCTTCACCCTTCATCACAGAGACTGCACTTGTGAGGGATGATTTCTTTTGAGTACCATAACCAACCACAACAATCTCTCCCAAAGCTTCAATATCCTCATGAAGCACTACATCATGAACGGTTTTCTTTCCGTCATACACATAAGTTGAAGATACCATTCCGATAAATGAGTATTCAATAGAATCTCCGGCTTTGATACCTTTAATCTCATAACGACCGTCGAGGTCGGTTGGAGTTCCGTTACTTGTACCTTTAATAAGGACAAATACGCCCGCCAACGGCTCACCATTGGCATCAGTTACAACACCTTTCAAAGAGCCCTGAGACTGTGCAAACACTGTCCCCCCCCCAATGAAAAGAATTAGTGTAACCAATAGACTTCTAAAAATAGATTTCATAAGTTTATAGTTTTACAAATTATTGCCTGATTTCATTGCATTTTCCAAAACATCCCAAAGCTTGTGCTTATTCAGATGGACAATATCAAATATCATCACACCCTCTGTACTCTTGAGAGCCTGCTCCACAGCCGGTCCGAATGGTGTAAAATCACCGAGATACTGCTCCACATAAATTGAACCGATAACAGGTACCACACCTTTAGTAATATCTTTGGCAATCTCGGCACCGCCCTCCACGCTATAGCAATATGTAAGGCTGTTGTCCATTCCTGCCTCGCTTCTCTGTCCTACCACTCCGGTAGCTTTGTCCACATCATCCTTTGTTATAAGAGTATAGTAGAGTCCTGTCATGTAAACATCAAGCTCCTCAGCATAACCGGTATTGTGGTAATCTTCTGTAGCCCACTCCTTATACTCTTCAACCTGATAAGGATCGAATGTGCGGCTTGCCCAGTTTACTCCAACTTGCCAATATGTCGAGTACCATGCGCCTGTATAATCTCCTAAAACAAGTTCAGGATTGATTGCTTTCAGCTCTTTATGAGCCTTCACTACAAAATCACGAATCACACTTGCTCTCCACTCTGCCCATTTCTTCATATGCTTTCCTGGAGCCCATGCCTCACGCAATTTTCCATCCTGGTCATACCAGCTGAGTATATCCTCAGGATAGTTCTCCACTTCAACACCTGCATACTCCTCAAAGAGCTCTTTTGAAAGCTCACTGAAATCAGAAGTGATGCCGTCGTAACGTACTCTGTCGAAGATCAGTCCGTCGCACTCGGGATATTTGGCAACAAACTCCTTCAGAATATTGAGCTGATACTCCTGAACCTCAGGATTGGCAGGATTGAGCATACCATTATAATTGCTCTTTATTGATGAAATAGGCACCAGTTCTCCTTTTTCATAACAAACCGACTGCCATTGGGCCTTATCACCATAGATGATACCTCTGTCGAAATAATTATGTCCTCCGGCAAAAACATTGAGGGATGCAAAAACCCTTACTCCTATCTGATGACCGTAATCAATGAAATATTGCATCATATCATAGGAACGCTCTCTCTCCACACCTTCCCAATCGCCCATATATGGAGCAATCTCACTATCATACAATACCTCACCCATTATCGATTTCATATCAACAACAACATTGTCGAAACCGATATCCTTGGATTTCTGAATGTAGTATCTGATTGAATCGGGTGTAGACAAAGTTCTGTAATTTGCCTCGCAATCAAACCACATATAATTCTGGTTATACTCTTGCCTATTCTCAGAACAAGAACCCATAAACGCTGATACACAGCACAATACAAGTAAAAATCGAATAATTTTTAACATAAAATGCCACTAATTGTAAATTATCAACCGCAAATCTACAATATTTTTTATAATATTTGCAAATTATCGCAACTATTATTAAAATAATTTAAAAATATTGTGTTTATTTTATTGTTTTATGAAAAATGCCTATCTTCGCGAAAATAATTTTTCAAATATGACAGACAGAAGATCATTCATCAAAAAAACAGGGCTTGCAGCAGCCGGTGCTGTGGTTGCACCCTCTTTAATCGGGTCTCTCACCGGATGCAACAACAATAACGATGAGCAGCTGTTGGCAACTGCCGAGAGCAATCTGATTGTGCCAAAAGCAAACGGACTCCAGATTACCGGTACATTCCTCGACGAAATATCCCATGACATACCTCACCAGAACTGGGGAGAAAAAGAGTGGGATCAGGATTTTGCATATATGAAATCTATAGGTATCGATACCGTTATAGATATAAGGTGCGGTTACCGAAAATTTATCACCTACCCTTCGCCATACCTTTTGAAGAAGGGTTGCTATATGCCGTCGGTAGACCTTATTGATATGTTCTGCCGCCTTGCCCAAAAATATGGAATGAAATTCTACCTTGGCCTTTATGATTCAGGAAAATATTGGGACACCAAGGATATGAGCTATGAGATAGAGGACAACAAATTTGTCATCGACGAAGTATGGAACATGTACGGCAAAAAGTATGACAGCTTTGGCGGATGGTATATCAGCACAGAGATAAGCAGACAGACAAAAGGTGCAGTAAAGGGGTTCCATGCAATGGGAAAACAGTGCAAGGATGTTTCGGGAGGTCTTCCTGTTTTCATATCACCTTGGATTGACGGAAAGAAAGCCATCATGGGCACAAACAAAAAGGTAAATGAGAATGCTGTTTCTGTTGAAGAGCATGAGAGGGAGTGGAACGAGATCTTTGAAGGAATCCATGATGTTGTGGATGCAGTGGCATTCCAGGATGGCCACATAGATTATGATGAGCTGGATATCTTCTTTGAAGTAAACAAGAAAATGGCCGACAGATGGGGCATGAAGTGCTGGACCAATGCCGAGACCTTCGACCGCGATATGCCTATCAACTTCCTCCCTATCAAATTCGACAAATTGAGAATGAAACTGGAGGCGGCAAAGAGAGCGGGATACGACAAAGCCATTACATTTGAGTTCCCACATTTCATGAGCCCGCAATCTGTATATGGCGCAGCAGGTAACTTATATAATAGGTATAGAGAGTATTTCAACATTTAGGATATGAATAAGAGTATGAATATGGGATATGTCATCTTTATGGCTGTTGTAGCAGCCATAGGTGGTATATTGTTCGGATATGACACTGCCGTAATTTCCGGCACAACTGAATTTGTAAAGAACCAGTTCAGCCTTTCAGACATAAAAGAGGGCTGGTATGTAGGATGCGCCCTCATCGGCTCCATAGCAGGAGTTCTTGTTGCAGGAACTCTCAGCGACTATTTGGGAAGAAAAATAACAATGCTCATCTCTGCCGCATTGTTCAGCATCTCTGCAATAGGATGTACTGTCTGTGGTTCATTTGACCAGCTTGTTGCCTACAGAATCATTGGCGGTGTGGGTATTGGTATAGTATCTATCGTTTCACCTATATATATATCGGAGGTCTCTCCGGCAAATGTGAGAGGAACTTTGGTCTCTTTGTACCAGCTGGCGGTTACCGTAGGTTTCCTTCTGGCCTATCTTGCCAATTGGGTCATAGATTCCAATGTAAGTGAAAGCATAGTTGCCTCTGCAATGGCAGGTGAAGAGATTTCGATGTTTGAGAAGATCATGCACAGTGAAGTATGGCGTGGAATGCTGGGAAGTGAAACCCTGCCTGCACTCCTGTTCTTTGCCATAATCTTCTTTATTCCAGAGAGTCCGAAATGGCTTATAATAAAAGGCAGACTCGACAAAGCATCCAAAATCCTCAAAAAGATCTATACAAACGACGAGGATGCCGGCAAACAGATTGCCGTAACCCGCGAATCTATTGGCGGAGATACCAAAGGAGAGTGGAAAGATTTGTTGAAACCCGGAATACTTGTAGCAGTTATAGCAGGTAGTGCAATTGCCATTTTGGGACAGTTTATGGGTGTGAATGCCGTTCTCTATTATGGCCCTAAAATCTTCTCTGAAGCTGGTTTCGACAACCCTATGTTCTCAACAGTACTTGTTGGAATAGTCAATATGGTTACAACTATACTTGCAGTGTTCATCATCGACAGAGTTGGAAGAAAACAGCTCATATATTGGGGTGTGAGCGGAATGATAATCTGCCTGATCGGCATTGCCGTATACTTCCAATGGGGTGCAACCCTCCAACTCGGCAATACGTTCATGCTGGTATTCTTCCTTGCCTATGTATTCTGTTGTGCCATCTCAATAAGCGCAATTGTTTTTGTGCTTTTGTCGGAAATGTATCCTAACAGTGTACGAGGAAGGGCTATGTCCATTGCTGGATTTGCCTTGTGGATCGGAACATATCTGATCGGACAATTGACTCCTGTTCTCTTGGGATGGAGCCAAGGAGGAACATTCCTGATTTTTGCAGTTTGTTGTATTCCATACATGCTCATCATGTGGAAAGTGATACCTGAGACAACCGGCAAAACTCTCGAAGAGATTGAGGCCCACTGGAACAGCATATCAAATACAAAGAAGTAATGACAACTTCGTTTATTTATAATACACAGGGGAAAAATGATCTGCTGAAAAAGCAGATTATAACCCAGTGTATTAATGAAGGAGATATAAGCATTGCCGATATCAGTAAAAAACTCACCACAAGTATCCCTACCGCAACAAAACTTGTAAGTGAATTGATTGAAGACGGATTCCTGAAGGATATGGGCAAATTGGGCACTAACGGCGGAAGAAAACCCAATATTTATGGTTTGAATTCTGCCGCAGGGTATTTTGTTGGAGTTGATATCAGGCAGCACCATATCAATATAGCCATTGTAGATTTCAAGGGACATCTTGTAGACTTTATTGAAGATGTGGATTTTACACTTGTAAGTTCCATTGAATCATTTAAGGATTTCTGCAGTGTCATTAAGGAGAATCTAAGCAGTTATGGCATCCAGCACCATAGTGTTCTTGCCTATGGCATAAACTTTACCGGAAGGGTAAACAGCTCTACAGGATACTGCTTCTCATACTACATTGGAGAGAATACTCCTATTGCAGATATATTGGAGCAGAATCTCGGATGTCCTGTTTTTATTGAGAACGACTCGAGAGCTATGACCTATGGTGAATATATGTGCGGCGTAGGCCAGGGAGAGAAGAATCTGCTCTTTATCAATGTTACCTGGGGATTGGGAATGGGTATGATAATAGACGGACAATTATCGTATGGAAAATCCGGCTTTTCAGGTGAAATAGGACACTTTCCGCTTTTAAATAACGACCAGATCTGCCAATGCGGCAAAATAGGCTGTCTGGAGACCGGAGCATCCGGCTCTGCCCTGCACAGACTGTTCATAGAAAAAATTAAAAACGGAAAGCCATCCATTCTTTCGGGCAAATATAATAATGGAGAGGAGATTTCTCTCGAAGATATATTGGAAGCGCTCTACGAAGAGGATATCCTTGCCATTGAGTGTGTGGAGGAGATTGGAGCAACTTTGGGAAGGGCAATTGCCGGACTGATAAATCTTTTCAATCCCGAGACAATTGTTATTGGCGGCATCCTGGCAGATGCAAAAGATTATCTGCTGATACCAATTAAAGGTGCAATCAACAAGCACTCACTGAATATTGTGAGCAAAGATACTCAAATCAAGATCTCCAAACTCGGTAAAAAATGCGGAGCTGTTGGTGCATGTATGCTCTCAAGAAGCAAATTGCTTAATCTGATATAGCAGAATATACATTCCAAAGGATGAGGGAGGGCGCCGAAAAGGTTGCCCTCTTTTCTTTATATATGGCTTATGCGTCACCGCTACGCGAGAACTTGCTGCCAACGGAACCAAGCCGAACTTACCCTACCGCCACAACTCTCCTTATATCCATATAAAAAGAAAGAAGGCAACTAAACTTAGTCACCTTCTTCATTATTTTTGTCCGTTTGAACTGTAGTAAACTCGGCGCCTCGGCATAGCCCAAACAAGTTTGGTCTCTGCGCTCGGCTTGCAGTTTATTTTGAACTCCGTTTACTATAAACGCTGCGCCTCGGCATAGCCCAAACAAGTTTGGTCTCTGCGCTCGGCTTGCAGTTTATTTTACAGTTGACATGTGTTTGATCAAGTCAAGAACTTTGTTTGAGTAACCGATCTCGTTGTCGTACCAAGAAACAACTTTTACGAAAGTATCAGTAAGTGCGATACCTGCAGTTGCATCAAAGATTGAAGTACGTTTGTCGCCCAAGAAGTCTGAAGAAACTACAGCATCCTCAGTGTAACCAAGAATACCTTTCAAATAGGTCTCAGAAGCCTCTTTCATAGCAGCACAAATCTCAGCGTATGATGCAGGTTTCTCAAGGTTTACAGTAAGGTCTACAACTGAAACGTCCAAGGTAGGAACACGCATAGACATACCTGTAAGTTTGCCCAAAAGTGAAGGGATAACTTTACCTACTGCTTTTGCAGCACCTGTTGAAGAAGGGATAATGTTGCCACAAGCTGCTCTACCACCTCTCCAGTCTTTTACCGAAGGACCATCAACAGTCTTTTGAGTAGCAGTTACAGAGTGAACTGTAGTCATAAGACCATCTTTGATTCCAAATTTGTCGTTAAGAACTTTTGCAATTGGTGCAAGACAGTTAGTTGTACAAGAAGCGTTTGAAACGATCTCCTGACCAACATACTGATCCAAGTTAACACCACAAACAAACATAGGAGTGTCGTCTTTAGATGGAGCAGACATAACAACTCTTTTTGCACCTGCCTGAATATGTGCCTGTGCTTTCTCTTTAGTAAGGAACAAACCTGTAGACTCTACTACATACTCAGCCTCTACCTCATTCCATTTCAAATCAGCAGGATTTTTTTCTGCAGTTACACGAATTTCGTTACCGTTTACTACCAATTTACCATCTTTTACCTCTACAGTGCCGTTGAACTGACCATGCATAGTATCATATTTAAGCATGTATGCCATGTAATCAACGTCAATAAGGTCATTGATACCTACAATTTGAATGTCATCTCTCTCTTGAGCGGCTCTGAATACCAAACGACCGATACGTCCAAATCCGTTAATACCTACTTTAATTTTACTCATAATATCTTTAGTTAAAAATCTTTTTTCTGACAATTTCGTCTATCACACAAAAAGCGTGCAAATATACAGTTATTTGAACAAAAAATAACTACCTTTACAAAGTTTTTTTCATATTTTTTTATCAATGGAACACAATAGAGCGGAAATATTGGTAACTAACGATGACGGATACTTTGCCAAGGGTATAAATTACCTTGCAGAACTGCTTTCCAACTATGGAAATGTTACAGTCCTGGCGCCATTCGAGGTCCAATCGGGAATGTCTGCAGCCCTGTCGTTAGGCAAGGTTTTACGATTCAATACAGTATCGTGCAGAAGAGTGGAGAACGGAAATACCATCTCTGTCCATACCCTTACAGGCTCTCCTGCCGATTGCGTAAAAATGGCAATGAACAAATTCTTTTTGGAGAGGAAACCCGATTTTGTCTTTTCCGGGATCAACCATGGCTCCAATGCCTCTGTAGCATCGGTATATTCAGGAACATTGGGAGCTGCGGCAGAGGGTTCCATTTATGGAGTTCCGTCGGTAGGAATATCTGTAGACTCACATGATCCTGATATTGACTTCAGCCGGTATCAAGATTACCTTACCGCCATTATTGAGAAAATTCTGAAGACTCCGCCAGCTATCGGGACTTACCTTAATATTAATATACCTCATCTCGAAAAGGAGCAGATCAAGGGGGTACGCTTTGCCTCGCAGGGAGATGGCATGTGGATTAAAGAGTTTGAACAGCGCACAGATCCTCATGGCAAGGATTATTACTGGATGACCGGCAAATTTCTTAATCTGGAGGAGGACTCTTTGGAGAAAATCATAAAGGGCGATCATGTATTGCTTTCTCAGGGTTACATTACAATTGTTCCCCACATTGTGAACAATACGCATCACGCCGAACTTGAAAGACTGCAAAAGGTCTGGGATATTGAATGAATCCGGAACATTGAACAAATTACACTAAAAGATTCCAACCAATGAAATATTATCTTGTAGCAGGAGAGGCTTCCGGCGATTTGCACGGTTCCAACCTCATAAAAGGATTGAAAGAGTCTGACCCTGATGCCGAATTCAGATGCTGGGGCGGAGACCTTATGGCAGCAGAGGGGGCACATCTGGTAAGGCATTATAAGGAGAGTGCGATAATGGGGTTCGTGGAGGTTCTTATGAATCTGAAAAAACTGCTTGGAAATCTGTCGGAATGCAAAAAGGATATTTTGCAATATAACCCCGATGTCCTGATCCTTATCGATTATCCGGGATTTAATTTCAGAATCGCTGAATTTGCAAAGAAAAAGGGATTAAAAGTCTTTTACTACATTGCTCCAAAGGTCTGGGCCTGGAAAGAAAAGAGGGTTTTAAAACTTCAGAAATTTGTAGACAAACTTTTCATAATATTTCCATTTGAAATAGAGTACTTCAAAAAATGGAATATCGATGCAGTTTACAGAGGCAATCCCCTGCTCGACAGTGTTGATAATTTCAAATATGCCGGAGAGAGCCGTGAAGAGTTTTGCAAGCGCTGCAATATTGCTCCCCAGAAACCGATAATAGCCCTTCTTGCAGGAAGTCGCAGAGGCGAAATCAATTATCTGTTGCCGAGAATGGCCCAAATAGTGCCACACTATCCGCAATATCAGTTTGTTTTGGCAGGAGCACCTGCTACAGAGACCTCAATATACAAATCTGTTCTCGACAAATTCTCAATCAGGCTTGTAAATGAGAATGAGCTGTCGGATCCACAACAGAGTACAAAGGAGATCAAATTGCTTAAAGGAGAAACCTACTCAATTCTGAAGCACTCCCAGGCGGCCATTATAAGTTCAGGCACTGCAAGTCTCGAAGCGGCATTGATAGGTACACCGCAAGTTGTCTGCTATGGCGGCAATGAAATAAGCTATCGGATTGCCAAACATTTTGTAAAGCTAAAATACATCAGCCTTGCAAATCTGATAATGGATGCAGGTCTGTTCAAGGAGCTGATCCAACATGAATGCACCCCTACCCTTATTATGAAGGAGCTCGACAGATTGCTGAACGACCAGCCATACCGCAAAAAGATGATGGATGATTATGCCGATGTCCGCGCAGTGCTTGGAGGCAAAGGAGCCTCTGCCAAGGTTGCAGGTGCAATGATTGATGAGTTGAACCAGATGCAGCAAAACAACAATGCACTTTAACCGAAAGGACCAGATTACAAAGTCCGGATTATAAAAAAGATTATAAACACCTAACTATATAAAACTTGAAAAGATGACAATACACGCTTACAAATATCAGGGAGCAGGAAACGATTTTGTAATATTGGACAATCGCGACCTCAAATACAACAATCTTACACCCGAACAAATCAAATTGCTTTGCGACCGCCGTTTTGGTGTTGGAAGCGATGGTCTGATGCTGTTGGGGCCAAGTGAAGAGTATGATTTTTCTATGCGTTATTTTAATGCCGACGGCTATGAAGGCTCAATGTGCGGTAATGGAGGCAGATGCCTTGTTGCATTTGCAGCCCACATGGGAATTAAAAAATTTGAATTCAATGCAATCGACGGATATCATCATGCCGAGGTATTGGAGCTTGGCAAACACAGATGTATCGTAAAACTGAGAATGATTGACCTTGGTGAATACCAGAAATATTCCGACAATGCATACTTTTTGAATACAGGCTCTCCCCACTATGTTGAATTTGTTGATAATGTAATGGAGTATCCTGTTGATGAAAAGGGCAAATACTGGAGATGGCACAAAGATTTTAAAGGTGGCACAAATGTAAATTTTGTAGAGATATGCGACAATAAAATAAAAGTTCGCACATACGAGCGCGGAGTTGAAGCGGAAACATTTGCCTGCGGAACAGGTGTAACAGCATCATCCATTGCAACCTACCTGCACAGCGACAAAGGATTTGCAGAAAAAACACATATGTTTGTAGATCAGATACCACAAATCCAAAATAATAGTGCGATAAATGGCGAGAATAAAAAAAACGATCAATTAGTAACAGAAGCAGATGCAGTAAGATATGACATTCAGGCATTGGGCGACAACCTGTCAGTCTCATTCAACTACACTGAACCTGACAAAAAATTCACCAATGTATACCTGACAGGCCCTGCCACATTTGTCTTTGAAACAGATATAGAAATTTAGAATTTTGATTATATACAATTACAATCACAAACACAGTACAAACACAATTACAGTACAAACACAATCACAGTACAAACAGGACACAGTGGATTAATAAAAGTAATAGGACAAGACAGAGAAACAAAATAGAGAAATAAGAACCTGAGTCAACAACAACTGGCTCAGGTTTTTATTTATGACGCGGATAAAACTACATAATGCACTAATGTAGAAATGACTGCAGATAGTATCCACAGAAACAGCCATTTCCATGGACAGAACCGGTTTTCTGCACGTTCCATCCACAGAAACAGCCATTTCCATGGACAGAATGCGCCGCCTTACGGTAGCTGCCGGGCACACCCCAAATCCATTGAGTATTGTGCATAAAAAAAGACCTCCAAGATTTCTCTTGAAGGTCTCACAAAATTGGCAGCTACCTACTTTCCCACTTGGTATAGCAGTATCATCGGCACTAATGGGCTTAACTTCTCTGTTCGGTATGGTAAGAGGTGGATCCCCA
>JAZNEW010000048.1:0-25048 GCA_045588775.1 Candidatus Egerieisoma sp. | reverse complement strand
AGCAGTTCGACTCTGCTTGGTACCTCAAACCTTCCGGAGATTCCGGAAGGTTTTTTTTGTAATTGCCTATTCATATAGGTTCATAATCGGATTCCTTAAATCATATATCTGATTATCAGATACTTACCCCCCCCATTTCTTTTTCACTTTTTAGTACATTTTATATAATTTTTACTACCTTTGCCGCTCGTATACTTGATACTTTAATGTATGGCTAATGGAACACAGCAAACTTATACTTACGGCTAACGCTATACCTATAATTGTCATATTGGTTATGGCATTATTGCTCTGCTTTGCCACTCGCTTCAAAGGCAAAAGCAGCTATATGGCACTTTTGCTTCTGTTCACAACACTTCCTGACTTCATCTATAATATGTGTGATGTGCTTGGCTGGCACGAAACAGCCCTTGCAATGGCACCGATAGCCTATTCGGTAGACCTTACACTCATGCCGTTGATGCTCATTCTGGCCTACCGTACATTCAATACCCATTATACCTTCAAATACATACGGCTGCTGCATTTTATGCCGGCCATAGGCTTTGCAATATTCACTGCCATATATATCTACTCAATATCCGATAACATAGGAAGCGATTTTTCAATAGAGCAGACACTGATGATCAACTCTCCCCTTCCGCCAATAAATCTGCTGATTCTTTTGGCACAGCTGATTATCTATACCTATATTATATTCAAATATCTGCGCAAGACAAGAAGTTACATTTTACACAATCTCTCGCGGGCAGAACTGGCAGAAACAGTATGGACTCCCCGTTTTATCACCCTTGTTATAATTCTTGTAATAACAGCCATGCTGGGCAGTATCTTTGACCCTCTGAAGGGATTCCGTCTGTTCTACGTTATCAGCGTTGTAGCAATGGGCTATCTCCTCTATTGCGAGCTCACAATATCACTCTCAAGCAAAAGGGAGCTTGAACATATCTTCTTAATACCACAAGAAGAGATTGAGAAGATCAAACTGGCAGGTTCGGTCTCTGCTTCAAGTTCAAAAACCGGCACACACTCCAATGCCGAGATTATGGAGGAGAAGTTGGAGCAGTTGCAGAACTTTGCAAAACAGATAGAGGAGTATCTGCAAAGTTCGCAGGCCTATATCAATCCCAATCTCTCTCTGAAAGATGTGGCAAAAGCTACCGAAATCTCTTCAAAAAATTTGTCGAGGGCAATAAATATTGTGCTGGGCAAAACATTCTTTGACCTTATAAACGGATATCGTATAGAAAAATCAAAAGAGCTGCTGCTAAATAAAAAGCAGTTGGGACTCACACTTGAAACCATTGCAGAAAAATGTGGCTTCAACTCCCGTTTCACACTCAATGCTGCCTTCAAAAAATCCACAGGGCTCACCACCTCGCAATGGCTCAAAGAGAGTAAAAATCCATAAAAAAATGTGAGGATTCAGGTCTTGCGAAGAGTTAACACTATTTTATTTTGTATAGATACCCGAAATCCTCACAAAATACCTACCTATATTTATTTCCATAAAAAATATTCCAGATAATTTTGTAGTGCATAACCTAGAATACGCACTATATGTTTCACAAATGGATCAATGAAAAGGAGCATGACCCGGAATTCAACGACAATTCTGTGATGAGTGTGCGTCAATGGTTGGCAATAATCGGCATAGCGTTAATACCCATACTGAATATAATAATGCTCCTCAAATGGGCCTTTTCCAGCAAGGAAATGGTTCCTGCCAACAAAGTCAATTGGGCAAGAGCACTGATTATTGTATTCACAATACTGTTTATCGCAATTTGCATTATTGTGGTATTGTTCCAGATGCTGTGGTGTATGCATTGCTGCTGTAAAATTTAGGGTAAGCACATTCATATGGTGTATATACAACATACACTTTAACTAAAGAAAAGTGAAAATATAAAAACTGATAACTATTAAACTATTGGATATGAAATTAAAATTTTATCTCTTTCTACTGTTTGGGTTATTCCTTACTTTGGGAGCGAAAGGGCAGGATTTTGCAATCAAGACCAATCTGCTGTATGATGCCACAACAAGCATGAACCTTGGTTTTGAAGCTGCACTATCCGAGAAGTGGACATTGGATCTGTCGGGAAACTGGAATCCTTGGCAATTCTCAGAGAACAAGAAGTGGAAACACTGGATGGCACAGCCGGAGGTACGTTATTGGACTTGCCATAAATTTGGAGGACATTTTCTGGCGCTCCATCTTTTGGGTGGCCAATACAATATGGGTAATATAAAGAACCTTCCCGATTTTCTGGGATCCAATTTCTCCAATCTCGAGAAACACCGCTACGAAGGCTGGGGAGCCGGCGCAGGTATCGGATATGGTTATGCGTGGATGCTTGGCAAACACTGGAACCTCGAAGTGGAATTGGGACTCGGAGTAATCTATACCGAATATGAGAAGTTCTATTGTCCAAAATGTGGAGAAAAGATTGGCACCGGAGACCACTTGTATTATGGGCCTACAAAAGCCGCAATCAGTTTAGTTTACCTGTTCTAAAAAATTCAAGCCATGAAAAGATCTGTACTATATAATATATTGACCATGATGCTGCTCTCCCCACTCTCTTTGGCGGCGCAGCAGATAATGCAAGGCAATGGAGAGGTCAAGAACCTTGAGGTTATACGCGATAACGGGCGCATAACAATAAATATGCTTATAGATGTAACAAATGCACAGGTTGGGCCCGACGGAACTCTCATCCTCACTCCGGCTATCGAAAAGGGAGAGCAATCCCTCGATTTGCCGTCGGTTCAGGTAATGGGAAAAAGAGCCCACATGTACTATTTGAGAAATGGAGAAGAGGTTCTTCCGGAGGAATCGCCATACCTCGAAAGAGTTGCAAAACGTAAAGACCGCAAAAATGGCAAAGAGCAGATTATTGCCTACACCGCAGAAGTTGGTTTTGAGCCATGGATGCGCGGTTCCGATGTTGTAATTAAAGAGGGAAGCTGCGGATGTAACCGCACTGTAATCGCCCACAATGGCGAAGATAATGTGGGAGATTTCTTGAAGGAGCTCTACAACCCGCAATATCTCCTCTCTTTTGTTGAGCCTGAACCTGAGCCAATAAAAACACGTCAGGAGTCGCACAGCGCATACATCAACTTCTTTGTAGACAAATATGATATCCGAGAAAACTACAAGAACAATGCAACAGAGCTGGCATCTGTTATGAATTCCATAAAAATAGTGGAGGACGACAAGGATCTCTCAATCACATCAATAAAGATTGAGGGTTGGGCATCACCTGAGGCAACACAATGGCATAACCAGAGACTCTCCCAGAACCGTGCAAACTCACTTGCAGATTATGTTGCACAGAAAACAGGTATCAACCGCGATATAATTGAGGCAGTTGGTTGCGGTGAGGATTGGGCAGGCCTCAGAAAAGCTGTTGAGAATACTCCAAAACTTCTCAAACAGGCAGATGTCCTTGAGATAATTGATCTGCAGGGAATCTCTGTAGATGATAAGGAGCAAAAACTGAAAGACCTCTACCCACCTGAAATCTACCAGCGTCTGCTTAACGAAATGTATGGCAAATTGCGTAGAAATGATTACAAGATAATATATAATGTAAGGAATTTCAATTTGGAAGAGGCCAAACAACTGGTTGATAAAAACCCTAAACTACTCTCATTAACCGAGTTATACAAGGTTGCAGGCTCTTACCAGACAAATTCTCCGGAGTATAACCACGTTATGGAGGTTGCAGCAAATACTTATCCTACAACAGTGGCAGCGGCATCGAACCATGCCATGGTACTGATCCGGAATGGAAAATATGACCAGGCACTTGACGTTCTCCAAAAATGCAACAAGGCAGATGATGCAACTATATTGAATGCAAAAGGTTATGCTTTAGTTGCAAAAGGAGATACACAAAAAGCCGTGGAGGCATGGAAAACTGCAGCAGAAAAGGGCAATGAAGAGGCAAAACATAACTTGAATGAATTGCAGAAATATCTTGAGACACTATAATTATACAGGCACGATTGCCTGAATTTAACCGAAACAAAACAAATTAGCTATATTACTAACTTATAAAATCAACATTATGAAAAAATTGATGTTATCTCTTGCAGCTTTGGCAATGATTGCAGTGGGCTGCGAAAAGAATGAGAACATTCTCAGCACATCTGAGAAGAGTGTAGGCCTTACAATCCTTAATGGAGGTTCTGGCACAAAAGCTGTTACCGCACCTTCAGGCGATCAGAATTTTGAGTGTGCAGCTGCAGCAGATCTTACAGTATTGTTTGCAGACCAAGCCGGCAAAGTAGTTGAAACAAGAGCATTGACAGCCGGTACTGCTACTCCAGGTACTACTCCCGGAAATGATGGTTTGACTCCAACAACTTACACTTTCCACAAACTACCTGAGACAGTTCAACAAGTGGCTGTTATTGCCCTCAGAAGCAATCCAGAACCTGAAACTCTTGCAGACGCTGAAACTCTTTGGGAAACTGAGACCAAAGACGCTGAGGTTGCTGATATCGTAGTTTACGGTGCTTCAGGCCAAATGACACAAAACGGTACATGCCTGGTTGACGGTGTAAACTATCCTTTCTTTGAGGGTAAAGTTCGCGTAGCTCCTGCCCACACACGTCTTGAGGTTACCTCTATCCAATGTACCGACCTTGGCGAAAACGAGTATGGCTACTCAAAAATCACCTTGAACAAGATGACTTTCGGCGGAGCCGATGAGCAGACTTTGGGTAATGTACTGACTTCAAAAGATGATGTTGCTACTGCAGGTGAGAACGAAGTTTGGTCTTGGAACTGGATTGCTCCTAAAGCTGTTGCAAATTTGGTTGTAGATCTTACCGTAGAGGGTAAAAACTATACCGTTGCCATTCCTAAAAAAACTCTTACAATCAATGGTTACAATAAAGATGGTCAGCCTATCACTGAGTTTGCTGTAGAGAACATCTACAAATTGGCCATTCCTTTCAAAGAGTCAAATATCGATGCAACAGATGCTTACATTTGCGTTGATGTAGAGGTTACAATTGCTAAATGGATTGTAAACACTCTTACTCCTTCTTTCGCTAACTAAAAGCAAAAACAGAAGTCTTTTCCCCTTTCTGTTTGGGGAGAGGGGAAAGACTTTATAACTTATCAATTATAGTAAAACCCGGCGCCGAAATGGTGCCCAATAATGTAAATTCAAATGAAAAGACTTCTATATATAGCAATGCTCGTCTCTATCGTTCTGCTCGCGGGCTGTATTAAGGAGAACTACGAAGATTGTGAGAGATGCAAACTCACTTTCAGCTACATGGGCGATGTCAATTACGACATATTCCAGGAAAAGATTTCGTGCGTCAACCTGTATGTTTTCGACAAGACCAATTCTCTTGTCTTAACCAAACGTATCGAGCAGAGCGATCTAAAAGCATATCAAGGAACAAAGCTTAATCTTTCTCCAGGCTCCTACCGAATTGTAGGCGTGGGCAATAAAATGGATCTTACCGAAGTTGAGAATCCTCAGAACCATGATTCTGCCATATTCCTTAACCCAGATTGCAACAACAGCAACAGGACAGTGGGCAACGACTCACTCTATCTGGGTACAAAAATGATAACCATACCAAAAGATTACTGGTATGAAGACGATGTGCCTTTCCGTTCTTCCCACTTGAAAGTATCATACACAGTGAAAGGCTTTGTAAACCCAAATCCAAGTAAAGCCGCAGATGGTACAAAAGCGCAAAACAGCATGCTTGAACTCAGTGTGAAGAATTTGCTTCCACAAACTGATTTCACCAATAAGGCACATGGTAATAAAACCACCTACAACCCTATTTTGAATTTCAACAACACCAACGGCGACCATTATGGATATTTCAACATAATGAGGCACACCAAAGATTCGGATGTTGTTTTTGAATTGAAAGAGAAGGCTACAGAAGAGATTGTACACACTCTTCCACTTGCCGATTTTTTGGGAAAATTCCCGCAAATAGATGTGTCAAAACAAGAAGTGCTTATCCCTATTATTGTAGAATTCAAGAATATAGGAGTAACAGTTACTATACCGGACTGGCTCATTCAGAACATAACTCCGGGTTATGGAAATGATAATGGCAATGAGCCTGATCAGGATAACGGAACCACTAATACTAATATAAATTAAAAGATGCCGACAATGAAAAAACTTATTGGAATACTATTCGTTGCCGCCATCTGTGCGACATTGAACACCTCTTGTATCAAAGAAGAAAAGTATCTGGTAGAAGAAGCCAATGTTCAAGTAACATTATCAACAAAGGCGGCAACATCAGCAGAGCAGGGTGATGGTATAGAGGATGTGATGATTTGGGCCTACACATGTAATCTGAACCAAGACGGCTCATTGCTCAATATCACTCAGGATGATCCGGTTGGTTGGAGAACAGTTACCATGCCTGACGGCACATATACATCAACAAGTGTCCATCTGCAACTGCCGATGTGCGAAGGCAGCCAGTCTTATATGATTGTGGCAGTAATAAATAAAGGCAAATTCGGAAATATTGTAAATCCCGACGGCACTGCGCTTGTTCTCGGAAACAGTACCAGATATTCCCAGCTGATAAATGCGAAATTTGCCAATGAAAGCCTGATAAACTCGGCAATTACCGAAACCGTAAATCCTGCAACCCCTACCCTTATGCCGGTTTCACATTGGGCAACATGCACCGTTACAGAGGCCAATGCGTTCCCTAACTGCTTGCCATTGGATATGAAGGTATTCAGAGCTGTAGCCAAAACACAGTTCTTTATGGCAAAAATGAGTGAATTCGACCTCACTGTAAATTCACTGGAACTTGTCAGCAACAAACTTCCGGTGGATGGTGTAGTTTTATCGGCACTGTCGCCTGCTGATCTTAACAGCACACAAACAACTCCTGTTCCTGCATGGTTAGGGTCGTCTGTTCCTGTTGCATCGGCTCAGGGCAGCTATACTGTTTCAACCAACACAGTTGTAAATGCAGTAAGAGAGAGCAGACCGGTAATCGGCACAGGCGAAACAGCCTACAACTATTACACTCATGTAGGATCTCACTTCCTGCATGAAACAACACAGAGCTGTACCAATGCTGCAGATTATGAAACAAACGGTGATGCAGCACCTTCGGGAGATGGTTTCTACTACAAAATCCAGTATACCATTGGAAACGATGCCACTCCTATAACCAGATATGTGGCAATACCTAATGCCGTTGTCCGCAACAGAGATTATCAGGTACATGCACTTGTTCGTGCCGACGGTCAGATCATTGTCAATTATATTGTGGCAGAGTGGGACGATGTTATTTGGGATCTTGCATTTGATGCTCCGGTACACACAGCACTGCTCACTGCACCAAAAGTGGATGCAGAGGCGCCTGCCGGTGTTCCTACCCTCTATTTCGACAACAGCGACCAATCCGGCGAAAAGGGTGCATTTGTAGGATATTTTATGATGGAAGGCCCTAAAGGCATTACTTGGAAGCCAACCCTATCAAATGCAAGTGCAGGTGATTTTGAAGTGAGGGTTTATACAAATACCGACAGCAATGGAGCTATCCATTCAGAATATGACATCCCGGTTACAGAAACCAATATCGAATCGGAAGATGGCAGATTCTACAAGATTGTAGTTATAGCAAAGAACCAGAACAACATAGATAAAGTGGTAAAATTGGGAATTGCATACGCTCCTTTATGGAACGAAGAGACCAATCCGCTGCTTATCATAAATAATGGTGATGGCAACAATACCTACTATCCATGGACAAGTAATGGTAATGATAATGACAATCCGGATATGTTCTGGATCTCTATCAAACAAGTTAGTGGCAGTAACAATTAATACCTATGTGCAGAATGAAAAAGATCAGATATTATATAGCTTGTTGCATATTCCTGGCACTCGCATCGTGTACAGGCATGGATGATATTGACAACGCCGCAGTTGGTCAGAACAGTGTAGTCATATCAACAACAACCGGTGCAAGCGTTATTGTCAAATCTGCAGATACAGATCCTGAGCAGCAGGTACAATGGATAGATTTGTTTGTGTTCAATAACGACGACAGCAAAACCATGTTTTACCACGAACGCATCGACAAAACCGGCAATCCTGATTTTGGAGGCGGACAATTTGTTGTAGGCAAAAAGAGAAATGAGTTTGTGGCAAACCAGGGCTATTATGTATACCTACTGGCCAATTGCACGAAATCTCCAAATCAACTTGGAAGGATTGTTGCGTTGGGCGACTTGCAACGTATGACCCAGCAAGATGAGAATCTGCATCTTACAGGATTTAGAGATAATGGCAATCTCATAACTGAGAATAATGTTACTGCGCCTGAGCTGTTTTTAATGGACGGTGTGGCCTACACAGGCACTTCTGAGCCGCAGGCGCCATCTCCTGTCATTCTCAATAATGGAGTAACTACCGAGAATACAAATCTTTCTGCAACTCTACGCAGGGCTGCAGCCAAGATAATTGTAAATATCAAACAAGGTGCAGATGTGGAGTTTCATCAGACATTGGTTGATAGTGAAGGCCCGGCAGGTGTAAACAATACCGGCAGTGCCATCTACTCATTCTACCAGTTGCCTATTGATACTTACATCATTACTCCTGAAAACGGACAGTACCCTGTAAGCAACAAACCTGTAACTCAAGACAGGAATCCAAACAGCTATTCATTCATCTGGACTCCTACAGCTGAGCATACAGCGTCTGCCCCTAACCACGATATCACAATAATAGGTTATGCCTATGCAAACAGCTGGAATGATACAGAGATGACCAAAGAGACATCCCTTATCCTCAACATTCCTATGAAATGGAACAAAGATGATTCAGACGACCACTCAAAAGAGTCGGTCCATCCTAACAGCTGGTATAAGGTTCCGCTAAGCAAAGAGAGCATCTTTGAGCGCAATACCTGCTACATTGTAAATATAACTATCAATGCAACAGGTGCTAAAAACAAGAGTTCTGCAATAGATCTTCAGGATATAGAATTTGCTACCGTTCCTTGGGTTGAGACCAAAATTAATGTTGGTGACAATTCAAATGACCCTGAATTCCTGATGCTCAACAGAGATACTGTATACATCTATAATTCAAACATAGATGCCACTTCGCTTACATTCTCCTCTTCATCACCTATTCCTGCAAATGGAATAACATTAAAGAGTATAAACGGCGACAGCTACTATGCATACTATTATAACAAATATAACCAGATTACAAACTTGAGCAGTACCGTCAGGTCTACCATTTCTGCAACAGCCGAAAGTGATGTACTTAATGGCGGAATAACCATCAATTCACCGATTGTTGATGCCAATGGCAATCCTACCCATTACAATACAATCCGTTATCTGGAATTTGAGGTAAAGAATGAGCAGGGGCTTACTGCAACATTCTATGTATTGCAGTATCCTACCATTTATATAACCAACACTCCGGGCTGGTATTCGTATCGCGATGATTTCAAATCAACTCCAAACTCATCTTCGCATGCCACAACTTATCATATAAGGGGTGACAGGATCAGTGCCATAAGCTATGAATATGGAGAATACTCTATGCACCAGTCGAGTTCTTGGTACGGATCCAACACATCCGGCTCTTTCTGGTACTCAAAGCTCTCCCAATCGCCATCCCAGAGCCACACAGGAACTGCCGATTGGGTACGGTATTACTGGGAAACCAATACATCCAGCAGAGCAACAGAAGGTTCTGGAACAGATGATGAGAATACCCGTATGTACCATATACGTGTAACATCAACATCAGATGAGTATGCAATCGGTGCCCCTAAAATGGTAACTGTTACGGAGAATATAAAATATGAGGGTACCAATTACGTAATGACTTATACAACAACCGATCCGGGTGAGGATAATGCAAATCTTGTTTCACCATCATTTATGACTGCATCACGTCTTGGAGTTGTTACAACAAGCAATATCGATTGGAGTTCTTCAAGCGGAACAACTGCCAGAACACAGGAGATGTATAAAGTATTCTCATACCATTGTGCCAATTATGTGGAGGTGAAGCAGGTTGTGGAGAACGGCGTAACCAAAAAGGTTGTTTACGACGACTGGCGTTTGCCAACTGCGGCAGAGCTCAGTATTATAGTTGGTCTTCAAGGAGCAGAGGGTGCGAATAACTCAACTACCGCCATTGATTATCTGCTGAATGCCCAATACTATTTCTCAGCAAGCGGTCCTGTAGAGAATGCAAACCGTAATACCACCGGTACTTCTGTAAGATGCGTACGCGATGCATTCAATGAGCCGAAACCTATTGGATTAACCGAATAAACAAGAGAGGATATGACAATGAAAAAAAGATTGTTCAAAATAACCGTTATATTGGCAGCCATTGCAACATTTTTAAGCTGCCAAAGGGAGGATTTTGCACCTGTGCTTCCCAATAATAATAGTGATATTGGTGTATTCGGTGATTACATTAAGTTGAAGCTGAATGTTGTAGCCCCTGATCCTATAATGGTGGGCACAAAGGCGGTAGACCCGGATGGAAAGGGTGTTCAGACAATGACTCTCTTCTGCTTTGATGAGTATGGTCTGTTCATATCAACAGCAACTGCCTCTATCGAGCAGAATCTGAATGATATAGAGGCCGGAGGCATTTTTGACGCATTTATTCCAAATACCACAAGAATCATGCACCTTGTGGGTAACCAGAACATGACTCCATTTAAAGAGGAGGATTTCCGTCAGAAATCGGAAGATGAGGTTATGTCAATTCTCGAAGGTAGCGCCGGTATGATTATCTATTGGGCCCGTATAGAAGTTCCTCAAAATGTGAATGAACTATATACAGATGATGCAGGAAGTTCCGACAGATCGCTGTCTCAGGCCATATTGGACTGGATTACTATCGAAACCAATCCTGCAACAGAGTCACATACTGTGGGAAGTGATGGAAGTTCCAAAACCTATACAGGTAAAAATAATCCTATCCTTTTGTTGAGAAACCAGGCGAGGGTTACAGTTGTTTCAGATGGCGCACAAACAGATGCCAAAGATGACAAGGAGTGGAATGGAACATACTTTAATGTAACAGGCTTTACAGTTTGCAATACCCAGGCATTCGGTACAGTGGCTCCGTACCATACCACTTATGGTTTTCCTACCTACAAATGCGGCACATACGACCCTGATTATGATGTTACACCAAATTCAGATACCGATAACTCAAATCTGCATTGGATTAAAGAGGATTATATTACTCTACCCGACAATAAAGACAAATTGAGCGATATTATGGATGTGAGTACAAGTCAGGAGATATTTGTATTTGAATCCGAGAACTCAAGTGCAGACCCTGTTGATATAATCATCAAAGGTTCAAATGTGGTTAATGGTGTTGCACAACAGGAGATGTATTATAAAGTGAACCTTACAGATGATGATGGCCAGCAGATTATTCTGCGCAGAAATCACCATTATGAAATAAATATTATTGGCAAACTCAATTATGGTATGGCATCATTTGCACAGGCGCTGGATGCCCCTGCTACCAATAATATCTGGCTATCGATATCTGATGAGGTAAAATCGGTGCAGGACAATGAGTTCAGATTGACTGTAGACAAAACAAGTGTTGCACTCAATGCCGATGATATTGTTGCCAACAATACACTCCAGCTTTCATTTAAAGTTGAAAAGGTGGTGTCATCTGCAGTTCTGGATGCAAACGACCTCTCAATAAGCTGGGTTGAGGATAACCAGATGGTCTCTTCTACATTGAATCCTGATCTTGTTATTGGAAGTGCAGTCTCTTTTGACTCAAACGGCAATGGTACTATAACACTAAAACTCAATCAGCTGAACAGTAATGCCGATAAGATTGAGGGTACACTGCTTGTCAAATACGGACACTTGCAGCGCAAAATCAAGGTTATTACATTCAAAACTCAGAAATTTATCCCTGCATGGATCAGTACTGAGGTATATGGAGAGGTTTCTGGAGATAAGGAATCGAGGGAAAATGTTACATTGATCTTTACAATTCCTGAGAGTTGTCCTGTTGAGCTCTTCCCTCTGGATGTGCTTGTATCTGTAAATGATTTGGATGTAAGATCGGAGGCCGGACAGATATTGCCTATCATTAACCGTAATGAAGATGGCTATGGCGCCACCGATTTCAATAACGACGGCATTGACGATGATTACGGTTACAAATACAAGTTTACCGTAAACAGCACAGGTGTGCAGCGTCTGTATCTTGAGAATATCCTCTCTGCAACAGAGAGCAAAACAATCACATTGGAGGCAGAGAACTTTGAAATACTCCAGAAGGTCATTACCTTCTCCGCAGAAAAGTATAAATTGGAGGTAAGAAATATGGAGTGGTACGATTATACACTGTCGGGTTCATCCTCTCCTGCTGAGAGAATCAACTACATTCTTGTTCCTCAGAAACGCTATGCTCCTGTAATATTTGATATCTCGGCATTGAACGGTAACAATTCCGGTGTAGATCTGACCGCTTCAGATGAGTTCTTGCTCTACTCTATGAATCTCGACCACTACCGCGATGACGACAGCCGTCTCTCTGATGCTTACAAAGCCAATTTTGATTGCTCGTTCAAACCATACAGCGAAGAGTTGTGGGGCAGCGGAGGCCGTATATTCGGATTCTACCCTCGTCAGGCAATTTCTGGTGGCGCTTTTGAAATTTACATGGAGACCAACAAGGCAAAGAGTGATGAGGTGGTCCGCATTGCATCAAATCAGGCAGGTTCAATCTCTGTGATAGACCCTTCACAAACCTATTCGGGACAAACATTCCGTTCGGTAACATTTGAGTTGGCAAACTTCCATCCGTTCCGTTTTGCCGCACAAATCAACGACAGCGGAGAGTATGTTTCTGATGGTACTACTGTAGAAGAGGGTATCAGCGACATTGAACTGACATATCTTCCAAACCAGAAAGTTGCAATATCGTTTGATATTACAAGTTTTAAAGGAAATGATACAAAGGGGACCTCTGTAGATCCGTTCGGTACAGGATTTGAAATTTACATCGATGCTCCTATGCTCACACTTGCAAGTGGCGACAATGCTGCAATTGAGGGCAAGACAGTTGCCATGTTTGAGAAAAATCCGGATGGCACAATGCCTGAACCGGTTGCATCAAAGGCCAAATTGGAGGATCTTGGAGATGGCAGATTTGTATACAGGGTTGATCCAGACAGAGATACCGAGAGAGGCTTCTGGAATAATTCAACTGTTAAAATAGCTGATGCCACCAACGCCAATCAGGCAGGAGAGCGCAAAACAATAATCTTTAAAACAAAAGATATTGTAAGTACCGGAAATATTACTATAAGTTCAAATTCCGAACAAGTTGTATACTACTCAAAGACATTCAGAATTTCGAACACACCAGTAAATGGTACAATCAAATATGGTACAACAAATGTTCCTGCCGGACAGTTCATCTCATTTACCAGAGTTTACAACGGCAGTCGTATCGGCTCTGTTAATGTAACTGAGAATGGCAATTATGAGTTGAAGCTCCGCAAAGAGTATGAATTTTATTGGACCAATGACCCGATAAAACTCACAACATCAGTTGGAGGCAAATATTACTCGGCAACTTACAACAGTATCGAGGAGCTTTACAACAATCCTGATATACTCCTCACAGAAGAGGTTGTGGCTGAATAAGCTGTTGCAGAATCAGCTGCCGCAGAATTAACTGTTGCAGCATCACAAAAAAGCCCGGTCGTCATCAAAACACCGGGCTTTTACTTTATCCACATCTTTGGCCAGACTATCTGTGGTAGGATTATTGCGAAAGCGCAGTATCGAGCTCCTCAAACTGAGGCGCAGGGGAATCTGTGAAGAGATTCTTTACAACACCCTCTTTGCAAATGAATACGCGGGGAACGGTATGTGTTGCAAACAAGTTATAGATGGTTTTGTCGGATTGGGCAGAATAGGGCATTGTATAGCCGTTTGTTTCCCAATGGGCACTTACCTCTTCTTTACCCTCTGCCCTGCTTATAAGGGCAAATTTAACGCCTTGAGGGGCATATTTGTCATAAACAGGCTGCATATGGGAGAGTGTTTTGCTGCAATCCGGACATCCAGTATGGAAAAACATTATACAGGCTATACCCTCTCTCAACATTGCTCCGGTTATGGTTGAGCCGTCGTTCATCTGCACAGAAAAATCGGGAATGGTATCCCCCACTCCAACAATGGTTCCGTCGCCCTCGCCTGTATCATCGGTTATACATGCCACAACCAATGATGCTGCAAAAAATGCAGACGCAACAAATAAGAGTATCTTAGACAATCTTCTCATATAATACCAAAATTCAATGTAAACTACATCTGCAACATTTCTGCCAATTGCTCCAGATAAAAGGCATCTGTAGAGTCAAATGCAGCCAATTCTTTGCTGTCGATATCAAGAACTGCAACAACCTCTCCATCCTCTTTTTTAAATACAGGCACCACTATTTCTGAGCGCGACAGGGAACTGCATGCTATGTGCCCCGGAAATTTCTCCACATCAGGCACTACAAGACTCTTTTTCTCTCTCCAGGCACTGCCACATACCCCTTTGCCATACTTTATGCGAGTGCATGCCAAAGGGCCCTGAAACGGCCCGAGAACCAATTCCGGGGCATTATCATCCCCAACAGGCTTTACAAAATAGAAACCAACCCAAAAGAAACCGAATGCCTCTTTGAGAATTGCCGCCACATTTGCCGCATTTGCAACAACATCACTCTCTCCCCTGATGATACCCTTTATCTGAGGCAGAATCTCTTCATAAATTCCGGCCTTGTCTGACGCAGTTATAGTGAGGCTTTCCATTTTTTATATCGTTATTTTCAGTCTATTAAACTGTGCCTACTCCACATAGAGCATCAGACCCTTCAGATACTCTCCCTCCGGATGGTAAATATTTACGGGATGGTCTGCCGGCTGGGTAAGACGGTGCAGAATGCGCACTTTACGCTTTGTCTGGGCTGCCGCCGAGAATACCGCCAGTGCAAAAGCCTGTTTATCAACCACCTGCGAGCAACTGTAAGTAAATATTATTCCTCCGCTTTTAACCTTTTCTATAGCAAGGGCGTTCAATTTCTTATAGGCTCGCAAAGCATTGTCCAGAGCGCCCCTGTGTTTTGCAAAAGCCGGCGGATCCACAATCATGAGGTCATATTTGCCGGCAGGACAATTGCGCATGAACTCTATCGCATCTGTGCAGTATGAGGTGTGTTTTGCGGCATATTGCTCACCATTGAGAAGGACATTGCGCTCTACCATATCCATTGCCCTCTTTGAACTGTCTACAGAATCCACACTTGCAGCACCGCCGTCGAGCGCATATATAGAAAAGCCACCTGTATAACAGAAGAGGTTCAGCACACTCTTTCCTGCAGCATATTTGCCCACAAGTGCCCTGTTGTCTCTCTGATCGAGGAAAAATCCTGTCTTCTGGCCCTCAACCCAATTGACAATGAATTTGTTTCCATTTTCATAAACAACATCCTCAACCGGTTCTTCCACACCAGGAGCTACCCACAAGAAGCCGTCATTCAAATCAAGTCCTGCCTTGAAAGGTGCAGTTGCCGCACTTTTATCATATATTGCCGACAAATTGCTGCCATATATCTTTTTAAGAGCCTCAACAATGTGGTTACGGCTCAGGAACATTCCAGCCGAATGGGCCTGTATTACAGCCACCGTGCCATAAATGTCGATGATAAGTCCCGGAAGGAAATCGCCCTCACCATGCACCAGACGATACGCAGTGGTCTTTTTTGTGCTGTTGCCGCAACCTCCAACCAGATTCAGGGCTTCACGCTCCCTGTAAGCATTCAAAAGCATTTCATACCAGAAGTGAGAATCAATTTTTCTATCTTCAAACGACAATATCCTCACGGTTATCGAACCTATCTGATAGTGGCCTTTACCCAGAAATTCATTTTCGTGCGAATAGACCTCCACTATATCACCCTCTGCAGGCTCCTCCTCTTTTTTGCCGAGCACCATTTTATGCACCGCACCAGAGAAGACCCACGGATGAAACCTTTTCAATGATTCCCCTTTTCCCTTTTTCAGTATGATTTTAGCCATTTTATAAAAGCGGTTGTTCTGTTAATACACTATAGGATTCCTTTGAGCTGCCTGAACATCTGCAGGCACACCCACGCATCTATTGCAGCATATTTCAGCTGTGCTTCAGAGAGTTGTGCGCTCTCCCAATTTGAGAGCTGCTGCGATTTGGAGACCCTTTTGCCCAAAATTATTGCAGCCATCTTCCTTACACTCTTCTCCTCTATGCCATACTCTCCTGCGAGTTTCTGAAGATCAACAAATCCGTCGGGTTCAAAATTGTTATAATTGCGCAGTCCCCTTATATCATCATGTACTGCAGCACCTATCTTCAATACATTTCCATCTGCCAGAAGCTGTGCCAGTTTTTGAGGGACTCCCAATTGCTGCAATCTGAAAATATAGACCCTCTCCTGGCCCGACAACTGCAAGATGGCCATTTTATTGCGCGGCACTTTTGGCACGAAACAGGGCTTGGTCTCTGTGTCGAAACCCAACATAGTCTGGGAGGCAAGGTATTCTATTGCAGCCTCAAACTCCTCTCCCTCCGACTCTATCACATGAATGGAGCCGGAGAAAGTAACAAACTCCATCCCTTCGAGTTCTGCAGATGTTATACTTTTAGCGTAAGCCATTTTCTACTACTCCATCATTTTACTGATTGCACCATAAGAGTATGGAACGAGAGCCTCAAGTCTGCTTAAATTTTCTTTGCTTACATATCTTCTCGAAATTGGCACAAACACAGTTGTAACCTCCTCTGTACCGTACTCTCTGCCATATTTGAAATCATAAGTGAGATTACCTGCCTCATCTGTGCAGCCGGGAGCAAGTCCGTAGGCCGGAACCGAAATGTAGGCATCAACTTTTCCATCTACGGTACGCAATGCCAGATTCTTCTCCTGACGCAACGCCTGGTAACACTCAATTGCAGTGAACAGGGCAGGGTCTATAAATTGGAGATCCTCATCAAGAAGTTCATTATAAACATATCTGCCATCTACTGAGTATGATTTCAACTCTTCTACAGCCTTAACGAGTGTATCAAGCAAGAACGGATAATGGGTACATCCCAGAATTATATTCTTCATAGGGGCAACATTTCCGCTTTTACGGTGCTTCTCCAACAATGTTACAAGATGGAAACGGGCATAGTTGGCTGCCGAATTCAATTGGAACTGTGTATAATTTTCACCCTCCTTCTCAAAGAGGATTGCATTGTCTGCGTATGAGAAATTGTATACAGGAAGGAGTTCCACTTTTATATCATCATCTCCTGTTCCAATTTTTGGACCCCGATAGTCGGCTCTCGGAGCTGTCAATGCTACATTCACAAAATCCTTCTCCTGATCTACCGATTCTGCAAAGCCTGCACAGGCATGATTTACAACATTTATTGTACCCTCATATTTTTTCTCAGGCTGCATTTCGCGGATTGTCCTCTCGTAGGCATTTGAGGAGATAGTACCCTTTGTAGCAAGCACTCCAACTGTGGTTGCAGTCTCCTTCTCTTTTGCCAAGTTTGCATAGAGAGCATTTACACCGGCATTGATCACACCAATTACCTTTATGCCTGTACCACTCTCGCCAAGCATTGTGCTTATATCGTCCAGGCCCCAGGCTGTTGCTGTATTACAGGCAATTACAAGAATTTTCACTCTCTCCTTTTCGCCAAGCGGCTGCTTGTCTACAGGGTTCTTGTAATATTTGTTGCCCAAAAGGAATAGGGCATCCTTTACAACAAGTTCCTGAAAGAAATCCTCTTTGTGCTCTGCCGCATAGTTGCCGTAAGGCATATTGGCCATATCGCCCAGAAACTGGAAATTTTCGCCTGTAAAATCTGGAATGCCATCCGAAACCAATTCTCCGGTTATATTATCCATCTTATCCAACGACAGCATCACTTCCAGCACTGTGAGTCCGCCTGTTCCTGAGTCAAATACACCAATCGGAAGCATTTTTCTGTCGGTTGGGAACTCTTCAAAATTTGCATAATAACGGGAAGTCTTATCATTCAGGGCCTTCTCCATAATTGGAGTAAGTTTTACCTCTTCCTCATTTTTATTTGCAGCATTGCACGACACCAGCATCACTGCAATCGACAATATAGCCAGATATCTCATAACAATTATTTAATTATCGTGTTATTTCTTGTAATTGAATGTTCCATGGGCGCTGGTGAGAACAACTTCTGCCTGACCTGTTGCAGACTCCTCAACTCTACCTATGATTTTTGCATCTATGCCATACTTCTTGGATATTTCAACAATATCACCGGCAATCTCCTGTGGCACATAGAATTCCATACGGTGCCCCATATTGAACACTTTGTACATCTCTTCCCAGGATGTTCCCGACTCCTGCTGAATTACCTCAAACAGGCGTGGAGTATCAAACAGATTGTCCTTTACAATTTTAAGATTATCTACAAAATGGAGAATCTTTGTCTGCGCTCCACCCGAACAGTGTATCATTCCATCTATCTGTTTTCTGTATTTGTCGAGAACCTCCTTTACAACAGGTGCGTATGTTCTGGTTGGCGAGAGAACGAGTTTTCCAAATGTGAGCCCTGTTACCGGATCAACCTCATCGAGTCTCTTTGTACCTGAATATACCAGATCTTCGGGAACAGCTGCATCGTAACTCTCCGGATATTTCTCAGCCAGATATTTTCCAAACACATCATGACGTGCAGAGGTGAGTCCGTTGCTGCCCATACCTCCATTGTATTCGGTCTCATAAACCGCCTTTCCATAAGAGGCCAGGGCCACAATCACATCACCTGCCTTAATGTTGGCATTATCTATCACATCGGAGCGTTTCATTCTTGCACACACTGTGCTGTCTACTATTATTGTGCGTACAAGATCTCCCACATCGGCAGTCTCGCCGCCTGTAAGTATCATATTCACGCCATGTTCCGCCATGGTTTGCGAGAATTTCTGCGATGCTCCTATCAAACGGCTGATAACCTCACCCGGCACAAGCTGTTTGTTGCGCCCGATTGTTGATGAAAGCATGATATTATCTACAGCACCCACACAAAGCAGGTCATCTGTATTCATAACAATGGCATCCTGGGCTATGCCGTCCCATACGCTCATATCACCGGTCTCTTTCCAATACATATAGGCAAGCGACGATTTTGTTCCTGCGCCGTCGGCATGCATTACAAGGCAATACTCGGGATCGCCGCTCATGTAATCGGGCACTATTTTACAAAATGCCTTGGGGAACAGGCCTTTATCAATATTTTTAATAGCCGCGTGAACATCCTCTTTTGCCGAAGATACGCCACGCAATGCGTATCTGTTGTCTTTATTTGTCTGCATACGAAATAGTTTTTTGCTTTAACCCTCAAAATTAGTGTTTATTTCGCAAACAGATAAAAAAAAGTGGGGATAACCCCACCTTTTTATCAACATATTTCAGATTTGGATAAAAATCCGCCAATATTACCTAAAAAAGAGCATCTCCCTATATTTTGGCAAAGGCCACAACTCATCGTCTACAACCATTTCAAGATTGTCGGCCATATCCCTTATTGTGGAGGTATATGGGAATACTGTTTCATAATAGGCCTCTGCCCTTTCGGCAATTCCATCTATTTTATTGGCTACCCGTCGGGCCTCTACCATATTATCGACATCACTGTGCAGACGATTTACATAACCCGATATTTTCTTTATAAGCTCCAACTGAGTAGAACACATGCCCTCATACTCTTGAGGGAAGAGCTCCTTAATGCCACGCACATTGTTTATCAATGAGTTCTGGAACGAAATGGCGGTAGGAATTATATGATTGGTTGTAAGATCTCCAAGCACGCGCGCCTCAATCTGCAGCTTCTTCACATAGGTCTCATTAAGCACTTCGTAACGGGCATGAGCCTCCCTTTCACTCAGAATCCCCTGTTTTTCAAACATTTTTACCGACGAATCCGATATATACTCCTTAAATGCATCCGGAGCATTTTTTATACCCTTCAATCCTCGTCTTGCAGCCTCGGCATACCACTCTTCACTATATCCGTTGCCCTCAAACCTTATATCCTTTGCCTCTACAAGGAATTGCCTTATCACCTTCATCATTGCCTTATCCTGACTCAATCCGTCTGCAATTCCGGCATCAACCAGCTCCTTGAATCTCTCAAGCTGCTCTGCCACAACGCCATTGAGTATAAACATGCTTGATGCCACATTACATGAAGAGCCTACCGCTCTGAATTCAAACCTGTTTCCGGTAAAGGCAAACGGCGATGTGCGGTTACGGTCTGTGTTGTCTGGCGATATTTCCGGTATCTGGTTTACTATATGCAGTTTAGAGCGCACTTTAACCTCTTTGTCGGAAATACTTGTGAGATTTTTTGAAGTGAGCTTCTCTATCGACTCCACAAGTTTGGTAAGTGTTTCACCTATAAATACACTCATAACGGCAGGCGGCGCCTCTCCTCCACCAAGCCTGTACATATTGCTCAATGACGCAACGCTGCTCATCAACAGGGCATGATGTTCATATACACCTCTTATTACCGACGCAAAGAAGCTGAGGAACTGCAAGTTAGTTCTCGGAGTCTTGCCTGGCGAGAGCAGATTCACGCCTGTATTTGTAACCATGCTCCAGTTGCAGTGCTTGCCTGAGCCATTGACTCCGGCAAATGGTTTTTCATGAAAAATAACCTTCAGTTTATGACGCTTCGCTATTTTTTTCATTATGATCATCATCATCAGATTCTGATCTACAGAAATATTGGCCTCGCCATAAACCGGAGCAAATTCATACTGGTTAGGAGCAACCTCATTGTGTCTTGTCTTTAGCAGAATGCCCAATTTGTAGGCCTCTGTTTCAAAGTCTTTCATAAAGGCCATCACACGGCTTGGAATTGCGCCAAAGTAATGGTCTTCCAGCTGCTGGTCTTTTGCGGCAGTGTGCCCTATGAGGGTTCTGTTGCAAATCATCAGATCCGGTCTTGCCCTGTAAAAGGCCTCATCAACAAGAAAATACTCCTGCTCTATTCCAAGCATATTGTTCACCTTAACCACATTCTTGTCGAACATTTTGCAAATGGCGACAGCTGCCTTGTCCAGAGCCTGTATCGATTTGAGCAACGGAGTCTTCTGATCCAGTGATTCACCGGCATATGCAACAAAAACCGTTGGAATACAGAGGGTCTGATCTATAATGAATGCCGGCGAACCCGGATCCCACGCTGTATATCCACGCGCTTCGAATGTATTTCTCAAACCGCCGTTGGGAAAGCTCGAAGCGTCGGGCTCCTGTTGGATAAGTGTGCTTCCCTTAAAATTTTCAAACACTCCGCCCCCTTTCAGGCTATCCACAAACGCCTCATGCTTCTCGGCAGTGGCATCTGTGAGAGGATGAAACCAGTGGGTATAATGTGTCGCTCCCATCTGAACTGCCCAAGCCTTCATTCCGGAAGCAATCTGATCTGCCAGATTGGAATCTATTTTTTCTCCAAATTCTATTGCATCAGTTACTGCCTTATATGCCTCCGATGAGAGATATCTCTTCATCTTCTCCAAATCAAAGACATTCTGTCCGAAAAATTCAGATATAGGGCGGTTCTCTTCATAAAATCTCTCGGCCTTGCGGGTTGTAAACTCATCCAGAGCTTTTTTGCGGATATTTGACATACTTATATAATTAAACAATTTACACAAACATAAATTTATCAGACGCAAATATATACATATATTACAGAAATTGCATCCATATTTTATAAAAAACCGACAAAATCGAGGTATTTTAAAAAAAATATACCACCCAAACAACAAATAAACCCCAATTTTTACATATTTTTTCAAAAATATACCAAAATCACACATATAAAATATAACAAAGAACAACCAGCAGATTTTGGAGAGATTGCTGTTTTCTCATAAAAATTGCTCTCAAATTCTGTCGAAACAAAATTTAGACAGTTTCTTATTCGCCTTTTCGAGGAATTTCTTATACCTTTGTAAAGAAATTTGAAATCGACTTTAATATGAAAAAATTTCTATTTGCACTTTTACTCTTTTCAGGTCTGGCCTCTACAGGTTTTGCCCAAAGTAAAGCACAGAATTATATCGACAAAGAGCTCAAAAACGATCCTCTTTTTAAAAATGCCATAATCGGCATCTGCGCTATCGACGAAAATGGCAACAAAGTGGCGGAGTGGAACTCAAACCTTCCGATGCTTACTGCCTCAACAATGAAAACCATCACAACAGGTGTGGGTCTGAATACTTTAGGCAAGGATTTCAGATACACTACAAGAATTGCCTACACAGGAAAGATTAAGGATAATGTTCTGAACGGAGATATTATAATTATCGGCGGAGGCGACCCTACATTGGGTTCTTCCGATACTGTTGCCTTTGCCATAGACTCTATTTTCGGAATATGGACAAATGCCATTAAGGATTTGGGTATCACCAAAATAGATGGCAATATAGTTGTAGACGACACCTACTTCGTACGCGAGCAGATGCCCGATTCATGGTCGTGGGGCAACTTTGGCGCCGATTACGGAGCTACTGCCAGCGGACTCTCATTCAACGAGAATGTGCAGAAATTCAAACTCGTCCCCGGCAAAAGGGTTGGAGACGATGTTGAAGTTACAGCAATATATCCCCAGGTTCCGGGTCTGAAAGTTGTAAATGAGCTTACCACAGGCGAAAAAGACACAGGAAACAGATGCGGATATTATGTGCAGGATATGGTTTGTGCAAGCCAGTTTACAGGCAGCCTTGCCATCGACAAAGGTGTTGTTTATGAGAGCAATTCAAATCGTTTCCCTCATTTGAGCTGCGGTTTCCACTTCAGAGAGTTCCTGCTTAAGAACGGTATTGAAAGCCTTCCTGAAATTATCGATATAAAAGATATTGAACAAGGCGATGACCAGGCCAGAATTCCTGTTACAGAGACATACTCTCCGGAATTGTGGAAAATTGTAAATGTAACCAACCGCATAAGCAACAATATGTATGCGGAAACCATCCTTAAAACCATAGGAAAAGAGCTTACAGGCGTGGGCAGCTACGATTCTTCCATTGTTGCACTCAACCGCGTGCTTGAAGAGATGGGTGTCGACAGAGAGGGATTCACTATGGAAGATGGCAGTGGTTTGTCGAGACAAAATTATGTTTCTCCAAAGTTTTTCTGCAATTACTACGAAAAAATGCAGGAAAGTGGTATCTTTGTTGAATTCTTTAACAGTCTTCCAATGCCGGGAGGCCCTGGAACTTTAAAGAGTGTACTAAAAAATGAAGAGCAGAAACTGAAAGACAGAATACATGCAAAGAGCGGTTCTCTCTCAAATGTACGCTGTTACGCAGGCTATGTTCAGGGAAATAAAAAACAGGGACTTATACGATTTGCCATCCTTACAAACAATTTTGCCGCACGCACATCACAGATGCAGCCAAAAATTGAGGGTTTCATGAAAGCTCTGGCAGATTGGAAATAACTGTAAGACATAATAAAAACAGAAATTATTAACCGATTCAATATACTATAAAACAGATTATACACTATGCTAACACTTTCTAAAAAAGCTCAGGCTATGCCTGCTTCACCAATCAGAAAATTGGTACCTTTTGCAGATGCCGCTAAAAAAAGAGGCGTAAAAGTTTATCACCTTAACATCGGACAGCCTGATATCGAGTCTTCTCCACAAGCTCTTGAGGCTGTTAAAAATGCAGATCTTAAAGTTATTGAGTATTCAAACTCTGCAGGTAACCTTTCATACAGAGAGGGTTTGGTGAAATATTATGCAAGCGTTGGTATCAACATTGAGGTTGCAGACCTTATCGTTACCTCTTCAGGTACAGAGGCTGTTCAATTTGCTCTTGCTGTTACTTGCGATCCAGGTGATGAGGTTATCGTAATGGAGCCTTTCTACACCAACTACAACGCATTTGCAGTTCAAAACGACGTTAAACTCGTTCCTATTTCATGCGAGATCAAAGAGGGTTTCAAACTTCCTGCAATCGAGGAGTTTGAGAAACATATCACTCCTAAAACAAAAGGTATCCTTATCTGTAATCCTGGTAACCCTACAGGTACTCTTTACACTAAAGAGGCTCTTATCCAGCTTGGTGAGATTGCTAAAAAACATGGTTTGTACATCTATTCAGATGAGGTTTACAGAGAGTTCTGCTACACTGAGGAGCCTCACTACTCATGTATGCACATCCCTGGCCTTGAGGAGAATGTTATCCTTTTGGATTCAGTTTCAAAGAGATACAGCCTTTGCGGCGTGAGAATCGGTGCTATCGTTTCTAAAAACAAAGAGGTTATGAAGGGTGTACTTAAATATGCTCAGGCACGTTTGTGTTCTCCTTCATACGGTCAGATTGCAGCTGAGGGTGCTCTTGCTACTCCTAAATCATACTTCGATGCTGTTAAAGCCGAGTACATTATGAGAAGAGACACTTTGGTTAATGGTCTTAACCAGATTCCTGGCGTATTCTCTCCTATGCCTATGGGTGCTTTCTACACCATCGCAGAACTTCCTGTTGATGATGCAGACAAATTTGCACAATGGCTTCTTGAGGAGTTCTCATACGAGGGTCAGACTGTAATGGTTGCTCCTGCTGCAGGTTTCTACGGAACCAAAGGTAAAGGCACCAACCAGGTTCGTATGGCATATGTTCTTAATGTAGAGGATCTTAAAAATGCTTTGAAATGTCTTGAAGAGGCATTGAAAGTATATCCTGGAAGAACTAACAAATAATAGCTCTGAACTGCAGAATACAATAAGAGAGGCCAGTCAAAAATGACATGAACCCCGAAAGTTAGACAAAAAACTTTCGGGGTTTTGTTATGTATAAAAAGAGAAAAATTCATGATTATGCAGCACGGTTGAAGTATATGCATATGCTTGAAAATGGTTTTAGTGTGAACTATATTGAAACA
>JAZNEW010000047.1:0-23015 GCA_045588775.1 Candidatus Egerieisoma sp. | reverse complement strand
GCAGTAATGTCAAAGCCGAGCAGTACTAATAGCCCGAAAGCTTAATCGCGCAACGCTTGTTGCTAGTAATGAACAAGTCAATCGAGCAATCGATAACCGAAGTGTTTCTCTCTCATTAATATAGCATACGGTGGTGTATATTCTGTATACATCATACGAGGAGAAAATAATGGTGGTTATAACGATGGGGATCCACCTCTTACCATACCGAACAGAGAAGTTAAGCCCATTAGTGCCGATGATACTGCTATACCAAGTGGGAAAGTAGGTAGCTGCCAATTTTGTGAGACCTTCAAGAGAAATCTTGAGGGTCTTTTTTTATGCACTACACTCAATGGATTTGGGGTGTGCCCGGCAGCTACCGTAAGGCGCGCATTCTGTCCATGGAAATGCCTATTTCATGAATAGAACGATATTTAGGGCACTCTTTTTCAGTTTTAGAGTTCTCTTCGCTTTATAGTCAGAGTTTTTTTCTCTGGTAGGTGAGCAATGTGAGCAATATTCAAGTAAGATCTTTGTTTAGGCAAGACCTTTGAGCCAAATAATATATGAGCCAACCATTTTTGGCAATTATACCCAAATGTTAAAACTATCAAAAATATCCGAAATTACTTTTTATAATAGAATTCTACTACTATAATCTGTGGTTGGTTACTGTTGTCGCATTCGGTGTTGGAAAGTAGCGGTTCATTCAGGTTCAGTGTAATGCCATTTTTATCTTTCTTGAATTCAATTGGTTTTCCCGACAGATACTCCTTGCACTCTGTTATTTTTGTGTTTTCAAGTGGAACGAAGATTTTGTCGGTGTCTGAATTGAAAATATGAAGGAAGTGTCTGTTGCCTTTTCTGGTAGAGACGCCCCATGGTTGTTCAGGGACAATTCCGGCGGTTGTGCCGTAGATTGTTTCGCCATATTGGCTGAGCCACTGTCCCATTGCCTTAAGACGCTCCAATGCCGCCTCAGGAAGTGTTCCGTCGGGTCTTGGGCCTATATTTAAAAGAAGATTGGCGCCTTTGGCCGATGTCTGGATAAGATATTTTACAAGAAAATCAACAGATTTGTAGTGGTTGTCGGTTATTCTGTAGCCCCAAGAGCGGTTCATTGTCTGGCATGTCTCAAGGGGTAGAACCTGGCTGATGGCCTGCTCTGAATAGCCGTACAGGTTTTGTCCGGGGATATCTCTTTCAAAGATTTGAATATCTTCGCCAGGATATGGATCCATGTGGTGATTGTTGCCAATCAGGCATCCGGGCTGCAATTTGTGGATAAGTGCGTATTGGTTCGGAAGATTCCATGTTTCGGCTTTCAGCCCATTCTCCTGATGGTCTCTGTCCCATACGCCGTCGAACCAGATAGCTCCTATCGGGCCATAATTTGTAAGTAGCTCTGTGAGCTGGGTATCCATGAATTTAAGGTAATTCTCATAAGCCCAATTGCTCTGGAAAACGGCAGAATCTATTTGTGGAAGTTCCTCTCCGTTGAACACTCCGGTTCTTCCTGTGCCCCTGCCGGTACGACCCACCGGCCAGTAATCTTCACGTCCCCAATCGAGATGTGAATAGTAGAAATGCAGTCTTATTCCCTGTTTATGGCACTCCTTAGCAAGTTCTGCCAAAATATCCCTTTTGAAAGGGGTGGCGTCCACAACATTGTAACTGCTTGCATCGGATTTGAAAAGAGAAAAACCGTCGTGGTGTCTTGATGTTATACATATATATTTGGCACCAGATTCCTTAATTGCCTTAACCCACTCTTCTGCATTGAATTTCGACGGATAAAATGCTCCTGCCAATTTTTCGTACTCCTTGTAATTGATATTCTCGTTGTGCATAATCCACTCACCGTCTCCCAACAGGGAATATAGTCCCCAATGGATAAAAATACCGAATTTTGCATCGGCAAATTCTTTGCGGGATTGCAGATTTTCATTGGTAGGGATATAGTCTGTCTGGGCTTTAATGGATGTGAGTGCCGCCAAGACAGCAATGAAAGAGAGTATACAGATTCTGAAAAGTTTCATAAATATCATATTGTGCCGATAAACGGACAGGTTAATTTAAACAGATAGGTTAATTAAAAAAAAACAATTGTTTCTCCCGGGCCCGACAGAATTTACTCGTCGAGAAGATGTGGACGCAATTGTTTTGTGCGCTCAAGTGCCTGTTCTTCTTGCCATTGGCTTATTAGCTTTGGATTTCCGCTTAAAAGTACATCCGGAACTCTCCAGCCATTGAATTCAGCAGGGCGGGTATACACAGGAGCCGACAGAAGGTTATCCTGGAAACAATCGCTCAGTGCAGATGTCTCATCTGAAATTGCCCCCGGAATCAGACGTATGATTGAATCACACAATACTGCAGCCGCAAGCTCGCCTCCGCTCAGAACATAATCTCCAATTGAAATTTCGCGTGTTATCAGATGTTCGCGTATACGGTGGTCTATACCTTTGTAGTGGCCGCAAAGAATCATTATATTTTCAAGACACGACAACTGGTTGGCAATAGGCTGGTCGAGCAACTGCCCGTCGGGTGACATATAGATTATTTCATCGTAATTGCGCTCTGATTTGAGCTTTGATATGAGCTTGTAAATAGGCTCTATCATGAGAATCATTCCTGCATCTCCGCCATAGCTGTAATCATCAACCTGATGATAATTGCCTTTGCCATATTCGCGTATATCGTGGATGTGGATCTCCACCAATCCCTTATTTTTTGCCCGTTGCACAATTGAGTGGTTCAGCGGACTTTCCAGCAATTCTGGAACAACAGTAAGTATATCAATTCGAGTCATATTACAAAGGTAATATTTAAAATATTATATTTGCGCTTCGAAACTTTAAAATATAGATTATGTCCCTTTATTTTCCAGAAAACTATTCAAATATTCTTGGAAATGCCGAGAATACAGAAAAAGCTATAAAGGCTGTAAAAGATATGTTCCAGATAAATCTGTCGGCACAGCTGGCTTTGCTTAGAGTAACTGCACCTATGGTAGTAATGACCGGTATGGGTTTGAATGATGATTTGAATGGCGTAGAACGTCCGGTAGCATTTCCTGTAAAGGGAATGGATGAGAGAAGGGCAGAGGTTGTGCACTCTTTGGCAAAATGGAAGAGGGTAAAGCTGTCGCAGATGGATGTGCCTTCAGGAAGAGGTATCTATACCGATATGAATGCCTTGAGACCCGACGAAGATTTGGACAATATTCACTCAATATATGTAGACCAGTGGGATTGGGAGCGTGTAATTGATGCTTCCGACCGGAATATTGCCTTTCTGAAAAAGATAGTAAAACGTATATATGAAGCAATAAAGGTAACCGAGAACAAACTTTATGTTGAGTTCCCCAAAATAACCCCGATGCTTCCTGAAGATATCCATTTTATTCACTCGGAAGAGCTTTTGCAGATGTTTCCAAATCTGACTCCAAAGGAGCGTGAAAATGAAATTTGTAAAATGTATAAAGCTGTGTTTATCATTGGTATAGGTGGAAAACTCACCAATGGCCAGCCGCATGATTCAAGGGCTGCCGATTATGACGACTGGAGCACAGAAAATTCAGATGGATACAAAGGCCTTAATGGAGACCTGCTGCTCTGGAATCCGATACTTCAGAGTGCCTTTGAGATATCGAGTATGGGTATAAGGGTTGATGAAAAGGCTCTGGCTAATCAGCTTGAGATAAAGGAGCAGTT
This sequence comes from Candidatus Egerieisoma sp., assembly GCA_045588775.1. Taxonomy (GTDB): domain Bacteria; phylum Bacteroidota; class Bacteroidia; order Bacteroidales; family UBA932; genus Egerieousia. The sequence goes on along the minus strand of JAZNEW010000047.1, from coordinate 19,317 downwards.
GTGGAAAAAAGATTTGTATTATCATAAAAAATTGCTTGCCGGCGAATTGCCTTGCACTATTGGTGGAGGTATTGGCCAGTCCCGTTTGTGTATGTTTTTGCTGAGAAAAGCGCATATAGGCGAGATTCAGAGCAGTATCTGGCCCGAAACTATGTATGAAGAGTGTAGGGAAAGGGGCATAGAACTGATATAAATAATACTGTTTGGAACAGTTATTTTAATTATTTTATCGGGTAATAAGCAATATTTTTAGTTATATTTGCAAGTTATTAATCTTATTAGTTTTAAAACTAAAGTTATGGAAGAAAATACTACCGCTTTAAGTGCACAGGATCTTGGCTATGAGCCAATGGATTCTACACAGGAAATGCTAGAACTCGCAGAGGAAAATAAAATGTCGGAATTTCCTGATTATTCATCAATGAGCATGAATGAGATTATCCTGACTTTTCAGGATATGGTTTCAAAGGGAGATCAGCAGGAGTTGTACAAAAATGCAGATGCAATAAAGACTGCTTTTTATAAAGTGCTTAAAAAAGAGAAGATTGCATCGGGCGTTTTTGCAGAGCATACCGCTGTTGAACCGCAATCTGATGCCCGATTGGAGGAGCAGGCCGCATCCGATGATCCTTTCAGCGAAATTGAAAAGGCTTTCAAAGATGTATATGCCCAATATAAAGAGTCGAGAGCCAATTATATGCAGCAGATGGAGAGTTTGAAGGAGGAGAATCTTGCAAAAAAACTGGAAATTATAGAAAAGATAAAAGAGCTGTTGGAGAAGGCAGAGGATGTAAATTCAACATTCCCGGCATTCAGGGAGCTGCAGAACCAATGGAAATCAATAACACTTGTACCACAGGCTCAGGCAAAAAATTTGTGGGAGTCGTATCAGTTGTATGTGGAGAAGTTTTATGATTATATAAAGATTAATAATGAGTTCAGGGATCTTGATTTCAAAAAGAATCTCGAACTGAAAACACAGCTGTGTGAAAAGGCAGAGGCTTTGGAAAATGAGCCTAATGTGGTGGTTGCTTTCAAGGAGTTGCAGAGACTTCATGAAGAGTGGAAGGAGTTGGGTCCTGTGGCAAAAGAGTACAGGGAGTCAATCTGGGAGAGATTCAAGGCCATCACTTCGGTCATAAACAAGAAACACCAGAGCTTCTTTGAAAATTTGAAAGAGGAGCAGAAGAGGAATCTCATCGAGAAAACTGCCTTGTGTGAGAGTGCAGAGGCTATTGCCGACAAGCAGATTGATGATTCAAATGAGTGGAACAACTGTTCAAAACAGATGGAGGCCTTACAGGCAAAATGGAAAACCATAGGCTTTGCATCCAAAAAGGAGAATCAGAAGATCTACGACAGATTCAGGGCTGCATGTGATAAATTCTATAATGCAAAACGTGATTACTATTCCAATTTCAAGAATGTAATGCAGGAGAACCTTGCAAAGAAAGAGGCTCTGTGTGAGCAGGCTGAGGCTCTGATGAACAGTGAAGACTGGAAAAAGACCACAGACCAGCTTATTAACCTGCAGAAGGTCTGGAAGGAGATAGGTCCTGTTGCAAGAAAACAATCCGATATCGTCTGGAAGAGATTCAGAGCTGCTTGCGACCATTTCTTCGACAACAAAGCAAAACATTTTGGAGAGGTTGATGAGAAATATGATGGTAATCTTGCTGCAAAATTAGCTTTGATCGAAGAGGTGAAGGCTTACAAAATCAATGATTCCAAGGAGAGCAACATTCAGGCAATGAGGGAGTTCCAAAACAGGTGGAATGCTATTGGATTTGTTCCTTTTAAAGATAAAGAGGCTGTTCAGCAGGCATGGAACAAGGCTATGGATATCCATTTTGCAGACATCCGTTCTTTAGACAGCGAGAAAAAGCTCAACAAGTTCAAGAAGATGGTTATGGATATGAAAAACTCCGGAAAGGGTGATCGCGGATTGAGGATGGAGCGTGAAAAACTTATCCAGAAGTTCAGGAAAATAGAGCAGGATATTGCCACATTGGAGAACAATATGGGATTTTTTGCAAAATCAAAGAATGCAGATGCGCTTATAGCTGACATTCAGAAGAAAATAGAAATTGCAAAGAGTGAACTGGCTCAGATAGAGGAGAAAATAAAAGTAATAGACAGTCAATATTAAAATTTAAAGAACATAAAAGGGTAAATAATGAATAAAAATACGGTTCTTGGTTTTGTACTTATCGGAATTATTCTAATAGGATTCAGTTGGTACAACACCAAGGTATTCAACGAACAGCAAAGAGCAGAATTTGTAGCGGATTCAATAGCGCAGGCGGAGGTATTGAAAAATGCCCCAAAAATTGATACAACAGCTTTGATGGATGCGGATTCAGCCGCTTTGGCAGCATTGGGACAGCCTGTAGCATCGCAAATATATAAGGATTCTCTGTTGGAGGCAGCAAGTAATGCACCTGCTGAGTTCTACACTTTGGAAAACAATAAATTGAAAGTTGTTTTCACAACAAAAGGAGCACAGGCATCGGAAGTATTGGTAAAGGATTACTACACACACGATAGTCTCGACCTTTACCTCATGCAGAAAGACGCCAGTGATTTTGGCCTCGCTTTCTATACCGACCAGCAGATAAGTACATCTGATTTTACATTTTCAAAAATATCACAGACCGACAGCTCTCTTGTAATGCGTCTGAACTTTAGCGGAAGTGCCTATATCGACTATATCTACACTCTGCCATCCGACAGCTACATGATGCAGTTCAATGTGAAGATGGTTGGTATGGACAAATATATTTCGAGAAACCTTTCCCAACTGGGAGTTGATTGGAATATGCTGATACCGCGTCTGGAAAGAGGTTATGAAAATGAAAAGAACTATTCAACAATAGCGTACAAATACCCTAATGAGAAAAAGGTAGAGGATTTGGGCTTGAGGAAAGAGCACTCATCGAAAGAGGTGAATACCAAAGTTGAGTGGTTTGCATTCCAGCAGCAGTTCTTCTCTGCAATCCTTATGGCCGACAATGACTTTACAGGAGGTGATTTGTCGTACAAGTTTGCAACCGAAGAGCAGTATCTTGCAGAAAACCAGCTGATGGGATGTCAGGCACACATGCAGGTTGAATATGATGCTGCAAACGAGGTAAATATTCCTTTCCAGTTCTATTATGGCCCTAATCTCTACAAAGAACTGAAAAGCTATGGCTATGGTTTTGAGCAGATTGTTCCACTTGGCGGATGGCTTATCGGTTGGATAAACAGAGTCATTATCATCAACTGTTTTGATTTCTTGAACGGATTTATATCAAATTATGGTATAATCATCCTTCTGATGACAATCTTCATCAAACTTATAATCTCTCCACTTACATTCAAATCTTATATGTCTTCTGCAAAGATGAGAGTGTTGAGACCTGAAATAGAGAAGATTAACCAGAAATATCCAAGAAAGGAAGATGCAATGAAGAAACAGCAGGAGACTATGGCGTTGTATCAGAAAACAGGTGTGAGCCTTTTTGGCGGATGTTTGCCTATGCTGCTCCAATTCCCTATCCTGTTTGCCATGTTCCGTTTCTTCCCGGCTTCGTTTGAGTTGAGACAGCAGGGATTCTTGTGGGCAGATGATTTGAGTGCATACGATTCAATTTTGGATCTTCCATTCAATATTCCTCTTTATGGCGATCATGTGAGCCTGTTCGCTTTGTTGATGGCGGTTTCTATGTATTTCTATTCGAAGATGAATATGGATCAGATGCCGTCGGATCCAAATATGGCAGGAATGAGAGGAATGCAGTTGTACTTTATGCCAATTTTCTTGTTGGTGCTCTGTAACAACTTCTCCAGCGGTTTGAGTTACTATTATATGCTTTCAAATCTGCTTACAATTGTGCAGACTTGGGTGATCCGCAAATATTTTGTAGATGAGAACAAGATTTATGCGCAGTTGCAGGCAAAAGCATCAAGTGCCAAGGCCAAACCAAAATCAAAATGGCAAATAAGGCTTGAAGAGATGCAGAAACAGCAAGCTGAGTTGCAGAGACAGCAGCAGGCAAAACGTCGCGAAATGGATCGCAGAATGCAGAACAAAAAATAGTTCCATTAAAAAGAGTAACAATTCTGATTATGTCAATTGCACAGGAGATAATCAATATCAATAAAGAACTGCCGTCAACTGTAAAGTTGGTGGCAGTTTCAAAATTTCATCCTGCTGAAAGTATAGCAGAGGCTTATGGGGCAGGGCAGAGGATATTTGCAGAGAGCCGTCCGCAGGAGCTGGCTGCAAAGGTTGAGCTTTTGCCAAAAGATATCGAGTGGCATTTTATAGGCCATCTGCAGACAAACAAACTTAAAATGGTAGTTCCTCATGCTGCTCTTATCCACTCGGTAGACAGCCGCAAATTGTTGCTGGAGATAAACAAGTATGCTGTGGCAAAGGGGTTGAAGGCAAGGTGCCTTTTGGAGATGTTCATAGCTCAGGAGGAGTCTAAGCAGGGTTTTTCTAAAGAAGAGCTTATGGAACTGGTCTATGATATTGCAGAGAACCCTTTGGAAGGTGTTGAGTTGTGTGGCCTTATGGGAATGGCTTCATTTACGGATGACCGGCAGAAAATCAGAGGCGAATTTGAATTTCTTGCCAGGACCTTTGATGAAATTAAGGCCGGATATGGCAATCTCTTTCCCCAGTTCAAGGAGCTCTCTATGGGCATGAGCAACGATTACCCGTTGGCTATAGAGTGCGGAAGTACTTTGGTGAGAATAGGTACTCGTATTTTTGGCAGCCGCTATTAAGCGTTGTTCTTGTCAGAGAATATCTTCGCTCAATATTTTTGTGAATTTTGCAGCTCCGGATGATGACCTGAGGTGATTGCCGTCATAGAAATCATCTGATGTAAATCTGTTGTCGGTGAAGTAGTCGTAGATAAAGATGTTGTCGTCTGGAGAGTTGATCTCTTCCAGAGCCGAATACATCAGTCGGGTCTGCTCCTTGTCGGCCAACTGGCAATACTCTGCAAGTGACGGCGGTATTACAATATGCAGGTTTATGTTGTGCAAAAGACATAAATCTGCCATTTTTTTGAGCTGTTCTATGTTTTGTCTATACACTTCATCTGCTTTATTGTAATGGCATTTGGAGTGCTTGTCCACCATTTTTGTCAGTTCACCATATTTCTTTTCATCGCTCTTCATACCATCTTTGGCTCTGTCGAGGCCCAAAGAGTCACAAGTTACAGTGTTTTTCTGTGCGAGATAGTATTTTGTAAATTTTTTAAATGCAAGATGACCGGTTGTTATAAGTTCGGAGTGGTGCTTCCATGTGGTTTCGTGATCGATGTCGAGGTAGAGATTGTAATAAGTGATCATGTCGTCTTCCCTTTCTCCAGTAACAGGGTTATACTCATCTTCCCACATGGTTCTATAGCATATTCCTAAAATGATATTCTCAAGATTTGGCATTTTGCCAATATAGCGTTCGAGCAGAAGAGTGTTGTATCTGAGCCATTGGCCTCCGAATGCAAAATTGAAGGTGCTGTCGGCAAAAAAAGCGGGGTCGAAACCGTTGTTTACCACAGAGCTTCCTATACATAAATGCTTTATGCCGTCTAAGTTTTTTTCTAATAGAGTACGTTTGTATGTATATGGATTTGGGACATTCCGCAGCATGATTTCTATGCCGATGCCAATTACAGCGAGTGGAATGATAAAGAGCAGTATTTGTTTCAAGAAACGTTTCATGGTGCTTTAGAATTGGAAATAGATGAACTCTTGCTGATTTCCTGTAAGCAATATGGTTGCGACAAGAATTATATAGTATATTGCCCACCGCACACTTCTGTGTTTGAATATGCCATTTGAACTGTTGATGTAAAGTGCGTGAGGCATAGCTCTTTGCAACCATTCTGCAATGGTGAGCACAGCGATGTAGACCAGAATCACAGGGTCAAATTCGGCAGGGCCGAAGGAGAACTCCGTAAGCATCTTTGATATATAGGTATATGCCTGAGTGATATTTTCGGCTCTGAAGATAATCCATCCGATGACAACCAGCAGGAATGTTGCAGTCATCTGCAAAAACTCTTTAAAAGAGGGCAGGAGTTTGCCGGGGGCTACTGTGTCTTTAAATTTACGGTTAGAGGAGAACATCCATGGAATGAAGAGCAGTGCGTGGAACACGCCCCAGAAGATAAAGGTGAAATTTGCACCATGCCAGAAGCCGCTCACCAAAAATATTATCAGAGTATTTCGTATGGCTTTGGCTCTGGAGCATCTGCTGCCTCCCAGAGGAATATAAATGTAGTCTCTGAACCATGATGTAAGAGAGATGTGCCATCTCTTCCAGAATTCGGGGATATTTCTTGAAAAGTATGGGAAATTGAAGTTCTGCATAAGGTCTATTCCAAATAGTTTGGCACATCCTATTGCTATGTCTGAATAACCTGAGAAGTCGCCGTATATCTGGAATGTGAAGAATATTGCCCCCATGAAAAGGTTGAAGCTGTCGAGAGTATAGTACTCTGCAAATATCTGATTGGCAGCAAGTGCACAGTTGTCGGCTACAACAACTTTTTTGAACAGACCCCACAATATCTGCCTCATTCCGTCGGCTGCCTTATTGTAGTCAAAGGTGCGGGATTTCAAAAATTGGGGCAGAAGATTGGTTGCCCTTTCAATAGGGCCTGCTACAAGTTGCGGAAAGAAGCTGACAAATGCAAAAAAGGCAACAGGATCCTTTGTCGGCCTCATTTTATGATAATATATATCTATGGTATAGCTGAGTGCCTGGAATGTGTAGAAACTTATTCCTACAGGCAGCAGGATATCTAAAGTTACCCAATCTGCCTCCATTCCGAACATTCTGAGCATTGCCGCAAAGTTCTCTCCAAAGAAGTTGCAATATTTGAAATATCCTAAAATGACAAGGTTCAGGATAATGTTGGCAAGGCTTGTTATTTTGCGTTTTGTATTGTTTCCTTCAAATTTTTCCAGTAGTATTCCGCTGAGAAAACTGCATCCTGTTGTTATGGCTATCAATATGAGAAAACGCCAGTCCCACCATCCGTAAAAGAGGTAACTTGCTGCTATGACAAAGAGATTTTGAATTTTTAAGTTCTTGAATACAAACCAGTAGAGCAGGAATACAATAGGCAGGAATATGAAAAATTCAACGGAATTGAACAGCATATATTATAGTGTAATGTTTCAGGTGGCAAATTTAACCTTTAATATCGAATTTTACGCCATTTTGTCATATTCTTTTGGTGGTATATCATTTGTTAAATATAGTAACGCGACAAATATTTGAATAAATAAAAGTTAAAGTAAAAAGATATGACAAAAGGAAAGATTGGGGTTACTACAGAGAATATATTCCCCGTTATCAAAAAATTCTTGTATTCGGATCATGAAATTTTCTTAAGGGAGCTTGTGGCCAATGCTGTAGATGCCACCCAGAAGATGAAAGCTGTTTCGGGCATGGGTGAGTTTACAGGTGAGTTGGGAGAACTTTCTGTGAAAGTTGCCGTAAATGAGGAGGAAAATACTCTCACAATAACCGACAGGGGTATTGGTATGACAGCAGAAGAGGTTGATAAATATATCAATCAGATTGCTTTTTCGAGTGCAGGAGAGTTCCTTGAAAAATATAAAGACCAGCTGAACAGCATTATTGGCCATTTCGGATTGGGCTTCTATTCATCTTTTATGGTATCCAAAAAGGTAGAGATAAGGACATTGTCATGGAAAGAAGGGGCAAAAGGCGTGCTTTGGAGCTGCGACGGTTCTCCTGAGTACACAATGGAAGAGATTGAGAAATCAGATAGGGGAACAGAGATAACCTTATACCTCGACGATGATTCAAAAGAGTTTGCAACTAAGGCTAAAATTAATGAGCTTTTGAACAAATATTGCAAATTTATGCCGGTACCAGTTGTGTTTGGAAAGGAGCAGGAGTGGAAAGATGGAAAATATACCGATACCGACAAAGACAAGATAATCAACGATACAGCTCCACTTTGGAGTAAAGCGCCAAGCGAGATTAAAGAGGAGGAGTATCTCGATTTCTATCACAAACTCTATCCGATGCAGGATGATCCGCTCTTTTATATCCATTTGAATGTGGATTATCCATTCAATCTTACAGGAATACTCTATTTCCCTAAGATAAAGGAGCGTATGGAGATTACCCGCAATAAGATACAGCTTTTCTGCAACCAGATGTTTGTGACAGATTCAGTTGAAAATATTGTGCCTGATTTCCTCACATTGCTTCATGGTGTAATTGATTCTCCGGATATACCTCTGAATGTGTCGCGCAGCTATTTGCAGGAGGATGCAAATGTTAAAAAGATATCAACTTACATTACCAGAAAGGTTGCCGACAGATTGGAGGAGATTTCAAAAAATGACAAAGAGTCGTTTGAAGCGAAATGGGATAACCTGAAGCTCTTTATTGAGTATGGAATGCTCTCTGATGAGAAGTTCTTTGAAAGGGCACGTAAATTTGCCCTCTTGAAGACAGACGATGGCAAGTACTTCAACTATGAGGATTACAGAAAGCTCATAGAGCCTGAGCAGACCGACAAAGATAAGAAAGTTGTATATCTCTATACTACCGATCCTGTTGCACAATATACATATATAGAGGATGCTAAAAATAAAGGTTATCAGGTGCTTGTATTCGACAGCCAGCTGGATGCCCACTTTGTAAATCTGCTCGAAAGCAAACTGGAGAATGCAAAATTTGCGCGTGTAGACTCGGATAGTATCGATAATATTATCCAGAAAGAGGATAGGGAGAAACCACAATTGAAAGGCAATGAACCTAAAGAGCTTTCATATATATTTGAGAGTGTCCTCCCTGAAGGTGCAAACTATAATGTGCAGGTTGAGAACCTTGGTGTAACATCGGCTCCGATTCTCATAACCCAAAGCGAGTTCATGAGAAGATACAGAGAGATGTCGGCTCTTGGAGGCGGCCTTAATTTCTATGGCGAAATGCCTGAGTCATATAATGTGGTATTGAATTGTGAAAATCCGCTCATTCAGAAGATTATGGAGGCTAAAGCTGCTCAGACAAAGAGCGTTACAGATGAGCTGAATGCAAAGAGAACTGCAGCGCAATCTTCTTTGGATGAACTTGATGCCAAGAATAAGGATAAGAAATATGATGAAATTTCTGTTGCCGACAAAGATGAGAAGGAGCGTTTGAATAAAGAGATTGAGGCACTTGATGCACAATGTAAAGATGCTATGACAAAATTTGCATCCAATAATACTCTTGTCAAGCAGATTACAGATTTGGCTTTGCTCTCAAACAATATGCTCAAAGGTAAAGAGTTGCACTCATTTATAAAAAGAAGCCTTGAGATACTGCAATAAATTGCAGGCAGAATGCAGAAACAAAGGGATCCGGTTATGAATTTGACCGGATCTTTTTGTGTTATAAAGCATCTGTCAGACTCTGAACAAATGGTTTAGAATTTTTTTGAATGGTTTGTCCAGAATGAATATCAATATGGTTCCGGCTGTTATTCCTACAAAATTTGCAACAAGATCAAAAGGATCGGTATCGCGATAGCTGGTAAGAAATTCTTGGGAAACTTCTGCCAAAGTTGCGAGGAAGAGCCCGGAAATGAATATTATAGAGAAGGTGTACCTGCTCCAGCCACTTATCTTTTTATCATAATTAAGCAAGAACCAGGAGATGAAGGGATATGGAAAAAACATTGTGAAATGGGCATAGCGGTCGAGTCTTATTCCAAGAAAATGTTTATACAGATCCAGCTTTTCAGAACCTGAAAAGTGGTGCAGACAACAGAAAAAGAGTAATGATATATATGTGATTATAAGACTTATCGCTATAATTCTCGGGCTTGGTTTCATTTTGTATTTTTTTGTAAAAATAATAAAATAAACGGTTGGAACGGGCATAAGTTCAAAATCAATACCAACCTCTTCCGATAGAACCCGAATCATCGTTTTGGGTGTATTGGGCATTTCCGTAATATCTTATATTTGAAGCGCCGGATGTCCTCAATGAAAATGAGTTGTCGGCATGAACCTTAATGAAACTTGCTCCTGTTGCAGTGGCTGTGGCATCTATCGAATGCAACTCTTCTGCCTCCACTTTGGATGCACCGCTGCAGTAGATTGTAGTGATGAAACTCTTTCCTCTCAAATTGGCTTCTGATGCTCCGCTGCACTCTATATCGGTTCTCTCAGAGATATTGCCTCTGAAGTCAAACTCAGAAGCTCCGCTGCATCCGAGAAAAAGGGTTGTTGCATCTGCGATCAATTCAAATTCAGAAGATCCGGATATATGCCCTTTAACCCTATTGAAAAAACCTGTTACAGCAGCCTCTGCAACTCCGCTCAGTGAATATGAGAATTTATCTGCATTAATGTTCAGAAAACCAACTATTTTACTCGCTCCGCCCATCGACAGGTCAAATGCTTCGGCTTTAAAATCTCCATTTGCAGTTAATGTGGCACTCCCATCCAGATTGACCATTTTGAGCTCTTCCATTTTTATATTTACAATAATCTCTTCTCCATTTTTTGGCGACATTTCACTCTGTCTGGAGGCTATATCAAATTGTTTTTTGTTGATAGTGTGTGCTTTCAGATAGAGGGTGTTATTTGAAACAGATATATCCAGATAATCTTCAAAGCGTTCCGGATATATCACCTCAATATGGTCGGATGTGCCTTTACTGATATTTACAGTATAGGCAAAGTTTGCGTGAATCTTGTTGAAATTGTTGAGTTCGAGTTCTTTTGTAATATTCTGAGCGTAAATTCCTCCGAATGATATTGCAGATAGTAGGAGGGTCAATAAAAAATTTCTCATATTTATCCCTTTTTTGTTCGTTTTTTATCCGTTTGTAATTATTTGTATTCGTTTAAAATCGTTTATAACCGTTTTTAATCGTTTATAATCACTCTCTTCTGTTTATTAGACGGAGATTGTCTGCCGGTGTTGCATCTGTTTGATATATTTCTTAAATTTACTCACAATTTTCGACAATAATATTAAAAAGAGTGAAATATTATGAATAATGCCGTATTTTCATTTCCATTGCCGGCCAATGAGCCTGTCAAGACATATTTGCCGGGAAGTCCGGAGAGGATAGCTTTGGATGCCGAAATTGAAAGACTCAGTTCGGAGATTATAGATATTCCATTGATTATTGGAGGTAAAGAGGTCAGAACAGGAGATACCGGCAAGGTGGTTATGCCACATAATCACCGGCATACTCTTGCAACATACCATAAGGCAGGGGAGAGAGAGGTACGGATGGCAATAGAGGCCGCTCTTGCTGCACATAAGCAGTGGAGCGAGACAGATTGGCGTGTGAGAGCTGCAATAATGTTGAAGGCCGCAGATCTTTTTGCAGGAAAATATCGTGCTACAATCAATGCAGCCTGTATGCTCGGCCAGAGCAAGAATATATATCAGGCAGAGATTGATGCGGTATGTGAACTTGTTGATTTTCTGAGATATAATGTGGCATTTGCATGCAAAATATACTCAACGCAGCCAAAATCTGCTTACGGCCAGATAAATTCTGTAGAGTACAGGGCGCTGGAGGGATTTATTCTTGCAGTAACTCCGTTCAATTTTACATCTATTGCATCAAATCTTAATATGGCGCCGGCCATGATGGGCAATACCACGGTATGGAAAGCCTCTACAACAGCAATATTGTCGAATTATTATGTGATGAAAGTATTTATGGAGGCGGGGCTGCCTGCAGGTGTCGTGAATTTCCTTTGTGGACAGGGTTCTGTGATTGGTGGTGTTGCATTGTCTTCTCCGGATCTTGCAGGAATACACTTTACCGGCTCAAGTGCAACTTTCAACCATTTGTGGAAGCAGGTTGGAGAGAATTTGCACAGGTACAAATCATATCCGCGGCTTGTAGGGGAGACAGGTGGCAAAGATTTTATTTTTGTCCATCCATCTGCATCTGTTGAGGCTGTTGCCAATGCTGCATTCTGTGGAGCATTTGAATATCAGGGGCAGAAATGTTCTGCTGCATCGAGAATGTATGCTCCAAAGAGCTTGTGGGGTGGAATTTTGGAGGGAATAGGCAAACGGGTATCTGAGGTAACTATGGGAGAAGTTTCTGATCCTCAGAATTTTATCAACGCTGTGATTGATGAGGCTTCATTCGATAATTGTGCATCATATATCGAGTATGCAAAAAATGCAGCAGATGCCAGAATAGTAGTGGGAGGAGGATACAACAAATCGGTAGGATATTTTGTAGAGCCTACGGTAATTGAGACTTCAAATCCACACTTCAAATCTATGGAAGAGGAGATTTTTGGCCCGATCCTTACTGTGTATGTTTATGACGACGAAAAATTGGAAGAGGCTATAAAAGATTGTGAATCAACATCTCCATACGGACTTACAGGCTCTGTATTCGCACAGGACAGGCTTGCTGCAGAAAAAATGACACAAGCATTGAGATATTGTGCCGGCAATTTCTACATCAACGACAAACCTACAGGAGCAGTGGTGGGAATGCAGCCGTTTGGAGGCTCAAGAGCGTCGGGCACAAACGACAAGGCAGGTGGTGAGTATAATCTGATCCGTTGGGTAACCCCTCGCACAATCAAAGAGACATTGGTTCCGCCGGTTACATACAAATATTCATACATGGATTGACAAAACAGAGAACATATTTATAATAACAGTATAGTACATTAATATATTTACATCAATAAATCAGATAGTTATGACTGCAAAAGAGATACATGAGAAAGCTTTTGTGCTTGATTCGCACTGTGATACACCTTTGGCAATTATACGTGGACAAGATGTTTCAAAACGCAGAAAATTGGGACACATCGATTTTGACAGACTCAAAGAGGGGGGAATAGATGGCGTTTTCTTTGCTGCCTATACTTCAAATTCGCTTTCGCCGGATGAGGCGACCCGCAGAGCATTGCAACTTATAGCCCTTACTCATAAAGTGTGTGATGAGAATCCCAAGAAAGTGGGACTGGCTACAAGTGTAAGGGAGGCAAGAGAACTTAAAGCGCAAGGGCGTACAGCCATATTCATCGGACTGGAGAATGGCTCACCTATACAGAAAGATCTGTCGCTGCTCTATCTTTTTTACAAGATGGGAGTAAGGTATATGACTCTTACCCATGCCGGGAATAATGAAATATGCGATTCTTGTGCCCCTAAACAGAAGAGATGGAATGGCGTGAGCCCGTTTGGTGTGGAGGTTATCAGAGAGATGAACCGTTTGGGAATGATAATAGATGTTTCGCACCTTTCAGACGAGGCTTTTTATGATTGTTTGAAATACTCAAAGGCTCCAATTGTGGCTACACACTCTTGTTGCAGGGCATTGTGTAATCATCCGAGAAATATGACAGATCAGATGATCAAGGATCTGGCAGCTGCAGGAGGTGTTATCCAGATCAACTTCTACTCTTCATTCCTCGATCCGAATTACTCAAAAGTTGCCGGTGATTTGTGTGATGAGTTTGATGAGTCGCTTATAGATTATCAGTTGCATCCTCGTTGCAAACGCAGGAAAGAGAGATATGAGAAGGCCAAAGAGGCTCTTTTTGCAGTGCCAAGACCTTCGTATAAAGTGCTTGTAGATCATATCGAGCATGTTATCAAGCTTGTAGGAGTAAAACATGTAGGCTTGGGTTCTGATTTCGACGGAATTGAATCGGCACCTGCCGGTTTGGAGGATGCTTCCAAATTTGGTGTGATAACAGAAGAACTTCTCTCACGCGGATATTCGCAGGAGGATATAAATCTGATTTTGGGAGAGAATTTCTTGAGAGTTTTCAACGAAGTTGAGAATCTGGCCATGAGGTAGAAGTGTTATGGGAAAGATTGCAGTAGTAACAGGTGCAACAGCCGGAATAGGAGAGGCCGTTGCCGTAAGGTTGGCAAAAGAGGGTTATGATCTTATAATAACCGGACGGAGGGAGGTGCGCCTGCAGGAGCTGGCAAAAAGTCTCACATCCAATAATAATATTAAAGTGCTGGCTCTTAATTTTGATGTGCGCTCGTTGGCGAGTGTTGAGAAATATCTCGGCAACTTGCCTGCGGAGTGGCGCAACATAGATCTGCTGGTAAACAATGCCGGGCTTGCTGTAGGGCTTAATCCTATAAATGAGGGTGTTATAGATGATTGGGAGAGAATGGTCGATACAAATATAAAGGGGTTGCTCTATGTGTCGAGAATCGTATCCAATCTGATGGCAGCCAATAAAAAGGGGCATATCATAAATTTGTGTTCAATTGCAGGAAAGGAGGTCTATCCCAATGGAAATGTATATTGCGCAACAAAACATGCTGTAGATGCCCTTACAAAGGCGATGAGGATAGATTTGCTGCCTTATGGCATAAAGGTTTCGCAGATATGTCCCGGAGCTGTGGAGACAGAATTCTCGGTAGTGCGTTTCAAAGGCGACAAGGAGAGAGCCGACAATGTTTATAAAGGTTTTGAACCGCTTAAAGCAGAGGATGTTGCAGATGCAATTATGTATATGGTAAATTGTCCGGCCCATGTAAATATCAATGATATGGTAATAATGCCGGCAGCACAGGCAAACTCTTCTATTTTCAACAAGAATTTGTAGTTTTTTACATACATGCTATATTGAAAATTAAGGCCGGATCAAAAATTTTGACCCGGCCTTAGTGTATTTTGAGTGGTTACAAACTGATAATCTGCATCCGACAACTTATCAGTCGAGTAAACCGGCCTCTTTTATAACTGCATCAATCTCCTTGACCATATTCCAGCGGCTGTTGTCGTTGCGGTTTTCAAAAACAAGTACAAGAACCTCTTTTTCAGGGAATCTGCCTGCGTAAATCTGGAATCCGCCGTTATCACCTGTGTGGTATACTTTTTTAGGCCAGCCCGGAACCTCTTCTATAAACCATCCGTAGCCATACGAAGTATAAGGTCTGTTCTGGTAGCTGCTGTATGTGCTTCCGCTTACAGAAGTTATGGCAGAGTGGGCGGTCTGTTTAAGTGAATCGGAGATTATTATGTTGTTTCTCAATGCTTTTTCCCATTTTACAAATTCATTGATAGAGGTATATATGCCACCGTCTGCTTTAGTGCCAAAGAATGACTCTTCGCCATAGTCATACTCTTTCCATTTTGTTTTTTCCTCATCTTCAGGAATATAACCATGTGCCATTCTTGGAATCTCTCTTCCGGCCTCAAAATAGAGTGTTTCGCTCATTCCCGAAGGGTCAAAGATATTCTCTTTCATGTACTCCTCAAATCCCTTGCCTGTAACTTTCTCAATAATTGCATAGCACAATTGGAAAGTAGGGTTCTGATATTCGTAATTTGTGCCTGGCTCAAAGTTCAGCTTATCCAATTCTTTAAAAAATTCGATAGACTGCATATCTGTAGCGGTAAGTACAAAATTACGGTCGTCTCTTGGTCTGTCGTCTGGAAGGCCCGAACATTGCGAAAGCAGATGTTTGATTTTGATTCTTTCAAAGAAATCTGCCTTGAATTCCGGGAAGTATTTCTTTACATTATCTTCAATGCTCAATTTTCCCTCTTCATGCAGTTTGAGGATTGCCATTGCTGTAAACTGTTTTGATACCGATGCAATGTTGAAGAAGGTGTTTGTATCAATTTTAAGATCTGTATCGTAGTTGGCAATACCATAATTTTTCTGGTAAATGGTCTCATCTGATTTCATTATAAATACTGTGCCTCCTGGAGTGTTTTCACCGTAACGGGCAGAGAATAGAGAGTCGAGTTTTTCAGCAACCATCTGGCTTGCTGTTTTGCTGTTTTCGTTGCATGATACCATAAAGCAGGATATTAGCAGAGTTGTTAGTAAAAATGTGGCTTTTTGCCTTAAATAGTTGATTTTCATAGTTTATAACAATTATGTTATGGTTAATAACTTATTTGTTTCATTATCTTATAATCAGGTATTTATGTAAAATAAACCTATCTGAGCCCTTATTCTTGCAATGGTTGTGTGGCTCGGTTTTTTTCAATTTCTATGCGCATAAAATTGAGCGCATTTGAAGAAAATCTCTCTATATTCAGTTTGCGGCTGCCTTTGAATCTGAACTCTTTTGTTGCTATGAAATTCTCTCCTGCAACGGCAACCCATACCATGCCTACCGGTTTTTCGGCACTGCCTCCTTGAGGGCCGGCAACTCCAGATGTGGCTATGGCGTATGTTGTGCCCATAAGTTTTTTTACACCGGTTGCCATCTCTTCTACACACTCTTTGCTCACTGCCCCATAGTTGGCCAAAGTCTCCTCCTTAACCTTCAGAACATTTGTTTTGACACTGTTGTCGTATGATACAACTCCGCCGTAAAAATATTGTGAAGCACCGGATATTGAGGTTAAAAGGGAGGAAATCATGCCTCCTGTGCATGATTCTGCCACTGATATGGTTTCGCTCCTCTCACAGAGCAGCCGTCCTATGGCTGCCTGTAGAGAATCTTCTCCCTCTCCATATATGGCATTGCCCAAAATGGTTCTTAATTTGGCTGTTTCGCTATTGAGCTGCCTCTCTCCCTGCTCTTTTTCCACTCCATAGATGGATAATCTCAGCCTTACTCCCAAAATCGGGTTGGGAAGGTAGGCCAGATGGATATTTTCCGGCAAATTGTCCTCCCAATCCTCTATTTTTTTCGACAGGGTTGATTCGGGAATACCGAATGTGCATATTGTTTTATGGAAAATATTGCTTAATCTGAAGTGATTTTTTATTGAATCCAATACTTTGGGCATTGCAGCCTCTGCCTCAAACGGAACTCCGGGCAGTGAGAACAACAGTGCGGTATGATTCTCTCTTTGAATCTCAAACTGCATGCAAGGAGCTGTTCCACACTTATTTAAAATAACGGTACAACTGTCAGGTACAAGAGCCTGGGCCTTGTTTATATCACTCATCTCCACACCTCTGGCAGTAAGGAGCTGCTCTATTATGCGGTACTGTTCTTCATTTTTTACAAAACCTGTTGCACCCGACAGCTTTGCCAGAGTGGTTTTGGTTATATCATCTTTTGTCGGGCCAAGACCTCCTGTAATGATGACAATGTCGGTATTTTGCATACATCTTTCTAAAGTGCCTACAATATCCTCCTCTTTGTCGGAAGTTGAAACAAGTTCCTCAACTTTTACACCTATTGAGTTGAGGGCAGTTGCAATCATTGCAGAGTTGGTATCTACAATTTGCCCTATAAGGATTTCATCGCCTATAGTGCATACAGATGCTGTAACCATTACAGAGTTTTAGCTAAATGTTTGTTAATCTGTTTGATGAAGCTTGGGCCATTGTAGACGAATCCCGAGTAGATCTGAATTAGGGAGGCACCGGCATCAAGCATCTGTTTTGCATTTTCCGGAGTCATTATACCACCAACAGCGATGATTGGCAGCTGGCCATTTGTTTTGTTGGAGATATATTTTACAAACTCAAGACTCCTCTCAAACAGAGGAGCTCCGCTCAAACCGCCCTCACCAATCTCTTTTACACTTGCCTGGTCTGTTTTAAGACCTTCGCGGCTTCTGGTTGTATTTGTTGCGATAACACCGTCGAGACCAGATACAAGAACAAGTTCAATAATCTCATCAAGATGTTTTACAGGAATATCGGGAGAGACTTTAAGAAGTATAGGACGGTAATCGTCGAAATAGCGTCTTAGAGTAAGAAGTCTGTCGATAATCTCTGATAAAGAATTGACATCTTGCAGTTTATCCAAATTCTTCACATTCGGACACGATACATTGAGTACAAAATAATCTACAAAATCGTAAAGTGTTGCAAATGATTTTTCGTAATCTTTAGGTGCATCTTCGTTGCTTACGTCTGAATTTTTGCTCAGGTTTCCGCCGATTATACAATTTGGTTTATGCTTTTTGATATACTCTACAGCATATTTGACACCATTATTATTGATGCCCATTCTGTTTATTATCGCTTTATCTTCAGGAAGTCTGAAACATCTTGGCTTTGGATTGCCACCCTGTGCGCGAGGCGTTAAAGAGCCTATTTCTACAAAGCTGAAACCCAAATTGGCCAAATGGTTATAGCAATCTCCATTTTTGTCGAAACCTGCTGCAAGGCCTACAGGATTTTTGAATTTGATACCGAATACTTCACGCTCCAGTTTGGGATTTTTGTAATCGAAGAACAGGCGCATGATATTTCCGGATAGGGGAATGTAGCTGATGAATTTTAACAACCCCATGACAATTCCATGGATTCTCTCTGTTGAAAGACAAAAAAGTAACGGACGAATCAGTTTATACATAGTAATAAATATTTGATGCAAATTTAATGAATATTGTACTACAATAAATCTTTGGCAGGGAACAATTCATCAAAACTTCCATCATTATAAAAGATAATAACCCGTTTTACGCTCTTTTTTTTGTGCACGAATGCCTTGTTTTTTTCATTTATGCGATTCTCGTGAGGATGTTGAGCACTATTTTCGGCTGTATTATCTTCTGTGTCAGAGATATAAGTGTCTTTTTGGGCATTCTCTTCAGAAAGGTCAGAAATTGGGAACAGTCCATCTTCAGGAAATTGGAGCAAATTCTCTGATTCCTGGCTCTGTTGCAGATTAAAATCACTATTGTTTTTTAATATATCATTGTTTTGATAATTTATTTGTTGATTATTTTTATAAATATCGAAACTCTGATTTTTTGCCATTCCAAAATTTTGGGAACTGTCGGATGGTAGGGTATGGGACTCCGGATTGGATTGAAGAGGGGTGGTTTGAATATTGGAATCGAGATATGGTTTTCCTCTTCCGGTGATGAACCAGTTTGCATTCAGATGAGGAAATTTCAAGCACAATTTCAAGATGAAATCATACCCCGGTTTATTTCTTCCTGAGAGAATGTGGGAGAGTCCCGAACGCTGTATTCCGAGCATATCTGCCAATCGTGCCGGAGTGAGGTTCTCAAGGGTCAAAAATTGCTGTAAACGGTTATTCAT
The DNA here is from genome assembly GCA_045588775.1 of Candidatus Egerieisoma sp. Taxonomy (GTDB): domain Bacteria; phylum Bacteroidota; class Bacteroidia; order Bacteroidales; family UBA932; genus Egerieousia. The sequence continues at coordinate 339 of JAZNEW010000047.1, read as the reverse complement.
AAATGTAAATTTATTTTGCTACAAATGTATGCAATATTTTTGTAACATTTGTAACTTATGCTGTTCTCAGTTGGAATTATCTTGAAATCTGTTAAAGTAACCATATTGCCCATAAATGGCGATATGCTCTACTCTACGCTTGTTTTTTCTCCATACTCGGTGTATGCAAAGTGGAACATTGTATAAAAGCTGTAACTATATTGGAAAAGAGGTAGTTATAATGGTGATTTGCTTATAAATATCAATGATTTACGCCTTTTGCCATCGCTTTTCAGAGAATTGGTCTAAAATATAACTTTATATAAAACTCGTAAGTTATTGGGAATTAGCATATTGAAA
>JAZNEW010000046.1:0-21460 GCA_045588775.1 Candidatus Egerieisoma sp. | reverse complement strand
TCCGCTCCGTTCCGAACAGATGTTTGAAACTCCAATCCACAAACGGATTCAACACGCCACTACCTGCGCTTTTTGCTCTCTTCTCCATCACTCCTCCCACTTTTTCGATCCTTTCAACTTTACCCAAAAATTGTTTTCGTTTCAATCCTACGGCTGAGATACCGAGCCGCGCTGCAAACATAGTACAAAGGGATGAAAAAGATGTGCAAAAACGTAAATTTACGCTCAATTGTAAATTTTATAGGGTTATACTATTTTTGTGTGTTGAATATTAAGATGTTGTTTGCTTTTTCTAAAAAGCATCTAAGCGGTTCATCAAGGAACTTTTAGAAGTTATTGCAAACTATTTAGAAACTATTTAGAGCTGTTTGAAAATTTATTAAAGATTTATATACCTGAAACTGTGTGAAAACTATGTCAATTATGAGGTCTTATAGAGTCATCAGTTTCTTATAAAATTATTAAGTAATATGAAAAAATTATTATTTGCATTATGTTGCACAGCCGCATTTGCAGGCTGCAATTCCCAAAAAGCAGGAGTAGTTAGCGGATATCTCGAAGGTATTGAATGCGATTCGCTGATTGTAAGTGTTTCTAACCACACTTTGACCAAACCGGAGTGGAAAGATACCATTTGTATGGAAAACGGTAAATTTACCTATCAGCTGGATGCGGAAAATGCCAGAAATGTAACTTTTGCCCCAATCGTTGAGCCGGCTCAAAAACCTGCAGATGGGAAACAGGTGGCAATGACAAGAATCGGAGCAGGAAAAGAGCAGATTGCTCTTATTATGATGCCGGGCGAGAGGGCTGAGATTAAGGGAACTTTAGCAGACTACACAGTTACAGGAAGCAAGTTTTATCAGGACATGAACAGCTACAATGAGCACATGGAAGCCCTGAACAAGGTGTTTGCAGAGAAACGTGCTGAACTTAATTCACAAAAAGACTCTTTGGATGAGGCTCTTTTCAAACAGAAGAGCCGGGAACTCCAGGGTGAGATTATGGAGCAGCACTGGCAGAGCGTGATTGATTACATCAAGGCAAATCCACAGAGCGACTATGCCTACTATACAGCAGTGAGCATTCCTGAAAGAAGAGAAGAGGCTGCGGCTCTTATATCAGACAAAGTAAAAGAGGGCCCTCTGAAAGATTATGCAGAAGCAATGAACGAGATGTACAGAAAGAGGGATGAGCAGAGAAGAATCATAGCAGAGGCAGCTGCCAAACTTGTTGTAGGCAAGCCTGCGCCTGACTTTACATTGAACGACCTTAATGGCAATCCTCTCTCATTGTCGTCGCTTAAAGGCAAATATGTAGTACTTGATTTCTGGGGCAGCTGGTGCGGTTGGTGCATCAAAGGTATTCCGGAAATGAAAGCATACTACAACAAATACAAAAGCAAACTTGAGATTCTTGGAGTCGCTTGCGGAGATACAGAGGAGAAATGGAAAAAAGCTGTAGAGAGTAACCGGTTGCCTTGGCTCAATGTGATCAATGATGAAAAGGGTGGCACAAATGTGAGCAACCTTTATGCAGTAACAGGCTATCCTACAAAAGTGATTATTGACCCTCAGGGCAATCTTGAGAAAATAGTGGTAGGGGAGAGTCCCGAGTTTTATGCGTATCTCAACAAATTGTTCAAATAGAGAATCTGTGTTTAAAAATAGATTCTCAGGTTATTGGATGTGGAAATAATTTGTATTTTCGTGGGTTGAAAAAGTAATGTTATGCAAAAAGTAAATTCATTTATAATCGATCACAAAAAACTATTGCCTGGCATATATGAATCTGCCGTAAATGGCATATTCACATACGATATCCGTTTTGTAAAACCGCAGGATGCTGTATACAAAGGCATATTTATGGAACCTCAGATAGCTCATACCCTCGAACACTTCATGGCTTGCTATCTGCGTACAAAAACATCAGAAGAGTTCTCATCTACAGTTCTTTATGTTGGCCCGATGGGTTGTCTTACCGGATTCTATCTGCTCACATCGTGCCATTATGAAGTTGAGTTGCTCAGAAAACTTATACTTGAGTGTATGGATTATATTCTTGTTGAAGAGCAGATTCCTGGAGCAGCTGAACTTACTTGCGGCAACTATAAATATTTTAATTTGTCGGGTGCAAAAGAGTTTATAAAAAGCAACATAATTCCTAACTTTACATCCGACAGATTTTCTTGCCAATACCCTTTTTGTGAAGAGGAGCATTGTGAAGAACAATAGAGATTGAACTGATAACTTAAAACTTGTAATATGAGATTCGACGGAAGACGCAGAAGTTCCAATGTGGAGGATCGCAGAGGAATGAGTGCCGGTAAAAAAGGCGGCCTTGGATTGGGCGGTGTAATAGTTGTGGGATTGCTTATGTGGATATTTGGAGGCAATCCGCTTGATGCTTTGAAATATGCAGACACAGGCTCTGCAGCCGGAGGCAGTCAGGAGTATGTGGAGAGTGAGCAGGATGCCTATCTGATGGATTTCTCTTCGGCGGTTCTTGCCGGTACAGAAGATGTCTGGACTAAACTTTTCAAACAGAACGGCCTTACCTACAGGGCACCAAAATTAGTGGTTTTCAATGGTGCGGTGCAATCTGCCTGCGGTGGCGCAACATCGCAAACAGGCCCGTTCTATTGCTCAGCCGATGAAACAGTATATATAGATTTGTCATTTTTCAGGGAGATGGAAAAATCGTTGGGCGCAAAAGGCGATTTTGCCTGGGCGTATGTAATCTCCCACGAAGTGGGGCATCATGTGCAGCATCTTCTGGGAACTCTCGACAAAGTACACTCAGCCCAACAGCGTGCTTCCTCTCAAAAAGAGGCCAACAGATTGAGTGTCAGACTTGAATTGCAGGCCGACTTCTATGCCGGAGTATGGGCATATTACGACAACAAATATTTTGGCTCGCTTGAGGATGGCGATATCGAGGAGGGGCTTAATGCCGCAACTGCAATTGGCGACGACCGTTTGCAGAAGCAGGCTCAGGGTTATGCTGTGCCGGATTCTTTCAATCATGGAACCTCAGACCAGCGTATGCGCTGGCTCAAGAAGGGACTTACAACCGGCGACCTCTCTCTTGGAGATTCATTCTCCGTAGATTATGACAGATTGTAGAGACTCACTTTTTGGTAGGCCTCACTGATTTCGTCTTTATTAATTTGCGCTCCTCTTTATCCAATGTAACCAGAGCGGCATGATAGTGCATACCATGCCGCTCTGAATTGAACAGAATTGCATTGCCATCAAGTACTCAGCGTGGAGAACAGTCGGTATATCCGTCTTTACTGTTCCAATATCATTCATGCACTCAAATATCGCATAGTTGCACTTTGCCGTGGATGGAATTTGCAACATCTATGATCCGTTGATTCCGGCTACCCCTAAAATGCAGCGACAAATCCCTCTCTGCCTCGATATAACGTCCGTCAACTATCACATCACACAACTCAACCAACTCTCTCCTACGGGGATCTTCCAGCAAATCCTCAAATCTATAGCCGGTATAACACCATATAGTCTTGTTGGTGTTCTCTTTGATCATTCGTGCCAGTTTGATAAAACCTTCGGGATGAAACATCGGGTCGCCACCTGTGAAAGTTACATTCATATCGGCCTCAATAATACGGTTGAACAATTCCTCTATCGGAATAGCCTCACCACCATTTTCGTCCCACGATTGCGGATTGTGGCAACCCCGACACCGGTTTTCGCATCCCGCACAATAGAGCGAGGTGCGAAGCCCGGTACCATCAACTGAGGTTCCGTATTTTATATCAAGTATACGTATGCTATTTATGGATAATCCTGTCATTGAGTTCCGCTAATTTTGCCTTGTTCCACCGTTCGGTTGTACCAACCAGATAACCGGTAATACGCTGCAGTTTGTCAATATTGCCGCTACCGCATTCCGGACATACAGAAAGCTCGTGCTGGGCATCTTCATAACCGCAATTCATACATCGGTTGCGGTTGTGATTTACTGAACAGTAACCGATATTGTACTTGTCCATAAGATCAACAATATCCATTATTGCTTGCGGATTATGGGTGGCATCTCCATCAATTTCGATATAAAAGATATGTCCTCCACGGGTCAGGTTGTGATAAGGGGCCTCAATTTCGGCTTTGTGTTTTGGAGAGCATTTGTAATAGACAGGGACATGGTTGGAGTTTGTGTAATATATTTTGTCGGTTACACCTGCTATCTCACCAAATTTTTTGCGGTCAATACGGGTAAACCGTCCGGATAATCCCTCGGCAGGGGTGGCCAGTACACTGAAGTTGTGCTGGTAGCGCTCAGAAAATTCATTCACCCTGTCGCGCATATAAGTCACAATGCGCAATCCCAACTTCTGCGCCTCCTCGCATTCACCATGATGTTTCCCCACAAGTGCAATAAGGCACTCTGCCAGACCGATAAAGCCGATTCCCAGGGTTCCTTGATTGATAACGCGTCCAACTGTATCATCCGGCTTCAGTGATTCACATCCTGACCATAGCGAAGACATCAGCAATGGGAACTGCTTTGCCAATGCTGTCTTCTGAAAATCGTACCGTTCGCATAGTTGTTTGGCTGTGACCTCCAGCAGTTCGTCCAATTTTGCAAAGAAGCTCTCAATTCTGTTCTCCTTGTTCTCTATTTGCATACATTCGATGGCAAGGCGTACAATATTGATTGTTGAAAAGGAGAGATTGCCGCGTGCTATGGATGTCTTCTCTCCAAAACGATTTTCAAAGACCCGTGTGCGGCATCCCATTGTAGCAACTTCATACTGATAGCGCTTGGGATCATTTTCATTCCACTTTTCGTGGTAATTGTATGTGGCATCAAGATTTACGAAATTGGGGAAAAAACGCCGTGCTGCAACCTTGCAGGCCTTTTGGTAAAGGTCATAGTTTCTGTCTTCCGGCAGATAGCTCACACCCCGTTTCTTTTTCCATATCTGGATAGGAAATATTGCGGTTGAACCTCCACCAACGCCTTCGTATGTGGATTGCAGCAGTTCACGGATAATGCATCGTCCTTCACTTGATGTGTCGGTGCCATAATTGATGGAGGAGAATACAACCTGATTGCCGCCACGTGAATGAATGGTGTTCATATTGTGGATAAAGGCCTCCATCGACTGATGTACTCTATTGATGGTACGATTGATTGCATGCTGTTTGTATCGCTCGTCACCCTGTAGAGAATCAATATCATGGTATATGTAATCATCAATTACAGCATCGTAAAGGTGCTCAAGTTCTGTGCCTGCCAGTTTTTCTATAGTCTTGATCTCTTCGATATAGCTGCGTCTTACATATGGAGCAAGATAAAAATCAAAGGCAGGTATTGCCTGTCCTCCGTGCATTTCGTTCTGTACAGTCTCCATCGAAATGCAAGCCATTATGGATGCTGTCTCTATCCTCTTTGTGGGACGGCTCTCTCCATGTCCGGCCTGAAACCCTTTTTCAAGAATCTTGTCCAGTGGGTGCTGGATGCAAGTGAGCGATTTGGTAGGATAGTAATCTTTGTCGTGAATATGCAGATAATTGTTTTTCAAAGCCCATAAAGTCTCCTCCGAGAGCAGATAGTCATCAACAAACGGTTTTGTTGTCTCCGAAGCAAATTTCATCATCATACCCGCCGGTGTGTCGGCATTCATGTTGGCATTTTCGCGGGTTACATCATTGGATTTTGCCTCTACAATTTCAAGGAATATTTCGCGGGTTTTGGCCTTGCGGGCAATACTGCGCTTGTCGCGATAGGCAATATAGTTTTTTGCAACCTCTTTACGGGGTGAAGCCATAAGTTCCATCTCTACCATATCCTGGATTTCCTCTACCGACGATTGCTCTTTCCCTTTATATTCAATGCGGTCAACAATTTTATTAATGAGGATCTCGTCTTCGCCCTTCTCTGTTGTCAACATTGCTTTGCGGATTGCTGCAGCAATTTTTTCGCGGTTAAAACCCACGATACGGCCATCTCTTTTAACTACTGTCTGTATCATATGCATTAATTTTAAAGTATTTACAGCTATGATACCAACGGGGAATGTTGCAGATCAAATCTTTATATTTTGCAGACTTTATCTTTGACGCTCTATCTCCCGAAAGCATCTTAATTCAGATAAAGGCAGGTCTTCTGACTTGTTTCATCTGTGCTGCCTTCCCACCAAAGAGGCAGTGGCCATTAAGAATGCACAGAATATATAAGAAACTCACAGCTACGGGTATAGTCTCGGATTTTCACCGAAGTTCCCTTTTCATTCTTGGTTACGGATGTTACCTAAAACACCTTCATCTTCTACAAAGATAGTAAGAAAAATCGAAAAACTTCAGCAAACTTTTGTAAAACATAGGAACGGGGAGATAAAGAGAGTGAGCGTAAACAAAAAAGCAAGAGGGCAACCGCATTGGATTGCCCTCTTTTTATTCATGTCGGTAACAATATTGTCTCTGTTGTACCGGAGTTTATTTCACCTCTTCAAAATCAACATCTGTTACTTCGCCATCTTGTTTGCCACCGTTGGCATTGCCTTGAGCTCCGCCATTTGCAGCACCTTGAGCACCTGCACCTGGGTTAGCTTGAGCACCTGCTGCTGCCTGCATGTCGGCAGAAGCTGCATGCCATGCGTTGTTCAACTCTTCCATCAGTTTGTCGAGTTCTGCCACATTGCCGGCTTTGTGAGCCTCTTTCAATTTGTTTGTAGCGGCCTCAATTGCAGACTTCTTGTCGGCAGAGATCTTGTCGCCATACTCTTTGAGGTTCTTCTCAGAAGCAAATACCTGAGCATCTGCAGCGTTCAATTTGTCAACTCTCTCACGCTCCTCTTTGTCTTTAGCCTCATTTGCTTTGGCCTCATCCCTCATTCTCTTGATCTCCTCCTCAGAAAGTCCTGAAGATGCCTCAATTCTGATCTTCTGCTCTTTACCTGTTGATTTGTCTTTTGCAGAAACATTCAAAATACCGTTTGCATCGATATCGAAAGTAACTTCAATTTGAGGTACACCTCTTGGGGCAGGAGTGATGCCGTCCAAGTGGAAGCGGCCGATAGTCTTGTTATCTCTTGCCATAGGTCTCTCGCCCTGGAGTACATGTATCTCAACAGATGGCTGGTTGTCTGAAGCAGTTGAGAATACCTCCGATTTGCGTGTAGGAATTGTGGTATTTGCCTCGATAAGTTTTGTAAATACTCCACCGTAGGTTTCAATACCCAATGAAAGTGGAGTAACATCAAGAAGCAATACATCTTTTACATCACCGGCAAGGACACCGCCCTGGATAGCTGCGCCGATAGCAACAACCTCATCAGGGTTAACGCTCTTGTTAGGCTCTTTTCCAAAGAACTTCTTCACAATCTCCTGAATTGCAGGGATACGTGTTGAACCTCCAACCAAAAGAACTTCGTTGATATCCGAAGCAGAAAGGCCTGCATCTTGAAGAGCTTTGCGGCAAGGCTCGATTGTACGTTGGATCAAAGAGTCGCACAATGCCTCAAATTTTGCACGGGTAAGAGTCTTAACCAAGTGTTTTGGAACGCCATCTACAGGCATGATGTAAGGGAGGTTGATCTCAGTTGTAGTCTGGCTTGAAAGCTCAATTTTTGCCTTCTCGGCAGCCTCTTTCAATCTCTGGAGAGCCATAGGGTCTTTAGAGAGATCGATTCCGCCATTGTCATTCTTGAACTCCTGAACCAGCCACTCGATGATAGCATGGTCAAAATCATCACCACCCAGGTGAGTATCACCATTGGTTGATTTTACCTCAAATACACCGTCGCCCAACTCAAGGATAGAGATATCAAATGTACCGCCACCCAAGTCGAATACAGCAACTTTAGCCTCCTGAGCCTTTTTGTCCAGACCGTATGCAAGTGCAGCGGCTGTAGGCTCGTTGATAATTCTTCTAACTTTCAAACCTGCAATCTCACCAGCCTCTTTTGTAGCCTGACGCTGTGAGTCGTTGAAGTATGCAGGAACTGTAATGACAGCCTCTGTAACCTCCTGTCCAAGATAATCCTCAGCAGTTTTTTTCATTTTCTGAAGAACCATAGCCGAAATTTCTTGTGGAGAGTACAATCTGCCGTTGATGTCGATTCTTGGAGTGTTGTTGTCGCCTTTTACTACTTTATAAGGAACTCTCGAAATCTCATTCTCAATTTGGCTGTAAGACTCACCCATAAATCACTTGATTGAGAAAATAGTGTTTGTTGGATTTGTAATAGCCTGTCTTTTAGCAGGATCTCCAACTTTTCTCTCACCGCTCTCGGTAAATGCAACAACTGAAGGGGTAGTTCTTTTACCCTCGCTGTTAATGATAACTGCAGGCTCGTTGCCTTCCATTACAGCAACGCAACTGTTAGTTGTACCTAAGTCAATACCAATAATTTTTCCCATAATCTTTCTATTTTTACTTTATTATATTTTCAATTTGTATCCCGACAGATTTCTTGTCTATTCTGCCGACGGTTTCCATTATCGCCAAGATTGTGCCAAAGAGAGAAACTGACATAGTGGCAGAAAAAAAGGGCGGTCGGGCTGCAATTATACATTTGCTTATCTCACAATAATGTATTTTCTTTGCCTGAAATTAAACAATACAATAATATATATGTCAACAGGAGGTTCAACACGAGTTATTACAACTCATAAATTGTTGGAAATGAAGCAGCGTGGAGAAAAAATCTCCATGCTTACCGCGTATGATTACACATCTGCCAAAATAGTGGATCAGGCAGGAATAGATATAATACTGGTTGGTGATTCTGCCGCCAATGTCATGGCAGGTCATGAGACCACATTGCCAATTACCATAGACCAGATGATTTATCATGCACAGAGTGTCATGCGTGCAGTAAAAAATCCTCTGGTTGTTTGTGATATGCCTTTTGGAACATATCAGGGTAATCCAAAGGAGGCAGTAAGAAGTGCCATCAGGATAATGAAAGAGTCTGAGGTTGATGCTGTGAAAATGGAGGGTGGTGCTGAGATTATGGAGTCGGTTGAGCGTATACTCTCAACAGGAATTCCTGTAATGGGCCACCTGGGACTTACCCCGCAATCTATCCACAAGTTTGGAACATACGCAGTCAGAGCCAAAGAGGAGGCTGAGGCAAAAAAACTTATTGAGGATGCAATAGCACTCGAACAGGCCGGCTGTTTTGCAATAGTTCTTGAGAAGATTCCGGCAGCTCTTGCCAAGAAAGTTTCCGAAGCATTGTCGATTCCCACAATTGGTATAGGTGCCGGCAAATGGTGTGATGGCCAGGTGCTTGTAATGCATGATATGTTGGGATTGAACAATTCCTTCTCGCCACGTTTCCTGCGCCGTTATGGCAATATGTATGAGGAGTATCTCAAGGCATTCCAGAATTATGTTGCAGATGTGAAGAGCGGAGATTTCCCTAACGAATCTGAACAATATTGATTTACAGGTGTATTATTTGCAGATACATCAATTGTAGAGGTTAATGCAGATGCAGGAAAAAAGCACTCCTTTTTACAGGGATATTCCTCAAAACGAGTTTAAGGATATCTCCGGGCGTATTCTTTACGAAGACAATCATCTTCTGGTTTTCAATAAGCGCTCAGGCGAAATTGTTCAGGCCGACAAGACTCAGGATGAGTGTCTTGGCGAAAAACTCAAGGCCTTTATTGCAAAGCGTGATGCCAAACCGGGGGCTGTCTTTCTTGGAGTGGTACACCGTCTGGACAGGCCTGTGAGCGGCGCAGTGATATTTGCAAAGAGCTCAAAGGCTCTCGAAAGACTTAACAAGGCTTTCCGTGAGGGGCAGATGCACAAGACCTATTGGGCATTGGTCTGCGCCAGACCTTATCCTGCAGAGGCGGAGCTGAAACACTATCTTACCAGAAATGAGAAGCAGAATAAGACATATGCATCACTTGTTCCGAAAGCCGGTGCAAAAGAGGCCCGTCTGAAATATAAGCTCATTAAGGAGACCGACAGATATTTTCTTCTCGAAGTATTGCTCTACACCGGACGGCATCATCAGATCAGGACGCAGCTCTCAACAATAGGGTGTGTAATTAAAGGCGATTTGAAATATGGTGCGCCGCGCTCGAATCCCGACGGCAGCATCTGTCTGCACTCAAGAACGATAGAGTTTGTCCATCCGGTTAGAAAAGAGCCTGTTACAATAGTGGCGCCTGTGGTTTCTGAGGTGTTCAGAAAGTGTCTTGGAGAGGGTTGCTGAAGCCTTTTGTATTATTGCTGAGGACTCTCTGCATAATCAATATTTTAAGAGTCCGGCATCTTTGCCTTCGCCCTCAAGAGTGCGTATTTGGGTTGAAGATACATCTATTTGTGGAGCATCCAGAAAGGTTGCTCCATATTTTTTGCAGAGAGCTGCGGTGTCGAAGCCTTGTCGGGGATATACCAGAACTTCATATTGATCCAGTATCTCCAATCCTTTGTACCATCTTTCAATGGCTGCAAGGTTGTCGGCGCCCATAACTATAATAAATGTATTCTCAGGCTCTCTCTCTTTCAGATACTCTAATGTATTGTATGTGTAGTTGGGTCTTGGAAGGTCAAATTCAACGGTAGAGATTTCGAGCATTTTGCCATTTTTCTGCTCCCTGTTGAATCTCTCCACAGATGCTTCCAGATTTTTCAGGCGTACATTTACATCTGTAAGCGAGCTGTCTTTCTCCTTGAATGGATTCATGGGGGTGAGCACAAGCCTCAGCGTATCAACATTGCAGTTTTCAAGCACATAACGGGCTATAGCGGCATGGCCGATGTGCAATGGATTGAATGAGCCGAAATAGAGTGCGCAGCGCATACAGTTACAATATTGGAGTTTATGAATTTGTGGAGAATACAAACTTTGGCGTTTTGCGCTGTCAGTTGGCGTTGTAGAACTCCTCTACAATCTTTTCTGCCTGCAGCAGGGCCTCTTCCAGTTTGTCGTTTACAAGTGTGATGTCGAACTTCTCTGCATAGGTAAGTTCCTCTTCTGCTTTTGCAACACGTTTTTCGATGGCCTCCATGGAGTCTGTACCCCTGCCGACAAGTCTGTTTCTGAGCTCCTGAATTGATGGCGGCTGGATAAATATTGCAAGGGCATTTGAGGCGTAGAGCTTTTTGAGGTTCACGCCGCCTTTGACATCGATGTCGAAGATTATGATATTGCCTTTGTCCCAGATTCTCTGAACTTCACTGCGGAGCGTGCCGTAGTATGAGCCTGCATATACCTCTTCATACTCCACGAATTCTCCATTTGCAATCTTGCGCTCAAACTGGTCGGTAGTAAAAAAGTAATAATCCTTGCCGTCTACCTCCTTGCCACGAGGTGCCCTGCTTGTAGCCGATACTGAAAATTCTAAAAACGGGTATTTTTTCAGCAGATGTCCCACTATGGTACTTTTGCCTGCTCCCGACGGTGCTGAGAATATTATTACTTTTCTGTCCATATTTTGTTTGTATTTGCGATTGCAAAGATAGGCAAAAATGAAAAATATTTTATACTTTTGCGCCGCATTCCATTGCTGTGGATGCAATTTTATATTTGAACAAAAGAGAGTATTCATATAAAATTTAAGTTAAATGGTATCTTACAAAGAGTTAGGCTTGGTAAACACCAGAGAGATGTTTGCTAAAGCAGTAGAGGGCGGATATGCCATTCCGGCATTCAATTTTAACAACATGGAGCAATTGCAGGCTATTATCAAAGCTGCAGTAGAGACCAAATCTCCAGTTATCCTTCAGGTTTCAAAGGGTGCACGCCAATATGCAAATGCAACATTGTTGCGTTATATGGCCCAAGGCGCTGTGGAGTATGCAAAAGAGTTGGGTTGCGAAAAACCTGAGATTGTTCTTCACTTGGACCATGGCGATACATTTGAGACTTGCAAAAGCTGTATCGATTCAGGATTCTCTTCAGTAATGATCGACGGTTCACACCTTCCATATGAGGAGAATATTGCACTTACCAAAAAAGTTGTAGAGTATGCACACCAGTTTGATGTAACTGTAGAGGGTGAGCTTGGCGTTTTGGCAGGTGTTGAGGATGAGGTTTCATCAGATCACCACACATATACCAACCCTGAGGAGGTAATCGATTTCGCTACCCGTACAGGTTGTGATTCATTGGCTATCTCTATCGGAACTTCACACGGTGCATACAAATTTACTCCTGAGCAATGTACAATTGATCCTCAGCCCGCCCGTATGGTCCCACCTCCATTGGCATTTGATGTATTGAAAGCTGTTGAGGAGAAACTTCCTGGTTTCCCTATCGTTCTTCATGGTTCTTCATCAGTTCCACAAGAAGAGGTTGAGACTATCAACAAATATGGTGGCGCATTGAAAGCTGCTATCGGAATTCCTGAGGAGTGGTTGAGAGAGTCTGCAAAATCTGCAGTTTGCAAAATCAATATCGATTCAGACTCACGTCTGGCAATGACAGCTGCTGTTCGTAAAGTGTTTGTTGAGAAACCTGCAGAGTTTGACCCTCGCAAATATTTGGGTCCTGCTCGCGACAGCATGGAGAAAATGTACAAACACAAAATCATTAATGTATTGGGCTCAAACGGCAAATTGGAGTGCTAATATCTTAAAAATTTGATTTTCAAAATATAACCCCGAAAGTTTTGTATGGCTTTCGGGGTTTGTATCTTTTTGGAGGATATTAATTACCAGAACTTTCCATATTCATATCCTCGCTGAATATATTATCTTTGCGTGCTGTTTTTAAAATTGTAGTGATGAGTTTGTGCAATAAAAAGGTTGAGTCTGTATTTTTTGATATCGACGGTACATTGGTGAGTTTTAAAACACATCAGGTGCCGGAGTCTACAAAGGAGGCTATAAGGCAGATGCGCTCCAAGGGTATAAAGGTTTTTGTGGCTACGGGAAGGATGCTGAGTATGCTGGGAGTGCTGGATGATATTGAATTCGACGGCTATATTACATATAATGGAGGGTGTTGTGTTGATGGGCAGAGAAGGGAGATTTTCAGCCATCCGATACCGGTGGCGCAGCTTGAAGCATTATCGGAACATCTTAAAAATGACCATTTCCCGGTCTCTTATATGTGCAAGGAGACAATGTATGTGAATGAACTTGCCCCGATAGTTCTGGATGTTGCAAATCATGTGAATGTGGAACCACCTGTGGTGATGTCTCCTGAGGAGATAATCAAGCAGCCGGTGTATCAGTTGTGCATCTATCTCGAAGATGACAACAAACTGCACTCAGTGTTGGAGAATGTCCTTACAGACTGCATTTCAAACAGATGGATTTCGTGGTTTGCCGATGTGAATGTGAAGGGTGTTACCAAACAGTTGGGGATCGACAAGATTCTGGAGCATTTCGGATTGCCGCTGGAGACTTCGATGTCGTTTGGGGATGCAGGAAATGATATTCCGATGATAAAACATGCGGCAATTGGCGTTGCAATGGGCAATGCTTCGCAGCAGGTAAAAGAGGTGGCCGATTATGTCACAGATACGGTAGATGAAGATGGCGTGTATTCGGCACTCAAACATTTTGGTGTATTGTAGTGCGGTAATATCGTGCTGTGGTTTGTAATCGGGTGCAAATGGCTGACAAATTGTCGGGATTTTAATGGAAAAACAGGCACTTTGCCTTTGGCAAATTATTTGTGTTTATCTTTTCGCCTATAAAAAATAGAGGTATGAAAGTGAGAAAAAAGAGAAACAAGACTATGGATAATACTGGAAAAACTAACGATAAAGAGAAACAAATGGCAGAAAATCAGATAAATGAGCAGCAGAATAACGCTGCTGCTGAGAAAGAGCAGGAGGATGCTAAGGAACTGACAAGGGAGGAGCAATTGGAGAAACAATTGGCAGAGAGCGAGCAGAAGGCTGCAGAGGCATCCGACAAATATGTGAGAATGGCTGCGGAGTTCGACAATTACAGAAGACGTACTGCAAAGGAGCGTCTTGAACTGATCTCTACAGCAGGTGAGGATGTAATCAAAGGGCTTCTTCCTGTTCTGGATGATTGCGAAAGGGCTCTTCAGGTTTTGGATTCTGCATCGGATGCAGATGCTGTTAAAGCTGCCAAAGAGGGTACTGAGCTTATTTACAACAAATTGATGGGTTATCTGAAAGGAAAGGGACTTTCGGTTATTGAGGCTAAAGATAAAGAGCTTGATACTGAGTTCCATGAGGCTGTTGCCCAGTTCCCTGTAGAAGACAAGAGCAAAAAGAATACTATTATAGATGTGGTGCAGCAGGGATATATGCTTAATGGTAAGGTGATCCGTTATGCAAAAGTGGTTGTAGGAATGTAATTTAAGTAGAATTAAAGATGGCAAAAAGAGATTATTACGAAGTTCTTGGGGTTGAAAAATCGGCATCGGCAGATGAGATAAAGAAGGCCTACAGGAAAATGGCTATAAAATATCATCCCGACAAAAATCCAGGAGATAAAGAGGCAGAGGAGAAGTTCAAAGAGGCAGCAGAGGCTTATGATATTCTGAGCAATCCTGAGAAAAAACAGCGTTATGACCAGTTCGGCCATGCCGGAGTAGGTGGAGCTGCCGGAGGCGGATTCAATGCCGGCGGTTTCTCTATGGAGGATATTTTCAGTCAGTTCGGAGATATATTCGGCGGCCATTTTGGTGGCGGATTCGGTGGCTTTGGCGGTTTTGGCGGAGGCGGCAGGGCTGCGAGAGTGCAGAGAGGCAGCGATATCCGCATCAGAGTGAAATTGTCGTTGAAGGAGATTGTGCATGGAGTTGAGAAGAAGGTGCGCATCAATAAAATGGTACAGTGTCAGGAGTGTCATGGAAAAGGTGCTGTATCTGAGGCTGATATCAAGACCTGCGACAATTGTCATGGCAGTGGTGTTGTTACAAAAGTTGTGCAGACAATGTTCGGCCAGATGCAGAGCCAGGGTGTATGTCCTACCTGTAACGGAGAGGGAAAAATCATTGCAAAACCTTGTAAAAAGTGTAATGGCTCGGGTCTGGTGAAGGATTCTGAGGAGATCTCTTTCAAAATCCCTGCAGGTGTTGCCCAGGGTATGCAGCTTACAGTTCAAGGCAAGGGAAATGCAGCAAAGAGCGGCGGTATAAATGGAGATTTGCTTGTCCTTATTGAGGAGGAGCCCGACAAAGAGTTGCAAAGGGATGGAAATGATTTGATCTACTCTCTCTTTGTTAGTGTTCCTGATGCAATTCTTGGTACAACAGCAGAGGTTCCTTCTGTAGACGGCAAATTGAGAATAAAGATAGAACCGGGTACGCAATCGGGTAAAATATTGAGATTGAGAGGAAAAGGTGTTCCTGATATTAATGGTTACGGAGCCGGCGACCTGCTGGTTTATGTTCAGGTATGGATCCCGAAGAGTACAAGTGCGGAGGAGAGAAAGCAGCTTGAGAAGATGAGGGACTCTTCTAATTTCTCACCTAAACCAACTTCCGACGATAAAAACTTTTTTGATAGAATAAAACGGATGTTCAGCTGATGAAACTCCTTCTGCTCCTTTCTTTTATGCTGCTTGGATTTGTTTCAGGCGCCCAGCAGCAGAAACCATTGCAACTCAATAAAGAGGTGCAGGCACATGACCGGTTTATCTACCCGCTGGATCTTCCCATGAGCCTGTCGGGAAATTATGGAGAGTTGAGAAGTAACCATTTTCATGGTGGAATTGATTTTAGAGTAGGAGGGGTTGTGGGTGCGCCCATAAAGGCCACTGCCGATGGTTTTATCTCAAAAATAACTGTCTCTCCCACAGGATATGGCAATGCGTTGTATATTACACATCCGGGTGGATATGTCTCGGTATATGGCCATTTGCAGAGGTTTGCAGATGAGATCCAGAAGTATGTGAGGCAGCAGCAATATGAGAAGGAGAGTTTTGTGGTAACACTGGAACTTGATTCTCTGAAATTTCCGGTAAAGCAGGGGCAGCGGATTGCCTATGCCGGAAATACAGGCTCATCCGGAGGACCGCATCTCCATTTTGAAATACGCAATAAAGAGAATCTTCCGTTGGATGTTCTGGAGCGCAATTATGTGCCGGCCCGCGACAATACCACTCCGATATTCAATCGCGTGGAGTTTTTTGGATATTCTGAGATAGGCGGAGTGCCTGTGTGCAGAATGGTGGAGCGTCCGCAGAACAGTTCTGAGGCCATAAGGGTTCCTGAAAATTTTTATGTAGCGGTTGATGGAGTTGATAAGATGGAGGGAACCAATGCAAAATTGGCTGTAAAAAAATATCAGGTATATCTCGACGGTTCAGAGATTTATGAACTCGAAATAGGTGAGGTGCCTTTTGACGAGGGCAAATATATAAACAGCCTCATGGAGTATTCGCTTAAGAGCAGCAGAGGCAAATCGTTTATAAAGAGTTATGTTGAGCCGGGCAATATGCTGGATTACAAGATCTGGGCAAAAAACAACGGTATAATGGTGTTGGGCGATACCCTGCCGCATAAGGTGAAAATTGTTCTCACCGATTACAAGGGCAACAGTTCATCCAAAACCTATACCGTAAAGCTGGCGGATAATCAGTTGCAAGAGCAGAATGCTTTGCCTGAGGGCTCATATATGGCCTGGTATCTGGCAAATGTTTATGAAACGGATGGTTTCAAGATAACAATACCGTCGGCCTCATTATACAGATCAATCTATTTTAATGCAGATACACTCGACAAAAGAGTGAACAGTTATTCTCCTGTATGGAGGATACATACTCCCCAGACACCTTTGCATACACCGGCCACCGTATATATAAAGTATGAGGGCGCTGATTCTCTTGCCCACAAGGCTCTGCTTGCTTCGGTAAGGAGTGGGGGCAAGCTCTCGGGTGCAGGAGGAAGTGTGGAAAACGGCAGATTGGTGGCCAAATTGTACTCTTTTGGAAATTATACTGTGGCGATAGATACTGTAGCCCCCTCTGTTACTCCAAATTTCAATAATGGAGCTGTGCTCAAGGGTGATAAGGTTAGCTTTGTAATAAGAGACAGGCTGTCGGGTATAAAAAATTACAGAGTTGAGATAGACGGGAATTGGGTGGTTGCAGAATTTGATGCAAAAAATGCACGCCTTACAGTTCCACTCACTGCTGCAAAGATAAAGAGGGGCATTATGCACACTCTCAAAATAGTTGTAACAGACAATAAGGAGAACAAAACATCGGTAACACGTAAATTCAAGTGGTAAAAATATGGCACAATTGAGAAACTTTACTTCGTCGGGCGAAATTATTGATATTGAAAAAGAGATAAGGGTAATAGGCCTTATGTCGGGAACATCGCTGGATGGTCTGGATATCTGTTATGTTTCATTCAGCTATGATAAAAATGGAAATAACGGAAAAGGCAAATGGAACTACCATATAATCAAGGCAGAAGATGAGGGCTATCCCGATGATTTGAAGGAAAAATTGGCTACTGCGCAGAACATGACTGCATTGGAGTTTGCCCAGCTCCACTCTGATTACGGACTCTATCTTGGAGAGAGGGTAAAGGCTTTTATGGAGCGAAATAATGCCCAACCGCACATTATAGCATCGCATGGTCAGACAGTATTCCATCAGCCGGCAATAAGATTTACTTCGCAAATAGGTTCGGGTGCAGGAATTGCTGCAGAAACAGGTGTGGATTGTGTTTGTGATTTCAGGACAACAGACGTGGCGCTGTATGGTCAGGGGGCTCCTCTGGTTCCGATAGGCGACCGCAATTTGTTCTCTGATTATGATTATTGCCTTAATATGGGAGGCTTCTCAAATATCTCTTCTGAGAGTTTTAAAGTGGGGCCCGACGGCTCTGAAGTTGCAACCCGTATTGCCTACGACATATCACCTGTAAATTATGTATTGAACCATTATACCAGAACAGAACTGGGACTTGATTATGACAAGGATGGAGAAATTGCCCGTAAAGGAGTTGTTTGTGCGCAGCTGCTGGACAAATTGAACAATTTGCCGTTCTACTCAGCCAAAGGACCAAAATCTTTGGGACGCGAATGGGTGGAGAGCGATGTGTTGCCGTTGATTGATTCCTATAATCTCTCTTTGGAGGATAAGCTGGCCACATTCTGTGAGCATGTGGCTGTTCAGATATCGGGTCATATAAATGGGGGCAAAGTGCTTCTGACAGGTGGCGGAGCCCTTAACAAATATCTTGTGGAGAGGATGCAGGCCAATGCTCCCCAATGTACCTATTTTGTTCCCGACAGGCAGACTGTCAATTTTAAGGAGGCACTTATTTTTGCCTTCCTCGGCGCCCTCTACATGGCTGATATGCCAAACTGCATGAGTTCTGTAACAGGCGCAACATACAATTGTATAGGTGGTGCATTGTATAAAGCCGCAGGCGTGAGATGAGTGGCAAGGCCTGATGAATTTTGACACTGTATTTGATGAATTTTGACACTGTATTGATGTTGATGTCCGGAGCACAATCGGCATTGTGTGTTGGAAATAATGGATAGATATAGGTATTTTGCAGAAGGATAATTGAGAAAAATGAGATTTTTTTCAAAAATATTTGCAAATTAAAAAATAATGCCTACTTTTGCAACCTCAAATGATTAAGCAACCTCTTACAAGCACCTGCAATAAGGTTTTTTAAGGTGTAATGTTGCACTAAAAAATGTAAAAGAGATGGATTTAATTAAAATTGCAGAACAAGCATTTGCAGGTGAGGCAAAGAACTTCCCTGAGTTCAGAGCAGGTGATACAATCACTGTTACTTACAAAATTAAAGAGGGTGACAAAGAGAGATTGCAGAAATTCCGTGGTGTAGTTATCCAAATTAAAGGAGCAGGCATCGCAAGAACATTTACCATCAGAAAAGTTTCAAATGGTGTAGGTGTTGAGAGAATTTTCCCATTTGCGTCTCCATTTATTGAGTCAATTGAATTTAACAAGGCTGGTAAAGTTCGTAGAGCAAGAATTTTCTACCTTAGAAATCTAACTGGTAAGAAAGCTCGTATTAAAGAGAGAACTTTCGTAGCAAAAAAAGCTGAGTAATCAGCTTACATATCGGCCCCGTAGCTCAACTGAATAGAGCATTTGACTACGGATCAAAAGGTTACAGGTTTGAATCCTGTCGGGGTCACGCTACAAGCAGGAAAGAGGGTGACTCAAAAGTCACTCTCTTTCTTTTTATATATCCCCCACTCCCATCCACAGTCAAGGTCTGCAAAATTGCCTTCGGTATGGCTAGCAATCTATTCCATCTGAGCCATAATTTCCTAACTCACAAATGCCCCAGTTTGTTTGAGCAGAGGCATTTGTTCAAACAGACGGAAATTTTATGGCTCATCTGCAATGATTGCCTACGCCCCTAGAGGATATTTTGCAGACCGTGCCTGTTCCTGTGCGATGGGGTATTTGTAAAAAAGATAGCTATTCTTTTGATTAACAATAGAATAGCTATTGTTTGTCTGGAAAATATTTACTATCTTTAAACTACCACATAAAAAGTTAATAACCCTTTCCAAGACAAAACGAGTATGGCAAAAGTAATACATAAATCTTACAATCAAAACGATTCTCTTCTACTTCCTCCATCATTGGGAGAACTTATTCCACTTTCCCACCCTGTACGCATTGTAAGCGACATCATTGACAAGTTTGATATAAGCTCTATTGAGGCTACTTATAAAGGTGGTGGCACATCCAGTTTTCATCCACGCATGCTGCTCAAAGTTGTTGTGTATGCGTATCTGTGCAATATCTACTCCGGTAGGCAGATGGAAAAGCAGCTGCAGGAGAATATTCACTTCATGTGGTTGTCGGGAATGAGCAGGCCTGATTTCAGGACAATCAACCGCTTCCGCAGCGAAAGACTGACAGATGGCAGATTGGATGCCATATTCACCAAGGTTGTGGAGTTGCTCAATAGTGAGGGGTTTGTTTCCCTGAATGTGCAGTACATAGATGGTACCAAGATTGAATCTGTAGCAAACAAGTACACGTTTGTTTGGAAGGGCAGCGTGGAAAAGAATAAGTCCAAGCTGATTGATAAGGTAAAAGGAGTGCTGGCTGCAGCTGAAGAGGAACTGAATATAGAGCAATCTGTGGAGGTTGCCCAGGGACTTCCGCAGGATGAGTTTGAACGCAGGGCTGACAGGATACTTTCCAAAATGGATCAGATGGGAATCAGTAAGGGTAAGGTGAGAAAGGAAATTGAGAAGATCAGGGAGGAGTCTGTTCCCAAGCTGAATGAGTACGACCATCATCTTGAGGTGCTTGGAGAGCGCAACAGTTACAGCAAGACTGACAATGATGCCACCTTTATGAGAATGAAGGAGGATTCGATGAACAACGGCCAGACCAAGCCTGGATACAATGTACAGATATCAACTGAGAACCAGTTCATCACCAACTTCGGCATATATTGGAGACCTACTGATACAGGAACGATGATAGATTATCTTGAGTCTTTTGAGGATAGATACGGACGTAAGAGCAAGGAGATAGTAGCGGACTCGGGGTATGGCAGTGAGCAGAACTATGAGTATATGCTTGATAATGGAATGGTTCCATATGTGAAATACAACATGTTCCATAAAGAGCAAACAAGAAAGTATAAGGACAATCCATTCTTGCCGGCCAATATGTACTACAATAAGGATGAAGACTACTATGTTTGTCCTATGGGGCATCACCTTGAACATGTGAGGGACAATGAATCTGTTTCTGAAATAGGTTACGAATCCATTGTGTCTGTTTATCAAGCCTCTAATTGTAAAGGATGTCCTTTCAGAGGGATGTGCTACAAGGGGAAAAGCAACAGGAGAATAATAGAGGTCAACCATAAAGCCAATGGATATCGGGAAAAGGCAAGGGAACTGCTCAATTCAGAGGAAGGATTGCGCCACAGAAGCAACAGACCAATAGAACCTGAAGCTGTGTTTGGAAATATAAAGTTCAATCACGGGTTCAAGAGGTTCAAACTTAAATCTCATAGAAAAGTTACTGTGGAATGGGGACTTGTGGCTATTGCTCACAATCTAAGGAAATATATTGTTCAGAAAGTAAAAAGGGCTGCCGAAATAGTAAATATCGAGGCAAATAACTCTAATATATCACTCATTATTGCAGCTTAAATCAGGTATGATCTTTCCTGAAGTAAGAACAAATATGTACATGAAAATAGTATGTATAAGAAAACCGGATCAAAATTACTTTTGACCCGGCCTCATAAATCTGGGTCTCGAAACCTGATTAACGGTAAGGGTTGTCATCCCTTCTACGAATTACCCTCCGACACTGCAAATATATTCAGTTTTTTATTAATTCCAAAGCCCCTCCTCACTTCCGGTATTTCCGGGAAACGGGAAGCACTTCTTCGCCAAGGTGGACTGAGGTTATTCCATTACCCACTAAAAACAGAAAATCTTAACAAACTTTTTCTTTTTTTGGAAAGGTATCTGGGATATTTTTCGCATCTTGCAACAGTTACAAAATAATTAACCAGTGGGACGATTGAGGAGGATGCAAAGGT
>JAZNEW010000045.1:0-3303 GCA_045588775.1 Candidatus Egerieisoma sp. | reverse complement strand
ATGCCTTTCTGGCCTACAAAACATATCGGCAACAAACTCTACCAGTTTGTGGATGCCGGAACTTTCATTGAAATGAGTGAAAAATACAACTCTCCCCGAATGAAAGAGATTGCCGCTACTCTCACCGAAGAGAGCAACCCGATTGTTATTGAAGCTACGCTCAAATAATATTTAAGCTATGAAACAAAGTACTTTCAAAAAACTGCTGCTGCTCATCTCTTTTCTCTTTTTCACAATTGCATCTGCCACAGTCTCTTATTGTCTGGAAAATGGAGATTCATATTATAAAACATTGGCAACTAAGGGCCCAAAAGAATGCTCTGAGTGTAAAGGGACCGTTTTTGAATATATCACTTCCGACTGGGAAGAATTCGGATATGTCATTTATATTTGCAAGAATTGTGGTCGCTATTATGTAGAATACGAATAACAGTTGTAACTATGAGAATTTTGGCATTATACCTTGGGGCATTGTTGCTTGTTTGTGCGTGCAATAATGCCTCTGTAAGTTCTCCAATTCCTTTTATTGACATTAAGCAAGCAGTAGATAATGTACACGACATAAATTTAAGTTTATATATTTCAGACATTAAGTATCTGCCATTGCAGTCTAATGACAATTCCATTTTTCTCGGAGATGTGAGCAAGTTTGCAATAGATGAAAATCATATTTACATTGCAGGCTATGGCCAATCCCAAATTCATATCTTTTCAAAAAATGGCAGATATCTTAAGAGCATCGGGAAGAAGGGTAGAGGGCCAGGAGAATATATCGCTATCCGTTCAATAAATCCAATGCCTGAGAAAAATGCTGTCCTTATCGAAGGTGGATACAAATCAATTGTATACTCTTTGAATGATAATTCCACTATATCTGAAGTTGAATATAACCAATTATTGGAAAATGAGAATAGGGAAGTGGTTTCAATAGGGGCATTCCAAACATATACAGCACAGCAGTACATACACAGTATAATACCTTTAAATGGCTATCTTTACATACATATTGTTGATAAAAACGAGTTTTCAGAAAGACTGCTCGTTGTTTCCGATGATTCTTACTCTCCCAATGTGATAAAACGTATTGGTCTGAAAGATGTTACAATCACAGAAACTTCAAAACACTCTCAAGAATTAGAGCCAAGTTCAATATACAAGGCAAATAATGAGATAAGTATCCTTAATGCATATGCAGACACTATCTATGCAATCAAAAATAATGAACCGGTTGTAAAATTATTTATAAAATACGGGCATTACCCTTATCCACGTACAAGCAATATAAATAGAGAACAACTATTGCTTGAGCCAGAACCTATTGAAACAGATAGTCTGATTTTTGCCACTATGTATATGCCTGTGGAAAGGCCTGTGTACAACACAACACCGCTCCTTACCAATAATGATTCGCCTACACAATTTACTTTGTGCATGGGGCGAAAAATAGATGAGCTCAATGAAACCCGTCTGATATACAACAAATCAACAGGAAAATCTGCAATCCCCCAATATTATAAAAAATACGAAATGGCCGGATTGCAGAATGATTTGGATGGAGGAATTCCTTTCTGGCCAGACTTTGCCCACGAGAAGAAATTATATCAATTTATAGATGCTGGCAAATTTATTGAACTTAGCAAGACAAGCAATTCAAACAAAATGAAAGAGATTGCCGCTACTCTCACCGATGAGAGCAACCCGATTGTTATTGAAGCTACGCTCAAATAGGCTGCAAGCCGAGGCGAAAAAATGCAATGTCAAACTTTTATTTTGTATCTTTGAGGATATTGACTTTAATATTTTAAACAATGAAACAGAAAAAATTTAAAAAACTCATATTGATAGCCGTTTTTGCTATCGTTACAATCACATCAGCTACTCTTAATTTTTGCTTTGGCTGGAGTCAGTGCAATGTTGTAATAACACATCCCGAACATGATGCCTGCCCAGAGTGTGGATATTCCCTCATAGAGGTTTGCGAGGAATGGTATGATCAAGTATTTTTTCACATTCACACTTATGAGTGTCGCAACTGTGGTCGATGGATTGTTTACTATGAATACCCCCTTATATACAAAGACTAATGAATAGGAGTTATTTTATTGTCCTCACATTATGTGCAATTCTACTTGGCGGGTGCAATGCCCGCCAAGAGGATGAATCTGCCATGCATTCCATAAATTTTCCGGAGGCCATTGAAAATGTTTCAGAAGTAATGTTGAGCGAGTATGTTTCATCGCTCAGATATACACCTATAGAAACACATCCTTCTGCATTATTAGGAACAATAGGCAAATATTTTACAACAAATGACAGCCTCATATTTGCAGTTTCTCCCAATTTGCAAAGGTGTATTCATATATTCTCCAAAGATGGAAAATACATCAAAGATATAGGCTCCAAAGGGAATGGGCCCGGTGAATATATGGCAATTAGAACCATGGCCTTCATCCCCGAAATGAATGCCCTTTTTGTAGAAGGGGCTTCAAAGGCTCTATTATATTCATTAGAAGATGGCAAATGCCTGTTTGATATTTGGATTAACGAACTTTTTGATAATTCAAAAGATATTGTGCAAAAGATAAAAGGCAGAGAATCTGTTGCCTATAATATGATTATGACAAGCATGCAATACCACAATGGCCATATCTACACAGTAGCGGGTGATAATACTACTTTGGATCAGTATTTTACTGAACTGAAACCAGATTTTTCTGTAGATACAATTATTCCGATGCGGAAGACAACACGGAATGTTGGCATGCCACGGGTTGTATGTTGCGATGTATATGTATATGATAATAAAATCAATGTTATGCATGGCCTGCAAGATACTATATATACTTGGGAGAATAAATCTTTAACACCCAGGGTTTTAATTGATTTTGGAAATATACCGTCAATAACAACAATGCCTCGAATAGAAAAGACAGACCAATTTTTCTATCCATCTACACGCCACCTTTCAGGTCAGTATGGAAAAATAATAACACTCTATTTTTCAAATATTTTTACAGAAACCGACAAGTTCTTTATTGGTTCTGTATTCCTTCCGGAGGATATAGTGAAATACAATAATCTCAAATCGACTTCAGAGTTCGTATATGATAAAAAAAACAGAACAACCAGAATCTTAAAGCACACCGGTGAGTTTGAGAATTCCGGTTTCACCAACGACATCGATGGCGGCATGCCTTTCTGGCCTACAAAACATATCGGCAACAAACTCTACCAGTTTGTGGATGCCGGAACTTTCATTGAAATGAGTGAAAAATACAACTCTCCCCGAATGAAAGAGATTGC
>JAZNEW010000044.1:0-30945 GCA_045588775.1 Candidatus Egerieisoma sp. | reverse complement strand
ATCGATTTTGATTGGGAGACAGTTAAACAGAATCCGGATGAGGTGCATGATCTTGCGGAGAAGATTGCAAAGAAAAAGGGTCTTAAAATTGTCATTTGCGTTGATGAGTTCCAGAATATAGCAGAGTTTACCGATCCTGACTATTTCCAAAAGAAGTTGCGCTCGCATTGGCAGCAACATCAGAATGTTGCTTACTGCTTGTATGGTAGCAAACGCCATATGATGATGGAGGTATTTACCAACTCGTCTAAACCATTTTACAAGTTCGGCAATCTGACGTTCCTCAATAAGATTGACACGCCTTATCTTGTAGAGTTCTTTAATAGTCGCTTCGCAGATACCGGCAAGAGCATAAATGAGGATGCAGCCAATCTGATTGTGAAACTTGTAGATAATCACCCTTACTACGCACAGCAGCTCGCACAACAGTCGTGGTTACGAACAAAGGATATCTGTACGGTTGAAATTGTACGCGAGGCACACGCCGCATTAGTAGAGCAGTTGAGTTTATTGTTTGTAACGATTACCGAAACATTGACCACGCAGCAGCTCAACTACCTTAAAGCCCTTATTGCAGGCGAAAAGGCAATCAGTTCTACCGATGTGATGCACCGCTACAAAATATCTTCTACAACCTCAATAGCACGCTCAAAGGCGGCTCTTATCAAGAATGATATTTTGGATAACAAAGCAGGAGAAATCTCGTTCCAAGATCCGATTTACGCCTATTGGTTGAAGACTGAATATTTCGCAAAGTAAAGTATTATAATGCTAATTAGTCAATAAAAATCATTGCTAATCATTGCTAATCATTACTGATTATCGCTTTAAAATCGTATCTCTGCATTAGAAATCATTTGGAACACAAATGCAGTAAGAGGCTGAATATAAATCACTTCAATTTGGTTTCTACGAAACTTAAAAATGAGCTTGAAAAGCGCGGTACAACGCGTATATCGAAATCGCTGATTATCAGCACGATGAATTTGCGAGTATTTTCCGTGTCATTGTAAAAATGCGAGTTGTACCGATTAAAAGGCTAAAACGCTTTCAATCAATAGTGTAAATGTGTTGCATCGGGAAGAATATGCTCCAAAAGCTTGTATCATAGAAAACACAAGCATTTACATCCGGAGATAAATAAACATGTTTGGGCATTTTACAACCGGTTTTGTCTGCCACATCACGAATCACCGCAAACAAATCCGGACACTCTGTTTCAAATACCTCAACACGTGTTTCGTTTCGATTTTTCTTGAACGCAAAGAGAGGCTTGATAAGATATATACCTAACATTATTGCCAATAGGCACAGACCTACTATTAACATTATAAGTAGTATAATCAACTTTGATATAAAGTTAATGAGTAATAAATAACTTTTCCAACATTATATATTATGATTAATCTTTCCTGTCTAAAATTAAGAAATTTTCATTTGCTTAGTTCTTATGCATGACACTATAGGAGAGTTGTACCTTTTAACATTATCAGCAGAGATCCCTTTTCAAATGTTCTTGTATGCTTTTACTTCCGTATTTCCACATTTTGTGGCAAAATATCAAAAATACAACCATCAGCAGACCGCTAATAGCAGGAGTTACATTGGTTATGAACAATATTGAATCATATAATCCATGAACGAGAATTGGCGCAACCAATATGAGAGCCTTGTTCTTTTTAGATGCCTTGGGATAGAATTTTGCCAATGAATAATAGTATCCCATCAGAATGCCGAAACAGAAATGTCCGGGCACTGCAAAGAGAGCACGGGCAATACCAACCGACAAGAATGCTTCAGCATTGGAGAAGAGATACATTACATTTTCCAATGCTGCAAAACCGAGTGAAACGCAGACTGCATAGACAATGCCATCCATCTTCTCATCAAAGTACGGGTTCTTTCGCAACAACAGCCATAGCATAAAGAATTTTGCAATCTCCTCCGGTATGGCTGCCCCAAAAAAAGATGTCGAGATTGCCTCCAGAACAGTAACCGGTTCATTTGTAAAAAGGCCCGACATTTCCAAAGGACCGGATATACATAAAGATACAGGTATTGAAAGAATTCCAAAAAAGAATGCCTTTATCAGCTGACCGGCCGGCTCCGGCGAAGCCTTATCTTTCCTTATTATGTAATAAATGAGTATTGCTATCGGGAGCAATGCCGTAAATAAAATAGTAGTGTTCATATTATAGTATAGATTCTGTTAATTTGTTTCAAATGCGTCTAATAAAATAAATGAAGCCCAGTGGCTTGCATTAGTATATCCGGAATTTCTCAACTGTTTCTGGGCCGAAATGAGCGCCTCTCTTTTTGAGAGTCCGTTCATGAGGTTCCTATAAAAGAAAATCATCAGATCTGCGGTTGAAGCGTCATGTACCGGCCTCAAGCTCATAAGTAAGGTGTTTGCCCCAGCATTCTTAAATCCACGCTGCAAACCAAACACTCCATCTGTACCCAATTTCCCTAAACCTGTTTCACATGCAGAAAGGACAACCATATCACAATTGCGAAGATTCATCTTTGAGATCTCGGCAGCTGTCACAATAGCCATAGAATCAAAATTAGCACCGGCAAAAACAAGAAAACTATTGTTCATGGCATCTGAATCCGTTCTCGCATCATCCTTTTTATAGGCTCCATGAGTGGCTATATGTATCCAGTTCACATTTGAGCCAGCAAGTTTAAAGAAAACAGAACTACCAGCATCTCCAGCTTTGAAGCTCTCCACATTCTTGATTTTTTTCTCTTTGAGCATAGCTTGAATCTCATCAACTTCCCTTAAAGTATTGCCAAGATGGCCGAACACATTATCACCAGCTACAGAACGCATGTTCTCTACAGATACCATTACCTCTTTGCTTCCCCCGGAATCATCGTTGTAATCAACATCACCAAACAACGCCACATTCTGCACCTTGCATTTTTTTCTCTTATAACAGAGTTCTTTAGTTGATGAGAGCCTATAAACCTCAAATTGCTCACAGAGCGGTTTACCGTCATATTTCAAATATTCAATACCAATTCTGTTGAAATGTCCGTCCGCCGAAAAGAATATCCTTTTCTTTCCAGTCAGATAAGGACTCAAAGCACCCCATACCAGATTTGCATCAAGATCAAAAACATCAGAAAAACTCTCCATTTTATCGGCATCACTATAATTGCATATCGGAACAACAAACGGACTTTTCATCTCTTTTGTAAGGACTGCTGCTACAATATAATTATCTGCGTCAAAAGGTCCGGTCTCTATAGCATTGAACTCAATAGCGACATCCTCCTCTGTAATTGAATTCTTTACATCTTTCCAACTATATGATATATAATCGGTAAAGTCAGCAAACTCCTTACATTTTAAATATAACGACAACTGCAGTTCATCATTCTCACGAGCCAAGGCGGCAATCTCTCCAAGCCCTGAAGATGAAGACAAATTCTGTCGGAGTAAAGCTATCTTCTCATTATTGGACTTTGACCTTATATACATCTCCTTAAGGATATTATCACCATAATTGTGGAGCAGCTTCTCAAACTCAATGGAAGAATTCAACAGGATACCTTTTGAAAGGAGTGCCTTATCATATATTAGTCCCGACAGTTCTGTGTACAATTTTTCACTTTCTTGAGGCAACATCACAATCAGTTCCTGCATCTGCTTGAGAATATTGTCAACCTCAGTCCATAAAGTCATCCTCTCCTGCTCACTCTGCATCCTGAACAACTCCTTAACTGCATTGCGAACCTCAACCATATATCTGCTGTAATACCATACAGCATCGACATACTCCCCCTTCAATGCGTAACATCCAGCCAAAGTGGCCAAAGATGAGGCATATACATAATTGCCCAGATACAATTTATTTACCGACAGATATCTCTTTGTTTCATCAATTATTTTATCAAGTTTTGCATGGCGCATCCTCTTCACCTCATCCTCCTTCATATCAACCTCTCCGCCCCTGCCGGCATAAGCATAGCATAGCTTGAGCGAACTTGACGCATCTGAATACTCCTCCATCATGCCAAGATTGCTGAAAAGCTGCATTGCCAATTTATGATTTTCAATACTTGAATCATACTCCTTGTTAAATTTCTCAGCTTTGGCAACTCTGAGAAGAGCCTTTGCATAGTCTGCACCTGCCTTATCGATTCCGGCGTAATATTCCGCAATCTTAATGTAGTGCTCCTTGGCCTTGCCGAATTCATGTAGGGCAGAATAGCAGTCTGCTATCCCCTTGTTACATTTGGCTATATTCGATTTTGCAGCTGACGAATCATATTTTGAGAAAAATTTCACAGTCTCACCATAATAGTTTATAGCCTTTTCAAACTGTTTTGCGAAATAATTATAGAGAGCGGCCGTATACATTCTGTTTGCCCATTGTTCCCAATTGCCTTGCAAGCGAAGAATATCTGCCGCCATACTGGTGTATTCTGCAGCCTGCACATAATCCTCAACCATCTGCAAGAATTTTGAATATGAATCATACACCTTTACCTTCATATCATCATCCATTTGCATATGCATCACTTTTATATAATGCTCCTTGGCTTTAACATTATCCTCAATAGCCGAGTAATATTCAGCCCTCTCAAGCATGCATCCGGGTTCATTACATGGTTTGAGCAGTTCGTGAGAATTGTGCTCTTCAGTCAATGCTATAATATACTCCAACTTACCCATATCATTGGATTCTGAATATATAAGACCGAGACTTTCGAGAAGAAACTCATATTCCTCACCAAATTTCTCAACCAAAGGCAATGCCTGCTCCCAATATTTGGCAGCTTGGGCATGATCATTATTCTGATAATGGAAACGCCCCATATTAGTGGTATACATACCTATATCCTTATGTGGTTTGGAGAGTCTGGAACATAGTTCAAGAACCATTGTCTGCAGTTCAATAGCCTTTGCCAGATTCTTCTCCATGGAAAAGCTGATAGCATAATTGTTCATTGAGGTAATATAACCTTCATTCAATTCTCCGAACAATGATTTGCGTATCTCCATAGCAAGTCTGGTACACTCCCGACCCTCAGCTAGCTTTCCGTTACTCATCAGGTTAATACCCTGTTTATGAAGGCTATCTGCAGTGGCTGCATCTATTTTCAAAACCTCACCCTGCGCAAAAACACTGCCACTGCCCGATACGGCAGCTGTCATTACAATGAACACTATCGCTAAAAGAAGTTTTTTCATATACAGCAATTTAATTTTTTCTGTTATCCAATCCATCAAGCAAAATGAAAGCTGCCCAATATTTTGGGTTATCCCATCCTTTATCCTTCTGCGCACGCACGGCATCCTTGGCAAGCTGGAGAGCCTTGTGCTTGCTCTCTCCCCCTATCCAATGTCTGTAGAACTCTGTCATAAGGAAACAGGTTGCAGCATCATCTACCTTCCACAAAGACATGAGGATACTGTTCGCTCCCGCCTTCTTAAATCCTCTCTGGAGGCCGAATACACCATCACCTGTTATCTCACCCAACGCCGTTTCGCAGGCAGAAAGGACAACCAGATCTGCACCACTCAAATCTACATTAGCTATCTCATGCGCTGTAAGGATTCCATCGTCAACACCGGCAGGAAATGTATCTCCATAAAAGACATTGTTGGCTCCTGCCATAAAAAGGCCACTCCTCAACATTGCCAGATCATCATTATCCAGAGACCTCTGTTTATCTGTATATAAAACCAAT
This sequence comes from Candidatus Egerieisoma sp., assembly GCA_045588775.1. Classification (GTDB taxonomy): domain Bacteria; phylum Bacteroidota; class Bacteroidia; order Bacteroidales; family UBA932; genus Egerieousia. Next base: position 25,239 of record JAZNEW010000044.1, on the reverse strand, counting down.
CCACTCTCTTCCGCCTCTTTCCCGGTGTAGTAAAAACCATGGGTCGCAATATGCACAACTCTTTTTCCTTTCCCCGACAGAGCCTTGAATGAAGCTTCAGTACCGTCGGCGCCAAGATATGGAATCGCATGGAACAGAGAATCACTGCACAAGTTGATGGTATTTACAATGTTCACAGCCTCATCATGCGTCCCCTTCAAATAGCCCACATAATTTGAAGCCATTTTTCTCTCTTTATACTTGGCTGCATCCTCAACAAGTTCTTCAATTCCGGCATCGTAATAAAGTCCTCCATAGATGGCACTCCCTTGTCCGGCAAATTTGGCAATGCCAGGCACAAGTTCGCGGGTAGAAGACAATCTGTACATATTATAATCTGCATACGATTCCAAAGGCAGGCGGTTCAACTCACCCACAGGTGAAAAATAGATATTCTCCACCCCGTCAAGATATGGCATAAATGGGGTGAATGAGACACTGTCGGCACAAGAAAAGTATACAATCTCTGGAGCCTGCATTCCCTTCTTGAGGATGATACCGTAATACCCCTCAAGTATTGTTGTATCCTTCAGAATGTATTTTTCATCATAATCCTTCTTCACATAGGTGAATTCAATTGCAATATCACCATTGCCCAGTTGGGCCGCAACATCTTTCCACGATGCTTTAAGGAAGTTCTTATAATCTCCGAACATCAATGAGTTGTCATACAACTCTTCCTCAAGCATTTTGTGTCTGTTTATAAGAGAATCTATCTGGCTGGATGGAGCATATTCAAGAAGTTTTGATATATGCAGATATTCATCAAACTTGCGCAAAACACTCTTATGTCCTGATTTTTTTATCAGTGCACGAACAGATTTGTCAGACCTCAAAAGAAGTCCCTTTCCATACAGCGCCGCATCGTAAGCCCTCATTTTCAAAGAATCAGTCTGATATTTGTAAGCATATTTGCTGGTCTTGCTTATCAAATCATCACACATGTTACTCGAGAAACTATTAACAGACATGGATGTCTGCAGGCTTTTATACTCCCAGTCAATAATTTTCCCTGCATACATTGGAGTTTGGGTGCCATTAAGTGCAGAATTTGCATTATACAACAGTTTCACAATATACTGGTTCTCATTAAATCGCTTGAGGTATTCTTCACAGCAACTTATCACCCCTTTATAATCTCCTGTCTTCTGCATCAAATATGCTTGGTCTGTGAGCAGTTCTGCCAAATCATCAGATGCTGCAAGTTTCTTATGCCTGAAAAACCGTTTGACAAGTTTGTTTCCGTAGTCAATAATTCCTGCTATCTCATCATCTCCCAAATCTGATGAATATTGACCTCCAGACTTTTCATACAAAATCTTGTACCTTTCCATAGAGAAAAGCAATTCCTGCTCCGGGTCTGATTTTGAAAGATTACATGATTCTCCAATATACTCCAACGCCAGATCATAATCAAAAGGCTCAATTACATTTGCAATGGCACCATAGGCACTTGCCTTCAATAGAGGGTCTTTTATAAAAAGATCACTTCTGCGCATAAGTTCCCCTTCTACATATGGGATGAACATATCGCTGTCAATATCATACTTCAACTCATTTAAAGAGCTTATAAACAGATCAATATATTTATTCCCACATTTATCAAATGAAGGCCAAAGCTCTTTACTATAGAACTGCATAAGGGCAACAGTATCCTTATTGGATGTATAACAAGAACATATCTTACTTACAGAATACCTCATTTTATACATTTTTTCAATTGAACCGGAATCCAGCATCTTGTCCAATATCTTTTTATGCACCGACAGAGATTTCTCATCATAATATTTACCGGACAAATCCGCTATTTTTATCAGTTGCTCAATGTCGAGCACGTCAATATTCCGACAAGCAAACTCCAATAATCCATTGATATCATCTGTAAATTCATAAAAGCCAATCATTGCATCAAGGTAAACAGCCACATGCTCTATATTCTCGACATGTGAATATTCATTCCTCAAGTTTTCAAGATAATCAAGATATGCCTGTCTGCCGTTAGTATCACCTTTTTCATAACATAGGATCCGGAATTTCAGAGCTTCAGAGTATAACATCATTCCAAATAGTCTGTCGAGTTTTGCGGAATCATCAGCAGTATCCTCATTAATGCTCTCATAATACAACCTGCATTCATCCAGAAAATTATCCATCACCTCCTGTGCCTCAATAAACTTTTTTGTCTTCATCAATTCTACCACATAATCCACAATTGATTCAAAATAGTCATAATCAATCTGATAACCATCAAGATTCTTTAGCATTTGAGACTTGAGAAGAAGATAATCACATTTCATTTCACGCAGACAAAAATAGACACTGTCATGAAGAGCCGCAGCACTGCTCATATAACCCTGCACAATGTTTGTAATTTCACTTATCCTAAGAGTGTCAACATCCAGTTTGAGAACATTCTTCTTCTCAATAACATTATCTTTATAATACTGTACAACTTCATCTGTAATTACCCTTGCCTCCTTATACTTTTCAGCAAGGACATGCAGACATGCAATCTGGGCACGCATAACGGGATTATCATCTTTTAAATACTCTATAGCTTTATAATAATCATCTATTGCCCCTTCAAACTCCATTGCTACCGTACGATAAGCCATTCTCACCAAATGATAAATACCAAGATAATTCTGTTTATGGAGATATTTGACCGCAGAATCCTTTTCAAACCTACTGAAATGCCTGTTCCCAAAATCATGAGAACCTTCACTATAAAATCTGAATATCTTGAACAGCCTGTAAACGGCATCCCCTTCTAGCGCCTTTTCTGATACAAGCCCCTTCAACACTATCTCAATATCCTTCTCTATAGCATCAACTCTAACATCCTTTGCCTGGACAGCCAAAAAATAATCATAGAAGAGAGCATCCAGCTTTTCATATCCATTTTCATGTATCGAGTTTATTTCAGTGTTGATTAAAGCCACATCATCGAATCTTCCTCCAGCTTCAAAATATGACCTCACAGTAAAAAGCGACATTGTAAGAACTTTTTCATCATCTCCAAAATATTGCTTGATCAGGCTTATATATTCCGGTAGCATATTGTGCGCATCACTCCAATTTCTCTGGTACAGCGAAAGCAATAGTTTGAAGTATAAAGACTGAACATGATAATAGTGCCCTTCTTCAAGGCCGGCATTGACAATATTCTCAAACCTGGCACTTATCTCTTTAGCCTTAGCAAGATCGCCGGATTGCAGTTCAATAAAAAATAGATCATTGAGGGTTGGCAAGTTATAAACATTGTCATATTCAAAATAAAGAGATTCAATCCTATGGATCTCATAAAGGTAATGCACAACACTGTCTGCCTGCCTCAAAGCAAAAAAGCAGTTGCACTTGAGTCTATAGGTGCCAATATTGAAAAAGTTGTCTTTGTCACAGAAACTCCTCTCCAGACAGGATATTTCGTTTGCAATACGCAGCGCTTCCTCAAAATTTCCTGCCTCAAAAGAGGCTCTTGCCAAATCCGAAAGGCTGTCTGTCTGCTTTGTGTACTTACGGTCTATCGGAGGGGAATTGTAGCTTATATCATTGTATTTTTTAGCCTCCTCTATATCCCCCATTTTATAATAGCAGCTTGCCAGCCACATCTTTGAATATTGGGCCCTATCAGAGAGCGTGTCGAGAACAAGTTTGTCCATTCTGTCTGTCTGCAAGAAACAGTTGGCTGCATTACGGTAATCACCTTTATAATACAACTCAACACCCTTTGAAAATAGTGAATCCGATTGCAGACTCTGTGCAAAAGCCATCATCGGAAACAAAAACAACAGACATAGAAACAACCGTTTTTTCATAACCCCTATTCAGTAGTACAACATCAATTGCTTATCACAACTATATCAAACTCCTTTTCTGTACAATTTACTACCGACAGTTCAACTTTACTATTGGGATAATCAGGCAATGTGAATGACATGCTCCTCTCTCTGCGGCCTCCCTTTACATCACTCCTATCATCAAATGTTCTATCAAATCCAGCTGCATTATTTCTGGCCCTCACTTTCAAGGTAATCATACCATCGGCAAGGGCAATAACTGAAAGTTCCTGGTAACCTGAAGAAGGGAACATCAAAAATTTGGTTTCATTTGCCTTAATCCTATAGGTCTTTGAGAAAATGGAACCGTCTTTGGTCTGCCCCCTCACAGGGTTGTTTCCCTGTTTGCGAACATCAGATATATATCCGTTCAAAAGGCTATCAACAAACGCATTGTCAAGAGCCTTGATTTCCCTTGATGAAATCTCCTCCTCCCTGTTTCTGGAACTTAGATAAGCGAACTCATGCACGTCACACTTCTTCAACATTCTGGCTGCATCCGCAATTGCGGCTGAATCCTTTGCCGCTGCAGCATCACGCAACGCTATACATGCATCAATGGCATCTTGGATAGAGAGAGTATCCTGCGCACAAATTGCAGATGAAAAGACTAAAAAGAGAATAAATAGAATTGTTTTTTTCATAATCTCACCTTAAAATTTATTCACGGCGTAATGCCAGACGGAAACCAATCGTCTCGTCTTTGGCATTAATATCAATAGGAATTCTTGACACAACTGTCACCTCCTCTGCAGAAGATTTGAAACTACCACCACATACAGTCCATCTTGCCCCCTCATCCTTAACCTCAAAAGCGGTATTGCATATCTCGCCAACATTTCCGCTCATATCATAAAGGTCAAGTATGTTTGGTTCCTTACGCTGCAATCCATCACTCATGTGCACCTTACCACCAGAGTTGCCACAATACCAGGCAACATCATCTATATTATCGCTACCCACATAAAGTGTAGTTTCATTGTGTACACCACCTCTGGCAGCATATTCCCATTCAGAAGCTGTAGGCATATCAAATTTCAGGGTCTTTTCACCATCAATCCCAGACAGCTTCCTCAATTTTAGCAGGAACATATAAATTTCACCGTATGAGATGTTAGTCATTGGATAAAACTTACCAGCATCATCATACATAATTCCTTTTATTCCATACCACTCCCCCACTCTGAATTCATATTTTGAAATCCATAGCGAATCTTTGCGGACCTCCTTCATATTCATCAGAATTGTATCAATTATACCCATCTGCACGAGGGTTGCATCTGAAGCCAATCTCAACTTGAAACTGGCATGTTTCTGTTCAAGATCAACTCTAGTGCGGTCTGCCAACTCCTGCATTCTTCTCATTTCATCCTTAATCTTCACATTACGTAAGAAAATGATACATGTCAATGAGATAATCAGAACAGCTACTGCGACACCCGCAACAGTAAGTCTCTTAATGAACTTATTGTGCGCATCCATTTTGCGAAGTGTCTGCTGCGCAGCATAAAGATCTGCATCCACATTTGATAGACAAGTTCTTATGCCCAAAGTAGGCACAAGACGGTTGGATACCATAAAATCAATGGTAATACCCAATGTCTGTCCGAAATCTATATCCGAATGCTGATTACCTGTAACAGCGTTCCTCAATAATGCCGGAATTTGTTTTGCAGATGTATCATCAGGAAGGCCATTAAAAGATTTATCTGGATTAATAGGTATAATATGCTTATTGCAACTCAGTGCCAATAAAATTTCCTGACGTACCCAATCATCCTCATTAAGGCACCTATCCATAGAATTTTCCGATAGAACAAGCATAAATACAGGAGCCTCCTTTATTGCATTCTGTATATACTTGCCGAACACTCCATCTTTCAACTCATCATAATCGAGAAAGACCTTGTATCCCCTCTGCTGCAACATCAATTGAAGAATACGGGCATATTGGGCACCCGTATTCCTTCTGTAACTAATAAAGATATCGTAGCGATCCATTATTCTGTATATTTATAAAGAATGCAAGAGCAACTCACCACTGCTAATCATCAGAACACAAAATAAAAAATAAATCATACCCACGCCAACTGCAAAGATAATTCAATCACTCCTAAAATACAAACTGAAAAACTTTTTAAAGTTTGTGTCTATTTCAGAACTATCCGATTAACAAATATGAGTACATCTTGAAACTTCTATATAATGGACATATACAGCTCATTACATAGAACAATTATAGCATTACAACAATACTCTACCTTTACGAAAATGATGCAAAAAACATGTTTAACAGCAAATCAAAAGATATTATTTTACTATTCGCATATAATGATATCTCCCCGTTTTCCAATAACCCATTCTCTATCATCCATTCCTCATTATTTGCAAAGAATTGAAGAAGAATCATATGGAAAGCATGTTCTGCTGTAATGTTTTCAACATTGCGATAGTAGAAGTCAGTAGGTACAAGACGATTGTATTCTTTGTCCCATTCTTCATTATAATCGCTATCGACGATTGAAGACTTTAATTCATGAGCATAATGTGATAGGAGATTGAAGTTTGAGAGTAAACGCTCAAAAGCGCAATCATTTGCAATACTACTGTATATATCTTTAAGTTTTGTATAGAGCATATTCTCGCAAGACACTCGTACATACTCCATCAAAGCACTTCGATACTCAATAATATCATCTATATTGTTTCCTTGAATCCGTTCAAGCAAGGTGTTTTCCTTTGCTTTATTGAACTTTTCAAGTATGTCGTTTTCAGGTATAGGTGGCATGTAAAGATTACCATAACTCCTCGATGAATTGTTCACTTTTTCGACAAATAGTTTAATCGCTTCTTGCATATTCACAATACCATTACTCCAGGCTTGAAGTTCAACGCTTCTCTCTATTTTAGAGATAATGGCCGTTGTAATTTCATCTGTTGAATGGCTATCCAAATAATTATGATATTCATCAATAATTCTATCTTTAAGATCATAACCCATCTCTTGAGACAGGTCATTGGATAGTTTACCATCAACTTTCACTTTCTCAAATGAAAGATGTTTATTGCAAAGAGATTCTACCTCTTGCTTACCTTGACCAATCAACCAATTAAGGTCGATTACGACATATAACTTTTCTGCTATTTCTTTAGCAGAAAGAGAGTCTTCTTGCAGCAAACTATATTGCAAGAAATCCCTTTTAAATCTATTTCTTAAATAATCCTTTTTATTCATAATTATATAGGTTTACCACATCCTGAGCAGAATTTTGCAGATTCTGCATTCTGAGTACCACAATCAGTACAGAACATACCGCCATTAGAATGAGTAGTTGTTGCACCATTACTATTCATATAAACTACATCCTTCGCAATATCCAAAGCTTTGTCGTCAAGTTTTGACTGCTCGACCATACCCCAAATCTGAGTAATAAGAATAGGCCAAAAGAAAAACATAGAGATTATAGTAGGAATGACCTGCTGTCCCCAAATACCAACACCGGCTTCAAAATGAATATTATTACTTTGAGGAAGAAGTATCACTTTTAATGCAGTTTTCATACCCAATACAGCCTTGAATACGCCACCCTTTGTGATAGAAATGTCGTAACCGCCACTACTCAAAGCGTCCATAGTCACTTCATAACCCTCGCTTTGAAACTCTTCCTGAATACGTTTTGCAATAGTAGGAATCAAGGATATTGAACCGTATAAAACTTTTTTAGTGCTGAAAGTTGCCATAATTCTTATTTATTGATATTCTGAATTGAATAAAAATTGTACACCGCGTACAACACGCTTGACTCTACAAGTAAGTTTTTGATCTCTGCAAGTTGCTCTCCACTGTATTTTGTCTCCATATCGTGAAGCATTTCAACAACCTTATCTGACTGTGCTTTAACCTCCTCTTCAGTAATCTCTCCATCTTCCATAATATTCTTGAAAGATGCATTAGCAGAAATCATTTCGTCAATGTTCAAAATTCCCTCTTCGTTGAAAAACATAACTTTAAAATTTAATGATGAATGAATTATAATTTTGCTCCACAATACTTGCAATAAGCCCAATCTGCGCATACAGCTTTATTGCATTTAGGACATTTCTTGCCAGATGCTTCTGCTTTCAGATTTTGTATTAGGCTTTTATACTGCAAACTTTCTCCCCATTTGAGAATTTCACGAACTCGAACAGCACTAAATGGATGTGATTGACCAATTATGATAGAGAGTTGTAATGCTTTGTTCCACAAACCATCATTCTTTATTTTCTCATATTTATCGGCTTGCAGTGCCCACTCCTGCATATTCAAATTACCTGTTATAGACTTCGGGCCACCAGACAAACGTGCCATAGAGCGAGCTACAATCTCAGGAGAGGTTATTATACTACCGCATCTGTCGCATGACAATTCACTCTTTCTATACCAATACAAAATTGCATACTGAATAGGTACCGTTAGAGATCCCAATATTCCCATAGCATTAGCACCACTAAGAATATATTGAGCAATACTATGATACAGCACATGACGACAAAGAATATGACCACATTCATGTGCAATTACAGCATCCAACTCCTCATCATTCAGCAGTTCCACCAAGCCAGATGTAACAGTGATAAAAATCTTGGTATCACCAAATGTCCATGCATTTGGCACAGGATCCATCTGCAGATAGAATTCCGGCTCTGTAATACCTAACTTCTCACAAATTGGAGGAAGATGATTGTAAAGTTTAGGTAATTGAGTCGGAGATAGACGAATTGCTGTCGCCATATTCATACCATACCGCAATTGTTCAAATCCCAGAGCCATTATCTTCTTGACAAGAGCAGGGAATCCTGGGATACTTTCCAACTGACGCAATGCAGCCGCATCTTCCGGATGAATAAATTCTGCTGGTTTAATCATATTTTAAATTGCTATTTAAAATTTAGCGAAAGCACGAATTGCAAATTTTTCTGTTTTAAAGCCTCCCTTCTTTGAGTCTTTTATAAAAAGCATCAAAGTAATATTGTGTAAATTGAGGGCCATTCTTTTTCGTTACATTAACAATATCTGAAGGTAATCTATGTCAAAACTAACTCTATAGCCATCTCGAACAAGAAGGTCATTGAGATGTTTAGCCGTATCATAACCGCCTTCTCGTCTGTAACTTATGAATATATCATATTTCATAACTAACTACTCCCAATCCATTTTTAACTCAAGACCGCACTTGTCGCAGAATACTTGATGCTTATAAATTACATTACCACATCTACGACAATGGAACTCTTCGTACGAATTCTGAATGCGCAATTTGAGTACTTTATATAACTCCGTTTCTTCTCGCTTAATTAAGTCATAACCGAGTTTCTTCAAAAGTTTAATGGTTTTCATTGCCATTTCTCGGTCATACTCTTTTTCGCCTTCGGGAAGCTGAGAGTAGGGAACCATATCAGGCGTTTGCTTTAACTGATCATCACGCAGAGGTCCATAAGTCCAACCTTCTGCTTGACGGTTCTCTGCCCAAATTTCGTGAGCATTTTCTGCAATAGCCTCACGCAACTCATTCAAATCTTCGGTTAATTCTACATCCGATAAATCTATCGGTTTCGGAGTATAGGTTTTCATACTGTTAGAAGTTATAGTTACTAAATAATTTTTCGAATCATTCCAAGCGTCTTTGAATTGCTCAATGGGATATGTATCTTCGATATTTGAAGAATTAGGATCAAATAAGTTTATCGTCTTATTATTTTCATCAAGTGATACCACAACAACCGTATGGTCAGGTATTTGACCTATCAAAAGATCTTCAATTGACTCTCCTGCTCTATTCCCTAACAATTCTCCGCCATCAACCGCAACCACTACGGATTCTTTCTCATTAAGGGCATTTGCTATATCATCAATTGATGAATTATATTGGCGAGTTACAACAAGACCTTTGCTTTCCAAGTGCCGTCCGACATTATGAAGTGCAGTACCATTTTTTTTCTGCCATCCGTTCTGAATTGCATTTTGGAGGAGTTGTTTTTCGTTAAATTCTATATTCAGTTTGCGAAGAATATATTTTTCACACTCTAAACTGCAATAATTTTCCTCATTACAGGTTGCTGCCATTGCAGTCATAGGAATAAACTCATACTCTTGAGGTACTAAACCCAATTCGGCATCTACTGATTGAGAAATATGCATCAATTCTCTCAATTCAGCATCCTCAGTGAGAGTTCTAAATATCTCTTTGCTCTCCTGTGCAGTAGCATTGCCATCAAGGAATGCTGCCAATACCTCTGCTGAGATATTATTTACTGATCTCTTTTTCATATTTCTCTACTTCCTTCAGTGCTATTTCTGTCAATGCAGCAATAGCACGTTTTTTAATGTTATACAAATTATTGACATTGGTTCGTAGTTCTTGCGCCACAACCTTGGGCTCAACCTCTTGCAAAACCAATCTTCGTATGACATAGACGTAGCGTCTGTTTGGCATTAGAGAGAGCAGATACTCAATATCCATTTTTGCCATCATCTTCTTCTCTCCATCAACAATCTCATTTTGCACAACACTATCTAAAAGAGCATCTTTGGACTCATTATCTATCATACTATTACGCTTCGCGATAAAGTAGCGAATGGCAATTATTTTCATCCACTGATAGATAGTACTGCGACCTTGAAACTGTCTCATACGATACGCATCGTTCTCTATAAGGTGCAGATAAAATTCATTCACGAACTCATCATAATCCACCTCATACGAGAATACATAACGAATAATGCTCAGAAAAAGCGGACGGCAGTTCCCGAAAAAGAACTGCTGAGTCACTCGCTCATCCCGAGCAATCAAGGCTTCTATTATTTGTTGGTCTGACATTAATTATTTTGCAATTCTCCGTTACTATTTTATAAAAGGAGAATCATATATTTGCAAAAATAGTGAAAATAGCTTAAACGGAGGTAAAAAAGGGGATTATTTTTTACACTCAAAATCAAACTATTAATGCCTACGGAGGAACTTTTTATTAATTACACATACTGCTTCCTCTCATCTTTGTATGATCATTTTACTAAACTTAGTACAGGATCAGCTAGGGATAATATATCTCAGGATATTGTTAAAAACACTTTGATATCTATCCCTCTTAAGGTAATATTGAAGCAATTTGCTAATATCTCTGATAGTTTGATAAAGGAAATTTGCTCAACCTCAAAATCTCTGAGTCTTCTCTTCTGATTGTTACCTTCCTTATACTCCTCTCCTAATTTGCTGGCATCAATCAAAATTACTTTCTCATTCTGGCCTGACTTATCAAAGAAGAGTACAGATACGTTTGTACCAGTGGTCGCGAAAACATTAGAAGGCATAGATTTTGAGATCAGAATCAATACGCGCATAGATTCCCCCGAAGAAGTTGTAGAAGATACCATCATCCATGAGATGATCCATTACTTCATCTTCTACCATAACCTTCATGACACAAGCGCACACGGAAATATCTTCATCAGCATCATGCAAAGCATAAATGCAAATTTTGGCAGAAATCTATCAATCTTAAAGATAAACTATATAGACAAAGATGAAGCACTCAGTCACTTATCAAAGGCTCATGAGCTTATCATCTCCAATAATCAAGTAATCAACAAACCGTAACCAACATATTTTTATCATCAATTTGCAGATTTTGCAACCAATAGTGGTCTGTTTGCAAGAAAGCTACAAGTAAAGGTTGCAAAAAGGGGCTCAAAGTTGTCGAGATTTTCAAATAGTTTAAGGTATGTAACTTTTAATAAATTTTAAACCCTTGACCAAATTTTGAAAACTGCAGATAAAAGGGTATTTTTACAGAGTCTAACATAAAAATTATCTGCTATGAAACTTTTTAGAATTATTATGTCGGCATTTTGTCTGACAGCGGCAATTTCTTGCACCAATAGCCAACAACAAGCAAACACATCTGAAAATGGCACTGATATGAAATACGAAAACAAAGTGATTGAGAACATTATGACCAGGCGGAGCATCCGCAAATACCAACCTCAACAGATTGAAGTAGAGAAGTTGAATACTATTATTGAGTGTGGAATAAACGCTCCTAATGCCATAAACAAACAATCTTGGGAGGTCAGAGTATTAAACAGCAAAGAGTCTGTTGCAAAACTGAAAGAGTCTATGGTTGGCGATAATTCTGAGTCCAAAGTTGAAATGGTTGAAGGCTGCTTCAGAGGCGCCCCTGCCATTGTTGTTGTGGCCAATGATGTAAATTTTCCATTTTCTGTAATCGACTGCGGCTTGATGTGCGAAAACATCATGCTCTCTGCATGGTCGTTGGGAATTGGCTCCGTATGTCTTGGAAGTCCTGTAGGCTTCATTAAAAATTCACCAAAAGCAATGGAACTGCTTGGTTTCAGCGAGGGCTACCAGCCTGTTATCTGCATAGGCCTTGGATATCCCGATGAAACACCTGAGGCCAAACCTCGAGATATGGGCAAAGTTAAGGTTATTGAGTGATATTGAGCGATTGATGCGTTTCATACAAAAAAAAGTGGGCATCAATTGTGATACCCACTTTTTTAGTTTTAGCACTGCTTACAAAACCGATTAGGAAATTTCAATATTCAACTGTTCCAGCAACATATCGGTAAGTTTGCCTGCATTGCTATCTTCTTCTGTTTGTCCCACAGCTGAGAATGCAACATAATTTATATTCTCATCTTTAAATAGGCTATGAATATCAGAAATAAGTCGGTCGAGACCCATATCGGCACGCATGAAACCTTGTATAGCCGCAGGATTGTCATGGTCAATATTCTGCAAGTATCCCATATCGCTCTTTACAAGAACAACATTGAATTTGATACGTGAAATCTCTTTATTGGAGATATTTTGAGATGAGAAAAACTCCCTGAGACGACTGAAAGCATCAAAAATATTGATCCGTTCACTATAAGCCTTATTATTTTCTAGCCAATTTTTAAACTCATCCGATGTATCACAATCCGAGAAATCAATAGTCATAGGATCTACAAGGAACAATATGCTCTCTACATTTCTGACAAATTGTGCGGTAAGTGTGGTATCAGCTGTATTCATTGAATTCAAGGCATATAGTTCACCACCCACATCATTGATAAACAACCGGTAGAACATATTTAAGCCACGGCTGATACGAAGCTGTATAGCCCTGCGCTGTCCGATTTCTGTCTTTTCAGGGAAGTTTGCCATATATCCGTTTCTGACAATGTCTTTTATCTCTTCCATCATTCTGTAGTCTGATTGCAAAACATCTGTAAATGATACTGCATTAGGGTATTTGCTCATCAATTCTGCAACGATACGATATACAAGAGTAGTCTTTCCGGATTCTGCAACACCTGCCAGAGCTATATGTTTTTCTGTACCCATGTCGGCCGAAATAATATTTCCGCAATGCTTACATTTTCTTTCCAGTTTATCTTTACCATTAAAGAGCATTGTAGGCATTTTTTCATGGGTAACCGGATGCGTAATCTTTAAAAGTCCATATTTGCCTGGATGAAGAGCGACAGGCAATGCATAACCATGTTCGAGATAAATTGCAGGTTCAGAAGCATGTTGGCAGACAGGACAAGGGTTCTTTATATTGTAGCGGCGCATTACAATATACTCTGTGAGCATAAGTATACCTGAAATCAAAAGGGTTATCAATACAAATGCAAAGAATATAATCAATGGAACAGCCACTACCATAAGAGCAGGTTGCCAATAGAGAGTTACCAGATCTCGGGCGAAATCAAGAATATACAGGTGTTTGAAGAAACTGAAACCTGCTTCAAGCACTGCTTCGCCAAAATCACTGATGGCATCTGTAAAACCCACTACAACACCACCTACAATGGCAACAAGTCCAAACAGGCATCCATTCTCCTTACCACCAAAGAAGAATCCCAATATACCGCCGACAAGTGCAATCCAGCCAATAACAATCAGGATATACATCAATACCCATACAATGGCAAGTATCAGCCACACAGCTCCTCCAACGAGCATTACTGTAAGAACACCTGCTAAAATAGCGGCAACTATGAGTCCCGCAATACCCAATATGCCAATGTAAGAAGTTATGCCATAGTAGAACTTTTGCTGCATATAATATGCGTTGCCATCCTCTGCCTTAAAGTATTTTCCATTGGTGCTTATCTTGAACAGATTACAGATAGTGTCCCAACTGACTATCAGGAAGAAGATAAAGAATATAATGCAGACACCAAGCAGGCACCAGCGTACTATCCGTTGTATTTTAAATATATCTGCATCACTATATTCAGGCTCCTCAACAGTTTGAGTATTCATATATGAAGGGTTTTCTTCTTTTTGCAGATAAGCACTGGCCAGGTACCACTCATTACCTGAGACCATTACCCAATCATCATTTATAGAACTTCCATAAATGTAGTCACCCGGATTTACCGTAAACAGCACTCTTGAATTGGTACTGGGAGAATTACGTACATTCAGAACTTTTTTCGACACCACTTTATATCTGTATTCACTGCTATTTGGATTACCCAAATCTCGTGCATAAAGTGGCAGAATGAAAAGAAGTGTACAAATTATAAGTATTATTTTCTTCATATCATTTACTGTTATTTTTTTACATTTGGTTTGGTTTTAACTTCTTTTTTCTTCTCGGCCTTTTCTTTTCCCTTTTCTTTGGAGCTACTGAAGAGTTTTACAAAAAAGGCTTTGATTTTCGCCTTTCTGCAATGGCTCTTGTATTTGGATTCATAACATTTGCCCATTACTGCCTTCTCTACATCAGCTCCCAAACTTTTTGCAACTGGCAATGCCTCACCAAATGGTGTATTCATCTCTTCAAAACAACAACTCAACAAGGCTGTGAATTTGCTCTTCTTTGAACCGCTGATAAGTTTGAGCAGTTCTTTTATATTCAGATCTTCATATTTATGCAAATCTTTCAATATATCTTTAAAGAGAGTCTCATTGCCGTTTTCTTCGCGACGGATACGCTCATAGGCCACCTCTTTGAATTTCTCCTTAAAATCAATTCTGCCGGCTATAGAATAGATCTCTTTCAGATGCAAAGCATAACGATCATCTTTCCAAGCATCCCCATTGAGGAGATTATGCAGATAGTGCCACTCACGCATCTCTATTTCATTGTTCAAAGGCAATAAAACATCCCTTTCAATCAGTTTGGCGTAAGCATTGGCATTGGTAGAATTGATATTCCGCAAAATAATTTCAAACAGACGGTGATAACATTTATCACGGTTGTTTCCATCAATTACAAGTTGTTTGTAAGCCTGATTTTGGACCAGAACAAGCGCACTTGATGATATGATGCCGTTGCAGTCGGTGCCATATTTAAGTGAATAATAAAATAATGGAGCAAACTCTGCATTGGAATGGTGTTGGGCAAAACGTTTCATCAAGTTATCAGAAATTGAGTTGCCCAAATCAGACTCTGCTACAGCCCAAATTGGAGTAACAAATCCAGTATTATTCTCTATCATAGACAAATAACACTCTTTACGCTGCTCAATATTAGGATTTGCATCTCTTAATAGCGCCGATATCTGGGCAGCAGGAATCTTATTCAAAAGATTGGCCAGGATTTTACTGCCGGCTTTGAGCTTATCCTTGAAGAAATATCGGTAAAGCTTCAATAAATGAGGATACAGTGGTTGTTTTGCAATATAAGTGTATTTCTGATAGAACAATTCCGGAGATACATAAGCATTGAAAACAGACTCATCCAATGCTGTATAAATCTCAACGAGCTGCTCAGGTGTACTCAATATAAACTCGCAACACTCATCCTTCACATTGTTTAAAGCCGGAGTTATGTTAATTCCGCTGTTTTTCAATTGATTTATAAGCTTTGCAGCCTTAACAAACGCCTCCACAGAATTCGCTCTTAACGCTGAATGCAATATCTCTTCAATGCGTGTGTGTATCAGTGCATGTTGAGATGAGTTTGCATGACGGCGGGCAATAATGCCTATAACTTCCTTATTTGCAAGGTCATGTTCTGTAAAAAGTTCCGGAGTTGTAACATAATTATAAAACGACAGACTCGCCTCGGCTGATGCATTGTCTACAAATTCATAATCGCCTGACATGAGCCATTTAACAACTTTGGCATGACTTGTTTTATCATTATTTTCGACAGCCGCACGCAACATCTTCATATACTTGTTTGCTGAATCACTCTGCACCTCCTTATCAGCTTCACAAATATTGAATGTCGGCATCTGATGAAGGGTTGGTAAAGAGTAATACTGGGTAATATATGTAATGTCAAATTTGGAAGTATCGATATCTTTATATGAATAAGTGAATGTTATCTCCGGTGCATACTCTCCCAAAAGACGGCACAGATCGGCTATAACACGATTCTTTTCCTTATCATTAATCTTGACAACCAGAGCCCGCTTTGCTTTTCTTGCCTCTATCAAAGAGAAAAATATATTGTAGGTCATGTCTGAGATATTCTCATTCCACATGGTTTCAAAAGGCAAGTCTTCAACAGGAAAATCATTGGACTTGCCGAGCATGTACCCCTTCAACTCCTCATTTTCCGGTGATGGTATGCGGTTTACCGGACGGAAATGGTGGCTGCCCTCCTTTGGCTTTTCGTAAATCAGGTCAAATAGAGATGCATCCGGCCTTTCATCAAAGATAAGAGTATGTTCCATATAATTGCCCGGACGGGTTGCTTGTCCGGAAATATAGTAGGCATAGTCGAACTCAAGGGCAATACATCTGCGCAATATATATAATGTCTTGCCATTTTCAACAGAAACTTTACTATATGATATATTTACAGGATAGTCAAGAATTTTTGAAGTATCCTTAATCAGTTCACTGGCATATATTCCTCTATAGTTTCCTTTTTGATAACTCCTGTCGATCTGCGCAGCCTCTATGTATCCTTTGGGCAATTGCTCGCTTTGCGCTCTGATACCAAATCCGATACTGCCGGAACGTGAACTTTGCGAAGAGTTAAACAAAACCTCGTAGCATTTCATAGTTTCAAGTGTTTTAAATTTTTAATCAGGATTATTTGGGAATATTCAATTTCCCCAATTTATGCAGAATCCATATCAGCGGATCGAGTACACGGTATGGGGTAATTCTATCTGTGTTGATTGTACGGTCCTCTTCAGGCTCCTTTCCCAATGCAGAAACACCAAACAGTCTCACATTTTCCTCCTTCCATTTGTTGTTTCCAACAAGCTGTTCCAAATCACACTCTCTCAGAGCCTCTCTAAAGCCGGCATCCATCTGGTCAACTTCACGCAGGAAGCCGTTAAACTCATTTTGACGGTAATTGTTGAGCCCATAAGCCGTAGAGGTGTAATTGCTGTTCTGTTTCATATCAACGGCCTGGCCAAAAGCGCCAAGAGATGCTCTGAAGTGATCTACCACATCAACTTTGCTGAATGTGAATGCAATAGGTATATCTGTCAACACATTCCGTTTTTTCTCCTCACTTGAAAGCTCAACAAGGCTGTTGAATGTATCAAGAATACTGAAGTGGTTCTCATTGTCGATAATACCAGCCTGATGGCGCACACTTTGAATTGAAGGTATATCGAGCGTATCAAGCAGAACAATAGCCCCGGAGGCATGATAGATTGGAAGCGCTTTACGCTCCATTACTTTTGCATCTTCAAACTGCTCACCGGCTATATCATAAAATATGAGATAAGTGGGACGGCTCTTCTTATTTTCAGTCTTGTTTTCTATTTTAATGAACCATGGGGCACACTTCTCTTTTATAATAGTTTTGTCAAGAAGCTGACGATCCTTAAAGAGCTGGTTTTCCATCTGTTTGAACTCCTCAGCAGCACTTCCGAACATACTTTGGATAGATGATACCAAATTCAGTTTATAACCATATTTGTTGAGCTGGTTAATAAGCGAAACCATATAAACAGTCTTGCCAACTGCAGGACCTCCTATAATTGGAATAATATCCGTTCCATGCTCCACCATATCATAAGGCAATTCATTATGACAATGGGGGCATACATAGAATGGGTTATCATCACCGCAAACCGGACAGTTTTTGAGTTTTGGAGGACCTCCAAACAGAGATTTGCCTCCGTCGTATATGTGAGGGCGTTGGGCCGACGGGCTGTCGGGTGAAATACCCCAATACTCTGCATATTGCTGTGTTGCTTCATACCTGCATCTGCCTGCAGTATTTCTGCATATAAGTTTAGCAGTACTATTATTGAATTTATTCAGACAAAACGGACACAATATTTTCATAATTCTAAAGATCAATATATTCAACATTGAAGCTGACATTTGCAATGTCTGCCATCATTTCCTGTTCTGTATCAACCATAATACGTATTGTAAGTTGTTTTGCTCCAGGCAATTTGTCATTCGGCAGAGATACATTGAATGTAATATTGCCAGTTGTTCCCCTATCCAGATCAAAACATACTTTATCGCGGTTGATCCTCGATACCGGTCCGTCAGAAACAACCACAACACAATGGTAAGGCAGTGTCTGATTACCGAGTGTTACATGAATTTCGACATCAGTCGGTTTTTTGCCCAATCCCAGAAATCCGCTCTTATAATTGACTTTTGCGCTCAGCCTGCCCACCACCGGATTTACATTACTTGGATCATCAGGCAGTTTTTCACCGGTAAGAGGTCTCATCTGTTCAAGCAGACGGCGTTTGTCTATAAGTGTTGTTGCATTATCGAACTCCCTCCTGAGACTCCGGTATTTTTGGTAGTTTTCTCTATAATAATTGATGTTTTCCTGTAGCTGCCCAACAAGTTTTACTCTTTCCTCGTATTTCTCAACAAGCTGCTCAATTGATGTAATTTTCCTGTTTATTTCGCTTATAATTTGATGGGCATAAACATAATCCAGCACCTGGTCGTAAATAGCCCTGTTGCATACATGCTCATTCAAAAGACCATGCACACTCTGGGATATGAAGATTTTCAGTTCATCCACACTGTTTGAGAGTGCATCCAATGTTTGTTGCGCTCCATCAAAATTACTCGAAGAGAGTGAAGAAGAAATGCTTTGGGAATCTGTTTCAACCTTTTGGGCAAAATCCTGCAACCTGCGCTGCGCCTGAGGTTCAAAGTCCGACACTCTGCGGGCGATATCCGTAATTTTTTCTGCAAGTCTGAACCAGGCAGAAGCGCTGTCGTGCTCCTTATTGCGCTGCTCCATATTTGCATCAAAATCGTTGAGCGGTTCTATCAGCGAAAGATAATGTTTTGAATAGAGATGCAGGATATCACCATAATATGCACTGTCTATATACACACTTTTGGCGGGGGCTGTTCTTGAAGCCATTCTGAACATCTCTTCGTCCGCAAATACATCTCCGGTAAAGATGTATTGCAAAATATTGGCATTACCTATCTGGTTACAATATCTGCTGATACCTTTGATTATTGGATTTGCCGCTTCTTCCTGTTTTGTGATTATGAATGACTTTCTGATATTGATCTGATAACTCACTGTAGGATCGAGTGAAAGGTGATATGTTATCAGAAAAGATTCATCATCTTTTGCTTTTCGGGCAATATCCAGCCACTCAGTTGCATACTGCATCTGATATGCATACTCTCGCTGCAACTGCTCTTGGGTGAAAAATCCTGTCTGGCGGTTGTTTGTATCAACTATATGTTGTACAAGAGCCATCTTTACAGGATCCTCGCCAGTATACTCTATAATTTCTACATTGCCGCATGAAACAAATTCATCATTCCAATATATCATGCTCGATAACTGCACCTTATCTCCGGAGGCTGTAACAAGTACAATCTGTTTGCCATATTCAGGCCTCAGATTGCAGTATCTTGCTATCAGTCGGTTAAAAGAGAGAGAATAGGATCTTATAGCAAATCCATTCTCTTCAAGCATTCCCATAAAAGCCTTGCGGGCATTCACAGGCACAGTATCGGAATATGCACATACCACAGGAATATCACCCGGTTGTGTATGTATAATCGAACGGTACCACTCCCGCAAATCATTTACAATTCGGGAACATTTTGCCAATTCAACATAAGGCATCCCAACTCCATGAATGGAGATTTGCTTATTTGCTTCTATATTTTTCCAATACTCTCCAAAATATGAAGCAGTGCCCATACGGGCAGGACGGTAATAATCCTGCCCGTAGAGCACATCTGTCGAGTCGATATCCTCATGGAAATAGAGCCATATCCTACTGTCTGAATTGCCTCTGTAGCGGAAGAAATTTCCTCTGTTTGAATCAATCAGCGGTATTATATAATCATTTCCAAGATAGAGTATCAAGTAATAATCTTCCATATCTACTCCTTAAAAACATTAGGCAAAAGCACTTTTTCAAGATAATATAGAGCCTCTGCTATAAATACAGGCATACGGTAAGATGCTTGTGCTCCATCGTTATCACCCTCAAGTTCTATCTGATATTTTTGGTACTCCCTATCATTCTCGAAAAACTGCATCACATTTTCGATCTTGGTTTTACCTTTTTTCAGCATGTTGATGATTTCGATATCTGCAATACCTGAATCAGAGAGCAATCTAGCATATATATCAATGAATCTGTAGAAGTTGCTAAAATTATCAGGATTGTTCAGACAGTGGTAGAATTCACCATTTACAATCTCCAATTCACCAATCTCTTTACGCTCACCGTCGTTGTTTGTATATGTAAAACCAGGTTCTCCAAATACCTCAGACATAAATTCTTTAGGTGTTATAAGCTCATCACTATTATTAGATTGGTATATACCATTAATGTCATTTTTGAGATTGACAAGCCCCATTGCAACTTCTGATTTATTTTCAACAGTATTGCCATTACGCAGTTCTTCTATATTATCGCATTGGAATCTGACAGAATCGCTTCCAAATCCTGCATGGAAACATTTTCCGTAGAATGACCTTGCGTCATCTTCATATACGCTGTAAATCCACTCGAAAGTCCTTCCACCCTTTCCAAAGTATCTCATATTTACCTGCTTTATATTTTCCAGAGCATTTGTCTTTATTGCATTGCGTACCAACATACCTGAGTAGAATACAAGAATACCTGTAACGTATGCAGGCAGCGAGAAAGCAAATGGCACACTATTGCATAATGAACTGTAGAATTTGAAGAATTCCTGGCCGTTCAACTGGTCAAAAATATTGTTCAGATAGTAAGGCGACCTTTTGTAAATATCCGGATTTGTATTGACAATATCATCAATATTTATCACCCTTACTTTGGTTGTTTCTGAGTTATGGAATTTATAAAGGGCCTTGCGGAAACGTTCTGATGAATTGATAGCCTTAAAGAAGTGGTTGGCGGCAATCCGTAATGAACATTGTGAGAAAAGATGTTTACTATTATTTTGCATGCCCATAATCAGAATATCACTTGTTGATCCTCCAATGTCAATGCCCAAAAAGAGATTATCTGCTCTTAAGGATACATCTTTGGTAAGAGCATAAGAACATACAGCCTCACTCTCTGTGTGTGATGTAATGTTTCTAACATTACTACACCCCTCAATAGGTGTCATCAGCCCACTATAAATACGTTTCATCTCACTAACATCCCTGCGGCTCATAGCGCTTGGATAAGACCATGAAAGTTTATCAGGACGCTTGCCACTGTCGAACAAATCTGCGCAAATCTGCAACCATATTGTAGACATATAGGAGTTCTTGCAATCCTTACCTCTTCTGTCCGATAACCACTTCATATTGCTGCATAGGGTACCTGCATTTGTGGTAATCTCATTCTCGGTAATGGCCTTTACGGTAATATTGGTCTCATTGACAGGAACACCTCCAACAAGTTCATTTGCCGCTCTTGCTTCATCATAGTATAGTGGATTATGCAAATGCAGCCATGATTTTATCTGGCCGTTTTTATTGATTGGCTCTTCATTTGATATAAAATAGAGTTCGTTCTTTTGGGCCAAATTGCAGGAAGCATTGTCAAAACCAAGAAGTGCCAGACGTCTGTTTGTAAATGGAATTGCATGTGAAGAGCTTTCATCATCGGCTTTGTAGTAGGCACAAGTGTTTGTTGAACCAAAATCAATACCTACAGTTGTATTTGTAAGAGCATCCGCATCTGTATTGATAATGCGCATTGCGCTCTTATTGGCCAAAGAATCTGTTTGGGTTTTGAGAACCAGATAACCGGCCGAGTGCTCTTTATCATCGCGATTAACCTTCACTGCAAGCAGTGATACAGGATAATTGCTCCGCAATATCTCATAACGGTGAGCCGAAGAATCAACCTTGTTGATAGGATATTTGACAAGGTACATAGCAGCCATATTTTCAGGCAATTCATTCATTTTATTAGCCTTTTCAAAGTCAATGACTGCCTTTTCATCAAGGCTCTTGAATATAGGCATAACCCTTATTCCCGAACCATTTGTAGGGTATTCGTTGTAGAAATAGTATTTGTTCCAGATTTTTGATGCAAAGTTTGGCCATGTGAACACATGTCCCAATACATCAGGCTCCACAATAGTATACTCTTTAGAGACTATGTCCACCCAAGTAGAGAAATTTGCTTGCAAAACAACTTTTATGACATTTCCCTTTACACTGCTCTGAATTTTGACCTTTTCATTCTTCCCTGCAATAATCTGGTTAATCTCTTTTCCAAGACACTCTTCAATTGCAAAACGGCTGAAAGGAAGGGCACAGAAGTATTGTGTATTTTTTTCGTCTTCTGCATGAAGATAGGTTACAGGAGCGTTTCTAAAGCGTTCAACATCATCGGCTTTAAATCCGAGCAGATAGTTGCTGTCTATAAACAGACTTTGGGCATTAACTATCTCTATTGCATCAGCAGCATCTTTGTTGGAGAGCAAGAAAGAGCCGTCGAACCAATAATAAGTATATTTTAGGTTGAATAATTTACTGAGAGGACCTTGCGGCATTGAGGCGCTGTTGATTGAAACCGGAACAGTATTTTTATCAACATCTACAAGTTTCTGATCTATTTCGGAGATGTCGCGTAACCACATCTGGATGAATTTGTTGATATTTTCACCGATGCGGAGAAGTTGGTCACGTTTTTCACTGCCACAAATTTTCATCAGTTCTTCAGTATAAGTATCTGTGTTTGAACTGATATTCTTAAGAAACGATACCACCTTCTTTATGGCGCCTTTGTCACTCTCATTAGTTCTCAAACGCTCATGATAGATCGGCTTTGTGGGATCGGTAAATTTGCCGTCGGAATCAATCCAATAGATATCTGAATTTATATTTTTAAATGAGTAATTGGACGAAAGGAAAAAGAGTGTTGTTGGAGATGTTGCACCAACCAACATTGGTCTCTCTTTTGTTATACCATCGTGTGAGTAGTACAACAATTGTATATATGGAACACTATTTTCAGTTGAATGACTCCACAAAGAGACATCTTTGAAGAGCATCTTGCCCAATACAGTGAGGGTATCAAGACGGCCGAATGACTCTTCGATTGATCTTCCTGAGAGAGCTATTGGCTTTGAAAGTTTGAAACGGTCTGAATTGAGTATATATGCGGCAATAAGACCTCTCCACTCATCTCTCATTCTCCGGTAACTCTCAATAAGAATTCTGGTATCATTGGCAGGAGTATCATCAAGCAGGGCATATGAGGTGAGATTTACTCTTGCCCAAGGAGATGGAACTCCGGATACCATTGTGTTGAATTGCTCAACAGAAGCAGTGTTTGAATTGCCTTGGTTGGTTTCAAGATTATTAATAAAGCTGTCGGAATTGGTAAGTGTTACCCATTGGTTAACACCTGTCTGATCGGTAGTTGCTCCAACCCTTGCATTTGCAACTAAATTCTTTGCCATATCTTGTTTTTTGTTTTATTCGTTAAAATATAGTTTACGGATTGAAAGATAGGTGCGCTCCAGCATTGCATCAAGCGAGTTGTCTCTGGTAGAGTTTGTTTTTACAAATTCGCTGCGTACAACTGCAAAAGGTGATGAGAGAAAACCTACCTTAAATTCAGGGGCATCTTCCAGATTGTAAAGTTTATTATGGATATTGTATTTTTTGAGTTCCTTTAATGTTTTGCACTCAAAAAGATCAGGATTGAAGAAGGCACCCTGGGTATATCCGTCATCCTTTGCCGACTGGAATATCTGGTCGAGCCAACCCGATACAACATTTCCATTTTCGTCAAGGCCAAGTCCAAAATAGTGCAGATAAGGTTTAATTTGGTTTGTCAACAGACCCTCATCATAAGAGACATCATCTTTACGTATATTTTCAAAGAATTCGTAAACACTATCCAGATATGAGGTTAAAGTCATAATGCCAAGTTTGCGTTTGAACAGTTCGGCAGCGGCTCCATCTGCAAAATTCTCAAAAGTAAGAGCTTGGGCTCCTTCATTCAGGGCTCTGAATACAAATTTGTTCTCTTTGTTCTTTTCAAAGACTTTGTTATCCGTTGCCAGATTTTCACATGCCTTAAAGAAATCGTATGCAGCAAATGCAGCCATAAGTTCAATGTAATCTACAGGATTGCATTGGGTTTCTCCTCCTGTTCCACCGGAAGGGAGCTGGCGCATCTCCTTACGGCCGATAAGATAGAGACGTTTGTAAACCTCATTTATGGTTTTATCTTTTCGGTAAAAATTAAGGGCAGCCTGCGAATTCAGGGCAAATTTGTCGGATTTTGCAATAACCTCATTGCCTTTGTCTGCAATGTCAAAGGTGAAGTAATTTGTAAGTATAACCGAACCAAAATGATTGCCGGTAATGATATCCCTACCAGGCCCAAACATAATTTGTGCAGCACTGTTGAAAGCCTCCGGAATAACAGGAATGGTAGAGGCACCTGTTCCTCCGAATACCGAACCGAATACAAACACTCTATGCCCTGTACCCTCATTAAGTGAACTCAAAAAACGGCGTAATTCAGATGTTTCACTAGTTTTAGCTCTGTAAGCCTCTTCTTGAATGGCATGATACATCAGCATCGAACCCATCTGAGTTTGTGCCCTGTAACCATGTTCGAGATTCATTTCGCCCACCTCAGGTCTTATAAAGAGATCCAAAAGGTCAGATACACGAGTTTTAGTATTTTCATCTATAGCATCGGCATTAGACAATCGTTCTTTATTCACTATATTATTGAATGTGCAGGCATTGCCGTCATAGTCCGGACTAAACTGGTAATACTCCAGTTTTGCAGAAAAAAGGGTGTCGGCCTTTGCACTGCCACCGTTAATGGCATTATAATGGCCAACTATAGTTGAAAGTCTTTTGAAATTTCCGTTATTTTTATCGGTATCCATAGCAAGCATGTGAACAGTTGTATTGTCAAACATGCCAATTGCACATAGATGTATGAAGTTCTCAATGCATCGCA
>JAZNEW010000043.1:0-35272 GCA_045588775.1 Candidatus Egerieisoma sp. | reverse complement strand
CCAACTCGGAAAGCATATGAGATACGGTTTTTGCTACCTCTTTCTTATCGTCATTGCCGAGTATGGCTTGATACACATTGACCGCTTGCCAAAATAAGTTGTCGTCTTTGGGGAGCTTGCCTAAACGCATATCAACAAGGTCGAGCATATAGTTATCAAAGCACAATTTGTAATATTCCCCTTGGTCATACACGCCACCTTTCACCTCACGGCGGCGGGGTCGAGCGGCGGAACACCCTGCCTCCCCAACAGAACCAGTGCCAAGCGGAGCGGAACTAATAGAACTATCCTTGGAATATATAGGGGTTTCACCCTTTCCCTTGTCCGCAACACCAACTACCGAAGCGTTGGAAGATGATGGACGCACCTCGGAGCGAGGTTCTTTCTTTGCTTCTTGCTCTTTCAATCGCTCACTATCGTTCGCTTCGTTAGTTAAAACACTATTTGAAGAATTAGAAAAAGAAGATTTAACACTTATTGACCCTGATGGGTCAGCCTCATCGGCTTTAGCATTTTCATTTACTTCTTCATCTTCATTTACATCTACATCCTCATTAGCATCTACATCAAGGGGTTGTTTCTGGGGTTGTTTTTTGCGAGCGTTCTGGTTGCCCTTCGGCGCACCGCCTAATTTCCCGTATTCAGCACCCTTCTTACCATTCTCAACAGCCACCTCATACCGCCGCCTTGCCGAGTCGAGATTTGGTTTCGCCATTGCAAGGATGATATTGACATACGGGCTT
Organism: Candidatus Egerieisoma sp.; assembly: GCA_045588775.1. GTDB lineage: Bacteria > Bacteroidota > Bacteroidia > Bacteroidales > UBA932 > Egerieousia. Next base: position 34,529 of record JAZNEW010000043.1, on the reverse strand, counting down.
TGGCTCTTCTCGTCAATACCCTCCAACGCATAATCTCTTATTTTCATCACGCACTCTCTAAACTCACTATCGTTGAGGTGCTTCATTGCAGACAGAAAACTGTCATAAAAAACAAAACTGTTCTTTCCACTGTCTTTAATTTTAGACATTGTTTACTATTTATTTTTACAATTATTAAGAACCACGCCGACACCATCGGTGCAGTTAGGGGCATCCCTACTAACATTATAAGGTAATAGGGATATGAAGTCAAGACTTTTCGGTGAGAAACTCTGCTTTTTCGGGATATGCAACCTTTAACCACTCGATGAAATCCAGTATCTTCAAGTAGTCATCTATAAAAGTTCGATGGTTGGGCACGATGTGGCACAAAAAGGAAGCAGAGAAATCGGCTTCCTTTTTGTGTTTTTACGAAGTCTCTATTTTTATTACCTTTGGCAAGGTTAAACGGGAGCATTTAATAAACTATAAGTTGGTATGAGAGTTCTAATTACAGGCACATCGCAAGGTATTGGCAAAGCCATTGCCGAATTGTTTTTAAGCAAAGGATACCATATTTTTGGCATCGACAGGCAGGCCTCTTCCATTTCACACAGCAACTACACCCATTACACATGCGACATCAGAGAGTATGATACCCTGCCGGATATTCCACAAATAGATATTCTCATCAACAATGCCGGTACCCAGAACAATGATGATATCGGCACCAATCTCAAAGCTTTGATTCACATTACCGAAAAGTATGGTATTCAGAAGAATATAAAATCGATACTCAACATAGGTTCGGCAAGCGGACATACCGGTTCCGAATTTCCGGAGTATTGCGCGAGCAAAGGAGGTGTTATTGCATACACAAAAAATGTGGCTCTGAGAGTTGCCGAATTTGGCGCAACCTGCAACAGTATAGACCCAGGCGGAGTATCAACTCCTCTGAATGATTGCGTAATGGAGAGTCCACAGCTCTGGCAACAGATTATGGAACAGACTCCTCTGAAAAGATGGGCCACACCGGAAGAGATTGCCCAATGGGCATATTTTATGACGGTTACAAATACTTTCTGCACCGGCCAAAGTATTGTAATAGACGGAGGCGAATCCATCAATTCCCATTTTATCTGGCCAAAATAGCATATTGCAAGAGTTCCGACAAAACTTTTTCACTCCAACACCGTATATTATATATTCATTCAAAATCTGTCGGACAGATATGGAGAGCATAAAAGAGATATTCAAGATAGGCAAAGGCCCATCCAGCAGCCATACCATGGGGCCGCGGAAGGCAGCACTAATGTTTAAAGAGAGGAATCCTCATGCAACATTTTTTGAGGTTACCCTCTATGGAAGCCTTGCCTCTACAGGTAAAGGGCACCTTACAGATGTGGCCATTGAGGATGTATTTGGCAGAGAAAACTGCAAAATCAACTGGAAGGGAAACATATTTCTTCCACAACATCCCAACGGAATGCTCTTTGAAGCCTTTACCTCCAATAGCGAAAAGACAGACCAATGGACAACTTTCAGCATTGGCGGAGGCGACATCAGTGATACAGGAGAGAGGCCACAAAAGGAAAGTATATATCCTCACAACAAAATGGCTGATATTCTTGAGTGGTGCAAAGATAACGGCACAACCTTCTGGGAATATGTGCAGCTCCACGAGCAGAGTGACATTTACGACTATCTGGCCGAAGTCTGGAGAGTAATGACAGAAGCTGTAGAGCGGGGTCTCGACGAGGAGGGAGTACTCCCCGGAGGATTGAATCTGGCAAGAAAAGCCTCGTCATTCTATTTGAAAGCCCAAGGACACCAGGGCTCTATGCAACGTCGTGCCATGACCTTTGCATTTGCACTTGCGGTTGCAGAAGAGAATGCAGCCGGAGGAACAATTGTAACTGCTCCAACTTGCGGATCTTGCGGTGTTGTTCCTGCAGTATTTTATCTGAACAGAAAATTTTATGGTTTTTCCGACAAAAGAATCCTCAGAGCCCTTGCCACAGCCGGACTCATCGGAACAATAATCAAGACCAATGCCTCCATTTCCGGCGCAGAGGTGGGTTGCCAGGGAGAGATCGGTTCTGCCTGCTGCATGGCTGCAGGAGCCTCCACACAGTTATTTGGAGGGACACCGATGCAAATTGAGTATGCCGCCGCAATGGGCATGGAGCATTTTTTGGGCCTTACCTGCGACCCGGTTTGCGGACTTGTGCAAATTCCCTGCATAGAGAGAAATGCCTTTGCCGCTACCAGAGCTGTTGATGCAAATGTATATGCACTTATGACCGACGGCAACCACAGAGTCGGTTTCGACAATGTTATAGAGGTAATGAAATGCACCGGCAAAGATCTCCCAAGCCTTTACAAAGAGACTGCAGAGGGCGGACTTGCTTTTCAATTGAAGAAGAGATAATATCCTTAATTCAAATTTTTGCACTATATTTGTTTTGAGGCATACATCTAAAATCTCAAAACATGAAAGGCACAGGCAATTCTTGTGGAGATGCTCAGGAAGATTTCAACGGCAGGCTCCCAGTGATCATAAAAAAATCGCAACCCAAATACTCAGAAGAGGGATTCCGCTCCAAACTCGTAAAAGTGGCCCGCAAGGCGGGTATAAAGGTTGTTTATGCCGCGCTCCTGCTCTATTATGCCCTTAACAGTCCGGAAATTACAACAAAAGACAAAGGTATCATCTACGGAGCATTGGGCTATTTTATTCTCCCTCTGGATTTCATACATGATTTTATCCCTTTTGCCGGATATACCGACGATTTTGCAGCCCTTGCATGGGCTCTCTCAAAAGTGATGCGCAACATTACTCCGCAGGTAAAAGAGCAGGCCCGTTCCAAAGTCATCACATGGTTTCCGTCGGCCGCATCCCAGAGCTCCATTTTTGAAAAAGTGGAACAGGAAGGCCAGAAAAAATCGTAGGCAATACAGACTTGCAATCTCACAAAAAACAGAAAGGATATGGGTAGAACAATGTCAAAATCAAAAAATATTTTGGGAATCCTGTGCACATTTCTGACACTCTGCACAGCAATCTCCACCACAACAAGCTCCTGCATAACCAATGAGCAGCACAAACAGATAAAGGCTGCCAAAGCCCTGATTGAAAGAGTAACTCCGGGATATTCAAAACAGTTCTGCCTGAAAATAGTTCCCTCCGACAGCTGTGATATTTTCGGTTGGAAACAATCCGAAAACAGAATCGAACTTCATGGCAACAACACCATCTCTTTGGCTGTAGCATATTACAACTATCTTAAAAAGTATTGCAAAGTGAATATGTCGTGGTGCGGAGACCAGATGAATCTTCCCGATACGCTCCCATTGCCTGCAGAGGAGTATTGCGGGAAGATAAATGCCAAATGGAGAGTATACCTCAATTACTGCTCATTCAGCTACTCTGCAACATGGTGGGATTGGGAGCGCTGGCAACGTGAACTGGATTTTATGGCAATGAACGGCATAAATATGCCACTGTCGGTAGTTGGTCTGGAGGGTGTATGGTACAATGCCCTCATGCGTATGGGATATACAGACCAACAGGCACGCGACTATCTTGTAGGCCCCTCCTATTTTGCATGGCAATGGATGACAAATATTGAGAGTTTTGCAGGCCCGCTTCCAAAGAGTTGGATCGACAGCCATATCAAATTGGGCCAGCAGATCATCAACAGAGAGATTGAACTTGGCATGCAGCCCATCCAGCAAGGGTATTCGGGATGCGTACCAGTAAAATTCAAAGAGAAATTCCCTCAAGCCAGAATTGAGCTGAAGGATGGATGGTGCGGATTTGCACCGGTTGCCCAACTCGACCCTACAGACCCGCTCTTCTACAAATTTGGAAAAATTCTTCTGGAAGAGCAGAAGAAGCTCTTTGGAGATTACGGTTTCTATGCAACAGACCCTTTCCACGAAGGAAAACCTATAAGTACAGAGGTTTCATATCTGAACTCTGTAGCAAAAGCAGTATTGAAACTTTTCAAAGATTTCAATCCAAACAGCAAATGGATTATGCAGGGTTGGAGTCCTCAGGAGCATATTGTCAAGGCCATCCCACAAGAAGACCTCATAATTCTCGACATATCAGATGCCTACTACAAACAGAGCCAGGATGCTGTAAAGGAGTGTTTCTGGGGATACCCATATGTTGTGGGAAACCTGCATAACTTTGGTGGAAGAATCAATCTTCATGGAGATTTGGGGTTGCTGGCCTCAAACCAGTTCTACAACGCAGTCAAACTTGGTAAAAACATTGTAGGTAGCGGTCTGTTTATGGAGGGATTGGGCCAAAATCCCATCTATTACGACCTGGCTTTTGAAATGCCTGTGCATCAAGACACTGTAGATTTGCAGAATTGGATTAAGGATTATACGGAGCGAAGATATGGGGCATATTCAGAGAGTGCTTGCAATGCCTTGATGATTCTGCTCGCCAATCCTTACCGTGAGGGTACAAATGGAGTGGAACTCAGTTCGATTGTGGCTGCCCGACCGGCTGTAAGACCAAAGAAGAGCGGTCCGAATTCGGGATTCAAAATACCTTATGATCCAAAAAGTCTTGTTGAGGCGGAGAGATTGCTGCTCAAAGATACTGAACAACTTAAAAATTCAGAAGGGTACAGATTTGACATTGTAGATATTCAGAGGCAGCTCATGAGCAATCTTGGCCAATTTATCCATGCCAAAGCTGCCGATGCTTTTGAAGAGGGCAATATAGAGGAATTCGACAGACATAGCGGCAGATTTCTGGAACTGCTGTCGGATCTGGATAAAGTACTTCTTACCAGAAGCGAATACAGTTTTGAAGAGAGAGTAAACAGTGCCGTAAAATGGGCCCAAAATGAAGAAGAGTACAATCTGTATGATTACAATGCCTCCATGCATGTAACCCAATGGGGCGGACAGCCGGAGGCCTATGTATTGTTTGACTATGCCTGGAAAGAGTGGAGCGGTCTTGTGAGGGATTATTATTTGCCCCGTTGGGAGAAGTTCTATTCAATGCTCAGAAAATGCCTTACCGATGGCATTGCTTATGACGAATCGGCTGTTCCATTGAGAAATGGCCGTCAGCAGTTGAGAGCAAATGATTTTTACTCACAATTGGCAGATTGGGAAACAGAGTGGATAACAACGCCAAAACAATATGGCAAAATTGAGCATCCATGTGAGATTGCCACAGTAAAAGAGGCATTTGAAAAATGGAGCCCTCTTTATGATGAATACTGCATTTCTGATTTTTAACAAGCATTATAGATTTATGAAAAAGTTCACCTCGTTACTCTTTGTTCTCACCTTTACGGTTACGGCGATGCTGCAGCCGGCAAAAGCCCAACAGAGCTATGAAAAAGGAGTATTTGTTTCAAAGGCAACTGCCGACACACTGCTGTACCGATATCTGACTCCCGAAAAGATAAAAAAGGGGAAAAAATACCCGCTGGTTATCTTTCTCCATGGCTCGGGCGAGAGAGGAAACGACAACCAGGCTCAGCTGTTTCATGGCAGCGGACAATTCCTCAATCCAGTAAACAGAGAAAAATATCCGGCTTATGTATTGTTTCCGCAGTGTCCGGAGGGCATTCCTGGTGCATATATGCCCCGCCTGCAAACCCTTGTGCCTGCAGATATGCCTCTAAATCCACCTGTGGCACCAATTGTCGTTACCCTTATGGAGCTTATCGATTCATATATCGCTAATCCAAATGTAGACCCCGACAGAGTCTATATCATGGGCATCTCAATGGGCGGTATTGCCACTTTTGACATTGTTAGCAGGTATCCCGAAAAGTTTGCAGCAGCAATTCCTATCTGCGGATCGGTAAACCCTCAGAGACTCACAAAGACTAAAGGTGTTGCCTGGAGAATTTTCCATGGAGACTCAGACCCGGCAGTAACTGTTGAGGGTTCAAGAGAGGCTTACAAAGCATTACGGGATGCCGGAATGGATGTTGAATATATCGAATTTGCAGGATACACCCACAACAGCTGGAATCCGGCATTCAACTATCCCGATTTCATGAAGTGGCTTTTCAAACAAAAAAGATAATTTTTAAAACAACTTTACCAATATGTTGAAAATAGGAGATAAAATGCCTGAATTCTCGGTAATTGACCAGAATGGCAACAGTGTAAGTTCAAAAGATTTTATAGGTAAGAAAACAATAATTTATTTTTACCCAAAAGACAATACAAGCGGATGTACGGCAGAGGCTTGTAACCTCAGAGACAATTATGATGCGCTGGTTTCAGCAGGATACAATGTGGTTGGAGTGAGCAAGGACAGTGCCGCATCCCATACCAAATTTATTGAGAAGCATTCTCTTCCATTCACTCTACTGGCCGATACAACCACTCAAATGCAACAGGATTTTGGTGTTTGGGGCGAGAAAAAACTATATGGAAGAACCTATATGGGCACAATGCGCCGTACTTTTATCTTTAATGAGGAGGGCATTCTTGAAAAGATAATTGAGAAAGTGGACACCAAAAATCACGCTGCCCAGATTTTATAAATTTCTGTCCGACAGATATACTGACAAACGGGGCCGGATCAAACTGTATTGACCCGACCCCGTTTAATTATTGCCGTTTTCAAATATTACAGGCTATCTCCAAAATCCTTGCGGAATTTATGCACAAGTTTTGAAGGCCAGTCTGTAAGAGGCTCAAGTTCACCCATAAAGAAACGCAGGATGCTTGGCTCATAAGAGAATTTAAGACCTCCGATAAGGTGTCTGTTCTCATATAGCCAACTCAAACGGTCCACAACATATTTTGTTTGTGAAAGGGTGAATACTCTTCTTGGAAATGCAAGCCTCATCAGCTCAACATCTGCAAGAACCTCGTTTCCATTCTCATCCCTTACACTTGATGCAGTACCACGCTCCATGCCACGCACACCTGAACACAAATAGAATGCTGCTGTAAGTGCACCTGCAGGATACTCTGTCTGAGGAATATGGCTACAGAACTCGCCAGCATTGACGTGTGCTCCAAGTACGCCAGGAGGGGTTACCATTGGAATGCCGGCTTTAACTGCGCTCTCCACACAATATTTGATAAAATCAACACTCTGGCTGATCATAGTCTCGTCTGTTGTCTCATAAATACCTGTTGCCATAGCCTCAATTTCTCTGATTGAGATACCTCCGTATGTCAAGAAACCTTCAAACAGAGTAATAAGCGGCTCCATCTGTTTATAATAATCCTTGCGGTTGGTACAGATACCGCCACCACGTGAAGAGGTGAGTTTTCTTGCAGAGAAATAGACTATATCTGCAAGCCCGGTCATCATTTTGATGATGTCTGCCATAGTGTTCTCTTTCCACTCCTCTTCTCTCTGTTTTACAAGATATGCGTTCTCTCCAAGAAGGCTGGCGTCGAGTACCAGCATTATTCCATATTTGTCTGCAACCTGTCTTACATCCATCATGTTCCTGATAGAGAAAGGCTGTCCGCCAATAAGGTTTGTAGAGGCCTCCATACGGATGAACGAGATATTATCCGCACCCTCTGTTTCAATTGCCTCAACAAGTTTGTCGATATCAATATTTCCTTTGAACGGATTGTCTGATTTAAGTACAAGAGCCTCATCTTTCAAAAGCTCAATGATTTTACCTCCAACCTCATTTACATGTGCAAGAGTGGTTGTAAAGTGGTAGTTGGTAAGCACTGCCTGGCCGGGTTTTACAAATGTGCGGGCAATAATATTCTCTGCCGCACGGCCTTGGTGCACAGGAAGGAAGTATTTTTTCCCAAGCACATCCTCAACACCCTTTACCAATCTTTCAAAAGACTGGGAACCTGCATACGCATCATCTGCACGCATCATTGCCGACAGCTGATTGTCGCTCATGGCGTTGGTGCCACTATCTGTAAGCATATCCAAAAACACATCTTTGGTACTCAACTTAAATGTGTTGTAACCTGCTTCTTTAATCGCATCACGTCTTCTCTCAATAGGAACAAGGTTCAATTTCTGTACAATTCTGACCTTGTGAAGTTCTAGAGGAATTTCCTCTCCCGAAAAAAACTTAATCTGGGGCATAATTCTAAAGATTTGGTATGAGTCGCAAATATAACCTTTTAAATCTACCGTTATTCCCGATAATCCAATTTATTCCAAGAAAAGGCCTCTATTTCTTACGGCTTGTCTTGCGCTTTGTTGTTGAGCGAGTAACACTGCCTGTTATCTTCTTTGCCATCTGCGTTGCCAAAGTCTTTGCAAAATAGGTTACAGCTGTACCAAGAATAGTTGTAACCAGCCCTTTCTTTGCCTTGCCTGCACGTTTTTCCTTTTCTTCTGCAATTCTCTCCTTCTCTTTATTTTTAAGTTCCTCCTGTTTGAGTTCCTCTTGCTTCTGTCTCTGTTTGAGAATCTTTTCAAATGCCGACTCCCGGTCTACAGGTGTATCATATTTGCCGGCGATTCGCGAAGAGGCCATCACAGCACTCCTCTGGTCACTTGTTATTGCACCAATCTGGCTCATAGGGAACAATATCTTGGCCTTCTCAACCACGCTTGGTGCGCCCTTTTCATCCAAAAATGAGACAAGCGCCTCACCTGTGCCCAATTCCAGAATCTCACGCTCTGTTGAGAATGCAGGATTTGCCCTGAATGTCTGGGCAGCAGCCTTTACAGCCGCCTGGTCTTTTGGAGTAAATGCCCTCAAAGCATGCTGGACACGGTTTCCGCATTGACCCAGTATTGCCTCCGGCAAATCAGAAGGAGATTGCGATATAAAGTAGACACCTATACCCTTTGAACGTATAAGCCTTACAATCTGCTCTATTTTATCGGTGAGTGCCTTTGATGTATCTTTAAAGAGCATGTGGGCCTCATCAAAGAAAAATACCATCTTTGGAAGCTCCATATCTCCTATTTCAGGCATTTTTTCATATATCGACGAAAGCAGCCACATAAGAAATGTTGAATAGAGTTTTGGCTGGAGCATCAATTTGTCGGCAGCCAGAATATTCATGACACCCCTGCCCCCCTCTGTCTGCAACAGGTCATAAATATCAAAAGCCGGTTCTCCAAAAAACTTGTCGCCCCCCTGCTCCTCCAAAGTGAGCAAAGAGCGCTGTATTGCTCCAATAGATGCTGTAGAGACCGAGCCGTATGTTGTTGAATACTTCTGTGCATTCTTTGCCACATAATCGAGCATAAGCCTCAAATCTTTCATATCTATAAGGTGCAACTGCTCATCTTCTGCAATTTTAAATGTCAGCGAAAGCACCCCCGACTGCGTATCATTCAGATCAAGAAGACGCGCAAGCAGCATCGGCCCCATGCTTTCCACTGTTGTACGCATAGGATGTCCCTGCTCCCCATAAACATCATAAAAACGGACAGGACACCCCTCGAATTTGAGGGATGAGGTATCTATTCCAAACTCGCCACATCTCTTTTCAATAAAGCCGCTCAGTTTTCCCACTTGAGAAATTCCCGACAAATCGCCCTTCATATCTGCCATAAAACAGGGCACTCCTGCCTGTGAAAAGCTCTCTGCAAGAACTTGCAATGTAACCGTTTTTCCGGTACCTGTTGCACCGGCAATAAGACCATGGCGGTTAGCCATCTTACCAATTATATTTATAGGACCTGCAGCCGAATGTGCCACATAAAGTTGGGAATCTCTGTACATACTCCGAATTTGTTTATATCATCTTTGCAAAAGTACAAAATAAACTGCAAAATAATCCTATCTTTGTAGAGATATAACAGTCATCTGCAATAGATAATAAGTACAGATATGGAAAACAACAATAACGGCTGGTCTATGCCACGTATCGGCGACCAGGCCCCTGAATTCAGGGCAATGACAACAAAAGGAAAGCTCAATTTTCCGGGCGATTACAAAGGATATTGGAAAATCCTCTTCAGCCATCCTGCCGACTTCACACCTGTATGCACAACAGAATTCATTGCATTTGCAAAGATGCAGGAGGATTTCAACAAGCTCAATACCAAGCTTGTAGGATTATCAGTAGATAGTTTGAGCAGCCACATTGCATGGGTAAGGAACATTAAAGAGAAGATTCAATGGGAGGGCAACAGCAATGTTGATATTGATTTTCCTATAATTGTAGATTTAAGTAAAAAGGTTTCAACCCTCTACGGAATGATCATGCCGGGTGAAAGCAACAATGCCTGCGTAAGGGCTGTATTCTTTATCGATCCTACAGACAAGATCCGCGCTATAATCTACTATCCTCTTGTACTTGGACGTAACTTTGAAGAGATCAAGCGTGTAATTGTAGGTCTGCAGACCGCAGATGCCCACGATGTTGCAATGCCTGCAAACTGGCAACCCGGAAAAGAGGTAGTTCTGCACTCCCCTATCACAACCGACCAGGCAGTAGAACGTACAGCCCAGGAGGGAGTTACCTGCCACGACTGGTATCTTTGCACTAAAAAGCTGGTATAGGGCAGAGCCTCGGGCGAGATATAAATCAAGCACCAAATAAAAAACCACAACGGAGTAGCTTCTCATCAGGACTCCGCTGTGGTTTTTGTCATCTTTTTATCATCTCTACGCTCCTGTTTCAAGTATTATTTCGACACAATATTACCCTTATCATCAACTACATATACACCGTAATTATCTGAAGGACTAACCTCAAACAGTGTGTGCGAAATCATCTCCACACTATCGTAAACAGCGGGGGTAACCGGTTTTCCTGTAATGCGGTTCATAATTCCATATCTGCCTGCTATTTTATATTTGGAGTAATCCGACAGATTATTTACATACCCATATTCGTCGGCATCCTGATTGACAGGATAGCTCAATATATCACTGCTTTCATACATAAAAGGCTGTACAACATTACCCTCATAGTCTTCCTGCCACATTCTGCCATCATTCATCAGAATAAATCCTCCCGTTTCAGAATGGTTGCCCACATAATCAAAAACAGCTTCATAAACAAGTTTGAGCGATGAATCGAGAATACCATATTTATCATTCTTAATCACAGTGCGGTAGCCTCTCTCCTGCGGAGCCCAAATCTGGTCATATTCCGGCTCTACAACCCAATTTCCACCTTTATCAATCAGACCGAATTTTCCATCTTTATCAGACATAATACAATATCCGTTATGGAAAAGATAACCTATATCATACATACCGCACTTGTATGTGTAGTCAAACCTGAATGGAATCACCACCTCATTTCTTGCATTGATAAAACCTATTTTACCATCTTTCATAACAGCTGCAAGCCCTTCTGAGAAGACCCAGGCCTTAGAATAGTTGTTAAGTTTGGCATCAATAACGATACGGCCGGTGTTCACACTCACATAACCACGCTTATCGGGAATCGCATATACAGCCAGCGAATCGTTCTCGGGTGCATCCGAAATCCAATTCACTTTAGGTGTGGTATATTTGCCTGTAGAATGGTTATATGCACGAACTGTATAGTCATGAAAGCCATGAACCGCTACATTTTTCGAAAGAGAATCATCTATCCAGGACCATCTGCCATACTCGCTATTGTAACAGTCGTAAGCGACAAGTGCCACAAAGCCCACAGGAATCAGAATCAGAATGGCTGCAATCGCGCGATGGAAGCTCTTTGAGCGACTCCTCCACCAATTGCGGATTGTACGCCAGGCAAGGCGGCCTGCAGCAATCAAAGTTGTAAAGATCAAGGCCACTACCCCGAGCAGTGCCTGAAAAATTTGAGTCAGTCGGTTCATTATTATTCTGTTTTAGCAAGTTCTTTATTACTGTTGATATTGGATGTAAGATACATCACAACGCAGAGAAGCAGGAAGAGTACCAATGAGCCTGCAAGCAGTGCGTAGGTCTCCAATTGGAGCAACATATAGTTAAGTGCATAAACCAATGCTACAAATCCGCCAAGCATATATGCACTACGGCTCTTCAAGATTGCTTTGAAATAGAGTACCAAAGCTCCGGTTGTCATCAATGCGGCGATTACATAGGCTACACCAAAGGTTATAAACTCAGAGAAAGCCACCAACAACGAGTAGAACAATACAAGCGACAAGCCTATTACCGCATATTGTATAGGATTAATCTCCTTACGGGTAAGGAATTCAACAAAGAGACTTGCCACAAAGACAAGAATAATAATGAGCATTCCATACTTTGCCGAACGCATCGACTGCTGATACGGATTTGCCGGATCTACAAACTTGACGCCCATGCCGCCATAGCTCGAACTATTGAAACTTGACACACCCCAAGTGGCATTGAAGCCATCATCATTAACCTCTCTGGTATTTGGAAGTATCTCCCCTTGAAAGCTCGGGTGAGGATAAGATGAACTTATTGACAGCGAGGTATTACCCTCTTTTGAAGGATTGAAGAAGAGTGATTCTGTACCCTTCAGATCAAAAGTAACAGTAAAATCTACAGCATCACCAGCCTTTGCATCCTCCGGAAATTCAATCCTTGCCACAAATTCCTCAGCTATGCGATTAAGTTCAAATGACCCACCGCCAACAGTCAGCTGCGACGGATTACTGAAACCCTTAATATCCGATACTTTAAAATGGAACTCATTACTCTTCGCAATAACAGATTTTTCGGTAATCGGCAGCTTTCCGGAAATCTGGATTTTGGAGTTATAAACAATCACATCATAAATTGAGCGATGCAATATATCAGTCACAACATCTGCTTTGTAATCTACCTGTGAGCAGTATGTGTAGTAATCTTCAATATAAGTCTGCCTTCCACTTGGATCAATCTTTTTATCAACGGTTTTCTCTTCAGGTACATAGCATATCAGATAAGGGGCTGAGACCGTTTGAGGTTTTGCATAAGAGTCTGCGACCTCTTTAGTAACAGCATCTTTTGTATCTTCACGATCTTCAATCACGTCCCTAATCATAGCCAAAGGGATAAGCAATAGAAGTGAAATAATTGCAACAAGGCTAATTTTAATTGTTGTGCGTTTTGCGTTTGAATTTAAGTTTACATTCTTTTCCATAGCAATATCATGTTCCGATTTTATTATTTTTCATCCTCACTAAAGAAATTCCCGTTAGCCTCAGCTGCGCAGAACTCACTGCCACAGTCAGCAATGCGGTCAAAAAGGCGTGTCCTGGCACTTGCAACCCTTGCACCCATAATAGCCGTACCCTCACTTGTAGCCTCAAAGTTCAATACATTGGTAATTGAAATTGCAGCAGCAACAGCCTCCACATTCTGATTTGCACCAATATAGGCAAACACCCAGCCATTTGCTTTGAATTCATCAACGAGAGCCTTTATAGCCTTGCCGCTATACTCCTTCGAAGCATTTTCGTAGCCATCAGTAACAACAGTTACAAGCACCTTGTCATCCTCAGCAACCTTCTTGCGAAGTGCATTCAATGAAATGCCCATTGCATCATACAGGGCAGTGCAGCAATCTGGCCGGTATGTTTTAGCGGTAAGCTCCTTTACCTCATCCACAGGCACACACTCATAGAGAGTCTTCACATCGTTATTGAAAGTTACAAGTGTTACATAGTGCTCCTGCTCTTCGTGTTTTTTCTGCGCCGAGCGAATGGTCTGGACAGTTTCGTTCACACTGTCGATTGCCTCCTTTTTAATGCTCTGCATCGAGCCGCTCTCATCAATAATAATGAGGTTAAAAATTCTTGTCTTCATAAGTCTTTATATTTATTTATTAATAATTTATCTTGACATTTTCCGATCCAAACAAGTCTTAAAGAATCTGTAATAACTAAAATGCAAACCGAGAACAGCAGTTCGAACCTGTTTGGAGCTATGCCGAGATACAGCGTTTATTATAAAGAGTGCTCCGACTTTGGAAATCTATCCTCTACTTGAACAATTTTACAACACTACAAATAATAAAAGTTCCCATAATTGAAGCTTGTCAGCCACGAGGGCTTGTCATTCAAAGCCTTCATCCGCTCCGGAATTTCATGAAGCGGTATTTCTTCATCCAATAATCTTCTCAGTCTGGCAAACATTATTTCATTCGCCTCCTCTATAAGATGTTGCAGGGTTATGATTCCATACTCTTCAGCCTCCTTCGTTTCTGATATGATCATTCCTGAGAATAATCCATGCAATCCCTCCTTGCGCGCGAATTTATCGGCATGACACCATATACCGATAATATTGCCGCCATGACGACGCAAATGGTAAGCATGAGGATGTCCTACTATAATTCGGTCAAATTCTTCCATTGTATCATCAGTCCGTGAAAAAAGTCCATTGTCGGAACCATGTCCGAGAAGCATAATCCTCTCTCGCGGTGGACAATGATGCAGCAAATGTTCAATCTCGCGTTTACTCGCAGTCTGGTCAATAACGTTGGATTCCGTTTCTGTGTACAAGCTGGTTAAAAAACTTGTAGTAATATCTTTAGGGTGTATAACTAACATAGGTTTATATATTTGATTTAACGGTAATACGCTGGCAACTGGATTATTTCACCATAGCCAATATCCCAGTATAATTATCTGTAGAATACTTTTCGCACATAAACTTTATCACATCAATAACTTCTTTCAATGGTTTGTCATCCTGCAACCTTGCTGTAAGTATTTGCGGCGCCATCGCTTTATATACTCCATCGGAACAAAGGAAGATTCTGTCACCAGACTTAACTTCAAAGCGTGCGACTTCGGGTTCAGCAACTTCAGGATTCATAGAGAAGAAACATCGTGTTACGATCTCTGAGCCCCAATGAGGGTCTGCGTGATCCTTGGTCTGATACACAATCTCTCCATCACGCAACAAGTAGCAACGGCTATCGCCACAATGTGCGATTGTTATAATGTTACCTTCAATACTCGCCATCACCATTGTTGTTCCCATTTCAACAGGACGAACTACTCGTGAACGCTTATACAATGCATCTGATGCTACTTTGCAAGCCTCAATCACTTTAATTTCCGAATCGAGTGTTTCTGTGTTCTTACTCCAAGACTCACAAATAGCATTGCAAACACTCTCTGCTGCCACATCACCCATTGAGTGACCACCCATGCCATCGCAAAGAACCATCAAAGAGCTATTGCGTTCAGGTATCTCAATAACACGGCAAACATCTTGATTAGCTCGTCGTTTCCCTGCTTCTGAGAATGTTGTATATTCTATTTTCATAATTATCATTTTATTTGTCGAAGCAAAGAGTTACATATATGTGTAATCCTTGCTTAGTAGATTTTGTATCTAATGCATCTCCAATACTAGGATAAAAATCCCACTTAGTTTCACGACTCATCCAAGATGGAAGCACTTCATCACAAAGCATTTCATACCACGAGCCTTCATTCTCAGCAAATCGGCGTAACCACTTTGGCTCACCTCCGTACTCTATATAGATGTAGGAGATTTCATCGGCTCGATCTGTGATTATGTGATTATTTGTCATACCCAAGAATAATCAGAATCGATATGTTTTCGCGGTTCCCGCCATCATCGTCCATACCCCAGATGATATTAGCGGTCTAAAGATGCTTGTTAAGCGCCTCAGCATCTAACTTTATCGCCTTTAGGGATTTTGAATGCTCTTTGATGAAAGCATAGTCATATATTCTACTTGTTACTCAATATTTACTCTTTGCACCTCATCCACGCCCTTAAAGGCAGAGATTGATTTTATGGCACTATCCAACTCATTTGCTGAGTGAACGGCAAAGTCAATCGTACAGACTGCGATGCGGTCGATGGTTTCGCTCACAAGTCTATTGATCGACAAGTGCAACTCCTCAGTGATACAGTCAATCAAGTCTCTCAACAGATGGCAGCGATCAACTCCACGAACCTGTACACGCACAGGATAGAGGTATTTCTCATTTTCCTTAAACTCAATTGCAAGAATAGAATCTCCCTGTTGCGAAGCCGTACGGATTGCTGTCGGGCAATTGCGCTTTGCCTTGTAGGTCAGTACATGGTCAATCCAATCGGTATCTGGGCAAGAGTCCTCATCCGTTCCAATCTCTACACAATCTCCACGATGCAGAATGGTCTTAACCGACATCAACTTGCCATTGATGCGGGCATATACAGCATGCTGACCGATCTTGCCGTGAATCTCGTATGCAAAATCCAATGCGGTAGCACCTTTCGGAAGGATGATGCCCTTGCCCTTCGGAGTGAAAACCATAATATCATCGTTGTAGAATGAGGCAGTAACACCATCCATATAGTCCATATCCTTGCTATGGAATGCTACATCCTGCAACACGCTCTTGAACTTTTCGAGCCATTGAGATACATTCTCTTCGGTACGCTCAGCAGCGCAACCCAAACGGGAAGCACGCACCATCCGCTCAGATGAGATATGCACCTCTTCCCACACTCCCTGATCGCTTAGCAACTTTACATGGAAACTCTGGTAACCATTCTCTTTCGGATTATCAATATAGTTTGCTACGCTGCCGGGACGCTCCTTGAAGGCTGATGTCAAATCACTGTAAATCCATATGGCCTTCTTCTTTTCACTATGTTCATCGAACGACATCGGCTTCAAGCCTAATGTATCAACTACAAAAGTTTCTTCTTCGGCCTGTGTCGCAGAGTCAAATACAATACGGATATAGTGTTTGCCTTCTACATGATTAAAGTCACAACCGTCGGTCTGCATTTTACGCCAAACACTATATGGAGTACGATAACGGACTTCTACATAAATCCGGCTGTTCAAAGGGAATAACACTCCTTTTATGGCCTCTACAAAAGTATTTATGCCCTCCTTATTCATTTGTTTCTCCTTCTCCAGCAAAGCCTCAATTTCTGCATATTCACGAGGACAGCGATAGCGGAACGAAAGGTTTTCCAAAGGAGCATAGAAATAATCCGTTTCTCCGGCAATCTTCATCTGCTTGTCGGGACGCATACTGTCGAGTGTACGCATATTGTGCAGGCGGTCTGCAAGTTTGATAAGGATGGCACGCACATCATACTGGACAGATGCGAGAATCTGTCGGTAGTTGTCCACCTGCTTCGATTTCTCGTACTTGTCCTTCTTCTGTCTGGTAACGACACCTACAAGGAATGCCACATCATCGCCAAAGCGCCCACGAATATCCCCAATGGTGAAATCTGTATCCTCCACTACATCATGCAGGAAGGCAGCAATCACAGGATTTGCCCCCAATTCCAACTCCTCGGCAACAATACGGGCAACGGCAATAGGATGAATGATATATGGTTCACCCGTCTTGCGGCGCTGATCTTTGTGCGCTTCAGCCGCAAGTGCATAAGCTTCACGCACACGCTGCATATCCTCTGCAGATATGCGCTTCTCCATATTGGCGAACAAAGATTTTATACTCTCGTTGATACGGTTTGTGTAGATGTCGTTCATAATAATTTCTTTTTTAAGTCAGTTACTCGTTTTCATTACTGTTGCATCACCTTAAGTGTAATTTCGCAACGCTCTTCATTATAGAATGAGCGGAGCACTTCGCCGAATATATCATCCGGAGAGAGAAAATCGAACATTGTCATACAGGAGCGAACCTTAATAGCATCAATATCGCCAAAAATTGACAAAGCACTCTTATCTTTATGTTCGAGCAGTGCTTCGGTAATCTCTCTAATTCTTGCACCAAGCACAGGATGCTCTAAATAGCGTTGTGCCTCGTTTCTATTGGCTATCCCATAGTAATGAGCCCGACTGCTGCGCCCCAAACAACGGAGCTGTGGGAATACGTACCATATCCAATGATTGATTTTTCTACCGTTTTTTATCTCTTCCAATGCCTGCCTGTATCCACAGAAATATGGAACTTCTTGAGCTTCAATAAAGCGATTGATATCAGTATTGTCAAACATAAGTCTCTTTTTTATCGGGTTAATATCTTTAATCATCCTCCCAACCATTCCTACAGCAACCTCCAGCCACTTTTTATACATATCAGAGCTATTAAAATCTTTGACAGCACTGGCAAATTCCTCAGCCATCGAGGCATGCATATACAGAGTGTGTGTGCCCCACACCCCTAACCAACACCAAGGCATTGTGTCGTAGTCCCAATCTTTCAAAAATGGACATACTCTTTCCATGAATTCATCAACTCCAAATTCAAATACACTTACACGATACACAGCACCGATATAGGTTATGATATAGTTCGCTTTTTCTCCCTGCGAGCCCTGTCCTGAACAAAATGCAAATAAAATATCATCCGGTGCAAGTTCCGGATACTCAGGGCTGCTGAAACACCCGAACAACTTATCGGAGTCAGCTCCTTGTCTGGAGACTATGTCTATAATATCAATCATTAATTTTGGGTATGATTTTGTCCTTTAAATTTTATTTTTCTATGACAGCATTTTTTGCTCTCCCAATAACCCAGTCAATAAAGCTTTTCAAGCTGGGATTTTTCAATACTCCATAATTGCGATGCATTGACTGGTTCATACTGCCCAGCATCCAATTACCGTTGAAGGAGTATTCCAAAGTATAATATTCCGCATCGTTATTGGTAGTATTAATCAGTACTGCGCCATATGCAGCTTCGGGCACTTGTCGAGGTTTAGGAAAGATATAGAGAGCCATCACATAAGTATCATTAATTTTTATACATCCGCAATGTAACTCATCCCATTCCAGGAAGAAATCATCATAGATATTCTTCATACACTCTTCCCATTCACCGGTTTCAAGAATGGCATTTGGAGATATTTCTCCTTTTGACACACATGCAACAATGTCAGGAATAAATTCGTATTGCAAAAAGTAACGGCACGAGTGTTTTTCATCGTCTGTCAAGACCCGTTGCTGTCTTTTCTCTGTGACTATCTCTTCTTGTTGCTTTCTGAATGGTTTGGTGGTGTTTTTTCTCATTGTATATTTGTTTTATTTTATACGGTTATTCCTCCGTTGATTGTCGCTTGGGGAACATAATCTCCATTTGCTCGTTGGTTGTGCTCTCAATGGAAATCAAACCTTCGTAATCTTCAATTTCGCCTACCCAAATGTGAATTCGAATCCTTCCTCCAATGCAGTCCTGCCATACTTCAAAGCATCATACCTGATAGCCGTAACAAGGCTGTCGGCCTCATTCTCCTCCATACGGCGCAGCAATCCCATATTGCTGTGCGACAGGGTTATTAGTGTACCGTTCAGCCGCCAAGTTTCATATACATAATAGTCTTTCAAGACCTGCTCAATGAGCTTGGCATTATTGAAGAGATAGTGCTTGAACTGCTGCAACAAATCATCCTCAGCAGGCTTATCAAGAGTTATCAGGCGGCGAAAACTAAAGTCATCAACACAATCCTTATAGTCCCCCATAAAATCCAACATCTCCTCTATGCTCTGTAGCCCCTTCTCGTAAAGCACGCACTGGATGCGAATCTTCGTATCGGGATTCATTCTGCGGTACTCGGCTATACGCTCTGCTTGCAATTCGGCAAGATGGCAATAATCATCCGTGCCAAGCGTGTGGCAAGAGATATTGAGCCAGCTCGGGCGAGAATTGGTAGTCGCTCTTATTTGTAATAATCTTCAACATAGTTTTTGGTGTGATGGTTGTCGTTTATCGGTTTAATATATCCCAGAACTCCTGCGCAGAGTCGTTTCCTGCATTTTCTCTCCGCCCTTGTTTAGAGCGATTAATCGTTTAAGAAAATTCTTCATATCCTTGCGCGCCGTGCGTAAAATTTACGCAATCAAAAATTTTGCCAAAAATATAAGGTGCGCCTACCTATCGGGCCAAACACCTTATATGTTCTTCTTTGTTATTATAGAGTTGGACTGATGCCAAATCTATCAATAAAGTTCAACTACTTTTTACCGATACCTGCAGGCTTCATCTCCCAGTAGCGCTCGTACCATTGCCGCTTTTCTGGAGTATCCATAGGGTCATACTCGCTGATGATGCAACCTGTTGAGAGATCATCGGCAAGAGCAAGAATAATCTCCGATAGTTCGAGAGTCTCTTCCAGATTCTTACCCTCTGGACAGAATATATTACGCTCCTTGATATGCTCATAGCCATATATTGCTCCCATAATATTACCGCAAACAGAGCCTGTTGAGTCGCTGTCGCCGTTATGGTTTACCGAAGCGATAATTGCATCCTCCACGCTGTCAATGTGACGAATCGCACAGTATAGCGCAATAGCCCAAGTCTCCTCGGCAACCCAACCCTCACCAAGTTGGCGAATGGCATCTGCATCCGATATATCAGAATGAGCCAATCGCACAGCTCTCTCAGTCAGCTCCTTTAAGTATTGTTTGTCGGATTCATACTTGCCTTTATATATACGGTCAAGAATATTTACAGTGTCGGCAACAATGCTGTCAATCTCCTCCTGCACATGCTCAACTGACATCGGTACAACCTTATACAGCAGTATGGTAAGCAGCGATGCAGGCAAGAATGCAAGCGGATGTTTATGAGTGCATTCTGCAATTTCTCCACCAGCCTCGGCAAGTTCAACTAATGAATAGCCATTTTCATTTCTTGACACATAGGCCGCATCGAACAATGCCATTGGAGCAACACGCATAATACCGCCACACCCCTTGCTGTTGTTCTGCACATTGTAACCTTTATACAGACTCTCACAGGCACTCAAACAGGTATTACCCGGAGCACGAAGTGTTGCCAATTCGGGCAGATCCCGTAACCAAGTATAGTGCCAATCACCGCTCAGTATCTCACGTTTCTTACCAGTCTGAGTGTAATACCAATCAAGATATGCTCCATCAACATATTTTTCAGGACGGCCACCGATGCCACGCATATAACCGCGTGTAAGTCCCATCAACATACCGTTTGCAGTAAAAAGTGTCATCTGCGTATCATCACTAATAAGCGCTTTACCATTGCTGTCAAGAGCAAACTTTGTGATACCTTGATCACCGAAGCAAGAAAGAATCGCCTGACGGCTCATAAACTCCACTTTATAGCCAAGAGCATCACCGGCAGCACCGGCCATCATGCAGCCTCGGATAGAATCAACCACTCTTTTTGCCTTCTCCTCTTTGTATGCCTTGTTTGAATTTATAAATCGTTCAATAAAGTCAATCTGCACTTTAGTTTCAGGAGTCTTTCTATAGGCCGCTTTTGGCATCATGGAGAAGCAGCTACGGAGTGCCTCTAATGTCTGATTCAGATCATACATCTCCCTTTGCGACAGATAACACGCAATAATCGTTCCTGCACGACCTACGCCTCCCCAACAATGCACATATACATAGCCATCCATCCTTTTGAGATCCTCAATACGCAACATCAAGCGTCTTACACTTTCAACACTCCTTGGCGCACCACAATCCGCTATCGGGAAACGGGTATATGTTGTATCACTTGGCAGCAAGTGGCTGTATGGTATAAGTTCGCCCTCCTCAGTAAGGTCAATAAAGTGTCGGATACCAAAATGATACATCTGCTCAATCCTGCGCTCGGCAAGCTCACCACTCTTGTTACCCGGGTACTCTCCTGCATAGATAATTCCGTTGCCAACAATCAGATATGACTGATTAAGCGGGCGATTGATAAAAGCAAAAAAACGGTCATTGATATCCAATAAGTCTGGAGGAAGCAACTCCCGGCATTTATCTTCAATCTTGTGCGAAAGGCTACCACCTCTAATCGTATGTGGTTTTTCTGCTGTTGCAATTGAAGCGGTCATACATCCGATAGTATCGGAATCTCCACCCATAGAAACCGCCAAACGGATAGCCTTTTCTGCTCTATACGGCTCTTGCAGGAATGCCATAATTGCAATTGGCACACTACCTTGACAAGTAACATCAAAGATGTAATCCTTGCGGATATCCCTCAAATCAACATCGAGATTGTATCCAAAATTCTGCTCAATATAACGTTTGATTTGACTTTTGGCCTCAAATTCTGCAGTTCTCTTCAAATAGATACAGGCAGCTATAGCCTGTGCTCCCTTGATACCTTCTGGGTGATTATGGCTTACAGAGGCTGTGATGCGGGCAAGCTCCAGAGCTTCCTCCAACGAGTTTGCATACAATCCCACAGGACTTACGCGCATAGCAGAACCATTGCCGAAGCTGTTATACGGCTGTGGATTTTCGGTATTAAGCCAACGGCGGAACATCCCGCCATAACCTGCGTTAGGATATTTGCGTCCCAATCGCTGCATACACTCAACAAGCGTACGCTCGCTGTGCGCCGGGTCGGTCATCAACCACTCTGCAACAGCCAAAGTCATTACTGTATCATCTGTAAAACGGCTACCTTCTGGAATCAACTCAAAATCCTCTGTTTTGACATTGTTCCTCTCTCTGGTAGAACCGATAATATCACCAACTATTCCGCCTAAAATTCTATTGCTGTACATTATTTTCTTCTTTTAAAATTCCAATCTGAATCCTTTTTGTTTCAATTCTGCATACTTCTCGGCATTGAAGCGATACTTGCTTGGTGTGCGGCGAGAGGCATTTGCAGGGCGAGGCTCCGCTTCTGAGAGAATGCCGAGTTTGAGCATCTTATTATAGAAGTTCCGACGGTCGAACTTCACCTCCAATATTGCCTCATACAAATTCTGCAATTCGGTCATTGTAAAGACTTCTGAGAGCAATTCAAAACCTATCGGCTCAAAACAGATTCTCTCTTTAAGGCAATTAACAGCCATTCGCAAGATACGGTCGTGATCAAATGCAAGGCTTGGCACCTCTTCCACCGCAAACCAACGGGCCGATGCTGCATCGTCGCCACCCTTAACCTCTGAGAGCCTCACTAAAGCGTAGTGAGCTACGGTAATTACCCTCTCACGCGGGTCGCGGTTTACATCCGAGAAGGTATAAAATTGCTCAACCGAAGCATTCTTCAATCCGGTCTCCTCCTCCAACTCGCGCCTTGCGCACTCTTCGACTGTTTCGTCAATCTTCATAAAACCGCCGGGGAATGCCCATTTGCCTTTAAATGGCTCAATGCCACGCTGAATCAACAACACCTTGATGCTTACCCCGTCAAAGCCGAAAATCACACAGTCGGCAGTAACAGCTGGGTGTGGATACTTATAACAAAAATTCTGCTCGCCCATATCTCATTGCGTTTATTTCACGCAAAATTGGAAAGAATTTTTGAAACTACCAAATAATTTGCGTTATTTTTACGCAAAAAGTAAGATTTTATCTATAATGCGCTTCAATTCAAATAATTAATGCAACTTCAGGTTGAATATTAAGATACAAACCTTCCACTCCCCACCATTATTACTGTCACCACCAAACAATCTCTTCAAAAGCATATATTCAAGTATATCCATAAACAAGTACTCCCGTTAAATTAAAAATCAAATTAAAATCGTCTGTGAGATAAAATATCTCCGAACGGTATTGCGGCCCTACATCAACTCCCTGCCTGTTGAGCTGTGTCGGGTCATGTATCTCCATAAATAACTTCAAAAGAGTTTCGTATGATACAATTTGTGGATCATAGGTTATCTCAACAGTCTCTGCGTGCCCTGTTGTACGGCTCTTCACCTGCTGGTATGTAGGATTATCTTCATGACCTCCCATATAGCCGGAAACTACAGAAATTACACCCTCCTGCGAAATATGCAATCTTTTCCATAAATTTAAATATATTGTAGTGTTACAAATATACTAAAGTCTCATGCAAAATACTTATATTTGACTTCAAAAAAGAGAAGAGTAATGAGACCTGAGTTTTTGAAACAAGGAGATACAGTGGCTGTAATTGCCATAGCATCTGCACCGTCGCAGCAACAGCTGGCCGCAAATTGGAAAGAACAGCTCGAAAGTTGGGGACTGAAAGTAAAAATCGGAAAAAATATCACGGCCACATATCCCGGAGATTTTGCAGGAACACACAAACAGCGCGCCGAGGATCTGCAAAAGATGATTCTGGATCCGGAAGTCAAGGCTATAATCTCAATCAGAGGAGGTTATGGTACAATGCACACTATAAGGAATCTGGATTTGAATCTCTTTAAAGAGAATCCAAAATGGCTTGTGGGCTACAGCGATATCACAATTCTGCACTATGCCCTGCAAAAAATGGGCATTGAATCCATTCATGGTGCAATGCCAGGTACTTTTACTGAAAATTTCGACGGTTTTTCCCAAAATTCCCTTAAAGATGCCCTTTTTGGCAATGTAGCGGCATACACTACAAACCAGTCGGAATATAATAGTTTTGGAACAGCAAAAGGAAAGCTGATTGGAGGAAATCTCACCCTCATGAGAAACCTTATAGCCACACCCGAAGACCATAATTTTGATGAACCTACAATCCTTTTTATTGAGGATATCGACGAGCGCATGTATACTATCGACAGCAAGCTGTGGCATCTGCGCGAAAGCGGACATCTCGCAAAGTGCAAAGGCATTGTGGTTGGTTATTTTACAGACACCCGGGAGGAAGACCAATGGCAAAGGAGCGTATATGACCTCATTCATGAGTACACCCAGCCGCTGGGCATTCCGGTAATGTACAATTTCCCTTGCGGACACGAGCACCCTAATGCCAGCATATATCTGGGCAGAGAAGTTGAAATGAGTGTAAGCGAAAGAGGCGGAGTTTTAAGATTCCTGTAAAACAGACCCTTTTCAATCATTATTGCAATCAGCTCTATCATCGGGCTTCTCATCCGACTTGAACAAGCCTGTGAGCCATTCACGGGCTTTTTCATAATGCTGCGACTCGTTATGTCCCATAGGATCCGAGAAAGATACCATATCCTCAGGCTGGTTAAATTGCTCCGGATAGAGCACAACCAGATTGTTTGACGAGAAATATTTTGATATTTGCGACGGCAGCTTTTCAAATGAGGCATCATACGATAAAGAGCCCTTCCTGGCAGATATTACAACTGCCAGATGAGAGTCATACATACTCTTTTTAATAGCCTCAAAATCATTCCATATCTCCATATTCCTGTATAAAGCGAGTGTTGCTGCCGACAATCCCGTCATTGCCCTCCTTACATACTCCATACTCTCTTCCAATCCATAAAAAACAATTCCACAAGAGAGTTGCGAAGCCATTCTGCTCAGGTGGTTCACCCATTTTACAAAACCGGTCTCATACTCCGCTTTCGGCGGCACTGCAACATGAATCTTTCTCACAGAATTTACCGGCATGAGATAACGGGCAATCAGTATCTCCCTGTAAGTACCTTTTAACAAACTTTCAGTAAGAGTTCCAAAGAATGAATCTATAATATTTGATTTGTAGTGCAGACCTATTACAAGATTTGTTGCGCTATACTCCTCTATTGCATGGGAAATTCCTGTAGCCACATTTATATCATATCTGGTAACGGGCAATACTCCCACATCTGCAGAAGCGGCCACCTTTGCCGCCTTTTCGAGGTTCTTTTCACCAATCTGCTTGCGCTCCTGAATATTCCGGCTGTCGGTTATAACATTCAGGGCCACAAGAGGCTTGCCCAATTTTGAATCTCTTACAAGAAGCGCCAGATTCACCAGATTCTCTGTTGTTTCAGGATTGGCAACAGGTATCAATATCTGCTCCGGCAATTTGCGCTCATCATCCACAGCACTGCATCTGGTTCCTCCCGTCTCTGTATTGAACTGCAATTTTTCCTCCAATGCAAACTTGCGGGCAGAGCGTTCTGTTACAAGGGAACTTATAATGCAAGTTAGCAGTATCATCACAACAGTGCCGTTAAGCACCTCGTCGCTGAGCAGTTTCTCCCCATTATCCATTATAATCTGGTTACCCACAAGCACTGCAGCCAATGTTGCTGCAGCCTGGGCATTGCTCAATCCAAATATCATACTGCGCTCATTGCGGCTCATTCCATATATTTTCTGTGTAACAAAGGCGGCAATCCATTTGCTCAATGTTGCCACAACCGTCATAACAACCGCAACCTTCAATGCCATTCCCCCTGTAAACATACTGTTCACATCTATAATCATACCCACTCCTATCAAAAAATAGGGTATAAAGAGGGCATTGCCCACAAACTCCAGCCTGTTCATCAATGGTGAGACATGAGGTATCAGCCTGTTGAGCACAAGACCGGCCAGAAAGGCCCCTAAAATTCCCTCCATTCCAACAAACTCCATCAGACCGCCGCCAAGAAAGACCATTGCAAGCACAAAAACAAACTGCATTATGCTGTCGGAATAATTCCTGAAAAATTTACGGCCGATAATGGGGAAAACCACAATTATAAAGAGAGTAAGAAGGGTTACTTTTATACCCATGATTACCCAGAACATCCCTCCGGTATCACCTTTATACATTCCGCTGATCACTGCCAATACAATGAGTGCCAGTGTTACAGTTACAACCGTTCCTCCAATTGTTATATTTACACTTTTGAGCCTCGACAATCCGTAGCGGCTCACAATAGGATAAGTAATGAGAGTATGGGAGGCATACATACTTGCCAGCAATATCGAAGTGGTGAGACCGAATCCGAGGAACTCCATACTGCTCCAGATGCCAAGCCCCATGGGAACCAGAAAAGTAAGCAGACCAAACACAATTCCTTTGGATTTGTTCTTCTTGAAATCCTCCATATCCATCTCCAGACCTGCCAGGAACATAATGTAATAGAGGCCCACTTTTCCAAAGAGTTCAAAGCTGCTGTCGCGCTCCAGAATATTGAAACCATGCTCACCGATTGCCACTCCTGCCAGAATCATTCCTATTATATGAGGTATACGCAACCTCTCCAGCACCATCGGAGCAAAAAGGATGATAGCCAAAACCAGAAAGAAAATCCAGGTAGGATTTGAGATAGGCAAATTAAAATCTAACATCAGTTTTATTCTCAATTAGAATTGTCCGACATATCATTTATCTGTGTAAAGATAACAAAAAAAACCGCCATAACACAATTGTTACAGCGGTTAATACAGATATTGGGGAGAGTTTTTACTCGCCCAGCAGCTCTTTTAATTTTGCATCAAGTTCATCATGGTTCATTTTGCCAACCATTTTGCCCTCTTTATCCAATAAAAACATTGATGGGATATAGTGTACTGCATATTTGGTTGCCACTCTGTCGGCATCTTGGGTATCAATAAGATTGATCCATGGAAGTTGTTCCTCTTCAGAGGCTTTCTTCCAGTCATCAGCTTTTCTGTCGCATGAAATGCCCACAATTTCCAGACCTTTATCTTTATATTTTGCATAAAGCTCTTTTACGCCAGGTATACTTGCCCTGCATGGACCACACCAGCTTGCCCAGAAATCGAGAATAACATATTTGCCTTTCAATGAAGCTAATGAGAACTCCTCCCCTGCAAGATTCTTCAATGTGAATTCAGGTGCTGCATTACCAGGTTTTATGGCATTCAATGCCGCTATCTCATCCTTTATTTTCCTTGCAAGGAAACAGTTCTGAACCTTTGGTGTAAATGCATAAAATACTGCCTCAATCTCCTCCAAAGGCATTTTTGTCATATTGCTTGACAACTCCTCTGCCGCACACTCAACATCCGGATTCGATCTGATGAGTTCTGCTTTTGCCCTTTCGGTCTCTACAGCTACAGAATCCATAACATCTTTGTAAGTCTTCATAAACTCACCGGAAGCCTTCATATATCCCGACCAGTCTGCTCTCATGTCGATTTTGTCGAGTTCTGCCTTTGCTGCTGTATACTCTTTATATTTTTCCTGCTGCATAACCTGGTCTCCTACAGATGCATACTCTTTTTTGAAAGTATTGTTAGCACCACCTGTCACCTCTGTTCTGGTAATTATTCTGCCGCTTCTGCGACCACTTTTAACGCTATCCCAATCGAGTTTGATGGCAATAGGTGCATTCTCAATATAGAATCTTGCAGAAGCAGGCTCTCCCTCCTCCGGCAAAATCACAATCATTGCAGGATAGACATCATCTGTAGTACCCTCAAATAAAAATTTATTATTATCGATGGCTACAGTATCACTCACTTTAACTTTGGATACGGGATTTACATAAGAGAGAACAGCTTTACCGGCAACACCGGCAACCTCTCCATTAATTGTGTAAGATGGTTGTTCAGTACAACCTGCAATCATAAACAAGGCGCTGATTGCAAAAATTAATTTCTTCATAATATGCTAATAGATTAATATTTTCAAAAAACGAAGATAAGCCAATTAACAATGATAACAAGTTTTTTTTTACAAATCTGCACAATTATAATCCGGAATAAAGATATTTATCAATACATCAGATCCCAAGGCGGCAATATTTGGGCATCAGTGCCGGCATAAGTTTCCAGTATCTTTGACGGAACATATTTTTTGTTCACTGCAAGACGAAACATAAATTCGCAGAACCATTTGTCGGTCATAATTATATTTCCTGCATAACCGAAATCAGAACCAAAACTGTTCTCGGCAAGCCATTTCTTTGCATTTCCCTGAGAATCCAGGTCTACACCTATCAAAGACATTGCATGAACCGAGCGGCTGGTGAATGTCCTGATTCTGTCGGCCTTGTCCATATTGAAAGTAATGTCAAACAATGCTCCCGGATTGAAATTTTCAAAATCGCAAGTACCGGTCTTGCTGTTGCGGTATTGAGGGGAATCTACAGAGAAGTACATAGCGCAATTATCTTTTATAGAGGCAATTGCAATCTGTTTTATCCTCTCCATAGGCAAATTGATATAACGCCAGTTACGCCCGTCGTAAAGATGCCTGTAATACTCTATTTCAAACACTTTTCCATATTCTCGGGTAGGGTCATTCATAATCATTATATAATCATCCTTCATATTTTCCCCTACAAACTCATCAAAAAACGATTGTGGAGTATATGATTTGCCCTGCCACTCAAATTGCGTTGGAGGAACACCCATACACTCTGCCAGAATACGGTAAATATCCGACAACATACATGTCTTTCTCTCCTTCAGATTTTCGAGAAGCTGTTTTTCAGCCTTTTCAGACCACTTGCTTCCATTTTTTGCTTTTGCGACTTCGGCCATTCTCCTCAATTCCAATCCATACTCTCTGAGCTTATAACGCAATATTTCACGCATATCCTCTGTATTGTTGGCCTGATATGTCTCCGGCATTGCAGAAGATGGCACAACACCATACTTGTGCATCAGATCTGCAGCTGCAGCAAATTGTCCGCCATCATAAATAGGGCGTTTGAAGAGCCACTCCACTGTACGCGAATTCATCAGCGAATCACGTGTATCTATTATTGCCTGCAGGAAGAGATTGGATTTCTCCAACTGGTCGTAAAAAAATACAAAAGCATGAGAAAATTCAAAATCCGACAAATTATATTTATCTATGATCTTGGCCCTGTAAACATTCAGTGTCGTAAAAATCCAGCATCTGCCCGAAGTATACTGGTTGGTTGTTTTTCCTATCTGTTTTATCACATGCGAGAAACGGGTATCACCGGCCACACTCTTCTTTGAATTGACCGACAATTCAGAAATCGGCCTCACCGACAACGCATTGTGGATTGCCTGCTGCTGTTGTGTATTTTTATACTCAGAGGCAATCCTCTCAAGCACAGAGGCATCTATACCGGCGGAAGCCGCTCTGCCAGTACCATACGACTGGGCAAAAGAGATTTCAGCAATAAAGCAATGCAATACCAAAACCAAAAGAAAAGATACTTTTTTCATATTTGAAACATTAAATTATATACAACTTCACACTATTGATACACAAAAAAAGGTTGTTATCCCCAATAAAATTCTATCTTTGTTATCCCGACAGATTGTCGGGTTACAAATAAAAATATAATGCTATGAAAAAGATATTTACCCTACTTATCCTTGTTTCACTTTTTGCAAACGAAGCACTTGCCTGCACAAATCTGCTTGTTTCAAAGGGAGCCAGCAAAGATGGCTCGGTAATGGTGAGCTATGCCGCCGATTCCCATACACGCTTCGGCACATTGGTATTCATGCCTGCCGGCAAACACAAACCGGGTGAAATGATTGAGGTTAGAGAGTGGGGAAAAGAACGTTTTTTGGGATACATTCCGCAAGTGGAATACACCTACAATGTTATAGGAAACATGAACGAGCACCAGCTGCTGATTGGTGAATCAACTTGGGGAGGTCTTGAAGATCACATAGATACAACTGCTGTTTTAGATTACGGTTCACTAATTTACATTACCCTGCAAAGAGCCAGGACAGCACGTGAGGCCATCTTGCTTTTCACATCTCTTCTGGATGAATACGGTTACGCTTCGAGCGGTGAATCAATCTCATTTGCAGACCCTAACGAGGTATGGTTCATGGATATCATTGCCCGCAAGCCAAAATATGAAAACGGTGTAAACAAAAACAAGGGTGCAGTTTGGGTAGCGGTAAGAATCCCCGACGGCTATATCTCAGCACACGCAAACTGTGCAAGAATCACAACATTCCCTTTGAACGATCCGGAAAACTGCCTTTACGCCAAAGATGTAATTTCACACGCAAGGGAAATAGGACTTTTCAACGGCAAAGATGAAGAGTTCAGTTTTGCCGACACATACGGTCCGCTCGATTTCTCAGGCATGAGATCATGCGAAGCCCGCGTGTGGAGCTTCTTCAGAAAACACGGAGCGGAAGATATGGAAAAATATGCCGATTTTGCACGTGGCGACAACCCCAAAAACCGCATGCCACTTTATGTAAAGGCCAAAGAGAAACTCTCTGTAAAAGATGTTGCAGATATGATGCGCGACCACTACGAGGGTACCGAGTTTGATATGACAAAAGGTATTGCAGCAGGGGGCAATGAGCTTCCATACCGCTGGAGACCTTCATCATTTGAAATTGACGGCAAAAAAGGCTTGAACGAGCGTGCAATTGCAACACAGCAGACCGGTTTCTGGTTTGTAGGACAGTGCCGCAGCTGGCTCCCAGATGAGATTGGAGGCCTCTTCTGGTTTGCAGTGGATGATGCCGGAACATCTCCGCTTTCA
The DNA here is from genome assembly GCA_045588775.1 of Candidatus Egerieisoma sp. Taxonomy (GTDB): domain Bacteria; phylum Bacteroidota; class Bacteroidia; order Bacteroidales; family UBA932; genus Egerieousia. Next base: position 3,699 of record JAZNEW010000043.1, on the reverse strand, counting down.
CCATTCTACACCTGCATCAACGGCATATCAGAGCATTATGCCCTTGGCAACGGAAGCATGCTTGAGTACTCGCCAACCTCAATGTTCTGGCTGCAGAACCGCATTGCACAGTTTGCATATCTGCGCTACAACCATATTGGCAAGGAAGTTAGGGAGAATGTGGATGCCCACGAACTTGCAATGATGGACGCCGTAGCAGCTGCTGATGCGGCAGCCTTGAAACTGAAACCAGGCAAGGAGGTACAGGAATACCTTACAGAATTCTCTGTAAAGCAGGCCGGAGACCTCTTTGCAAAATGGAAGGCATTGGATGAGTACCTGCTGGTTAAATTCATAGACGGCAACACCAAACGCCAGAACCCGGACGGCTCATTTATGAACAACGGCCATTCAGACCGCGTACCTCCACAGCCTATGTTCCCAGGTTACTCAGACACCTACAAGAGGGCTGTTGCAAAATAAAATACACATATAGACAAAAAAATCTCCCTACCGGCCGGCAGGGAGATTTTATTTTTTTATGTGGGCTGCAAAAGTTTATTTGCAGTATTTGTCCAACCAGCCGAAGAACTCGCGGTTCCAGTGTACTGAGTTCTGTGGTTTCAGGATCCAGTGGTTCTCCTCAGGGAAGAGAAGAAGCCTGCTCTCTACGCCCATCATCCTTGCTGCGTTGAATGCTGCCATACCCTGGTCTACAGGTACGCGGTAGTCCATTTCACCGTGGGTGATGAGGATAGGGGTGTTCCAGTTCTTTATAAGAGTATGAGGCGAGTTGCTGTAGTGGCGTTTTGCAACAGGGTTGTTGTCCCAAGGTGCGCCGCCGTTATCCCAGGTTGGGAACCACATCTCCTCTGTCATCATATACATATGCTCCTGGTTGAAGATACCTGCGTGTGCAATGAGTGCAGAGAATCTGTTCTCGTGGATGCCTGCAAGGTAATATACAGAGTATCCGCCGTAGCTTGCGCCGGTAGCCGCAACTTTGCCTACGTAAGGCTCTTTCTTCATATTGTCAACAGCCTTCAGGTAATCCTGCATATTAAGGCCAATGTAGTCACCTGAAATCTGCTCGCACCAAGGCTGGCCGAAAGCGGTTGTGCCCCTTCTGTTAGGAAGGATTACAATATAGCCCTGAGATGCCATAAGCCTGTAGTTCCATCTTGTAGAGAATCCCTGGCTGATTGTACCCTGAGGACCTCCCAAACACATAAGGATTGCAGGGTATTTCTTGGTTTTGTCGAAGTGAGGAGGGTAAAGTATCCAGGTATGCATCTTCTTGCCGTCCACTGTTGTCATCCATCTCTGCTCCATAAGAGGTGTGTCAAGCTTCTCAAGGGTTGCCTTGTTCTCTGCAGTAAGCTCCTTGAACTCTCCGGTTGCAGGATTTACGGTAACAATCTCTGCAGGACGCATCATACAGGTGTTGGTTGTAATGATCTGGGAAACCTCGCCAATCTCATCAGCCACCAGTACAGGACCTCCAAAATCGTAAAGTGCCTCTGGTGAAGTGATTCTCCTTATGCCGTTGCCGTATGAAACAGGAAGCGAGCCGGTGCCCTCGTTGTCCTCTATAGGAAGTCCTGTAACCTTGTTCACGTCTACTGTGAACAATGCTGTAAGGGCATTCACGCAAGAGTTGAAGTAGATCTTGTCGCTCTTTGGAGCCCAGGCAATGCCGTCTACATTGTATTTGTAATCGGTGGTAAGCTCCTTCATGAACGGACGGAAATCTTTGGTTGAAAGGTTTGCAAGCACCTTGTCCATATCAATCACAAACAGCCTGTTCTTGTCGGCCTCATAGCCGTCCCTCTCCATGCTCAGGAATGCAAGGCTTTTGCCGTTGGGAGAAAACATAGGTGCAGTGTCATAGCCAGGCATACCTGCAGTAAGGTTCTGGGTTGCACCTGTCTCTACATTGTACAGGTAAATGTCTGTATTTGTTGAGAATGCATAATCTCTGCCGGCAAGTTTCCTGCAAGAATAGGCAATATATTTGCCGTCAGGGCTCCAGCTCAGCTGCTCAAGGCCTCCGAAAGGAAGGGTAGGGAGCTCAAACAGCTTCTCTGCACTCTCCGGATTTGCAGTGTCACCCGCAAGAATGTCTGTAGGCTCACCAACCTGTGCACCGGTAAAATCAGCCACATAAGTGTGGGGAACCTCCTCCACAAAGTGGTCCCAATGGCGGTACATAAGGTCTGTGTATGTTCTTCCCGATGATTTGTCAAGGTCTGGGTAAAGGTCTGTAGGCTTAACGGCAGCCTTCACACTCTTTACAAACATTATCTTGTCACCTGCAGGGGAAAGCTCGAAACCCTCCATTCCCTCACCGCCTGCAACCTCTGCTTCTACTGAGAGGGTAGTGCCGTTGAGTGCGGCTGTATAAAGTTTGCCGCCCCTCATATACACTATCTGTGAATCATTTATCCAGCGTGCATTTGACTCGCTCTTAGGGGTATTGGTAATCTTCACATTGTCTGAACCGTCCAGGTTCATTACATAAAGCTCCCTGTTTCCCTTGTTCTGCTCAATGCTGGTGTATGTTACTCCGTACAGGATTCTTGATCCGTCGGGAGAAATCTGTGGGTCACCCACTTTGCCCAGCTGGTGCATTATCTCCGGGGTAAACTGCCCGTTCTCAACTTTTATGTCTGTTTTTGTAATTATAGGCTCAGTGGCATCTGAACCACCGCAGCCACAAAGCGCAGCTGCCATAACCATAAGCGGTATAAAATGTTTCCTCATATATGTTTTTTAATATGGGAAGAGGGTGACCCAAAAGGTGGAGCCGCCCTCTCCAATTTGTTAGTCAACCAGTTCGTATCCAAGATCAAATCCCTTCTCTGTTGCAGGGCGTCCCTCTTTCATCCATTTAGGCATAGGGGCACCTTTCAGATAGTGGTCAAAGAATTGTGAAAGCCTTATGCTCAAGTCTTTTGAGTTCTTTCTCTGGGTAAGGTTGTGCTCCTCATCATTGTACTGGAGCAGCCAGGCTATCTTGCCGCAGCGACGCAATGCGGTAAAGAACTCAATGCCCTGATACCAAGGAACGGCACCGTCCTTGTCGTTGTGCATAATGAGTACAGGGGTCTTTACGTTAGGTACAAAGAACAATGGTGAGTTCTCTACGTAGAGGTCATAACCGCTCCACAAGTCTTTGCCTATACGGCTCTGGCCCTGCTCATATTGTGCCTGACGGGTAATTCCGCTGCACCAGCGGATACCGCCGTATGCACTGGTCATATTTGAAACAGGAGCTCCTGAACCCGCAGCTTTGAACTTGTCTGTCTGGGTAATCATATAAGCCACCTGGTAACCGCCCCAGCTTTGGCCCTGGATAGCCATGTTCTTGCCGTCAATCCAAGGATATGTTTTCTCAAGCATCTCAACACCAGGCATAATTGAACGCATTGCGCTCTGGCCAGGGTGTCCGTCCTTATAATAGATGTCCGGTACAAATACTACATATCCGTTGCTCACATAGTAAGGGATATTTACAGTTGAGCGGCTAGGTGCAGGGTTGCGCGGATTGTAAAGGGTCTCTGAATTCTTCTCATAGAAGTATATCATTACAGGATACTTCTTGTCTGCATCAAAATCTTCAGGCTTGAAGAGAAGTCCCTCGCAGAAAATAACGTCGGCAGTCTGCCAGTTCACAAGCTCAACTGTACCCCAGTTGTAATTCTTCTGCTGAGGATTGAT
>JAZNEW010000042.1:0-47960 GCA_045588775.1 Candidatus Egerieisoma sp. | reverse complement strand
TCACGTATTTTCGTTCCTGTACACTATACATATTCCTCAAGAATATGCTGCTTGTCTTTTATCATCATTTCAATCAACTTGTCCGTCCTAACCGAACGGGAGCGCAAAGGTAGACATTTTTCCCTTACCTCCAAATTTTTTTTACCTTTTTTTGACACTTTTTTGCAAATATTTTTACCCTAAAACTTCAAAACATTGCCAATCACACAATTACAGCAAAATGGAAAATGTTACAATTTTTAACTATTTGCAGGCATAACCAAAATTTGCCGGAAATACATACTGCAAAAAATTGAAATACATACTGCAAAAAATTGAAGCTGTCGGGAAAAGGTAGGTTATAAAGATGGGATGCAAGCGAATAAAAGCCAAATCTATTCGGATATATTCGGATATATTCGGATATAATCGAATACAATTGGATACAAATGCCAATTATAATGCCAACTATACAATCAGGCATTATCATAAACGGGCATAAAATTACGGATAGGGCAATAATACTTATTGGCCATCCCGTATAACTGAAGAGGGCAACCTAATATAACTGAAGAGGGCGACCTCTTGGATCACCCTCTTACCATTATATCTATTTAGTCTTTAAGTCAAGTCTTCAGCGCAGGATGCTACTTGCCGTTGACTTTATCCAAAATCGCCTGAATCTTATCCTGACAACCACCACATCCAGTTCCGGCATTAGTAACGTATCCTACGTCGTCTACCGTTTTAAGTTTCTTTTCGCGGATAGCATCTTCTATTTCGCCTCTCGATACTAAGAAACATTCACAAATAATCTCTTTTCTGTCCATATACTATTTATTAATATCAGGTAATAACCTTTCTTGTCTTTTTAAACACGCCATCAGGCGGATTGTTTAATAGTAACGGACAATCTGTTCCTTTTATTTATACCGACGGGATTCCGTCCTGCATCTCTTCTATCAATCTGATCAAATACTCTCCATACTGATTTTTTATCATAGGCTGCGCCACTTCACGCAATTTCTCGGCAGTAATCCACCCTTTTCTGAATGCAATGCCCTCAAGACATGCTATTTTCAAACCTTGACGCTTCTCTATCACCTCTATAAAGGTAGAAGCTTCGCTTAAAGAGTCATGAGTTCCCGTATCAAGCCATGCAAAACCGCGACCCAAAGTCTGCACTTTAAGCTCTCCTGATTCGAGGAAGCTCTGGTTTACAGATGTTATCTCCAGCTCGCCACGTGCAGATGGCTTTATCTGCTTTGCAACCTCCACAACCTTATTGGGATAGAAATAGAGTCCCACAACTGCGTAATTGCTCTTTGGATGCTGGGGCTTCTCCTCTATGCTCAGGCAATTGCCATCTTTGTCGAACTCTGCCACGCCATATCTTTGGGGATCAGAGACCCAATAACCGAATATTGTGGCCATAGACTCCTTCTCTGCAGCATCAACTGCCGCTTTGAGCATAGGAGTAAAATAACTTCCATGAAATATGTTATCACCCAAAACAAGACAAGCGCTGTCGGAACCTATAAACTCTTCACCTATTATGAAAGCTTGCGCCAATCCGTCGGGACTTGGCTGTTCTGCATATTCAAATTTTACCCCAAAATCGGAACCATCGCCGAGCAGGCGTTTGAATCCAGGCAAATCATGCGGTGTTGAGATTATGAGTATCTCCCTTATTCCCGCCTCCATAAGCACAGAAATCGGATAATAGATCATCGGTTTGTCAAAAACAGGCAACAACTGCTTGCTTACTCCCTTTGTAATCGGATATAACCTTGTACCGGATCCGCCGGCTAAAACTATTCCCTTCATAATAATTTAAGATTTGCAGTACAAATTTATGCAAATAATGCGCACAAACAAAACACACCTTGCAACACTTATATAATATAAGGTACAAGATGTGTCTGCTTAACCTAAACTAAAACTATTCTCTATGAAAAACCATTGTTTAACATCATTCTCAATTTAATAACATCATTCATGCCAAAAGGTTTACCATTTTGAAAAATAAAATATACTTTTGTACCCGACAAGATTTTATGAAACCGGCAAACAACATATCAATATGCCCCTTGTAATTAATCCAAAATATTCCAATCTGCACCATTTTGCAAATAATCTTGCAAAACCCGACTGGTTCAACAATAATGGAGCAGTTTTGTTCGATGGCCGCAATTGCATAAAATTATTTGAGGCCGACGGTATAAAGATTGCCGTAAAAAGGTTCGGACATCTGAGCCTGCTAAACAGGCTGATATATGGACGGCTGCGGAAAAGCAAAGCAAGAAGGGCCTATGAATATGCTGCAAAGCTCAATAAATTGGGCATAAATACCCCCGAAGAGATTGCCTATCTCGATATCAGGGAAAAGGGTCTTTTGAAATACAGCTACTTTGCCTGCCTGTATACCGACTACGACTCTATGCTTCCGTTCTTTTATCAGCGCACACTCAATCCTGTAGAATTCAATGATATTGTGCCGCTTCTGGACGAACTTGCTGGATTCCTCTATAAAATGCACGAAGCCGGAGTTCTCCACAACGACCTGAACTACACCAACATCCTCTACAAGGAGATTCAAAACGGCGATTCTTTACCCAAGTTTGATTTTACAATTATCGATGCCAACAGGATGGATTTTCGCAAGAAGTTGTCGCTAAAAAAGAGGATGCACAATCTCAGAAGGCTCAATGTAAGCATTCCAGCACATCTGCATATCATCCACAAATATGCCGGAATAATAGGCGAAAAACCACAAATGCTACAGATGATGCTTCTTGACTTGCGCTATAAGTTTGAGTACAAACGGGAGCGCACAGCACGCATAAAGAGAGCGCTCAGAGGCCGCAAGGGGTGATTCTACTCCATTCCTGTAAGCTGGCGGATCTGAGCTTTGGCATCTTTCCATCGTGGGATATCCACTTTGGGGCCTACAACCTCAACCACTTTTGATGATATAATTGAACCAACCCTGCCACAAATCTCTATCGGCATACCTAAAGAGTGTGCATAGAGGAATCCTGCGGCATAGACATCTCCTGCGCCTGTTGCATCAATGCACTCGGCTGGATACGCCTCTATTTTACAATACTCATTGCCGCATTTTACCATAGATCCGTCGGGGCCCAACTTTACAACTGCAATTTTACACATCTTTGCAATCTCATCCAGTGCCTGAAGCGGCTCTTTCTTTGTAAAAGCCTTAGCCTCAGTCTCGTTTGCAAATACTATATCAACATACTCCTCTATTATATCATGCAGAAACGCATCATTGCTCTCAACAACATTATAGCTGGCAAGATCTATCGAGATTATTGAACCAGCCTGTTTTGCAAACTCAACGGCCCTACGCACCAATGCCTGATTCTGCACAAGATACCCCTCTATATGAAAATAATCATACCCCTCAAAAAAGTGTGGTTTCAGATCTTCGGGCACAAGTTCCAATGCTGCACCGAGATATACGGCAAATGTCCTTTCTGCATTTGGGGCGGTTACAAAGACCATCGCCCTGCCACTAGAAAGAGTTCCTTTTAGAAGTATCGGTTTTATTCCTATATTCTCCTGACCGCTTTTAAACAATGAGCCCAATTCATCATTGCCCACCTTGCCTATAAATCCGCTCCTCATTCCAAAAATTGAAGCTCCAGCAATTGTATTGGCTGCAGAGCCTCCTGGAACATACTGCACTCCCATTACTTTGAGCATCTGCCAGATCTTGTCTCCGGTTGCTTCATCCACATGCTGCATGCTTCCTTTGGGAAGATGGCATTTTTTCAACAATTCATCATCGGGTAAAACTGCCAGAATATCCGTTAAGGCATTTCCTATTCCAAGTATCGACTTCATATATCCTATATCTGTTTGCCACGGCCGCTCTCGTCCACAAGCGCCCTCACTTTTTTATTGAACTCTTTTGCTGCCAAAAGATGCTCCAGATTCAAATGCATCCTGTATCTCCAATAGTGGTTAGGATTCGACGGATCATTGATTCTCTCACTATCCACATACCTGCTGCGTATCTTCTCATCAATTGAGAGCCAATCCTGGATCGGCAAAATTGTCAGCATACTCGGAGAGGCAAGGTTTCTTCTTATTATATTGATACAATCCTGCGGCAAGGCATCTGTAATCGGAACAGTGGTTGTTGAATCAATATTTGCCACCGCACCCATTGTTGTACCCATACGCTTTCCAAGCCACATTCTCAGGGTTTCACAATCATGCGTACTTGTTGTGCATACACTCAGATATGGATACCACTCAGGCGATCCCAAATCCTGACCGAACTGTTTTGGCATTATCATCAGTTCGAGCGAAAGGATCTTGAGATTATTCATGCACCGGGTTACCGACTCTGCGAGCATTCCCAAATCCTCGCCACAGGCAAGCATATTGGTAGAGGCTATCAGGTGCTGCAACTTCTTCATTGCATTATTGTACCACAGTTCATTGTGCCTTTGGAAAAAATAGTTGTAGTGCAAATGGTTGTAAGCCTCCTTTTCCCATTGCGGCAGAGCCCTGTACATTGCACCGTCGTGGGCAGATATCATAGGATGGTAATGCCCTTTTTTATACGAATCCTCTATAAACAGTCCATCCGGAGTTGGATGGCCATCATTATCTACAGCCGCCATCTCTACCGGATTGGTAAAGCGTACTCCCATTTGACGTATTTGCTCAGGTGTATACGGAAGAGTTGGCGAAAGATGGCCCAGACGGCCGTCGGAATACTCTATAGGCACCTCCCAAATCCTGAAGAAGCCAAGTATATGGTCTATACGGTATGCGTCGAAATATTTTGCAAAAAGGGTAAGCCTCTGTTTCCACCACAAATAATTGTCTTCTGCCATCTTGTCCCAGTTGTAGGTAGGGAATCCCCAATTCTGGCCTGTTTTTGAGAAGAAATCGGGCGGAGCTCCTGCAGATTGGGAGAAGTTGAACAGATGAGGATATTGCCATGCTTCAACACTGCAGCGCGAAATGCCAATCGGAATATCACCCTTTATAGCCACCCCACGGGAATGGGCATACTCCTTTGTTTTGCACATCTGCTTGTAGAGATGATACTGGAGATAAATGTAGAAATATATATTTTCACTTAATGATCCCGACGGTTTCATCAGTTTTTTTACCACATCATCCGAGAATATTGAACATGAAATCCCATCTACCTTTCCCCACTTCTGGAACTCTGCACTCTTGAAGTGGTCGCGCAAAGCCGAAAATGTTGCATAGGCATAGAGCCACTCTTTATTCTCTTTTACAAAAGCATAATACGCAGGCTCTGCAAAAGTATTGTCGCGCTCCTGAAGATACATTTTCCAACAATATCTCATTTTACTCTCCCACACCTCTGTATAATCAAGAAATACCTTGTGGTTAAGCACCTTGCCCTCTCGCAAAAACTCTTTATGAGCCTTTTTGTCGGCCATTTGCCCCAACTCCTGCAAATTTATATAGAGCGGATGCAACGCAAGTGTAGATATACAATTGTATGGATAGGAATCCCTCCACGACATATATGCAGTAGTATCATTTATAGGGAGAAGCTGTATGATATTCTGACCCGTTTCATGACACCAGTCGGCTAGCAACCTTATATCGGCAAAATCTCCTACACCATGACTGTTTTTTGAATTCAATGAGAATACAGGTACCGCACATCCGGCAAAACGGGGATTTGCCATCTTCAAACAGACAGAAGAGTGCTCCACTATAACTGTATCATGTTTTTCTATCTCAGGAACAACCAGCGAACGGTTTTCGCCCTCCTCCCAAATAGAGTTGCCGGTAGCAGTATCAACATCTACAAATTTATACTCCCAAATCTCTCCCGCATAACCTTCGGTTGGAATATAGGCCTCCCATCTCTGCCCCTCGATACGCGACATGACAATTGCATTTCCAACATTCCATTCACCCAATACCGGAGTGCTTCCCACAAGTCTGATTTCATTTCCTATTGGAATATTGGGAACAACCGCCCTAATGACCAGTTCACTCTTGCAGCGGTGCGTAGTGCTGTATGGCGAAGCCTTTTGCGAAAAAAAGACATCGGAAAATGGCGCCGACAGAAATGGGGCAGCCTCTGTATTTCCCACCCATTGGTCTTTGGTCTCTACTCTTGAACTCTTGCTGTTAATTGCAATGGAACGCATTTTTCCTGCCTCATAGTAGATATTGCCTCCGGGTTCCTCAACAAAATACCTGTATGAAATTATACTCTCCTTCCTTGTATTTACATTCAGCTCCCTGCTCCAAATTGAATCTCCTTCATACTCCAAGGCAAGAGACTCCTGCGATGGCTCTCCCTGCAACAATGATGGTGCAAGACCCGCTATAAAAAGTTTTTCTCCGTTATTTGGCGTAAAATGTATGGAAAATTTTATAGTCATATCTCTTCTGAATTCATTTTTTGTTTTTCGATGCCATACTCACACTTATCAATGAAATTGTACCGCACACAATCATGGCCAGCGCCTGGGATTCATGTGATATTGTTGCAAAAACCACCCCTTCGGTCTGCGGTATCGAATAGACGCTCCACAAGGCAAGGCTCACAATAAAATGGTAGGCGCCCAATCCTCCCTGAACCGGTACCACCCATCCCAAACCGCCAACTATCATCAGAAACAGGGCATCCGATCCGGTAAGATAATCTACAGCAGAAAAGGCTTGTATTGTAGTATAGCTTGTAAGCCAATATGTGCCCCAGATCAGCGCTGTATATAGGAAAAAGAGCCATTTGTTCTCCATTTTGAATGCGGTAAACAACCCTTTGACAAGTCCTTTGATAACGTCTGCAATTTTTGCAAACAATCCTATTCGAAGCAGTTTTTCACGATACTTCCAGGCAACGGCACAACCCGCTGCAAATATCACAAACAGCAAAAGAAGTATCCACACGAGATTTGTGCTGAATCTCTCCTGGAGAGGAGCAAAAAGTTGCTGCCGGATGAATCCCCCAAACTCATCCCATTTGAAAAGGAAGAGGATAAAAATCCAGAATATCAGGCACAGCATATCGAATCCCCTTTCAAGGACAACTGTTCCCAAAGCCTCTTCGAATGTTACCTTTTTCCCCTTTGCAACAACACCGCAACGGGCTATCTCTCCGGCTCGCGGTATAGCAAAATTTGTAAGATAGGCGATTGCCACGCCGTCGTATGTCTCTCTGAATGTTACAGATTTATTCAAAGGAAGAAGCAACAGTCGCCACCTTAATCCCCTGAAAATAAAACCTGCTATTCCAACTGCAATAGAGGCTGCAATCCAATAGAAATTGCAACCCTTGAGGCCATTTACAAAATCTCCCCACTTTACCCCTCTGAAAGAGAAATAAAGGAGTATGCCTGCCAAAGCAAGCATCAACAAATATTGTATAAGCTTTTTGCTATTGATACTCCGGCTCCTATTAGTTAATCAACTTGTTTGTCAATGAATCCGGGAAAACCACTTTTGGTTTGAAACTCTTTGCCTCTTCCGGAGTCATAAATGCGTAAGACATTATTATAACAAGATCTCCTACAGCAAATTTTCGTGCTGCAGCGCCATTCAGACATATTTTTCCACTGCCTCTATCGCCCTTGATTACATAAGTCTCTATCCTCTCTCCATTATTTATATTGACAATCTGAACCTTTTCATTTTCATATAGTCCGGCGGCATCAATAAGATCCTCATCAATTGTAATGCTTCCTATGTAATTGAGGTTAGCCTCAGTTACACTCACTCTATGGATTTTGGACTTTACTATTTCTAAAAACATCTGTATAGTTATTTAGTTATATTTTTTAAACCAATATTATCGATAAGTCTTACAGGACGTGCATACACTGCACACCACAAACGCAGATTCTCCGCATCATTCCAGTTTTCAACCGGTCTTAATGTATCGGCATCGATAATCTCTATGTATTCTGTTTCCAACTCAGGATTTTCATCAATCTCCTTTGCAAGTATCTGTGCCACCTCTTTTGGAGAGTGCTCTCCCATCAAAGATTCTGCCTTGCAAATTGTCTTGTAGATATGCGGAGCTGCCTCTCTCTGGGCAGGAGTAAGGAGAGTGTTTCTCGAGCTCTTTGCCAATCCGTCGGCCTCCCTCACAATACTGCAAGGAACTATTGTAAGAGGATAATTCAAATCCTTTACAAAATATTTTATTATGGCAACCTGCTGGTAATCCTTCTCTCCAAAGAAAGCGTAGGCCGGTTTGACAATATCGAACAGGCGTGTAACAACCTGTGCAACACCATTGAAATGTCCCGGACGGCGAGGCCCCTCGCCATAATTGTCCAATCCTCCAAGATCGAATACGCGTGTATCCTCCTGAGGATAGATATCGGCAACTGTTGGCGCAAATACTATATCTGTTCCACATCCTTCGAGCAGGGCACAATCTGCCTCCAATGTTCTTGGATATGTTTCGAGATCCTGTTTGTTATTGAACTGTGTAGGATTTACAAAGATACTCACCACTGTGTGTGAACACTTTTTTGCAGACTCCTTCACTAAAGATATATGTCCCTCATGCAGGGCTCCCATTGTTGGAACAAAGCCTATATCCGACTTGTTCTCCAATTTGCTGTATGCCTGGGCAAACTCAGCAAGTGATTTGGCTACTATCATCGTTTGTATGTTTCAATCTAAAAGATTTGCAAACTTACTACAAAATATAATATCTGCAACCTATTTCTTTTGCGAAGCTTTCTCTACAAGATGCTTGAATATGCCCAAAAAGCTCTCATCACCCATCGATACAAAGCCTTCCGGATGGAACTGCACACCCCAAACTTTGTCTGAATCAATCTTCTCAATTGCCTCAACAATACCATCTTTTGAGACAGCAGTTACTTTAAAACCGGGAGCAATATCCTTTACTGCCTGATGGTGGTATGAGTTTACTGCAATATTTTTCACACCCAACATTTTGTGCATCAACGAGCCTTCGGTTATCTCAATTGAGTGTGTTCCATAATTTCTTGGTGCCTCCTGACGATGCTTGATATATGATGTTGGCACTTGCGACGGTATATCCTGATACAGTGTTCCACCAAAAGCCACATTCATAAGTTGCTCACCTCTACAGATACCCAATACAGGAAGTCCCTTTTCTACTGCCATTCTAATTAGCATAAGATCAAACTTATCTCTCTCAGGAACCACCTCGCCCAAAGCTCTCAAAGGCTCCTCGCCATAACCTTTCAACGGGTCAATATCCTCGCCTCCGGTCATTACAATACCATCAACTATTTCGAGAACTGCCTCAATCTGAGCCTTATCCGAAGTCATCGGAATAACAACAGGCACTCCACCCGCTCTCTTTACCGCATTTATATAAGTAAGAGGCGCTCCAACCGGAGAAGACTCTGCTGCCGATATTCCAATAATAGGCATACTCACACTCTCTGTTTGTGCAGCCTGCTGTTTTGCTCTCTTGCCTTGCGCATTAATGCTTCCAGATGTTGTAACCAACAAAGCCATTATGGCTATAAATCCAAAAATCTTTTTCATATCTCTACTTTTTATACTATTTACAATATTTGTTTTTGCAGGGAACAAATCTATTCACGCACCCAGCCGCCAACAGATTTCTCCTCTCCTTTTCCAAGTTCTATCAATAACCCGACAGCTTTTTTGCCCTTTTCGTCCATTGTAAAATGAAGTGTAAAATTATTGCCGTCGCTCCAGAATGTATATGTATTGCCATTTTTATGGTTGAGCCTGTTCTTGAAGCCCTTGGTTCCGGTCTTTACATAGAGCCCGTCCTTCTCTGAAGTTACATGGACATCACCCCACAGCTCATCTTTGACATATTTGCCCACAATTGCAGATTTTTTTGGAGCAGGAAGAGTCTGCACCTTTCCGCCGGCAAGCTCCTCCGCCTCTTTTTTGGCAAGTTCCCTGGCGCTCTTCTGCTCAGATGCGATATAACTCTCAAACGATTCCTTGCTGTAATCCTTATATTCTGCGGTAAATTCATCTGTAGGAGCACCCATCATAAGATCAATCAGACGGCGCATGATTGCATATCGTGGAGCAGAGCCCACTTCGCAATTCATAAACATTATACCGCTAAGTTCCAATTGCGGAACAAAGAAACATAGTGTTGCAAAGCCCCATGTGGTTCCTGTGTGGAAGTACAATCTGTAACGGTTATTCTGCTCCACAAACCAACAATGACCGTAAAGAGTGGTGCGGTCTGTATCCTGGGAGGTAATTGTAAGTCCTTTATGAAGATACTTTGCACTCTTTTCTGAAAGCACCCTTTTGCCATTGCCGGCAATTCCATTCAATCTGTGGAACTCGGCATATTTGATCATATCACCCACATTTGAGTTTATCGAACCGGCCGGCCCTATCACTGTAAGCCACCACAATGCCTGGTCGTCGCCATGCAGTGCCTTTGTGGAGATTGTATCGTTTTTATAAACATATTCGTGAGGCACAGCCCTGTTTCCGGAGGCCAGAAAGCCATCGCCGTTCATAGAGGTTGCATTCATGCCAATCGGATCGAAAATACGCTCCTGAACATTCTCTTCCCACGATTTGCCGGTAATTTTTTCAATTATTTTGGCTGCTATGATAAATGTTACATTGTTGTACTGGTAATCATTTCTGAAGCTGTATGCAGGCTCGATCTGGGCCAGCATTTTATAAATATCATCCCTGTCGTAGCCCAAATTTGGAAGATATGTGCCTACCTGGCCGCCCAAACCGCTTTTATGGGTCATGACATCCTTCACCTGCATATTTGCAGTAACCCAAGGATCATACATTTTGAAGTCGGGCAAAATATTCACAACGGTATCTTCCCAGCTCACTTTACCCTCATCAACCAGAGAGGCCATAACCGCTGCGGTGAATGATTTTGAAACAGATCCTATCTGGAAGATTGTGTTCACATCCAGCTCTTCTGCCTCTCCATTCTCTTTAAGGCCGTAAGCTTTTGAGTAGAAAACTTCACCACCCTTTGCAAAAGAGGCAGCTATACCCGGCAGTTGCCACTCATTTTTGACCTTTTGAACATAGCTGTCGATACTGTTGATAATCTCATCTTGAGCAGATCCAATTTTGGCACCAAACAAAACAAAGCAGATGGCCAATACCGGTAACATGTAAGTTCTTCTCATATATTATTTCTTTTTACAAAAATCCCAACATACAAATATAAGATAATCTCCATAATATTTTGCTATTTTTGCTAAATTAAAAAATATAAAAAACAATGGCAAAGATCAAAAAAGCGTGGTTCTGCACATCGTGCGGAAATGAGAGTGCAAAGTGGATGGGAAAATGTCCTGCTTGCGGAGAGTGGAACACTATGGTTGAAGAGGTTGTAAGCAAAGGTGATGAGGGAGGAGCTACATCGCGCAACCGCGCATTTTTAGATGCCTCCACGCCTACACCTATTCCATTGTCGGAGATAAGTTCAGGGAATGAGAACAGGATTACTTTGGGCAACGGTGAACTCGACAGAGTATTGGGTGGCGGCCTTGTTGAAGGCTCTCTTGTCCTTATTGGCGGAGAACCGGGCATAGGAAAATCAACACTATCCCTTCAGATTCCACTATATTGCAACCATCTTAAAACTCTATATGTTTCGGGCGAGGAGAGTGCCCGCCAGATAAAATTAAGGGCCGACAGACTTCTCCCCAAAGCAAATAAAACCCCATACGGCAATAGCGGTCAGAGAAACGGCAGCCAGGAGACGGCTGTTTCGGATAATTGCTTCATTTTGTCGGAAACATTGCTTGAAAATATACTCACCCAAGCCAAGGCAACAAGACCGCAACTGCTCATAATAGACTCGATACAAACAATTTACTCCCAAAATATCGAATCATCTGCCGGCAGTATCTCGCAAGTGAGGGAGTGCGCTGCATCGCTGCTCAGATTTGCAAAAGAGAGCAACACACCGGTAATTCTCATAGGCCATATAACCAAAGACGGTAGCATTGCCGGGCCTAAAATTCTGGAGCATATTGTGGATGTGGTACTGCAGTTTGAAGGAGATACAAGGCATTCATACCGTATTCTGAGAAGTATCAAGAACCGCTTTGGCTCCACTGCCGAACTGGCTGTTTATGAAATGACTTCGGAGGGTCTCGAAGAGATTCTCAACCCTTCGGAAATGTTCATTCCAATGCACGACAACAATCTCAGCGGCACTGCCGTTTCGGCTATGCTCGACGGCACACGCCCGTTCCTTATAGAGATACAGGCTCTGGTGAGTACCGCCGCCTACGGAACCCCACAGCGCTCTGCAACAGGTTTTGATGTGAGGAGAATGAATATGCTTCTTGCAGTGCTTGAAAAACGTGTAGGATTCAAACTCGCCCAAAAAGATGTCTTCCTCAATATGGCCGGCGGATTGAAGGTCTCTGATCCCGCTTGCGACCTTGCGGTTGTAGCCTCGATTCTATCGTCCAATTTTGATGTTATCATTCCAAACGACATGGCATTTGCCGCAGAAGTTGGTCTGAGTGGCGAAATACGCCCTGTGAGCCAGGTAGAAAGGCGCATTACTGAGGCTGAGAAACTTGGTTTCAAACAGATTTTCATCTCCTCATTCAGCAAAATCCCGTCGGAAATAGGAAAAGATATAAAAATTCAAAAAGTGGCGAATATACAGGAACTGGTAAAGGCGATATTCTGAAAACCTTCTCCTCTACCCCTGCAATCCGCTCCTGCAAAAAAGGAGATAATTGCCCAAAAAGAGATAATTACCAAAAAACAAGAGAGCGCACAAATGGCAAATCTGCCCGTTGTGCGCTCTCTCTGTTTTGGTATTTTATTGAGCTTAACCCAATCTATCTATCTTATCTTGAACTGCAGACGGTTGATGGTCTTTACAATCTCATCTTTCAGTTCAGCATCCAGCGAGGTATTGCTTGCAAGAATATCTTTCAAACCTGCAACAATCTCTTTACGGCACATCGACTGGCTGAACCATCCGAATGCCTCGGCAATGTAGATACGGGTAAGATTTTCTACATTGGAATCAGCAAGAAGCGAGAGCAGATGCTTGTACTGATAGTGTGCAGGGTAGTTTCTCATGAATCTGATCTCAGACTGTGCCCCTTTCTCGCTCAAATCAGTTTTGTAGTTAGGATCATACTCGTAATTGTCTCTATTGAAATTGAAGTAGAAGCCCGGCACAGGATAACCGTTCATAGGTTCTTTTGCAAAATAGCCCAGACATACCAATGCACTCTCCGAAGCATACTGAACCCTTTGTACCTCCAAAGATTCCTCTACAGTTTTAAAGATCTTTTCTGCATAAACAGGATCACCGATTCTGGCTGAGAAGTGTGCAGATTGTCTTCTGATCATCTCATACACATCCTCAAAACCCAAACCTACAGCCTCAAAGAAGTTTTTGTCGGCACAATAGCTAAGTGCATAAAGAGCCTGCAATCTTACAACCATATTCCTGTCGTTTTTGAAGATCTCAAGGAATTTGTCAGAAAGCGGAGTGTTCTCTCCAATGACATCATTGCTTCTGTCGCTTGCAAGATAAGCTCTCACAAGGTTTTTGATGGCCATTGCTCTGAATAGAGGTGCATAATCATCCTCTCTCTTCTCACGGATATTCTGGTCATTATCTTCAAGCACACTTTGCCAGAATGCTTTATCATAAGCCTTTGTTGCCAGCACATTATTGATATCCTCAACACAAAGTGTCTCAGAACGGTCGCCTGCAAAACGCTCAGGAGTTGCAAATTTGAATGTAGGGTCTCCAATCATGTGAGACTCCAGTGTAGCAACCTCTTTTTGCCAGAAACCTGCTCTTGCGCCCAAACCCAGCATACCAATAAGCTGCTCTGCCCATTTGTCCTGAAGAACATTAACTGTATTACCTTGAGTTACAACTGTTCTGCCATCATTGAAGATGTGGTAGCCTGCAACATATCCAGGGACATGGAATGAACCGTTGTAACAGGCATTGAACATTGTAAAACGAGGAGTTGTTTTAAGTTTTGCAAGATCTGGAAGGTGAATATCTTTATCTTTTTTAGCGATAGAGTCTGCTTTTGCATATTTTGCAACCTCCTCCTCAGACAAGATGCTCTCCGGGAAACCGAAATGGCTGCATACATCTTTCACAAAAGCCTCTCTCTTATCAGGTTTTGTCCTTCTGTATGCAGAACGCAGTACTCGTTTGATCTCTGAAATGTACTCAGGGAAATCACGTGTAGGGAAATCACCGTTGATATACTGTGTATCCTCTCCACCATGCTCATAGAAGAAGAACATATCTGTTTCAGGAACCTGCAATTGGTGGAACAATTTGTATTTGATAACTCTGTCCTGACGGAAGTTCAAGAATTTGTTACCCTTAGCTGTTTTGTAAGCCTGAGGGAAATATGTATTGAACACCAATGATTGCTGACGCCAAGCTGTGAGACAGTCTGAGTTATAACCATGACCGGCAAAATAGATGAACTGGTCAAGCTGGTTTTGCTCTTTGTGAGCCTCAACAGTTTTCTTGAAGAATCTGCGCATCAGCTCATACTTATCGACACCAACAGTTTTAACCAACTCTTCCGGAACAAGAATTCTGGCAGAATAGTATTCAGGATAGAGGTGCTGCGCTCCGTCGCCCTTCAACTCAAAATAGAAATGGTTTGCATTAATGGTATCCTTGCCCACAAAGTTCCAGTTGAGTGCAGGACAATCATAATAACGGTCTGAAGCAACTGCGGTCTCCTCTTTTGGATTTGTGTACTCACTTCTCTTGAGAGCAGTTGTCATGTGTTGTGCTTTAAGTGCCCTTACAATTGGAATCTCACCAACGAATACCATACCCTCAAGAACTTGTTTACCAGAAGACAATTTTGCGATTTGAGCTTTAACCTCCTCTGGCTTATTCCATTGTGCCGACAGAATGTATGTACCAAGGCCCTCGCTTTCAAGAACCTTTTTATACTCCATTATCTCATTGCGGCAAGCATCGAAACTTTTATTATCTACAAAAACTGCAAATGCAGTCTCAGTTTTGGTGCCAGGTTTGATAACCTGCAGGTTTGTCTGTGCAAAGGCATTTACCATACCCAACAGACTGAACAACACCGGCAAACAAATATATAATATCTTTCTCATATCTATTTTCTCCTATCTCATATAAGTTTTCAATCTGTTAATAGTTTTGTTCAGCTCATCTTTAAGTTGTGCCGACAAATTCTCCTCTTTCTCAATTACTTTCTGGCAAGCTGCAACAATCTCTGCTTTTCTCTCACACAGCACATACCAGCCCAAAGCCTCAGTAACACCAATTCTCACCTCATCAGACTCTCTTGAATCAGTTACGATATTCAACATATCGCTGATCATCTGGGTATAAGGATAATTTCTGACAGAAGAGATATAAGAGAGTCTCTTTCTTGGAGAATTGTTCTTGTTTACCAATGCGCTCCATACAAAATCTCTCAAGTTATCCGCTTTATCCAAAGCTTTCTCAATCCCGTTATAGAACTCCTCGCCATTGTATACATTCTCTTTCTCAATCCTGTTCTTGAACTCCTCTTTAACAAGGGCGCTGTTAAGCATACTGCACGAGGTAATTGCATTGAACTCAACCCTCTCAGACAAATAATCATCCATATACAAATCTACAATATGAGGAATGAAATCGTTTCTGCCAACTTTACCCATATAATGAACAGCTTTCCTTCTGATAAACTCATAATTATCATTCACCGCCAATTTAAGGATGTCTGCATAGATATCCTGATAGTAAGCTGCCAAGTGAAGACATTGCAAACGCAACATATGAGACTTGCTTGATTTGTAAAGATCCATCAGAAGTTCAGGCATCTTCTCATAGTTCAAATCAAACAGTTTGTACAAAGCCAAACCTTTAAGGTCGTTAGGAACATTGTGAGTTATCACTGCCATCCAGTAAGTTGTATCTTTAAGGTTTATCTTTATTTCCGGGAGCTTATATGACTTCTCAAATCTGTAAGTTGGGTCACCAATGATGTGCGACTCAAGAATATTTATATATTTTGTCCATTGTCCCAATCTGAAACCGCATGAAAGCAATCCCATAAGGTCTGATGAAGATTTGTCCTGCAACACATTTACAGAGTTTGCAAAACATGCAACTGTTTTACCATCTGCAAAAATATACTCACTTGCAATACAGCTCTGCTCTCTGAAATCGCCATTGTAGCAAGCATCAAAAATCACAAATCTCGGGTTGGGTTTGATTTGGGGAACATCTTCCAAAATGATACCTTGCAACAGATCATCCAAAGAGTCTTTGGCGATAACTTCCGGATCAAAAGCGCCTGCAAACCATACTGAATCAATAAGGCCGTATTTTTCAGACATATTTTTGATATATTCGGAGCCATCGTTTCCTCTGGCCTTCTCGGCTCTGAGTTTTGATCTCAGGTACAATTTACCCAACTCAAAGTTCTCATCATCACTTGTGCCATCAGGAAGACCTGTAAGATATTGGCGATGAGGCAAACCGTGCTCATGGAAAAGCATAAGGTCCACATCCGGACGCTGCAGCTCATGAGTCATCACTTTTTTCATCGACGGATACATGTAGAACATATAGAATTTTGCCCCATCCGCTTTAGTAAATGCAGCCGGATGCTGGTCTCTAAGAGTTTGGCACTCCTCTTTCCAGGCCTCAAGGCTGTTTGAGAATGAACCGTGACCTGTGTATGATACAATTTTATCCAATTTGTTAGGCTGTTGTCGCTCCGCAACAACTTTATTCAAGTATTTGGTTATCTGTTTGTAACCCTCTTCGCCTGCTTTGGTAGGTTTGATACGGCCGGTGTAAATTTCACAATTGATTCTTTGAGGGCTGTTACCGTCGAGGTTATAATAGAAGAGATTTGTTTCAACACTGTCTCTTTTGATGAAAGAGAATTTAAGGTCGAAATCATCATAAAAGCGGTCCGACGGAACAGAAGACTCCCTCATATCCATTCTTTCGCTCATTTTGAAAGCAGAGGTCATGTGCTGCGCCTTGCGAACCATTGGAATCGGAATATTACCGATGAATACAGCTCCTTCCAAAGCCTGTTCATTATAATATTTTTCGAGGAAATATTTTACATGCTCCGGCCCTTCCCAATCAGCAACAAGCAGATAGGTTGCAAGCCCCTCTTTTTCCAACATGTCTTTATACGCCATAACGGCATCTTTACAAGCATCATAGCTCTTGTCATCAATAAAAATTGCAAATGACGAAGCCACTCTGCTCTGAGGCCCTATAATATTCTGTTGGGCCTTTACGTTTCCTACAAGCAGAACAAGTGCTGTTAAAAACAATAGCAGTTTCCTTCTCATAAAGTTGAATGTAATAGTTAAAATTTATAATGTTTATTCGTTTTTCTGAAAATACGGTTGGCAAATGTAATAAAAAAATACACCAAACCGCAGAATTATTATAAAATATTCAATTTTATTAAAGAATATAAAGGAAATACAAAGAGGATGATTCGGGCATTCACCCAAACCATCCTCTGTAGCATAAGTCAGGTTGTTTTATTTTATTTTGATGTTGCGGTTTCTGTTACTTCCATCCAGTAGCCTTTACTGTCTTTCCATCTGTAATTGAGGACAAACTCCTCCATGCTGTAATTGAAGTATGAATCCACATCCGGCATCAGCTCCAATGAGGCAGGAGAGTTCTTTGAACCGGAATCATCCACTTTTATCAACTCAATATCATAATGGGTAGGATCATCTGTAGGGATAATCTTTATTCTCATATATTTGTTATTGAAAGTTGTGCTGGTTCCTGTCTGGCTGGTAGCTCCTGCAATAGTCTTGTTCATAGCTATCTGCATTTCAACTATATCATTATCATAACTGGTAATGCTCTTGGTTGTTGAATAGGCAACAGTCCTTTTCCAACGGTCGTTATACACATTGAAACTGCTTGAAAATGATTTCTCATACTCGTTTTTAAGCTGACCCGAATATTGCTGTGTTATATCGGCATTATAATTTGTTACAACCGACGGATCAACCTGATAGCCTACCTCTATTTCGCTTCCGGCTCCACTGAACAGACCGTTACATCAGGCAATGGAGCAATTGAAATTACCGTAGCAGAGAATAATGACAGGACAGGCGACAATTCCTGGGGCCTGGAAATCGAGTATGCCGGATCGATACAGACCACTTTCTCAAATACAGTCAAACATGAAATAGGAGGCCACGGCATAGGTCGTCTCGGTGATGAATACAGATCGAGCAATGATACTATTTCACAAGCCGCCAAAGAGGATATTCTGAAGTGGCAAGGCTACGGATGTTACCTCAACAAATCTGTAGAACCGCTGATAGAGGACTCTCCTTGGGCCCATTTTGCAGGATTGGAGGGCTACAGCCATGTTGGAATGTGGGAAGGCGCAGGATATAAATATGGTGTATGGAGACCGGAGGAGACAAGTTGCATGATAAGCAATCTGCCTTATTTCAACTCTCCAAGCCGCTTCTGGATTGTCAAGAGGTTGCTCGAATCAGCCGGAGAGGTAACTCCTACAGAGAATGGCGAGCCTGCTGCAGTAAGGGCGGCAAAAATACAGAAGGTTCTCGAAATTTTCTTGGAAAAGGATATCCAAAAAACAAATCCATACGGCACATCATCATCTTCAAACACTTATGATGGAGGATGGAGCGGTGTTCCATACGAATTTACACCACTGTCGGAACCTGTGAGAAAGTTGGAAGCCCGGATTAATGCCGGCACCAATAAAATCAATCAGTGCCAATAAAATTAAGGGAGGCCGGAACAAAATCATTTTGCCCGGCCTCCCTTGTTTATTGCATTACTCTGTCTTATCCTATCATCCTGATTAGAATGTGATTCCCAAACTGAAGTTTGTATACAGACGGTTGCTGAACTCCTCTCCGCTTGGTGAGTAATATTGGCATTTTGCCTGAAGGAACAATGATGTTTTTGCCCCTACAAGTGTTGAGAAAGCCAACTCTGCACCAATTTTAAGATAATCAGACGACATGTAGAGGATGTCATTTGCATACATCTCTGTTACAACACGTGAGTCTGCATAAGAGCCGCTGTAATTGTATTCGCCCTCAAGGTTTGAATTGTAACCTACATTTACACCTGCAAGCAAAGCGCTCTTTTTGCAAAGATTGAAGTTCTTTTTACCATAAATGTTAAAGAACATATTCTCTGCTTTCAGTGTTGATGCAGGAAGATAATACTCGTCAAATTTGTCTGAGTACTGGCCGTCGAATCCGGCTCTCCAACTATAATCATTACCCTTTTTACGGTAAATTTCATAGTTTACAGCCGCCTCCTTGTACGAATAGCCGCTTCTCACATATTTTGCAAGAGTTACCCACTCCGATACCTCAAACGACTGGTCGAGCTCCTGAATATATTCAATACCATCTGTAGCCCTGTTCAAATATGAAACAGTCACCTTATTAAGGAAAGAATCGCCATCATTCATGAGCTGAAGTTTTCCGCTCCACAAATTCTGGACAGTAGAACCCATATTTTCCACTTTTGTAGGAGTCTGGAACACATCCTCCACTTTGTATGAGTACTGGGCATCCAACAGGGCAGAGAAGCTGCCGTTGCCGTTATAGCCATATTGGAGGCCTCCACCAATTTTGTTGCCTTTATAGAAGAATGTTCCCACTCCAACAGAACCGGAAACCATATCCGAAGTGTAGTTGCCCAATCCTCTCATTATAAATACCGGACAATCTACCTCTGTATCACTTCTGTTGAATGTGCTTCTCTCATAAAGATACTCATAATTGACATTCAATCCCAAATGATGGTTTTCAGAGATCTCAAACAAGAATGAAGGTTTTGCAGAAACTGTCAGATAATAGGTTACAGAACGGGGATCAAGCTGTTTTGCTCCTGTTCTTGTAGTATATTGCAACTCACAACCTGTTGTGAGGAAATTCGCCAACTGAGGGAATGCTACCTTAACATTAAGGTCATAAACCTGTTTCTTGAATTTACTCAAAGTTGTATCACCCACATAATAAGGCATATCCCTGTGCGGATCATATAAGTTGGTAACAAATCTCGAGTCCTTCTCAACTATATTCTTATAGTCAAAAGAGCCCCACAAATATGTTTTGCCGATATTTGTAGAGCCATTGGTATTGAAGCCCAAGGTGTTCTCCTTCTCACCATTCTGACTCTTTTTGAAATCACCTGAAACCATTTCATAACCCAAACCTACAATGCTGTATTTATTCAAAGGTGCAACACTGATACCGGCAGCATTATTACTGTTGAACCATAGCGAACGGCTGAGGTTCATCTCTATATTGGATTGTCTCACCACATTTGCAGCATTATCCTGAGCTACAGCCACAAACGACATAGACAAACCAAATAACATCAATATTATATTTATCTTTTTCATTTCTCTAATATTACAAGTTGATAATTAGTTTGCCCATGTATTCCATGATGGTATTTTAGCCCCGTCACGTCTTGGAACAGGAGTTTCATTAACCTGAAAATCCTCCAAACTGTTGTTTGTATCCTGATAAATTACTCTACCGTCGGCTGTAACCTCTTTAATCTTGCGGCTTACGCTCTTTGCAAGATAAGTTCCACCAACCCATGTAGCACCTGCATCAAGCACAGCCGGCATTCTCTTCTGGGTAATTTTGCTCTCATTGAGCATCAGTTCCACTGCATCTACGACGTAATCAATATGAACATCCTTACCCTTTGTACCACTATAACCTATAGGTGTTATGCACGAACCGCCATATTTCGCCTCATAATCCTCCTCATACATCAAATTCTGCATCTGCTCATCAGGATAGCATATTGCAAACGCTCCTCCATTTACTGTTACCAGCCACCAGTTTGTGCTAAGTTTCCAGAACGCACCTATCATATTATGGGCCGAATTATCTTTCGTATAAGCTGTTGTGTTTATATAAACTTCAAATTCTGCACTCGACAAATCTACAGGACAATTAGGATTCAAGTTGTCAGCCTTGTGGTTATGGGCCATCTGAGCTATTATAGCAGACTCACCAGGCTGAAGAGGGTACATCTTATTATCTGGATTGGCTTTATCATAAGGTATTTGCCAAATAGTCTGGAAATAGATATAGTTGGTAGAGTCAGGTCTGTTCCAAACGTAATTTATCGAAGAGGTACCCGCAGGATTTATATTTCCAATACATAGTCCGTCGAGATATTGAACCTGATTGCTGTTATTGTACAACTCATAGTATTGGTCTCTGAAATACGTTCCATTTGAAGGGGTACGGCTACCGCAATAATAAATCTCTTTCAGTAGGATATTACCGGATTTGGCGGCCTGCATCTCCAATGGAAGGACTTCATTGTCCTCTATTACTTTAATATTGGACAAATTACCATTGAAATTATATGTAAATGTTCCGTCATTAGATTCTCCTGCAACAGAGATGGTGTAAATTCCAGGTAGAATATCATCGATTTTTACAATATCCCCTGCTTCTACTGTTTTTACAACCTCTATATTCTCCGCATAATTATTGAGTTTTACCTTGTAGCTGTCTGGCGCAGGGATATCATCATCCTTTTTCAAAGTTATCTCCACTCCTACTGAGATATTGTCTACTTTATGAGTATCTTTTACTTGGTCAAACTGCTCACAAGAGATAGCGGCAAATACAATTGCCATACATAAAAATATCTTTCTCATCGTTATCCCTCCTATTTAATATTAATTTTAAGGTCAAATCCAAAGAATGTAGGGATACCGAGTTCATAATACGAACCAGGATACATCTTGCGTTCATACAATGGTCTTGTATTGAAGATATTGTTTGCAAAGAACGAAGCTGTAAGGAAATCTCCAATCTCTTTGGATACATTCAGGTTGAATATCACATACGGATCATATTTCTCTTTAATAAACCTTCTGTCGCTTGGAGTATCAAACAAAGATGAGAACTCAGGATCATCTTTCCATGCCGGATCAAAGTCATAAACCTTGCCATCTTTGTACGAGATATATTTCTCAAACATTGTATCGTTTCCATACTCTGTCCAGGTTTTGGTAAACCAGTTGGCCTGAGCTGCCAATGTAATTACAAAACCAATCTGAGGAATATTGTGTGTAAATCGGAAAGTAGTGTTCAACATCTCATTAAAATTACGTGACACGCCCTTCTCATAAACACCTATATGATGCTCCAATGAGTTTCCGCTGGTTCCTGAACTATATGAATAGTTGTTATTTACCTTCTTCATATACATATAGGCACCATTGATATTGATCTGGGTTCTGATAGCCTCAATTCTGCCGAGGTTAATTTCATACTCAATACCTTTATTAATGGTTTCAAGAGAGTTCATAGGAGTTGTATGGCTTACAAACACGTTATATGCATCATCAACAGCCAATGTATATCTGCCTTCCTCATCCTTTTGAAGATCCTTATATCTCACATATGGTATCAAGTGGAAACCGCTGTACAAATCAGTACCCATAGTATAACCGTTCTTCAGTTTTTCATGGTATGCTGTAACTGCAATGTTCATTTTGTTCTGATTGAACTTGAAATCAAAACCAATCTCAGCTTTACGGTTCTGTGCTATCTTAAGATCTTTATTTTCGGTTTTGAATACACGGGTAGTTCCCAAAAGCAACTGCATATCCTCGGCAAGTGATTCATCTCCGAGTGTATTGTAGTTTACAAACTCATAATAGGCATCCTGCGGATTGAGATACAACGAAGTAGGAGCTTTTGCCAATATACCCCAACCTCCTCTCAAGAATAATCTCGACGGAATAAGTTCGAATGAACCGTTAAAACGTGGAGTTACTATGCTTTTGCCGTTAATCCAATCGAAACGGGCACCTGCAGTGAGTTTGAACTCATGCTTTCCGAGATTCTGGGTAAATACATCCTCAACATATACACTCAACTGATTTACAAAAGGAATATCTTTGAATGCACGCGGACGATATGCCGAAGAGCCACTAGTACTTTGTGGAGGAGTTGCTATATCATACACAGTTCCTTTACCCAAGTTGCCGTCCATTTTATAATCGAAACCAACGAGGATGCTGTTGTTTCCTTTATCCCACATCTTGCTGAAATGGGCTCTCAACGATCCCTGGAAGTTGAGCTCTTTACCATAAATGTCATACCTTGAGAAGTAGCTGTATGGAAGGTATGAACCATAATAAGACTCTTCACCTGTAGGAATATTTGTTATCTCCTTGCCTGTAGTGCCATCTTCATTCCTTTCATAAACTTTCAAGCCAGGTATGCTGGAGAGGATTGCTTTATCAGTTGAACTCATCAAATACGGGCCATATGCATTTGAAGCCATCTGCTCTCTGTAAGAGTGCTTGTCGGCAAATGTAAATGACAAAGTATAGCTCAAACGTTTCAGCCAGCCTGCCTCAGGAGTTGAGTATGAACCGTTGCTGTTGAATCTGAAGCCAATCTCCTTTGCTCCAAAAGCAATCTGAGAACGCTCATCATCAGGGTTCTTCTCGCGGGTATCTTTGCGGTATCTCAAATCGAGCGAGGTATTTGTGGTAAGTCTGTCGAAGAATGTCTTTGTCCACAAGCCTCTCAATGAGAATCTCTGGTAATACTGGTGGGCCATCTCCTGCTGACGCGCATCGTATGCATAGTCACCGCTTATTGAAAAAGCTCCGCCCTTCTCTCCCAACTGCATACCTTTTGATGCAGATACCGAGTAGGTGTAAGGATTCAGGTTCACTTTAACTCTCAAAGGATCTCTGCCGGCTTTGGTTTTGATAATCACAGCACCTGATGTCATATCACCATATTGTGCCGACGGAATACCCCTGATTACCTCAACACTCTCGATATTGTCGGTTGAAATACCACGCATATCATAACCTGCAGCCGGAGTACCTCCTACACCCACATTGGCATTCTCACCCTGCATTGTGGCAGAAAGAAGCTGCATATTGGCGTTGTTCGAAAGTGCTGCACCATCCATGATGATTGCAGTACCCAAACTGTTCATGTTTGCATGGTCATCATCTGTTGCAGTTGTTGCACTTCTCGAATTGCTTGTAGGGGCAATTGTTCTGATATATATATTGTTTGCCACAGACATATTGGAGTTCTGCAAACTTGCACCTGGAAGAAGCTGCATCACATCTTTAAGTGTACTTGCCTGCAAGTGCTCAATTGCCTGTTTTGAGATATTTGAAGCGGTTGCACTACCAGCCTTGCTATTCTCTGCAAGCACTGTAACCTCATTCAGTCTGAATGAAGTCTGCTTCATCTTGAAATCGAAAGTATGTACCTTCCCGGCAGTAAGATTTATAGTGGTATCTATATTCTCCATTCCGATAAACTGGATTGAGAAGGTGGTTTTTCCCGGCTCCACATTCTTGAACTCGAAGTTACCGTCGATATCTGTTGCTGTATATATATCTTGCGGAAGGATATATACTGTAGCAAACGCTACAGGCTCCCCTTGAGGGGTATCCTCAATTACACGGCCTTTAATCTGGGCATATTTGGTACCCGAAGATGCCTGTTGTGCATTCACTCCAAAAGAGAGAAGCATAAGCATGGCCGCTAATACCAATTTGAATTTGTACATATAATTAATGTGTTAATTAAATTATTTCAATCTGTTGATTGCTTTAAGAAGCTCTGCCTTTACCAGCTCATCCTTCTCTGCCTGATAAAGTTTTTCGCACTCAGACAGAACATCTTTTCTTGCATACGAGTACTCATACCAGCCCATAGCATCAGCAGCAGTAATTCTCAAAGCCTGGTCTTCTGCATTGTTGATCAAGTATACCAATGTCTCCACAGCCTGCGGCTCAAATCTGTTTCTGCGATATTTTGCAAAACCCTTCATATCCTTCAACGACATCGAACCATCCTTTATTGCAGCCATTTCAGAATCCATATCCTTTTTGCCGCTCTCAACAATTCTTACAATACGGTCAAAAGCTGCCTGTCCTGCCCAATAAGGATTCTCCTCATTCAATTTATTAAGTTCTGCAACAAGAGCATCTGCGTCGAAACCACCTATACCGCCTTGTATCTGAAAGACAACCCTGCTTGGAGTTGTAGGATCCAACCAAGTTCTTGCGATAACCGGTACAAGTTCCGGAGCAAAGTTCTTTGAAGCATACTGTGCGCTCAAACGCTGCAAAAGCTCGTATGTATCTTCAAGACCCAATGCAATGGCCTTAGGAAGATTTTCATCCGCAATCTTTCTGTTTGCATTAAAGGCTGCAAGTCTCACAACCTTGCTGTTGCTGTTTTTCTGTATATCAACCAACTCCTGAGAAGTTATTGCGCCTTTGAGCTGAAGCATCTTTATTGCCAAAGACTTCATATCGCACATAAGCTCATCCTCTGCAGAATTTTTAAGCACGCCTTTCCAGTAGTTCACATCATTTTTCTTATCGAACATTATGGCATTTACATCAACATTGCTGCCCATAACCTCTGTATTTTGAGGAACAAATGCAAATGTAGGGTCGCCAAAGAGGTGAGACTCAAGAGTCATCTGACCTTTAGCCCAGTTTCCTACACATGCACCCCAGTTCAAAAGGCCGATAAGCTCTGTTGTCCAGGTATCCTGCAGTGTATTTACACTGTTTGCCTTTACAACTACTGTATTGCCCGGATTGAAAATATAGTGCGAAGCAAGGTAATCA
The DNA here is from genome assembly GCA_045588775.1 of Candidatus Egerieisoma sp. GTDB lineage: Bacteria > Bacteroidota > Bacteroidia > Bacteroidales > UBA932 > Egerieousia. The sequence goes on along the minus strand of JAZNEW010000042.1, from coordinate 22,302 downwards.
TCGTTGCAGAAGCTTCCATTAAAGCAAGCATCAAGAATCACCATTTTTGCACCGGACGAATAGCCTGCCAGATCAGGAATCATGATATCTTTTCCTGCTGCATACAAACTGTCTTCCAAAATTCTCTCAGGTTTGAAAGCATCATCCATCCACGAAGAAGGTATATCAAATCTTGCCTTGAAACGGGCTTTTGTCTCTGCCGGATTCTTTGCATCCCTTACCTTTCCTCTGAAATAGTTTCTTGCAAGGTTAATCCAACCCATAGGGTCTGCCTCATGAGGAGCTCCATTCAAATATTGGGCATCATCTCCGCCATGGTGATGCAAAATGGCAAGATCCAATGATTTGTCGGCAACAGCTCCCATAAGTCTCTTTTTAATTGACTTGTCAAATGAATAGTCGATATAATCCAGTTTTGCAGTATTGTTGTTGAGGAACTGGAAATGCTCTGTAAGGGCAACAGCCTCATCAATTCTTGCATTCATTGACTCAGAGTTATAGCCATGACCTGCAAAATGGAGCACTTTGTTCATCTGTTTTCTCTCTTTGCTTGCCGCTACTGCCTTTTTCAGATAATCGGCAACAAGCTGATACTGGTTCTCCCCTGCAGGAGCCTTGATTCTTGCAGAGTAGATATCACAAGTTATAGTCTGAGGGCTGTCGGGTCTCAAAGAATAATAGAAGAACAATTTGTTGTTCTCATCCTGTTTGATATAGTTGAAAGAGAGGTCAAAATCATCATAGAAACGGTCGCTTGGAACCGATGACCAGTCCATTCTTCTCTTCTGATCCATTTTGAAAGCTGTTGTCATATGCTGGGCATCCCTGATCATAGGAATTGGAATATTGCCCACAAAAACAGCGCCCTCAAGGTTGTTGTTCTGATACATATCAAACAATACAGCCTTGATTGAATCGGGGTTGAACCATTTGTCTACCACAAGAACACCCTCGCGGCTTCCGTTATCAATAGAGGCAACATACGCATCTACCTCCGATGCAATTTTTTCATAAGTTGTCTGATCAACAACAACTGCCACACTTCTCTTATTGCCACCGCAACTTGCCATTGCAAGGCAGAAAAGTGCCAAAAATGTTTTACAAATAAAGTTTCTTAGCATTTTATATCTTTTTAAAATTTATTCCGACAATTATCCAATAGCAGCGCGCCTGGCGCAAAACTATCAAATCCAACTACTCCTCAACCAATTCCAATCCCCACTCAATACCCTTTTTGGTAGCTGGAATACCATACTTCATCCACACAGGCATTGGAGCGCCTTTTAGGAAGTGATCCATAAATTGCGACAACCTTATTGTGTAGTCGTATGAATTGGTATAATCACTCAAGTTATGTGATTCATCATTGTACTGGAGCATCCATGCCTGCTTGCCCATACGGCGCAAAGCGGTAAAGAACTCAATACCTTGTGTCCATGGAACTGCCTCATCCTTATCGTTGTGCATAATAAGCACCGGAGTCTTTACCTTGTCCACAAAGAACAGTGGCGAGTTCTCGATATAGAGATCCAATCCGCCTTCATCCCAGAGAGTACAGCCTATACGGCTTTGGGTATGCTCATACTGGAACTGTCTTACAACTCCCGAGCCCCAACGGATTCCGCCGTATGCACTTGTCATATTTGCTACAGGAGCTCCTGAGCCGGCACATTTGAACATATCTGTCTGGGTAATAAGGTAAGCAACCTGATATCCGCCCCAGCTCTGACCCTGAATTGCAATATTATCCTTGTCTACCCAACTGTTTTTGCATAGCGACTCAACACCCGACACAATACAGTTGATTGCACATTTGCCCGGATGGCCTGTTTCGTAATGGATATCTGGAAGGAATACCAGATAACCGTTACTTACAAAATAGGTAATACTAATGGTAGAACGGCTTACAGCAGGCTTGCGGTACATATTTTTGTATTGCGAAGTCTTCTCATAGAAATAAACTACCATAGGATACTTCTTTGTAGAGTCAAAATCCTCCGGTTTGTAAAGAAGACCCTCAATATCTCTTCCGTCGTGTCCTTTCCAGTATACAGACTCCACTGTTCCCCAATTGTACTCTTTCTGCTGAGGGTTGCAATCTGTAAGCTTCTTTGAGCTCTTGAACCAGTCTTTTGTTACCCAAAGGTTTGGAGCCTCTTCAAAATTACTCTTTACAAATGTTATGGTATTTCCGTTCTTTGCTTTGTTAAAATAACCGAGAGTAAAGTCAGGCTCCATTATAAGCTCTTTCATAGGCTGAAGTTTCTTGCCTTTGAACTCTCTTGTATAGTAGCCATAACCCTTTGATTTATTGCAGAATGCTGTAAAATATACGCTCTCTTTGTCTGCAATCGGATCCTCTTTGATTCCAGGAGTGCCTGCAGGAAGCTCCAGCTCATTGATACGAATCATTCTAAAGGTATATCCCAATTCACGTCCTTTGCCCTGAGTGAGCATCTGAGGCTCTTTTACACCATCGGGATCCACCTCCCATACATCATATTTGTCGTAAATGAAGAATGATTTGTCGCCCTTTCTCCAGCCGCCGCTTCCATATGCAGGTGCAAGCTGAGGAGTATCGTGCAACTCTTTCCATAGAGGAACAGTTATCTTCTCTGTGATATTTTTAATTGCTCCGGTCTGCTTGTTCCAAGAGAACCAGTCTTTCTTTGCAGGATCATACCAAGTCAGATATTTGCCTTCAGGTGATGGCGCAAGAGATTTGATTTCAACACTGTCGAGCAACATTCTCGCCTGACCGTCTTCCATGGAGATAATCCATACATCAGACATATCGTTTGAATCCCATTGAGTCTGTATGGCAAAACGCTCGCCACTCCATGCGTATGCCCAATCCGCACTCCACTCATCAGCAACACGGGCAACAGGATAATCAATATCGGCGAGCTGTACCATTTCCTTCTCCTCTACAACCGAGCCATCCTCATTCAAAGTTACATACGAAACATAACTTCTTTTTGTATCCTGACCGATAGTCATATTCTGTTTGGTCTGGATGTAAGGGTCGTTATAGTGCCATACATCAAGTTTTGCCTTTGGCTCCTGATATTTCGAAGTATCTTTCTGAGGCATTATTTTAGAGACTCCAAAGAAGAGCCTTTTGCCATCCTTGCTCACGGTAAGGCCTCTGTTTCTCGAAACACGGAAGCCCTCCCTCAAGCCTTTCACACTGTTCGACACCACTTTCAATGCCTTCTCCGGGTGGCTTGCCCAGCCGTTCTGACCAAATTTATATGTGTATATCTCCACATTGTCGTCATATTTTTTTGTAGAATCGGTATTGGCATAGAAGAACATCATATTCTCATCTTTTGAGAAAGTGGGTTTTACAAAAGTACATTTTGAATTTCCCTCTATGATGGTTTTGCTCTGTCCGGTTTGAGGATTGTACAAAAAGATTCCCCCTTTGCTGCCCTTCTCTTTTTTGTCGGCTCTCTTCACACAAACCATAAATGTTCCGGTTTTGTCGAAAATGAATGCGTCGAGGTTTTTGAGGGTATCGACAACCATCTCCTTTGAAAGGTCATAAATGAATACTCCATCCTTTTTCAATGTATCATTCTCAATACGCGCCTCAAATGCTATAAAGTTTCCGCCCTCTTTTGGCAATTCACACCTTTTTGCCATAGGGAACTTCACCTGAGTGCCGGTAACCAGATTCATTATGCACAATGAATCTTTAGGCACTTTATCACCCTTGAATTTCTTGATTTTTGCCTCTTTCTGTTTGGCATAGAAGGGGCGGATAAAGCATGTGAGATGTTTGTCATCCTGTGCAAACTTAACTTTAGAACCTCTGTCTATGTTTATAGATGTATTCTTCTCCAAATTGATTACCTGCAAAAAACCGTCGTTTTCTGTACGGTTGTTGTAAATTGCAGTATACCTGCCATCTTTAGTCAGGGCATAACCTCCAATGCCATACCATTTGTCATAAACCGAATGGTCCAAAGGTTTCTTGGAAGTCTTTGTTTCTGCTGCTTGCAGTGTGGAAACCAGCCCCACAACCAACAGCAAGATGCCCCATACTTTTGGTAATAGTTTTTTAGATTTCATTCTTTAATGTGTTATTAAATTATTGAGCCGGCAAAGATAAAATATTCTGTTGTACTTACCTAATTTATATTTTACATATTATCAAACTATTAACCATTTATAAATTTACACTTTTCCTTAGCGCCACATATTGCCGGCATTTGGCATCTGACAAATTTGAGAGCAATATTTGAAAAGATTTTATTGTAGTTTCTTAGAAGATTTATGTAGATTTGCTGCGAAAATTTAACCATAAAGTCATGAACATAACAAAGACTCTGCAAACTCTAACCATTTTGACTGCATCTGTTTTTTCTCTATTCTCATGCTCTTCAAATAAGAAAGGACAGATTTTCTCAGAAAATGAACTTGCAATTATAAATGACACTTCATCACACCTGATGAAAATCTACAAAGTAACCGACAAATCAGACAGCACCCTCCTCCGCCTCAAAACGGCAGAATTGAGCGGGGCAGAAATCCAAAGCGAGGCCTACAGGAGATTGTGCAAAAGGATGATCCAAACCGTAACCGACTCAACTGTAGACGGAGTTGGAATTGCTGGCCCTCAAGTTGGAATTTCGCGCAGGATTGTTGCAGTCCAGAGATTCGACAAAGAGGGAGCCCCATTTGAAGTATATCCAAATATCTACATAAAAGAGTACTCTACCGAGAGTGTTCCGGGCCGGGAAGGCTGTCTCTCAGTTCCTGCAGAGAGCTTGTCTGAAGCAGAAAAAGGAGCACCGGTTGTCCGCTCGCAATGGGTGATAATTTCGTATACAGATTCCGCCACCCTACAGACAGCACAGGATACCGTAAAGGGCTACACTGCCAGAATCTTCCAGCATGAAACAGATCATCTGGAGGGAATTCTCTACACAGACCGCCTCTAACATACAAAAAGAGGCTCAGGATTACCTGAATTTTCACACAGTTTGCTATCTTTGCCACCTAAAGCAGGGTTATTTGATGGAACGATATATCAAAAGGTGTTTTTTTGTGGCACTGGTTGCCATAATCACAATGGGCTGCAACAAAGAGATATGCAGTTCAGAGTATGGTTGCGTTACCCTGTCGATAAACAATAATGCTTCGTTATTTGCAAAAAGCTCCCTTACAGAGGCTCCCGACACTTTTGCTGTGTATGCTACAGATCTGATGAACAACATGGTACCGGAGCTGTCGGGAAAATATGATATGCTCAAGCACAGAGAGATAGCAATACCTGTTGGCACTTACACAATCTCTGCCCAAAATATTACAGAAGAACTTGCAGAAGAAGAGAGAGGCGCACAAAGATTTTTTGGCTCCTACACCCTTACAATCGGAGAAGGGAGTTCCAATGATGTCTCCTTTACCTGCGCTATGGCCAATGCCAGAGTCTCTTTTACCTTTGATGAGTCGTTCAAAAATATATTCGACACCGAAAACGGCGACTTCCCTGCAAAAATATCTGCAAGTACCGCGACAAACCCAGACAGAGTCATTGAGTATAACAGTTCTGCAACCTTGGCAGAAGATGACCCTCAAATTGCCTATTTCAATGTAGACCCCAACAATGCTGTTCTGAACTTTACAATTTCGGCACGACGCAAAAATGATTCAGCAGAGAAGAGTTTTACAAAATCGGTTGAGCTCCAGCCACAAAGCTGGTACCGTATAACAATCAAGGCTGCATCTGCATCAGATCCGGATGATGTTACCGTAAATGCAAATACAGCCATGCCCCTTGCCGCCAACTAATTACGGCAATTCTCTATATCTCGCCATTCATGAACATATCGTAGGTCTGCAACTCTATCAGGCCATGTCCCGAAAGGTTAAACAATATCACCTCTTCGCGCCCCTCCTCTTTTGCTTTAAGAGCTTCGCGCACTGCCAATGCTATCGCATGGGTTGATTCAGGTGCAGGAATTATTCCCTCCACGCGGGAGAAGAGTATACCTGACGATAACGCCTCATGCTGATCTATCGGGTAAGACTCTATAAAACCATCCTGTTTCAATTGGCTTACAATCTGACCGCCTCCGTGATAACGCAATCCTGCTGCATGAATCTGGGCGGGCTGGAAATCATGTCCCAAAGTATACATAGGTATAAGAGGTGTCATGCCTGCGGTATCTCCAAAATCATAATCCATAACACCTTTTGTCAATTTAGGGCACGATGCCGGTTCTGCTGCCATAAACCTGGTTTCTGATGCCGATGCCGGAATGCCAGGCACACCTGAACCGTTGAGTATCTGCAATTTATGCCTCAAAAATGGGAATACGATTCCGGCAAAATTTGACCCTCCTCCAAAACAGGCTATGACCTTGTCGGGATAATCTCCTGCCATTTCCATCTGTTTTTCGGCCTCAAGACCTATTATAGTCTGGTGCAAAAGCACATGATTCAGCACACTGCCCAATGTATATCTGCAATCGGGAGTCTTCAGTGCCATCTCCACCGCCTCAGATATTGCCATACCCAAACTGCCCTGACAATCCGGATTGCCGGCAAGCACTCCCCTTCCAAATTCTGTAAGTTCCGACGGAGAAGCATGAACCTTGCCACCATAAGTTCTCATCATCATTTTTCTGTATGGTTTCAGATTGTAGCTGTTTCTCACCATAAACACATTAAGATCCAGACCAAAATGCTCACAGGCAATACTCATGGCTGTACCCCATTGGCCTGCACCTGTCTCTGTGGTAATATGCTTTATTCCCTGCGACGCATTATAATATGCCTGCGGTATTGCAGAGTTCAGCTTATGGGAACCCACCGGACTTATGCTCTCATTCTTGAAATATATCTTTGCAGGAGTATCAAGAGCCTTCTCCAGACCTGAAGCCCTCACAAGCGGTGATGGTCTGTAAATTTTCAACAAAGTGAGTACCTCTTGCGGAATATCAATAAAACGCTCTTTCGAAAACTCCTGAGCCACAAGCTCTTTAGCAAACAAAGGCTCCATATCCTCCGGAGTCAGCACTTTTCTTGTCTTTGGGTTCAACAAAGGCTTTGGCGCATTTGGCATATCCGCCAGAATATTATACCATTGCCTTGGCATCTGGCTCTCCGAAAGAGTAAATTTCTTAGTTGTCTTCATACCGGTATCCTTTTCATTTAATTCCATTAATAAAAAAACCCAACGCAAAGAGCATTGGGTTTTAAATTTTACTGATATATCTTATCAAATCAAATACTACGCAACAATGCTCACAAGATCATATATCCCGTGCCACCACCAAAATTTAGTATTTGATCTGCCTGTTCTCATATCCGGTACAAATTTATAAAATAAATCCTACCATTATTCATTGCTGCAATATTTTTTTACGCCACACACCATTCTATCCTTTCCAAACATATCCTTCACCACATTACACCGGTCAAAGCCACAACTCTCCATATACTCCGCAACCTGACAGGCAAACCTCTCATTTGCTTCAAAATACAATCTTCCCCCTTTTTTCAGCATTTTTCCCGACAGCTCCGCAATCCTCCTGTAAAAGAGCAATGGATCATCATCCGGTACAAAAAGAGCCAGACCGGGCTCAAAATCCAGCACATTCGGCCGCATCTGCTCCATCTCTTCCATGCATATATATGGAGGATTGCTCACAATCACATCAAAACCCTCCTCCGGCTCTGCAAAACACTCTTCAGATATAACACTCTGTGCCTGCTCTGCCAATATATCACACTTGAAAAACGAGATCTGCTGCATCTTTTCCACCGGCAATACACTTTGTGATGATGCAACTTCCAATGCCACATCAGAGATATCGCATCCCCAGACTCTGCTTTGCGGCAATGCTGCCGCCAGACTCCAGGCAATACATCCGCTGCCTGTGCATATATCAAGAATTTTCACCGGCTCCATTACCGCTTTGCCAATAGCCTGCCGGGGCTCTTTTGCTATCAGGCGAACAAGCTCTTCCGTTTCCGGACGGGGAATCAGCACACCCTCCTTCACCTTAAATTTATGTCCGCAAAAATACTCATAGCCCAAAGCATATTGCAACGGGCAACCGGTTGCCATCATGGCGGTTATCTGCAACAACTTCCTGCTGCTTTCTTCGTTAAGTTCCTCTTCTGGAGATACTATTATTTTATAAGACTCTACCGATGCAATCTCTTTTAAAAGATAAGAGGCCATAGTACGGATCTCCCGGCTGTCGTACCAGCCAAGAGAAGCCAGTTCTCCGGTAAAGTCATTTATGAAATCCTTTATGATCATCCCTTCCGGCTACTCTTTCTGTCGGCCTCCTCAATAAGAGTTGTAAAGAAATCACCCATACCGATTCCTGCGGCACGCACCTGGGCAGGCACAAGACTCATGGCTGTCATTCCGGGAATTGTATTTATTTCGAGAAAATAGATGTCGTAGCCTTTTACTATGTAATCTATCCTCACAAGGCCGTCGCACCCCATATAGTTGTATATTTTGGATGTGAGCTCCTGAATATCCTTTGTAAGCTCCTCAGAAATTTGCGCCGGGCATATTTCATTGCTCATCCCGAGATATTTTGCCTGGTAATCAAAGAATTCCCTATCTGTAACAATCTCGGTAACAGGAAGATTTACAAGTTTGCCCTCTTTTTTGTAAATGCCGTTGGTCATCTCCCTTCCTGTTATGCACTCCTCCACAAGTATCGAATCACACTCTTTGAAGGCGGCCTGTATTGCCTCTTCCAACTCCTCTTCTCTCTTTACCTTTGAGATTCCAAAACTGCTTCCGCCATTGGTGGGCTTTACAAAGAGCGGCAGACCGAGCTGTTTTACTATATCCTTTACACAATAGTTGTGATTCTCCCTCAAATATACATCTTTGGCCATTTTTACTCCGGCAAAATCGAGAAAGCGCTTGCATGAGTGCTTGTCGAATGTAATTGTTGATACAAACGATGAGCATGTGTTGAACGGAACCCCCAACATTTCAAAGTAGCCCTGCAGCAAACCGTTCTCGCCGGGCGTACCATGTATCATTATGTATGCCAGATCGAACTTTATCTTTTTGCTATTTATTGTAAATGAGAAATCGGTTTTGTCTACTTCAATTCCCTCCGACGCAATACCTCCATTATCATAACCTGCCCTCCAGCCTGGAGCAGCCACTACTCTCCAGTCCGCCCCCTTCAGAAGTACCTCATACACCTCAAACCTCTCCTTATCGATATGTGATGCGACATTTTTTCCGCTCTGCACAGAAATCTCCAGTTCGGAGGAGTTTCCGCCATAAACAAGTGCTATCTTTTTCTTCATACTACTCCCTGTTACATATCAAAAAACGATTCAGACTCTGAGCTCTGCTTCATATCATCATCACTGCCGTTGCAATCAAGATTTGCATCAAAGCCTTTAGGCGCCTGGAACATATCATATTTGGTTACACCAAGAGTGCCGTCGTCGATTACCTTTTTCATAAATATACCCCAGATAGGAAGGGCCATATTTGAACCTCCGCCAAGAGCAAGACTTGCAAAATGGACCTGACGGTCTTCTGCTCCAACCCATACTCCGGTGGTGAGTTTTGGCACATATCCTATGAACCATCCGTCGGACTGGTCGTTGGTTGTACCTGTTTTTCCTGCGACAGCCCCCTCCGGAACATATTTTGCCCTTATGCGGTATGCTGTTCCTCCATTTACAACACCCTCCATGAGATTGACCATAAGATATGCGGCATTCTCGCTTATTGCCTCTTTTCTGTTTGGTGTGAAGGTTGAAATCACATTGCCCATCTTATCCTCTATCCTCAACACTGCAAGAGGCTCCGCATATACTCCTTTGCCCGGGAATGTATTGAATGCTCCCACCATTTCATACACCGGAACATCTGCCGATCCCACACAGAGCGAATGTACCGGATCGAGCCAGCATTTCACACCCATAGTGTGCGCTATATCCACAAGGGCCTGCGGGCCGAACTGTTTCATCAGATATGCCGAAATATTATTGGAACTCTTTGTCAAACCCCATTTCAAGGTAACGGTCTGGCCTATCCACTCCGGTTTGTCGGTACTTTTTGGAGTCCAGATATCCTCACCTATCACAAAAGATTGCGGAACATTCACAACTTTGTCGCAAGGAGTAAATCCCTCCTGCATGGCCAGAGTATAGAGGAAAGGCTTGAATGTTGAGCCCACCTGTCTCTTGCCCTGTCTTACCTGATCATATTTGAAATATCTGTAGTTTCCGCTTCCCACATAAGCCTTGATATATCCTGTTCCCGGCTCCAGTGCCATCAGACCGGCCCTTAAAAATGATTTGTAATATCGGATCGAATCATTCGGGGTCATTGTGGTATCCACATATTTGTTCTCATTCCACGCAAAGACCCTCATTCTAACAGGCTCATCAAAACTCTTGAGTATCTCCTGCTCGCTTGCCCCCCTTGCCTTCATTGTGCGGTAGCGGTCGCTCCATCTGCGGGCCTGTTTCATTATACTCTCTATCACACTTTTTGGCACCTCATTATCGAACGGACGGTTTTTCTTGTACCTCAGTTCGCGGTTGAAAGTGGGCTGCAGTGTCTCACCCAGATGCTCCACCACCGCCTCTTCTGCATATTTCTGCATTTTGGCATTGATAGGTGTATAGATTTTCAAGCCATCTTTGTCGAGATTATATTTGGTACCGTCGGGTTTGAGATTTTTATTGAGCCAGCCATAAAGCGGATCCTCTTCCCACAACAAAGAGTCAGCCCTATAATCCTCAACTCTGGAGTATTTCGACAATACAGGCTCTTTTGCATTCATCACCCTCTTGAGCATATCCCTGAAATGGGGAGCCAGTCCTGAATTATGATCCTGTCTGTTATATGATAATGTAATGGGCAGCTTCACTATTGAATCATACTGCGCCGCCTCGAGATAGCCATACTTTTTCATCTGGCTCAACACATGGTTTCTCCTCTGCAGCGACAAGTTCGGGTTTCTTACAGGATTGTAACGGGTAGGCATATTCACCATACCAACCAGAAGTGCGCTCTCCTCAATATTGAGCTCCTTGGGATGTTTGCCAAAGAAGGTATTTGCCGCAGCCTTTATACCGTATGAGTTGCTGCCAAAGAATACAGCATTGAAATACATGCTCATTATCTCCTCTTTGGTATAGTTCCGCTCCAGTTTTACCGCAGTTATCCACTCCTTCAACTTGTTGCTTACCAACACAAAATACTTGGCTCCGGGCATACGCGACTCAGCGGTATCCCTCGGGAAGAGCGATTTTGCCAATTGCTGCGATATGGTACTTCCGCCACCGCCAGAGCGTCTGTTCCCCATAAGGAGACTCTTTACAACCACTCTCGCCAGCGATTTGAAATCAATGCCGCTATGGTTGTAGAACCTTACATCTTCTGTTGCAATGAGGGCATCTTTCAATCCGTCGGACAACTCATTGTAAGAGGCATACGACCTGTTTTCTATATGGAATGTACTCAGTACCGTTCCATCGTCGGAAATTATCTGTGTGGCCAGATTGCTCTTTGGATCCTCCAACTCCTCAAACGAAGGGATATCTGCAAAAATACCCACCATCAATAACGAAAGTAAAATGACCAGCACCGGAGAGAACATTACTATCCAGATCCATTTTACCCATCTCTTTTTCTCTTTTATCTTAAAATTCAACTTCATATCCATTATTGTTTAACCGGCCCTGCCACCTTCCCAAAATTGTTCCAAAATGCAAAAATAACAAATAAAATTTGCATAATACGATGTTTTATAACTTACTTTGCACATTCTTTTTGAATATGGGTATACAAGATATGGGAGCGAATTTAGTTATTGTGGAGTCGCCTGCGAAGGCAAAAACTATTGAAAAATTTTTAGGAGAAGGATATACTGTAAAATCGAGTTTCGGTCATATCCGGGATTTGTCGAAAAAAAAATTGGGTATTGATATAGAGAATGGGTTTCAGCCCGATTATGAAATTTCCGATGATAAAAAGAAGGTAGTTTCTGAGCTTAAAGCCCTTGCAAAAAAATCAGATACTGTGTGGCTTGCATCCGATGAAGACCGCGAGGGAGAGGCTATAGCATGGCATCTCCAGCAGGCTCTCAATCTCAAGGATGAAACAACCAAAAGAATTGTCTTTCACGAGATTACAAAAGATGCTATTCTCAATGCCATCCAGAATCCAAGAACTGTGGACATCAATCTTGTAATGGCCCAGCAGGCCAGAAGAGTCCTCGACAGGCTTGTGGGTTTTGAACTCTCTCCTATCCTTTGGAAAAAAGTTGCGCCGAAGCTCTCTGCAGGAAGAGTGCAGTCTGTGGCATTAAGGCTCATTGTAGACAGGGAGAGGGAGATTATGGCCTTCAATTCAGAACCTTTTTACAGGGTAACCGGAGTTTTCAATCCGCAGACACTTGCAAAATCTGTAAAGATAAACGGCACTCTCGACACCAATTTCAAGACTTCTGAAGAGGCACACTCTTTTCTTGCCAGATGCAAGGATGCAGAATTCCATATCGGCCAAATTGAGAAAAAACAGATCAGCCGCACACCGGCTCCGCCATTTACAACTTCTGCCCTGCAGCAGGAGGCCTCAAGGAAGCTCGGTTTTTCTGTCTCCCAAACCATGCGTATTGCCCAGAAACTCTATGAAAGCGGTTTGATTACCTATATGCGTACAGACTCAACAAACCTGTCTCAACTTGCAATAAACAGCATAAAACAGGTAATTGCCGAGCAGTATGGTGCAAAATATTCAAAAACAAGACAATACAAAACAAAAAGCAAAGGAGCTCAAGAGGCTCATGAGGCCATAAGACCAACATATGCAGCCAACCTCACCATTGAGGGAACACCTCAGGAGAAAAAGCTCTATACCCTTATATGGAAACGCACAGTAGCATCCCAGATGGCTGATGCAGTACTGGAAAAGACCAATATCACAATTGAGGCAGAGAACCTCGCAGAACGCTTCCATTCTCAAGGAGAGCAGGTTGTCTTTGACGGATTCCTCAAGTTGCACCTCGAAGGCAAGGATGATGAACATGATGTTGAAGATGAAAACCAGCTGTTGCCTGCACTGAATGAAAATGAGCAGCTCAATACAATAGAAATCTCTGCAACTCAGAAATTTACACAAAAACCGCCAAGATATAGCGAAGCAAGTCTCGTAAAAAAATTGGAGGATCTCGGCATAGGACGTCCATCTACTTATGCCCCTACAATCACAACTATCAGTCAAAGAGGCTATATTATTAAGGATAATAGAGAGGGACAATTGCGTGAGTACACCAAAATCACCCTTAAAAATGGTGTGATCAGCAACAGCACGCTTGCCGAAAAGACCGGCGTTGAGAAGAACAAACTTTTCCCTCAGGACATAGGTATTCTCGTTACAGATTTCCTCGGCAACAATTTTGAAAGCATTCTCGATTATGGCTTTACCGCCAAAGTGGAGGAGGATTTCGACAAAGTTGCAGCCGGCAAACTCGTATGGAACAATCTGATAAAGGATTTTTATTCTGATTTCCATAAAAAAGTGGAAGAGACACTTAAAGAGTCTGTTCATACAAATGCAGAAAGAGTTCTGGGTACAGATCCTGCAAGCGGCAAAAAGCTCATAGTGAGATTGGGCAAGTTCGGTCCTCTTGTTCAGAAGGGAGAGAATGATGACCCCGACAAACAATTCGCAGGCCTGCCAAAAGGACAACTTATAGAATCCATAACCCTCGAAGAGGCTGTAAAACTATTTGAACTTCCACGTACAGTTGGCGAGTATAATGGAAAGAGCATTGTTGCGGCAGTCGGACGGTTCGGCCCATACATCCGTTACAACAGCAAATTCATCTCTCTCGGAAAATTGTATGACCCATACACAGTCTCTGTTGAGGAGGCCGTTGTCCTTATTGAAGAGAGCGAGAAGAAGGAGGCTGAGAAATTTATCAACGAGTTCCCTGAGCACGACATACAGGTACTCAATGGCAGATTCGGAGCCTATATCAAACATGCCAATGAGAACTACAAGATTCCTAAGGGAACCGATGCAAAGAGCCTTACTGCAGAGGAGTGTCTCAAAATCATAAACAATACCAAACCGTCGGGCTCAAAGAAAAAAGCTGCAAAAAAATGATGTTTCAGGAGATTTCGGCAGGGGCAATTTCGCCACAGATGCCGGCAGCCAAGGCCATAGTAATAAATATTGGCGATACCAAGGATATAACACAGTCACTGAAGAAGCTCTACTCTCCTCAGGAGTATGTTGTATATGTTGCCAACACTACACTGTCCAAATTAAAACAGGTTCTCGACAGATGTCTCGAAGCAGGCATCCCCACCATTGTAAACTGCGGCACAAATCTGCCTGAGCCACAATACTGGCATCCCCGGAGTGCCTATAATGCAGCACTGGTATCGCCCGGAAGCAGCAGCAACTCCACTCCCGACAATCTGGAGAACATTGTTGAAGACCCGTATGCCCATTCGTTCTCATTCATAGGCTACCAGAGCTACAGATGCAATCCGCAGACTTTGTACAAACTCCAGTGCCGCTACTTTGAAGATATGCGGCTTGGCGTATTGAGAAGCGATCTCACTTTGTGCGAACCACTTACCAGAAATTGCCAATATGCCTTCATCGATATGCGCTCGGTGAGATACTCAGATTACCCATTCTCATGCAATGCCAATCCGAATGGACTTTATGCAGAAGAGCTCTGCACCGTTGCACGCTATATCGGACTTTCGCAAGAGATACGGCAGATTTTCATTTTTGGAGAAAATGACGGCGAAAACTCACTTACAATTTGTAACAAGTTGATCTCCGAGGTAATCTGGCACATCTGCGAAGGTATTGCATCAAACATCATTGAATCTCCTACCGATCAGGAGTTTGAGAGCCATTTCCAGAAGAAGATCGTAAGCATGGGAGAAAATGGTGAAAGCATCACATTCACAACAAGTTGCACCACTCAAAGGTGGTGGATGGAAGTTCCTTCAAAAGAGGGCGGAAACATATACATTCCATGCTCTTATAACGACTATCGGAGTGCCTGTTCGGGTGAAATTCCTCTAAGATGGCTATTTTTTTATCAGAAATACACTTTATAATTAAAAGTTTTTTATATTTTTGTTGCTTATTTTAAAAAAGTATAAGAAATGTCCAAATATCAAATTGACGAAACCGATCAGAAAATTCTTTCGTTTCTGGTAAAAAATGCAAGGATGCCATTTTTGGAAATCGCCCGTGAATGCGGTGTTTCTGGTGCTGCAATCCACCAAAGAGTAAAAAAAATGGAGCAATTGGGTATCATCACAGGCTCCCGTCTTTTGGTAAAACCACAGACCCTTGGACTTAATGTATGCGCATTTGTTCAGGTAAGTCTATCGGAGGCAAACAAGTATCCGGAGGTAATTGATGCCTTGAAAAAGATTTCAGAAGTTGTTGAATGCCACTTTGTTACAGGCAAACACACACTCATGCTGAAGCTCTATTGCTTTAACCATGACCACCTCATGGAAATTCTTATAAACACTATCCAGAATATTCCTTCTGTGCAACAGACCGAAACCCTCATCTCTTTAGACCAGGCTATCGAACGTCAGGTTTGGGTAAAGGATTATCCTAACAAGACAAAAAAAGAGCCTGCTAAAAAGAATTAGCATTCATCTTCAAGATTATTTCGGCCATCTCGAGATCTTCGGGCGATGTAATCTTTATATTGAAGCGGCTTCCTGTGCAGAACAGAATCTTATAACCTCTACTCTCCGCAACAGATGCATCATCTGTAAACGACGGGGAGTAGGCTTGTTTATACGCCTCCTTCAATTTGGTTGAATCAAACAGCTGTGGAGTCTGCACAAATATATACTCATCCCTGTTTACAGGTGTTGCCCCTACAGTATGCCCCTCAGAGTCAAACACTCTTTTTCTCATAGACTCGACAGATGGCATCACAGGTATCACGCCGGCCACATTCTCCCCCGACAAATCAACCGCCAGAAGCTCTTCAAACATATTCTTTGGCACAAATGGACGCACTCCGTCATGCACTGCAACCAATGCGCCATCAGGCACAAACCGCAAAGCATTCTTTACCGAATGGAATCTTGTGATTCCTCCCGATACCAAAGTATGCCTGAACCACAAGTTATTGTTGATGCAATACTTCTTCCAATACTCCTTATACTCTCCTGGAAGCACCAGAATAATCTCGGTCTTGACCGGAATCTGCTGAAAAAGCTCGATTGTTCTAAGCAGGATGGGTTTGCCTCCCACCTCCAGAAACTGCTTTGCTATATTTCCGCCCATCCTCTTTCCAACTCCGCCCGCAGTTATGATCACATATAGCGTTTTCTCCATTGTGTTAAAATTATGTTTATATCTTGCGCAAATTAATGCAATAAAATTGATTAAAAATAGCATATAATTTTTTATTTTTACAAAAATATTTTTCACAACTTAGCTATTTACGTAATATGCAGTCAATCAAAGAGATAAAAAGAGCCTTAATTTCCGTTTACTATAAAGACGGACTCGAAGAAATAGTAAGAGAACTGGCCGGCAACGGCATTGAAATATTATCAACCGGCGGAACATTCGACTTCATCCAGAGTCTGGGCGTTCCTGTTAAAACAGTTGAGTCGGTAACCGGTTATCCGTCGATTCTTGGTGGCAGGGTAAAAACTCTGCATCCTAAAGTGTTTGGAGGCATCCTCAACAGAAGAGACAACACCACAGACCAGAGCCAGATTGCCGAGTATGATATTCCATCTATCGATCTTGTAATTGTAGATCTTTACCCATTTGAGGAGTATGTGGCAGCAGGCGCTTCAAAAGAGGCCATTATTGAAAAGATAGATATCGGAGGCATTTCACTTATCAGGGGAGCTGCCAAAAACTACAACGATGTGGTGATAGTTCCTTCAAAAGATTCTTATGCTCCACTACTTTCAATTCTCAAGGAGAATGGCGCAAAAACAACTCTTGAGCAGAGAGAGTATTTTGCAACACAGGCATTCCTTGTAAGTTCGCACTACGACACTGCCATTTTCAGCTACTTCAACTCTCTCCAACCTGAACCTGCCAAGTCATTCAGCAAGAGCATCACAGGATGCAAAGAGTTGAGATATGGTGAGAATCCTCATCAGAAGGGCTTTTATTATGGGGCCGACAACTCTCTTCCTGTCCAATTGCATGGCAAAGAGATCTCTTACAACAACCTGCTCGATATTGAGGCGGCAGTTGAACTCATTTCTGATTTTGAAGAGACCTCTGTGGCTATCATAAAACATAACAATGCATGTGGATGCGCATCGGCCGAGACATTATTGGGCGCTTGGGAAAAAGCTTTGGAGGCAGACCCTGTTTCTGCATTTGGCGGCATTATTGTTGCAAACAGAGAGGTTGATGCGGCTACAGCTGAGCAGATGAACAAGATTTTCTTTGAGGTTGTGATAGCTCCTGCATACTCTGCAGAGGCATTGGAGATTCTCAAAAGCAAGAAAAACAGAATTATTCTCGAGAACAAGGATGTAAAACCTTCTGCTGTAAAATTCCGTTCGCTTCTGGGTGGTGTGCTTGAACAGGCAAGAGACAGCTATGTTGAGACCCCTGCAGATTTGAAACCTGCAACAAATGCCCAGCCAAAAGCAGAGGAGATTGAGGATCTGATTTTTGCAAACAAACTTGTAAAACACTCAAAATCGAATGCCATAGTATTGGCAAAAGGCAAACAGATGCTTGCAAGCGGTATTGGCCAGACATCAAGGGTTGATGCTCTAAAACAGGCTATTGCAAAGGCAAAATCATTCAATTTTGATTTGAATGGTGCAGTAATGGCATCAGATGCCTTCTTCCCATTTGCAGATTGCGTTGAGATTGCAGCCAACGAGGGAATTAAAACAGTAATCCAACCTGGCGGTTCAATCAGGGATAACGAGAGCATCGAGTGGTGCAACAACAATGGTGTTGCCATGGTCTTCACCGGAGTACGCCACTTCAAACATTAATAAAAGTACAAAACAGATATAGACAAAGAGGAGTAGAATAATGGCTTTTTCATTTTTGACACAAGAGTTGGCTATTGATTTGGGCACTGCCAATACCGTCATCTTCATGAATGACAAAATAGTGGTGGATGAGCCTTCAATTGTTGCCATAGACCAGAACACAGGCAAGCCTATTGCTTATGGACACAGAGCAAGGCTGATGCATGAAAAGACTCACCCCAATATCAAAACTATCAGACCGCTTAAAGATGGTGTAATTGCAGACTTCAACGCTGCAGAGCAGATGATCAGAGGTTTTGTAAAGATGATCAATACAAAAAGGAGATTCTTCTCGCCCAATCTTAAAATGGTTGTATGTATTCCTTCGGGAAGTACTGAGGTGGAGATAAGGGCCGTTAGAGACTCTTCTGAGCATGCAGGAGGCAGGGATGTGTATATCATCTACGAGCCTATGGCAGCTGCTATCGGTATCGGACTGGATGTGGAGGAGCCAAAGGGCCACATGGTTGTGGATATCGGAGGAGGTACTACCGAGATTGCGGTAATCTCTCTGGGAGGAATCGTATGCAAAGAGAGCATCCGTGTGGCAGGAGATGTCTTTACCGCCGAAATTCAGCAATATATGCGCCAACAGCATAATATCAGAATTGGAGAGGTTACAGCAGAGATGATTAAAATCAATGTTGGAGCAGCCATTGCCGAATTGGATGAACTTCCTGAACCTTACATTGTAAGAGGCCCTAACCTTATGACAGCCCATCCTGTTGAAGTAGCTGTTACAAGTCAGGAAATTGCACATTGTCTCGACAAATCACTTGCAAAGATAGAGACTGCCGTACTTGCAGTACTGGAGCAGACTCCACCTGAGCTTTATGCCGATATTGTTCAGGAGGGAATCTTCCTTACAGGTGGCGGTGCACTTCTCAGAGGACTGGACAAGAGACTGCATGAGAAAATCAATATTCCTTTCCATGTGGCTGAAGATCCGCTCAGGGCTGTGGCCCGTGGAACCAGCATTGCCATAAAGAATGCAGACAAGTTACCATTCCTAATGAGATAATAACTTATGAGAATACCTCCTTCTTTCTATTATACAATGGGGAGGTTTCTCCTTTTTATAGCTATTGAGGCAGCCTGCATTGTCATGGCTGCCAACAATGGCGTTGTGCAGCAATATAAGATTGTTGGCAAACTGCGGAATATCCAGGCTGCTTTCTGGAATACAGGCAGCAATATCAAGGCATATTCACGCCTCAAATCAACCAATGCCGAACTTGCTCTCCAAAACAAGTCTCTGATGGAGGAGAATATGAAACTCCGGCAACAGATATTCGGGATGCGGGGAGACTCTTTGGCATCATCCCTCATTTCAAAAGGGGTTCTTGCCAATACCTCCTTCAGCTATGATTGGGCAAAAGTTATAAAAAACAGCATCAATACAACACATAACTACTTAATAATCAACAAAGGCAGCAATCATGGCATTACCGAAGACATGGGCGTTGTAACACCTTATGGAGTGGTTGGCATTGTAAGAGCTGTGAGTGAAAACCATTCATATATCCTCTCATTCCTGAATCAGAAACAGCAGATAAGTGCAAAAGTGGGCGACAATGTTACATTTGGGCCTCTGTCGTGGGATGGAAAGAATCTGAACTATGCCACACTCAACGAAATTCCGCAACATGTAACTGTAACACCGGGTGATACTCTCTTTACGAGCGGATATTCATCATTTTTTCCTCCGGATATCCCTGTGGGCATTGCAGAATCCTCCAAAATAGTGAATGGCATGCACCGTTCTGTGAAAGTGAGACTTCTGCAGGATTTCAGGATGCTGGATTATGTGATAGTGGTAAAGAATAACCATTTTAATGAAATAGGAACTTTGTCGGAAAAAGGCAATAATAAAATAGCTGATGAATAATTTGAAATATATAATATTGGGAGTATTCCTCTTCCTTATCCAGCTATTGGCAAGTGGTTATATAAATATATGGCCTATACTCTATATTGCTGTATTTCCGCTTCTGCTTATCATTCTGCCATACAACTACAACCGCATTGCGGCAATGTTCACCGCCTTTGGATTCGGTCTGCTTATCGACATTACTTCCGACGGAGTATTGGGCCTTAATGCCGCAGCCGCAGTTGCTCTCACATATTTCAGACCCTTTATATTCAGGCTTGTAATCAGCAAAACAACGCTCGAAAACATAACTGAATTAAGCACCTTCAAAATTGCCACTACCCAATTCATCATAATTACAGCACTCTCCTACGCCATTTTCTTTGCACTGTATATTACGCTGGATTCATGGGGCTACTTCTCATTCCTGTATACAGCAGCGCGTTTTCTTCTTAATGTTGTTGTAAATACACTTGTGGCACTGCTGCTGTGGAAGAGTGCCAATGCTCAAATTTTCAGATAGGAGGAATTGCTGTGAACAGAAAAAACATTCTCATAGCCGGAGTTCTGGCCGTTGGACTGATTCTCATTTTCCAGCTGTTCAACCTACAGATACTTAACGAAGAGTACAAGATTACAGCAGAAAACAATGCTTTCAAATATCTTGTGAGATACCCTGTGAGAGGACTCATTTTAGACAGGAACAATAATATTCTGGTTGGAAATAAAAATACCTACGATATACAGATTACCCCTATCGAGGTAAAGGAGTTCGACACCGCTGCCTTGTGCCGCATATTCTCGCTCAACTCCCTTTTTGTGAGGGAAAAGATGAAAGAATACAGGAAAAACCGCAACAAAATCGGATATCAGACCATAACTTTCCTCAAACAGGTATCGAGCCAGCAATACAGCATCTTTGCAGAGCAGGCATACAAATTCCCGGGATTCAGCGGATTGCCCCGAACCTCAAGGAACTATCCGTTTGCAGCAGGAGCCAATCTCTTTGGATACCTCACAGAGGTAGACAACGACTTCCTCAAACGTAACCCCGATTACAAACGGGGCGACTATGTGGGAGCCAGCGGTCTGGAACAGGCATACGAAGAGGTGCTTAAAGGAGAAAAGGGCTACAGCATACTGCTCAGAGATGTACACAACCGCATACAATCGAGCTTTGCCGACGGCAAATATGACCTGGATGCCGTTCCTGGAAAAGATATCATCACAACAATAGATGGCAATCTCCAGCAATATGGCGAGGAACTCATGAAGAATAAAGTTGGGAGTCTGGTAGCCATAGAACCATCTACCGGAGAGATATTGAGCATTGTTTCGAGTCCCGGCATCGATATCGACAAACTTGCCAATATCAGCAAATATTATCAGGAGATTGTAACCGACCCCTACAAGCCCATGTTCAACAGGGCGGTAATGTCGGCATACCCTCCAGGCTCTGTATTCAAACTTGTAAATGCCCTTGCAGCTCTGCAGGAGGGGGTTATTACTCCGGAAACACGAATCTCCTGCAATATGGGCTACCATTATGCCGCAGGCAAGAAGGTCGGTTGCCATGCCCATTTGTCGCCGGTGAATCTTACACAATCGGTAATGATGTCGTGCAATGCCTACTATTGCAGCATTTTCAGAGATATTCTCGACAATAAAAAATATGGAAGCGTTTCGGAGGCCTTCAACCGCTGGAGAGAGATTGTTGCAAGTTTTGGATTCGGGCAAAAACTTGGCAGTGATTTTCCTGCAGAATTGGGCGGAAATTTGCCAACCACCTCAACATACGACAAAATACATGGCAAAGGCCGCTGGAAATCACTCTCCGTAATATCGCTCTCCATCGGACAAGGCGAAATGGGCGCAACTCCACTGCATCTTGCAAACCTTGCAGCCACAATCGCCAACCGTGGTTTCTACTACATCCCGCACATGGTTAAGAATACGCCTGACTCGGCAGCTAATGCCCGTTTTAGCGAGCGTCATTATACACTGGTAGATACAACCCACTTCCACAAAATTATAGATGGAATGTATCTGGCAGTAAACAGCAAGCCGGGAGAGGGTGGTACTGCCCGTCGGGCCCATGTTGAGGGGCTGGATATTTGTGGAAAAACGGGAACTGCACAGAATCCGCATGGTCAGGACAATGCCGTATTTATATGCTTTGCACCAAGAGAGAATCCAAAAATCGCAGTGGCGGCATATATTGAGAATGCCGGATTCGGAGGAACTTGGGCTGCCCCGATAGCCTCTTTGTTGGTGGAAAAATATCTCACCGGAGAAATATCCAGAAAAGATCTGGAAAAAGAGGTGAAGAGTTGGAATCTTCTGAGAAATGTACCTGTAAAAAAACGATAATGGGAGGCAAT
>JAZNEW010000041.1:0-13474 GCA_045588775.1 Candidatus Egerieisoma sp. | reverse complement strand
TTTTTGGTTACAAAATTAGTTATCAGCGAGTTGTACACTGTTATGCAGAATGTGGCAGAGAATAGAAATAAACTCCAACGACCTATATACTTACCTCGTTATCGGGTAATGATTTGAAAACCCTCCGCCTTCATTACCTTTCATTTCCTTGCACTTTTACATCGGCGAGGCTTTCATCAAAAGTCCTCATAAGTCACTGAACACCAGTGCCGCCATCATCATTTTCCTTCATTCGTTAGATTTTTCCAGAGATAAATGCTATAATTATAACTTCACTTGTAGGCGGCTTATTTTTTACTGTGTTTACAGGTAAGTTTGGGACTTTTATTATAGTCTTCTTTCTGTGTATGGTTGTGGGGTTTATAGTTTGGGGAATAGATTGGTTTATACGAAATTTTTGTAAATAACCTATCATAAAATTAGTATTTAGGACAGGGATCTCCTGTCCTTTTTTTATGCCTATACATGGCTTTTCTTTACATTAGAAGAGCTGTGTAATGGATGTACATGATGAATTGATAAAAATTGAAATTCAAATTCAAATTAAAGTTAATCAAGGTAACTTTCAAAACATCTGGAACTTTGATGGTATCCAACTTTTTTGATGATGGTCTGCTATAAATTGGAGCGGAGCATTTTTACCAGGGCTTGGGCCATGAGTTCCGCGCCCTCTTGAGTGGGGTGGGTGCCGTCGGTTATTAATGGATTGTAATAGCCGAAGTAACCATCTTCGTATCCCTTTATGGTTCGGTTCAGATGAGGATTTATGCCGCTGTTATTATACATATCCAGAACAGGAAGTGAGTAGAATGCGGCAACCTCTTTTATGGCAGCAATCCATGAGTCCCATTTGTAAAGGGATTCCGAATTGTTTTGGGGAGTGTCTGGTAAAGAGGATTTGTCGGCATCAAGAAGTTTTATGGGAGTTAGGATTATTATCTTCTTTTTAAGATTTTCTTCATTTAAATTTTCTATATTTCCGACACATTTTGAATTCTCCATATATTTTGATAGGAGTCCTTGACAGAGGGTGTGCAGTGCTCCGTAAAAAGTTGTATTGCAACGGTCGCTCATCTTGCCGAGTGGAACTCCGCAGCGAACATCATTTGTGCCGCCCATAACAGTTATTATATCGGCATCATCAGGCATATCTGCATAGCGCAGGCACATAGGGTCGTGTCCGGCAAGATTGGCAATTGTGGAATCAGATATTCCGAAGTTGTAGAAATCAAAGCCAAGTTTTTTTGCAGCTAATGCTGCATAGCTTTCGAGTTGCCCGGGGTAGCCCGGGTAGTTGCGTGGAATAAATCCGTATGTGATGGAATCTCCCAAAGCACAATATTTTATTACTCTTTTCTCTTGCATAGTAAGTGGTGGAATGACCGGTTATTCCGGTTTGTTTTATTTATTCAGTCGGATGTCGGGCTTTTGCCAATTTCCTCTATTTCAAACAGATCTCTTTTGGGCCACTCCTTTACACGCGATACGGCTCTCGAAATGCTTCCATTCATCTGGCGGGCAAGTTTAGGGCCGGTCCATGACGAACTGTTTGATATAAATACCCATGAGTAGCCATTGTGTTGAACCTTTATCATTGCACTGGTTCCGGCCATTGACCCTGTTCTGTGCCACTCTTTTGAATTTGCACTCGACCATCCTGCCGGTCTGTACTTTTTGTTTGAAAGTGTCATGAAATCAATGCTCTTGTCTGTGAGAAACTCCTGTTTTACAGGGCATTTGTTTATGACCGAGATAAATTTGAGCAGTTCAACCGGTGATGCAACCCAACCGCCGGCTCCATATAATCCCCGCACATTATTGCCTCCCAAACTTTTCATTACAAGTGTATCGCTTCCATCAAAAGCCGGTACAGGTTCAGCCTCTTTTACTTCGTAATAATGCACTTCATTCTCTTTGAACCCCTCAGAAAAGTTTTCGGCCAGGTGAATGTCGTAACACCCTGCAGGGGCAAGGATAGAGTCTTTTACATATTGCTCATAAGGCATGCCTGAGGTCTTTTCTATTATTTTCGACAATACAATGTATCCCAGATTGGAGTAGTCGAACCACTCGCCCGGACGTGCCCTCAGTTTGTTGCGCGAGGCATATTCAACCATATCATCCATGCTCAAAGGAAGTTCTCTGTCTAACCATCGGGCCACAAGATCGGGATTGAACGCAGCATCACCATGCGGATTTGAGAATCCTGCCGTATGGCGCAGCAAATGCTCAACAGTTATCTTTTGGATATGTTTGCTTCTGAAATTCAAAAATATTGTGTCGTTCAAAATTCCATTTTCTCCAAATACCCGGTCATTTACCGATAGGAATCCTGTTTCGTGTAGTCTCATAATTGCCACAGCTGTAATGAGTTTCGAAACAGATGCCACTCTAAAGATGTGTCTGACATCGCACTCTGTGCTGTCCTGGATGTTGGCATAGCCGTATCCTTTTGCATAAAGCAGGCTGTCGTTGCGCATAATGGCAAACGAGCCGCCTTTAATTCCCCATTGCCTCATAAAACGCAAAATTGCTGCATCAAATTTCTTTGTCTGCGGAAAATCGCTCATTGAGTTGTCGAGGAGCATGTTTATAGAGACCCTATTCTCACTTTCTTTATTCTTTTTGCTGTTTCTGCCGCTGCCTGCAAGGTTAATGGCCAATATTGCGGCAGCTGCCAACAGCAGTGCCAGAACAATATATTTCTTCTTTAGCAGGCTTTTCATGAGAATAGAGTAGTAAGTGTAAAAGGGATGTATGCAAAGATAAGAAACAGTTTTTAGAAAAACATAACTATTTTTGCAGATACTATATTAATGTTGCCGATGTATATTTTTAATCCCGAGCATGATTTGTGTCTTGCAAATGGAGATATCCATTTTGTTCCGCCTGAGAGCGCCCTGGCGTTTGGGCGTGATTGTGCTTCTCTTGTGAAATTTATGCAAGGGCTTGATAAAGAGGCTGATGCTGATGTGGGGATTGACAAAAACAGATGGGGAGGTGAGGATATTGCACGGGTAAAGAAAATTGTGCCCTGGGGTTGGAATTCAGTCCTGATCAACAGACTCGTAAAACAGGGATATTCTTCCGATCTTTTGCCCACAATCGGACAGATAGCACAGATCACAGAGTTATCTCACAGAAGTGTGGCTTTAGAGGCTCTCGGATATGTAAACAGAGCATTGGGCAAAAGCTGTGGCGATGTAAATATGCAGCAGGAGATTGTGGCTCCGGCTGATTATCGTATTGCAGCAAAATCTGTAGAGGCGGCCGGAATATTTTTGGAACGCTGTGGAAATGTGGTACTCAAAGCACCGCTCTCGGGAAGCGGAAAGGGAATAAGGTTTGTCTCCGGTTCTCTTTCGCATAGCGATGCCGGCTGGTGCCGTAATCTGATTGCCAGACACGGATATGTTGTCGTTGAAAAGAGAGTGAGGCCTGTGCTGGAGTTTGCAATGCTCTTCAGAAGTTGTGCTGCAAATAGTGTGGGAGAAGTTAGCGGTGTGCAATTTTTTGGCTATTCACTCTTTTATACCCAAAACGGGGCCTATCGGGGCAATATTCTGGCATCAAATGAATTTATAGAGAAACAGATTTCCCGTTATGTTCCGGCCGCATTATTGGAAAAATCGCGTTTTGCAATAATGGAGTTCCTGAAAGAGAGAATTGCCGGCAAATATGATGGTTTTATTGGAGTGGACCAGTTTGTATATACCGATTTTAATCGTTTAAATACGGATGTGGATGCAGATGCCGGAATTTACCGTTTCAATCCGGTTGTGGAGATAAATCTCCGTATGACAATGGGACTTGTTGCAAGGAATATATATGACCGTTTTTCCAATGAATACAATCTGCAGGAGGGGAGCCATGTTTTTGAAATTTGCAGGAATGTTCCTGAAATAGGGAGATATACCTACAAAATAGATAAAACATTATAGATAAATCATTCTTATATTTGTAACCAATCTGAACTTTAATTTAAAATGATGCCCCTGTTCTTGAAAACTTTTTGGCTTTGATTCATCAAAGACCACTGTAAAGACCGAGATTCTGGCAGGTATTACAATATTCCTGACAATGTCCTATATTCTTGCTGTAAATCCCAAAATGTTTGCAGTACTCGAAGAGATGCCTTCAGGCGCTGTTTTTACTGCAACGGCCTTGGCTGCAATTATTGGAACATTGATAATGTCGTTGGTTGCCAAGATGCCTTTTGGGTTGGCACCCGGTTTGGGCTTGAATGCCTTTTTTGTATATACAGTATGTTTGGGAATGGGTTGTACATGGCAGTTTGCCCTTACAGCTGTATTTATTGAAGGTCTGATATTTATACTGCTCACCGTTACAAGCATAAGGGAGGCAATTGTTGATGCGATTCCTCATACGATGAAGACTGCCATAAGTGCAGGAATTGGAATGTTCATAGCTTTTATAGGCCTTCAGAATGCCGGTATCATTGTAAACAACGAATCAACATTGGTGGCAATAGTTGGTCTGGTAATAACAAGCTGGTTGGTGGTAAAGAATATAAAAGGGGGAATGTTGCTGGGAATACTTATAACTTCGGCAATAGGTATACCATTGGGCATAACACATTGGGATGGAATTGTTTCAGCTCCACAACCGATTTCGGATATTGTATTCAAATTCGAGTGGGACAAGATATTTAGTGTAGATATGATTGTTGTAGTCCTTACATTCCTGTTTATTGATATGTTTGGAGCAATGGGAACATTTGTAGGAGTATGTCTTAAAGCAGGTATGGTTGGGCCCGACGGAAAAATATCCCGTATCAAGCAGGCGTTTCTTGCCGATGCTGTAGCAACAACAGCAGGTGCATGTATGGGAGTTTCGGCAACAACAACATATGTGTAGAGTGCTGCAGGTGTGGCACAGGGAGGACGTACCGGCCTGGTATCGTTTGTGATTGCAGTATGTTTTGCAATATCGCTATTTTTCTCACCACTCTTTTTGGCAATACCCTCAGCTGCAACAGCTCCGTTAAGGAGATTCCATTCGATGATTATGCGGAGTCGATTCCTGCATTTATAGCAATGATAATGATGCAGCTTACATACTCTATAGCAGAGGGTGTATTGTTGGGTATGATCAGTTATGTTGTAATCAATTTCTTGTGTGGCAACTACGGGAAACTCACACCTTCCATGTATATAATAGCGGTGTTCTTTATTCTCAAATATGTATTTATAAAGTAAGTTTCTTAAGAATCACCGGTTTTTCTTCGCCTTCTTTTCGTGCATATACATCTGCCAGCTGTTGAAAAGATTCTGCCAGATGGAGTAGAGTGCTATTGATACAGAAGCAAGTGGATTGAGATAGATGTTGGCCATCCAGATGCCCAGGGCCGAGTTCTTTTGCCCAAGCATCTGGCCGCCTGCCACAATATCTCCATATTTGCGGCCTATAAGTTTTCCCAGACCAAATTGTATTGCACAGATGAATATCGAAATGACTCCCAATATTATTATGCTGTGCAAATTCTCCTTGCCATGCAAGAAAATGAAATTGATTGTCTGTCCAAGCGTAATTGCAAGTGCCAAAGCCCATAAATGGAGCGACCATGATTTGTATCTGCTTATAAAATTATTTGCCGACGGAATCCAGATTTGTAGAGCAAGTGCCAGAAAGAATGGAAATGCAATGATTGGGCTTACCCGCTTGAGAATAAGCCAGAACGACTCTAAAAAGGGCATCGACTGCTGCAACCCTATAAATGAAAAATAGATTGGAGCAACAATCGCAACCATGAGGTTCCCCAAAATCACATGGGCGGTAACAGTCTCCCTATTTGCCCCCAGAATACAGGAAATTACAACTGAAGAGGCGGCAACAGGGCACAGTACAGCTATCAGAACACCCTCGGCAACTATCTCGTCGCCACCAACCGACTTTGCCAGCAGATAACCGCCGAGACTCACAATAATCTGGAACAGCAAGAGTGATATGTTCATGCCCGTCATTTTTAAAAGCCTCAATTTGCGGATATCCACAGCTGTAAAATTAAGCAGCAGGATGGTGAATATAAGGTATGGCACAATAAGTACCAGGGTGTTGCACCATTGGTGAAATAAAAGGCCGAAAAGTATGGCAATGGGAAGTATAAGACTTCTGTTCATAGTGTTACTGTTAGGGTGTTACAACTGCATGCCGGTTAAAACAACTGCAAAGGTATGTTATTTAGTTCAAAATTATTCAAAATAGATTTAAACTGCATATGATAAATTTTGTACATTTGCCGCCTCATAAGTTTATACTGTGGCGCAATCGTTTTTACATATAACCGAAGAGGATTTTGAGCAAATATTCAAGCAATATTTTCATAAAGTTGTATACTATGCATACAGCTATACAAAAGATATGGAAAAGGCCCAGAATATAGCTCAGGATGTCTTTTATCAGTTGTGGAAACATAAAGATGATGTCAATTTCAATGATACCACACCGCTTCCGTTTCTGTTGGTTATAGCAAAGAGGCTGTCGCTCAATTTGTTGAGGAAGGAGAGCTACAATACGGCCTTTTTCAGTTATCAAAAAAAGAAATATACGCTCCGTCAATTTGATATAGATGCTCTCATGGATGCTTCTGCAACATCTCTCTATACCGGAGAGGTTACAAAGCTCTTTAAAGAGGGGCTTGACAAAATGCCCCAGTCAGTGCGGGAAACATTCCTGATGAGCCGCAACCAGAATCTCAAGTATAAAGAAATTGCAGATATTTTAAATATTTCGCAGAAGACAGTGGAGAATAGAATGCATTTGGCTCTCAGTATTTTGAGGGGAGTATTTGTAGAGTATTTTCCAAATGGGGAGGGAGAAATCAAATTTTGATATAAGGGAAAAACTGTTGACGATTGTTTATATAGCAGAATGGCTGTTATGGAAGAAAAAGATTATATAGCAAGATTCATTCAAGGCGAATGTTCCCCTCAGGAGCAGGAGTTTGTATTGAAGGAGGCTGCCCGCAATCCTCAATTCAAACAGATGCTTCTGGAGTTGAAGAATATTTATGTCCATGAGAATATGCCCGACAGCGAAGCTACAGATTCCGAGTATGCCGATTTTAAGAAGTATGCCATACAAAGGCGGCTTCTGGAAGAGTCGGAGACTCCGCTCTGGGCGGATGAACAGCAGGTTTCAGTAAAAAGAAACAATCGCAGGCTGATATACAGGCTGGTGTCGTGGAGTGCAGTGGCCGTTGTGATAATGCTTCTTTCATTGAATTTGTGGAATTATCGTATGGGATTGCCTGCAGAGGCGGAGAGTGTTGCAGAAATTCCAGCATCTTCTCTTGCTGTCGAGTCTGTAAATACTCTCTACACAGCTAAGGGAATCAAAGGAGAAACAATTTTGCCCGACGGATCCAAAGTTATTCTCAATTCCGATTCCCGCATTACATATCCTGCAAAGTTTACCGGAGCCACCCGCAATATAGAATTTTCCGGTGAAGGGTATTTTGAAGTGCAGAAAGACTCCATTCACCCTATGGTTATCCGATGCAACAAGAATTTTAAAGTGATTGTATACGGCACAACCTTCAATATAAAGACCTATAACAACGACAACAATGCAAAAGCTACCCTGATCAGCGGTTCTATAAAAATAGTTGAGAATGTGAACGGAAAAGAACTGGTTAGGGATATAGCTCCAAACCAGACATATACAATTGAAGAGAGCAGGCAGATTGCAACTCTTGAGAATGAAGTGGATACAGAGAAGGTTTGCGAGTGGAAAGATGGTATCCTTTCATTTGATTCAACACCGCTTGGCGAGGTTGCCAAAATACTTGAAAGATGGCACGGCCTGCAGATTAGAATAGAAAATTCAAGCAGACTCGATATACCGGTTACAGCCCGTTTTACAACAGAATCTATCGTTCACATAATGGATTTGCTCAAATTCTCAACCGGTATCAGCTACAGCATAGAGGATAATATCGTAAAGGTAAAGTAACAGATAGAGTTAAAAACTGCTTTTTCTGAAAGGGTAAATACATATTGGTGTGTTCCTATTGTTATAAGTTTAAAATAACCAAAAAGTATTAGCCTATGAAAAAACAGAATTTCACAAGAAAATTAAGGGCCTTCTTGCTCCTTAATATCTTTATTTGGTCTTGTGCATCAATGGCTTATGCACAAAATTTAAAGCTGAATTTCAACAATGCACCACTTAAGGAAGTGTTGGCTGCCATTACTAAGGAGAGCGGCTACAACTTTGTTTATTCGGAGAGCAATGTAAATCCGCAAACAAAAATTACAATAAACTACTCCGGCAGTGTTGAGCCTGTGGGCACTTTGCTCAATAAAGTATTTGCAGGAACCGGGATTGCCTACAAGGTTAATGGCAAGCAGGTGGCTTTGTCGTTGCAGAGCCAGATTTCGGCATCATCAGGTGTTGTAAAAGGTAACATTACCGACGAAGATGGAATGCCGATGGTTGGTGTTACAATTATAAATGAGCGCACCAAAAAGTTTGCTACATCTGATGAGAGTGGTAATTATTCTATTGAGGCAAATGAGGGTGATGAGTTGACATACTCATTTATAGGTATGTTGCCAAGCAAAGTTGCTGTAGGTAAAGAGGGTATTAAGGATGTTGTTTTGAAGCTGGATGCTGTGATGTTGGAGAATGTAGTTGTAACCGGTTATCAAGATATCCAGAAAGAGAAGGTTACAGGTGCTATCTCTACTGTATCTTCAAAGAAAATAGAAGAGCGCTATACACCCAATATCCTGAGCAACCTGGAGGGCCGTGTAGCTGGTCTTACCACTTATGGCGGTAAAACTACTATCCGTGGTACAAGTTCATTGTACGCAGAGACCAATCCGTTGTTGGTAGTTGACGGACTTCCTGTAGAGGGTAGAATTGAAGATTTGAACCCATATGATATTGAGAGCATCAACGTATTGAAAGATGCTGCTGCAACAGCAATCTACGGTGCCCGTGCATCTAACGGTATCATAGTTATCACAACTAAAAATGCGAAAAAAGAGGGTAAAATAGATATCGACTTCTCCGCAAATTTTACAGTTTGGGATAAAGCAAATGTAGATTATGCCGACAATTTCTATATGAATGCTGCCCAACAGGTAAAAGTTGAATCGGAATACTATGATTACTACTACTTCAATAATGACGGTGAGGTAACAGACCCTATCGGGAGTACAGACAGTGCCCTTCTTCAAGGTCTTGCATCTCTATCGCCTATCAATATGGCTTATCACAAATTGGCAAAAGGAGAGATTTCAAAATCTGAAGTGGATGCTTTGTTGGAGAAGTTGAGCAAAAATAACTATGCAAAAGAGTATGCAGACATTATTTACAAAAGACAATTCCTGCAACAGTATAACCTTTCACTACGTAGCCGTTCAAACAAATTCCAGAGTAACCTTACATTAAACTATAAGCACGATAACAGCGGTATTATCAATGCAGAACAAAGTGCACTGAATGTAAATTATAAAGGTATTTACGATGTGGCTAAATGGTTGACTGCTTCATTCAGCATCAATGCTGTTTACGGCAGAGAGAAAGAGGCTGGTTATGACTATAACTCAGGCCATAGAAAAATTTGGGGTCGTGCTGCATACGATACAATGTACAACGAGGATGGTTCATATAAAGTCTTCTATCCTGGCACCTCCGGTAATGAAGAGTGGTGGGATAATCCAGCCAATTCAGAGGGCCTTTACAGAATGGGATCGGTTTATAAAGATGAGTTCTATAATAATACAGTAACATCAGTGCGTCAGCACATGCGTTATCATGGTGATTTGCAGTTCAAGATTATTGATGGCCTTACTGCAAATGCCCAGTTTATTTATGAAGACGACAGACAATCTGAGGATTGGTATGCAAATGAAAAGAGTAATCTTGCACGCCAGATAAGGAATGCCTACACTATTAAAGAGGGAGGGGTAATATCGTATCTTACACCTAAATCAGGTGGTATGTTGCGTTCTACAAATACACATGGCGCATACTGGACCGCGCGTGCGCAGGCCAATTATGTAAAGACATTCGGAAAACACTCCATTGCTGCAATTGGCGGTTTTGAGTTCCGTGAAACCAAATCAAACGGTAGAAAAGCCCTTATTTTGGGATATGATGAGCAGTTGCAGAACAGTGCAACCCATACAGTAGATTTTGGAGAATTATCTAAATACGAAAACTCACCTTTCTATATGAATGGCCGATATCCTGCAAGCCAGTTTGTTTTCCAACCTTACTTTGAGGATGGTATGGGTATAGTAGTTGAGCAGTTCCACAGATATGCGTCGGGTTATGCAAACTTGACCTATACATTTGATGACAGATACAATGTATTTGGCTCGTTCCGTAAAGACTATGCCGATGTTTACGGTCTTAATGCCAAATTCCGTGGTAAACCTCTATGGTCTGTGGGTGTTGCATGGAATATCAACAACGAGGGGTTCATGAAGGGTATTGATTGGGTTGATTTCTTGAAACTACGTGTCAGCTATGGTGTTACCGGTAATATTTACCAAGGTGCTACTTCATATATGACAGCAACCTCCACAGGTATGAATCAGTATACTAACCAACCTTATGGTGATGTTGTTTCTCCTGCCAATCCAAGTTTGAAATGGGAGCAGAGCCGCACAACTGATATCGGTATTGATTTCGGATTCCTTGAGAACAGATTCCGTGGTTCAATTGACTACTATAATAAAGTTGCTGAGGATGTGTTCTCAAACAAAACTTTGGATCCTTCAACAGGTTTTGCATCAATGTTCGTGAATGCTGCAAGCCTTTACAATCGTGGTGTTGAACTTCAACTTACCGCAGATTGGTTCAGAGAGAGAAAAGCCGACGGTTTTGGATGGAGTACAAGTTTTACATACTCTCATAACAAGAATGAGGTAACAGAGGTTGAGAATCCTTCATCAAGAGCTTATCAGCTTACAAGCAACCCTTATAGAGTAGGATATCCTTCGAGTGCTGTATGGAGTTACCGTTTTGCCGGTATCAGCAGTGAAAAAGGTGAAGAGGGCCAGACTTTGTGGTATGGCGACAATGATGTTATAAAACATAGTGTACAAAGCGGTAGTATTGATATCCTGGAGTACTCTGGTCAAAGAGATCCTGTTACTGTGATGGGTATGGATAACAGATTTTCATATAAAGGTTTTAGTGTAAGCGTGCTTATGGCTTACTACGGCGGTCATGTAATGAGAGCACAGGCACAGGAAGAGACCATGGGTATGACACAACAGGCTATCCCAAGTTACTTTGTTAACGCATGGACCCCTGAGAATCCTACAGATGTACCTGGTATCGGCCGTTACAGCTCTACATCAAAAGGTCCTGAGTCTTATACTTCAAACATATCAGTTCATGATGCATCATTCTTAAAGATCAGAAATATTGTTATTGGATACGATCTTCCTGAGAGATGGATGAAAGCTATTGGATTTAATAGGGCAACTTTGAGATTCCAGATAGATAATCCTAAAGCATTGTGGGTTGCTAATGATATGGGTATTGATCCTGAGACTTTGGGATTGCGTAACCCATCTTCTTACATCTTTGGTATAAACATTAACCTATAAAAATGGACAATATGAAGAAATTATTATATAGTATATTTTTGGCCGGAGCTTGTCTGTTCTCTTCTTGTGAGTCTTTTACAGATATCCAGCCCAAAGGAATGAATCTTCTGTCAACCACTACCGACTTGGAAATGTTGCTCAATACCGAGTTCTTCGTTACAAGTACAGATATGAGGGAGGTTGCTGCAGATGTGATTTATGGTGCAACATATATCCCTAACCTGTTGAGCCAGGCAAGTACAACCCGTACAAAAATCATTATTGAACTTGATGATACAAAAATGGAAGAGATGGCCGAGCTTACAAACAGCGACGGTGATTTCACAGCATGGTACAAATTCATAGGTAAAGTGGCAAATCCTGTACTCTTGAGAGTTGATGATGCGGAGGGTGATCAAAAAACTAAAGACCAGTTAAGAGCAGAGGCGCTTACAATGAGGGCATATTTCCACTGGTTGCTTGTGAATAAATTTGCAAAGGCATATAACCCTGCAACTGCAGCGACAGATCCTGCCATTCCTTATGTAACTCACGAGTGGGATCTTACACAACCTACAGAGAAACTGACCGTTGCACAGGTTTATGAGAATATTCTCAAAGATGTAGATGCTGCTATAGCATTGAATTCTCTTCCAGAGGTGAATATAAATAGGATGAGAATGAGCAAGGCTTGTCCATATGCTGTGAAAGCTTTGGCATTGATGAGTATGCAAAATTATACAGATGCTGCTGATGCTGCGCAAGATGCTCTTGATGTAAATGATGCAATTATGGATTATAACACCAGTACAACAATGTTCTCAGGTACTATAATGGGTGGTAAATATCCTGTTATATTGCGTACTACATTGGAGTGTCCGGAGGATTATTTCTTTATATACGACAGGGAGATAATGTATACCCTTACACCTGAATCTCAAGCATTCTTTGAAGAAGGTCACGCTTGTTTGAGTAAAATGACTACATTTAATCATATGTTCGATTTTGTGATGGACTATGCCCAAATGTCATTGGGTCTTCCATATGGTCAATATCTTGTAGATTATGACCAGATTTCAGGATGGAACCAGACAGGTATCAAATCTACCTATATGTATCTGATTCTTGCTGAGTGTGCAATCCATGCAAACCAATATGATGCTGCAATGGGTTATCTTGACCAGCTACGTGAAAAAAGGATAGATCCGTCGGTATATGCACCTTTGAAAGGTAATGTTTCAACAAAAGAGGATGCAATACTTAATCTGAAGAAAACTTCACATGGAGAGTGTATCTTTTCAATCTATAACTTCATCCAGAAAAAACGCTGGAATGAGTTGGCTGATTTCAAACAGTCATGGCATAGAGATCTTCTTGGCAACTCATTCTCTATTGAGCCGGGTTCTAAACTTTGGGTATTCCCATTCCCTATGAATGCTGTCGTGAACAATTCAAACTTCTTGCCTCACAATTACGAGTCTGTAAAATAGGGTATAATCCAAAGGAATTTTAAGATATTTAAATGAAAATGTGGCAGTTGTCAAAAACTTCTGCCACATTTTCTATATTCCATTATATTCACTTTTTAGAGTATTCACCTTTATATGCTCCCAATCTCATCCGCTCCAATTCCGGTACACTCGGCAATAATGGATATATCCAAGCCTTTAAGTTTCATCAATCTGGCAATTTCAATATTCCGTTCATTGCGCCCTTCAACTCTTCCCTCAGCTCTACCTTCTTCCCGTCCTTTTGTTTCACCAATCTCAATGCCCTGCTTTATACCATCCTCGATTGCATAATCCAGACATGCGCGGTTATCCCTGTGGCGTTTGAGACGCTCCTCATACAGAAGTTTCTCCTTTTCGGATAAGGAGGCCACATCTGCATCTTCCAATACT
>JAZNEW010000040.1:0-4440 GCA_045588775.1 Candidatus Egerieisoma sp. | reverse complement strand
TATAATGTAAAATCGAATCACGCTCCCTTGCATTATTGAACAATCCGATCAATGCTTCACTTGTGCAGCAATCAGAATCATCTTCATTGCCGCAAGGCAAATCTTCACTATTCTGGATATATTTCGACAGATCCGACACATATTTGAGAGATATCTCCTCCTTTTCTCCACTCAACTTGCCATAATACTCTTTTATGAGCTGCTGAAGATGTTCACAGAGCGTATACCTTTTATTATATATGTACGCAGCATCCGGAGCCATACGCTCATTGATTGTCTCAAGCAATTCAAAAGAGAGATTTTCCATTTTCAGGAGTTTGTTGCGTTGCGCCAGCAACTGGTTGTAGCGCATAATTCTCCTCAAATACTCTTTATCAACTTGCGACAAAATTGAATTTACAAATTTGCGTCTCTCCTCTCCTGTTCCGTTTATAAGCGAAGTATCGGCCGGAGAAACCATTACAATCGGTACAGAACCAATATGTTCCGAAATTCGCTGATAAGCCTTGCCATTCTTCTTTACTATTTTTTCACCACCATTCTTAAGACCCACACTCACCATATCTTCTGTATTGTCTTCTCTCACATAACTGCCGTTAAGTGCAGTAGCCTGCTCGCCAAAAGTGAATGTGTAGGAGTCGGAAGAGTTGAAATAGCTCTTTGTCATGGACAAATAATAAATGGCATCCAGCAGATTGGTTTTACCCTCTCCATTATTTCCGGAGATGCAATTTATCTTCCGGCTGAAATCAAGATCAGCTTCACGGATATTTTTGAAATTTGAAATTAAAATCCTTTTTAAAAACATAGCTTACAAAGATACTAAAATTTGAATTATCTTTTGCTATTCATATAAAATATTGTATTTTTGCACCCTGCAAAAAGTATATAGTAAAAAAATAATTATATAAAAATGGCTAATACTAACAACATTCAGGAACCCGAAATTAATGTGGGTGAAGCTCTGTCGAAAACAGAAAAATTCTTTGAAACTTACAAAAAACCTTTGCTTTATGGTATCGCTGCAATCGTTATCGTAGCAGCTGCTATATTTGCGTACTACCAGTTCATTCATCTTCCAAAACAGCAGGAAGCTATCAACCAAACATTTGCAGCTGAGCAATATTTCAGAAACAATGAGTTTGAAAAAGCACTTGAGGGAGACGGCAATGTACTTGGATTCAAACAAATTATTGATGAGTACGGCACAAAAGCCGGAGAGGCTGTTCATTTTTATGCAGGTGTTTGCGAATTGCAACTTGGCAATAACGATGAGGCCATAAAGTATTTCAAACAATATAAAGGTACCGATCCGATTATTGCTGCAAGAGCAATTGCTTGTATCGGAGATGCTTATGCAAACATGAACGAATATGGCAAAGCTGCTGCAGAGTATGTTAAGGCTGCCAAATATGCAGACAATCTGTTTGCTGCAGCATACCTTCTCAAAGCAGGCATCATGTATGAGGAGCTTGGCGACAATGCAAAAGCGTTGGCTATGTATGAGGAGATCAAATCAAAATATCCTCAATCACCAGAGGGATATGAGGTAAACAAATATATTTTCCGTGTTCAAAATACAAAATAATTACAATGGGAAGAGCGTTTGAATTTAGGAAAGAGAGAAAGTTGAAACGTTGGGGAAATATGGCCCGCGTTTTCACAAGACTTGGAAAAGAGATTACCATCTGTGCCAAAGCCGGCGGTATTGATCCCGACAGCAACCCAAGATTGCGTACACTCATTCAGACTGCAAAGAGTGAGAATATGCCTAAAGACAACATCGACAGAGCTATCAGAAGAGCTGTCGAAAAGGATACTGCAGATTACAAGGAGATTGTATATGAAGGTTATGGTCCTCACGGCATTGCAATTATGGTTGAGACCGCTACCGACAACAACAACAGAACTGTTGCCAATGTAAGAAGCTATTTCAACAAATTTGGAGGTTCTCTTGGAACATCAGGCAGTGTGGAGTTCATGTTTGAGCGCAAATGTGTCTTCAAAGTTATGCCTAAAGATGGCATTGATATGGAAGAGCTTGAGCTTGAAATGATTGATTACGGAGTTGATGAGATTTTCACAGATGAAGAGGAGAATATGATCATGATTTATGGCGCATTCGAGTCTTTTGGTGATATCCAGAAATACCTTGAGAGCAATGGTTTTGAGATCAAATCGGGACAATTCGAAAGAATACCGACCTCAGAGCCTAAAAAACTTTCAGCAGAAGAGAAAGCAGAAGTTGAGAAACTTCTTGCAAAACTTGAAGAGGACGACGACGTTCAGAATGTATACCACACAATGGACATGTCTGAATAAAAAAAGTCAGAGTTTTTGTTTGAAATAAGAGTCTGGCCGGGTCAAAATATTTTGATCCGGCTTTTTTTTGCAATACTACTCTGCAGTAAGTTTATTATCAATCAACCTGTTCACATACTGCTGTATAAACGCCTCAAACCACTCATTCTGCCATTTGAGCAGAGGAGATGCCAGAAGTTCTTCCGCACCGGATGATTCGAGAAGATTGTTTTTAAGAAGAGGGTCTTCATTCAGCAGATATACTGCCTTCAAAGCATCGTTGCTGCGGAACAGAAGCGTATCTCCCATCACAAGCTGGAACTGTCCCTCTGTATAATTCACAGCAAACTTAGGCAATTCTTTTCTGTTTATGTCGCGTCCAAAAGCAAAGTACGGCTTGTCATACCCGAGCATTCCCAAAAGTGTCGGCATAATGTCAATCTGCTGGGTAACACTATCGTAAGT
The DNA here is from genome assembly GCA_045588775.1 of Candidatus Egerieisoma sp. GTDB lineage: Bacteria > Bacteroidota > Bacteroidia > Bacteroidales > UBA932 > Egerieousia. The sequence continues at coordinate 1,674 of JAZNEW010000040.1, read as the reverse complement.
TCCCGGAACTATCAGCTCCGGAGCATAATAGATTATAGGTATGCGTGTATTTCCTATTGTTGTATTATAGACAGGATCCTCTCCTACCAGCACCGAATGGTCAGAAACCAATATAAACAATGTATTTTTAAACCACTCTTTATTCTCTATACTGCTGAAAAATTTACGTAGAGCCATATCGGTATATTTTATTACTCTCTGGCGCGGAGTTCCCTCATTGAACACATCTTTATACTCATCCGGAATCAAAAACGGATGGTGCGATGAGAGTGTAAAAATATTTGCAAAGAAGGGTTGTGGCAATTTGTCGAGCTGCAGGGCTGTATATTGCAAAAAGTGCTCATCCCAAATACCCCATGCACCGTCGAAATGGTCGTTGTTATTATATTCATCCTTCCCGAAATAATTCATTATTCCCAGCAGGCGCGAAACTGCCCTTATACCCATTGAGGTGTTTGGAGCTCCATGAAAAAATGCTGTATGGTATCCCAGAGTGTCCAGAATTTTTGGAAGCCCATAGGTGTAGTCTGTTGAATATGGAGTTACTGCATAAGACTGAATAAGGCTTGGCAATGAGATAAATACAGATGGTATAGCATCTATTGATTTACGTCCGTTCGCAAAAGCATTGGTACATAGCAAAGAGTGCCGGCTCAATGAATCAAGGAACGGTGTGTAACTTTGCGGCAACTTTTTATTGAGAAATTTCATATTCTCATAGTTGAAACCCTCCAATAGAAGTATTACAATATTTTTGCCCGACAAATCACTTTTCAGTTTTATGGCGCCAACTCCGGCAGTATCTGCAGAGATCTTTGCATCTGCAGAGCATTCTATATTATGCACAGGCATATAAACCCTATTTGCATCCTCATATGAAGCATAAAATTTCTGATGTGTAAAATCGGCCTTGCCAATTGTCCTTATAATTGAAAAAGGTGTATTAAGCACAGCAGATGCGTGTATTGCACGATCAACATAATCTCCTGCATTACTTATTGTTATAGGTTTTTTTGTTGGCGTAATGCCGCCTCTCACACCTATTATAAATATTGGAACCGACAATAACAGGGCTACCGCCTGCCTGATATAAAAACGATATCCGAACGATTTATTATTGTAATATTTTATGCCATTGCTCAAATTGCAGTCATAAACTCCTCCTGTTTTTGAATATTGCCCCGACAGATATACCAGCAATGCAATCATGGCTATCCCTATGAGGAATACATACCAGTACATCGCAAAACTTTCGGAGATGATTTTGAAGAACTTCACATCACCTTGGAATTCATTCAGAAACGATGAACTCGTTCTGCGCATGGTATAACTGAAGTAGACACTGTCGGCCATATTTATTGCAATGCAAATTGAATTGACAACAATATATATCCACTTTACAATACGCTGATAAAGAGTTTTTTTCACAAATGTAAAGGGCAAAAAAGCCAGAAGTATGTAGAGAATGTTCGTATATAGGATCGCGCTTGTGTCGAACAGAAGTCCGCCTATAAAAATTCTGAAAAGCTGAAGGAGTGTTACAGGCTCTAAAAGAGGCCAGTTGAAAATAATAAAAAACACCCTGCCAACGGTGTATGCCAGATATATCAAAAAGATTCTCCAGATTACAAGAAGGTAGTAATTGTCTATTTTGATATTTTTAATATTCAATTT
>JAZNEW010000039.1:0-36528 GCA_045588775.1 Candidatus Egerieisoma sp. | reverse complement strand
AGATGCTGCCATAATGAAGTGAATACATCATTTGCCACATCCTGAGCCTCTTCGTATGTATCGAGGTAGTGCAACGCATAGTATACAACATTGTTGTAATACTTGCGGAACACTACCCTAAAAAGCTCTATTTTCTCCTCTTCTGAATGAAACACAACCAAGACTTTATATCGTATCCAAATGTAATGAAGTTTAGTTAAACCGCAAAATCCGCAGTTTCGTTACTTCTCCAACTGCTCTTTTATAAATTGCTCTATGGTATTCCTGTTAACCTTATAGCCTACAATTGTACCATTCTGGTCTACAAACAAATTCTGAGGAATACCTTTAATGTAGAACATATTTACTGTTGCATTACCCCACCCCTTAAGGTCTGAAACCTGTGGCCAAGGCAACTTTTCACTCTCAATACATTTCACCCAGGCATCCTTATTTGAATCGTAAGAGACACCAAGCACCTCAAAACCCATATCATGATATTTCTCATAAATCTTCATAAGGGTAGGATTGAATGCCCTGCACGGACCGCACCAGCTCGCCCAAAAATCTACCATGGTAAGCTTGTTCTTAGAATACACATCCGAGAACTTCACAGGATTGCCCTGCGGATCATTCTGAGTAAAATCTGCAACCTTATTGCCAACCCTTACAGCCTTGAGCTGTGCAGCAGCCTGCTCAATCTGTTTAAGTTTCTTATTCTCTACAAACTCAGGCACTGCCTTAAATGCCGCGATTCTTGCCTCCAGTTCTGCATCAGAGAAATTCTCAACATTCTTGAATAAATGCACAAGAGCATATTGGCTCAAAGGATTGTTGGCCATATACTCATCCTCCATAGCCTTGCAAACCGAATCACGCTCGCGACTTATACTCTTCCAAATTTCAAGAAGCCTTGCCTTCTCTGCCTCATCTTTGCTCGACCTGTATGCACCCAGAACTTCTACAAATCTTCGCTTCTCCATAATATTCCTACGTGCAGAAACCAATGAATCATAAAATTTCTGGTACTCTCCACCCTCTATTTTAACATCAGTGATGCCACCCTTTGAGAAGGTCAAAACTACATTATTCTCACAATTTTCCAGAAAAAACAGAACTTGGCGACCTTTCTTACCAAAACTCTTTCCATAAAGAATCACCTCATCCGGGGTTTGCATATTACCCTCAAAACAAGCCTTGCCATCTACAACAAGGGCTGTATCCACAGCACCGGGCTTGCGCAAATAAACAGTATCCAATATCTGGCTCGACAAATCTCCTTTAAACTCCACATTAATCCTGTAACCTGTCTCAGCCTTTCTGCCGCATGAACATAAACACAATGCAACAACGGCCAATAATAATATTCTTTTCATTTTAACCCGACAATTTAATTTTCCATGTCTATAAAAAGTTTATAAAGAGAAGGGCCTGCCGTTAAGCAAAGCCCTTACCCTCCTAACCAATTTAACTACAAAACCACCCTATTTAAGTCTGATTCCATCTATACAGAAGTATGGTGCAAGTTTCAATGAACCATCGGCACACTTCTCAGAACTGTCCAATGTAAACACAATTTTATCTACAACACCAAGGCCTGACAAATCCCACGGGCCCCATGCATTCAATACAGTATTCCATTTATTGTATGGCTCCGGAGCCACACCTGTTCTTACAGCAAGCCAGAAGTCAGTAGTACCAGTTTGTGTATTTCCATTATATCCGGTTGCTGTAACCTTGAAATAGCCGTTTGTCTTCTTTGTATTGTTGTACATTCTTGTAAGCTGCTCACCTTGGGTAAAGTTGTAATAATCCGGCAGACGCCATACACCCTTAATGCTGGTATTGAGAATACCCGGATTACCTATAACCGCATCTGCACCGGTGGTGGTGGTTGGTAGATATGACTGTGTTGTAGCATCCCATCTTGATGATACCAAATCTCCATTATAAAGGGCAAGATAATTGAAAGTACAGTTGGAGATAAGGAGATGCTCAACCACCCTTGGTTTATCAATGGTGAAATAAGCCTCTTCACCCTCAACCCTTACAACTGCAAAGTTCTTCAACTTGTTCACAGTGGAACCTGTATAACAAGAGTACAATGCAGTATCAGTTGCCGCCTTCAATACCGCAGGATCCGGATTCTCAGAACCATACGGAGTAGAGTTGCAGAACGGATAAGATCTGTTGTTCTTGTTTGAAAGGGCAAAACCTATATGGGTTCCGTCTGCCTTTTTCTTTGCATTGAATGTAATTGAACCCTCATGGAAAGCCCTTGCTGTGAAAGGGGTATCAAACTGCACAAACTGCAATGCAGGTACCTCAATATCAATACTGTTCTCCTCTTTATTGAAGGTAACATCATTTGGGTAGGGCATCTGGGACTCTCGTATCATCTGATCTTCGCAGGAAGCAAATAGAACTCCCGCCCCAATAAACATCAGTATATGTTTTAATATCTTCATAACAATTCTTTTTTTTAAATTACTCTTGTCCTGGATTTTGCATACCTTTCATAGCCAAATTGTTGATCATCTCAGCATTAGGGATAGGCCATTGCATCAAGTTGAAATCAACAGGTTGGCCCTTGGCTGCTCTGTATGCCTCCAAATATGAGGTGCCGCCGCTGTAAGGGATTCTTGCTGCAGCAAAGAATTCACAACCGTTCTCAAGGATAAGTTCCTTGCAATACTCCTGGAAAATTATATCCCATACCTCCTGCTGGGTTGCAGGTGTTGCAATCTGAGGCAATACAGGATTTGTTCTCTGTGCCCTCATCTCATTGATAGGGGCAATTGCATCTGCATAAGAGGCTCCATTATGTGCAAGACACTCAGCCTTCATAATATAAAGCTCAGGAACCCTCATGAAATAAATTGCATATTTCTCATCTTTTGGTGATCCATACTGACCCGCATACTGACCTTTTCTGTAGATTTTTGTGAAGGTCCACATATTGGTGGTATAACTTGCGTACGGGTGACGTGATACAGACACTACTACATCCCATCTTGGATCTGATCTCATCCAGACTAATGCTTCATTATTTGTAATTCCACAAGCGGCATTCTCTTTATAAGGCCAGTAACCATTAATGGAGTCATACCATGTTGCTGATACTCCAAAGTACATAGCTCCAAGTGCAAGGTTTCCTGCGTATGAAGTTCTGTTTCCGTCATCCTCAAGATATCTCACAAAGATGTTCTCTTTTGAATCCCAAGCCTGGTCAAAGTGTGCTGCCATATCTGCCTGCATTGAAATGCCGGCAGCAGGAAGGGCTGCAAGAGCCTCCTCCACTAAAGTTTGGGCCTTTTCAAAATCACCCCTTACCATAAGAAGTTTTGCATACCAGCCTTTTGCAAAAATTTGGGATACTTTGCGAGGTGTAGCGAATGTTTTGGACATATTCTGTACACCAAACTCTATATCTTCAAAGATCTGCCTCCAGCTCTCGCCCACTGTACTTCTTGGAACTTCTGTATTTGACGCATCAGCTGTAACGGTTCTGTAAATTACACCGTATGGGCTTGTATCGTCATCTGTCCACCAATGGCAGTAAGTAAGCATAACCAAAGAGTGCAAATAGCCTCTCAAGAATCTTGCCTCACCCAACAGTTCATTCTTTGCTGTTGATGTAGGGAAAATATCATCACTCAATTTGGGAATCTGTTCAATGGCAAAGTTTGCAGCATTGATTCCTGAATACGCTGTATTCCAAACTAGTGTTGGGGAGTTTGACTGTTTATATGAAGCATAATAATCATACTGGAAGGAACTGGCATATCCCAAGGCCAACTTTGTACAAAGTCGTCCGCTGAAATCCAGACCAAAAGCATCATTTTTCATGATACGGCCATATATACCTGTTATAGCCGCGGTTGCATTTTCATATGTAGATACAGCGGAGTTTGTATCCCACTGGTGTTTTGGTGTTTCGGTCAAGAAATCTTCGCAAGATGCGAAAATCAGAACCGCACTTAGTAATAGTAATATCTTGTTTTTCATAAATTCTCTCTTTAAATTCTACCTGAAAGTAATTTTAACACCCGCTGTAAATGTTCTTGCAGACGGATAGTAGCTGTTGTCAACACCCATTGCAGAAGTAAGTGATGTGCTTGCAGAGAAGTTACCCTGAGGGTCAAATCCAGGATATCCTGTAATGGTGAACAAATTGCCGGCCTGCAAAGAGAACTCAATATTGTCTACGATTGAATTGCCGAAATGTTTTTTACCCAATCTGTAGTTCACATTTATTGTATTAAGTCTGATATATGAAGCATCATACAAGAAATAATCAGCGAAATTGTAAGAACCTCCATTCTGGCCATCTCCGTATGGAGTGATAGCTACGAATGTAGACGGATCATATGGAGAGTTCTCCGCAAATACTGCAGATTTGCCTGCCATTTTGTTTGACTGGTTGTCAACAGATGCACCAGATGCATCAAGACAAGCCATATACCATAGTCTCTTATGTCCAAGTGCGTATGAGAAGTTTGCTCCAATGTTCAGGCTGTTGCCAATGTAAAACTGCAATCCCATACCTCCATACACTTTAGGAATTGAAGAACCCAAATATGCTTTATCGTTGGTTGAATCAACTTTACCGTCACCATTCAAGTCTTTATAATAAAGGTCACCTAAAGTCTCGTTGGTAGTTCTATAGTGCTGGAAGCCTCCGGTTGCAGTAAACTGCTTGAGGGCAATAACCTCCTCTGCGGTAGCGAACAATCTGTTGTGTGTCTGATATCCCCACCATTGGCCCGATTTCTCACCTACCGCAAGTTTTGTATATGTTGAAACATACTCATTGGTAGAGTTGTTGAATTTGTCAATCCAAGTGTTGTTGGTTGCCGCATTAACGTGATATGTCAACTGCCATTTTGCATTTTTCACAACATCAATATCAAACGAGAACTCCCAACCTTTTGTGGTGCTGGCTGCCAAGTTTGCAGACATACTTGAGAATGAGGTGCTTGTTGGCAATGTCATACTGTAGATGAGGTAATCTGATTTCTTCTGGAAATATCCGACCGATGCTCTGATTCTAGATTTCCAGAACTCCAGATCCAATGCGATATCTGTCATCCAGGCCTCTTCCCATCTCAAGCCCTGGTTTCCCATTCTTGAAGGGTAAATACCCGGCTCCTCATTGTACTGGTTGGATCCAACCAATGAAAGCCATTGGTAGTCAGACAAGTTCTGTGAACCGGACTTACCGTGGCTGGCTCTGAATTTTGCAAATGATACTATATCATCAATGTTCCAGTTCTTGAAGAATTTCTCATTGGAGATTGTCCATCCCAAACCGAATGACGGGAACCATCCCCAGCGGCTTCCCTCACCAAAACGTGACGAACCGTCTCTACGTACAGTTGCTGTTGCAAGGTACTTGCTGTCGTAGTTATACTGTACACGTGCAATCTGCGAAAGCAATGAAGTTTGTCTGGTAGTTTCACTCATATATTGCAGTACTGCAGCATCCGAGAAACTGTTCAACACTTGGTCATCTGGGAATAGAGCCGCCTGCATTCCGTATGTAGAGGACTGGTTTCTCTCCATTGATGCAGTCAAAGAGGCAGAGATGTCGTTTTTGCCAAATTTCTTGATATACAACAATGTGTTGTCCCATACTTTGGTATCTGATTTAGGTCTGCTCCAAGATCTGGAAGCTCCCACATCTGTATTGGTAGTTGTGTAGTGTCTGCTCAATTCATATTGCAAAGTCTCACTGTTTGAATAGTTCACATTAGCTCTTGATGTAAATCTGAAATCTTTTAGGAATCTGTACTCAAACTCAAGGCTCGCTGCAATACTTTCACCAACGCTTGTGTTGGTATTCTGCAATGTAAGAAGAGGGTTCTGGGAAAACTCATCACCTGAATAGATAGTACCATCCTCATTGTAAAGAGGAAGGTCCGGCCTTACATCCTTGATAGTGCCGATAAGGTTATCTTTGTTGGATGCTTTTCTGCTGCTTCCGCTCACGTTGATTCTGAAAGTCATGTTTTTGTTAACATTGGCCTCCAATCTTACCCTACCGCTGAATGATTTGCTGTAGCCCCCTTTAACAATACCAATGTTATCGTTATACGCGAAAGATGCTATGTAGTTGATGTTTTTCTGACCACCCCTTACACTAATGTTGTATTGCTGTTGGACAGGGGTCTGTGTAAGGAAATCAAGCCATTTTGTATTGTTTGGATAGAACGCATTTGGCGCCATTTTCAAATCCTCTGCAGTCCACTCACTTCTGTGAAGAGACATCAGATGATCCTGGTCAAGGAACAGTTTGCTCACATTATCCTGAGCACCTTTATTTGTCATTGAGAATCGTATAGATGCCTCCATAAACTTCCTGTACTCTTCTGCATTGAAGTAATCGTATGAGTTAAAGTCTGGGAATTGGATTCCAACTCTTGAAGATACCTCAACTGTAGGTCTCATACCGTTTTTACCGCTCTTTGTTGTTACAACAATACACCCATTGGCACCGCGTGAACCGTAAATTGCAGTTGCAGATGCATCTTTAAGGATATCGATACTCTCAACGTCCTGAAGGTTCAAAGAGTAAAGGACATTTGAAACATCACCACTTACACTTGCGCTGTACTCAGGAACACCGTCGATAACCCATAGAGGCTGGTTGTCACCGCTCAATGAAGACATACCGCGGATTACAACCGATACAGGAGATGTTGGTGATGCAGATTGAACCATTACATCTACACCGGCTGCTCTACCTTGCAACAAAGAGGTAATTGTTGTACCTACAGATGCCTGCTCAATAGCTTTTGCACCAACGTGAGAGATTGCACCTGTAACATCCTTGATTTTTTGTGTATTACCGTAACCGATAACAACGGACTCTTCAAGGGCTACAAGATCTTCGACCATTACTACGTTCTTGAATGGGTTGAGGGATTTGCCAACTGTCATCTCCACATTTTTGAAACCCATACATGAGTATTGCAATTTTTCGCCTACAGCACAGTCGAGCTCATATTTTCCTGTTATGTCTGTAGTGGTTCCACGTTTGGTTCCCATTACAATAACGTAAACGCCAGGAAGCGATGCTCCGTTCTCATCAAGAACAACTCCGGAGATTTTTACATTCTGGTTGTCCTTAAGATCTTTTTGTTGTGGTTGTTGGTTTGCAAGATCCTGTTTGGATAGAGATATTGTTTTTCCTGAAACTTTGTAAACAATACCATATTTGCTGAAGAATTCTTTAAAAAACACATCAGAGTCCTGATTTGTCACCTCAACATTAACCTTAATTGAATTAGGGTTAATTGCGTTTGAATAGGCAAATTCATAACCTGTCTGCTGTGTTATCTTCTCTAAAACCGATTTCAGCGATTCATTTTTGGCTTTAATGGTAACATTAGCAGCCATTAACGAAGTGCTGAAGACCAATAGCACAAACATAAGTGCCACCCGTCTTAAACTTTTGTTTTTCAATAATAGCATAGGTTAATAATTTTTTTTGTTTGGTTTATAAGACAAATGAAGAGGCCCACCCCCTAAACAAGCATCAAAAAAAAATGGAGAAAAATCTCAGCGATTCTTCTCCATTTGATTTTTTATCAGATAACAACAATTTCTACAACCCTCCTATCTCCTCAACCGACAGGCCTGTGCACTCCGCAATCAAAGCGCAATCCAAACCTTTGTTCTTCATTGATCTGGCGATTTCAAGTTTGCTTTTTGCTTCACCTCTTGTTTCACCTCTTGCTTCAGCAAACTTAATGCAACTCATAGTATCCCGATAAGCTTTCAGATTGGATTCATAGCGGATACGCTCCTTCTCTGAAAGCGAGGCCTCATCGGCTGTATCCAGCACAGTTGAATATCTCTCCTCCTTTTTAAGTCAGTCATTATCACAACCCTTCTTTTTTATTCTCTTTACAGTGTGTTTTATTTTACCGATAACAAAATTTAGTTCCAATGTAGATTCGGTTTCTGATGTCTGCAAATCTGGCATTACAATATCGGATAACACCTTTCCAAAGTGTTGCATTCCAATAGCTTGTTTTTCTTGATTTTTCTCTTGATGCAAATCCATTAACTGCTTCTTCAGATTCCTAACCGCAGTAAAAGTCTCTATAATAGCGAATGTAACCTCTAATGCACTTTTGCTTTTAAGTATTGTAGCAAGCATATACAGCCCTTTTTCTGTGAATACCTTAGGAGATGTTCTGCTTTTAGATGATACTTTTGTGGTCGAATTTTTCGACCGCAATTCTTGAACTTCTTCTGGAGATAGCTCAAACATATAGGATTTAGGAAATTTATCTTGATTATTTCTGACAGCCTCATTTATTCTTTTAGTCTCTACATTATATAAGAAAGCAACATCTGCATCAGCTATAACTATTGTATCTCTAATTACAACAACATGACTATATACATTTGTTAATAGATGCGAGGTTTTCTCCTTCATAATCCACGTCCTCCTCTTTTTAAGTTAGTCCATCCTTGTAGTTAATTCTCTATCTTGCAATTCATCAGCTGCAGCAAGCAGACTTCATCGAGTTGCGTATTGTATGCAGATGAGGCAGCGGTAGAGCTGCATCTGTTCGAGCGAAGTATGCTGAGCGAGTTATGCAGCTCAGCTGTCGAATCAAAATACAATAGCAAAACGAGATGCGTTTGCGGTTGCAGCTGATGAACTCCGAAGATTTTGAGTTGCACAAACTGATAGTGTGAAACAAAACCAATAGTACAGAACAAAACTAACGGTGAAATGCGGAAACAGGAAACCGTAGCGTAAAAAGTTGAAAATTGTACAGCAATATTTAATTCCGGAATTTTTGATGAATTTTTCTGGAATTTCTGAATTGCTTTTCGAGTTGTTTTTCCGACAATTCTGAGAAAATCAGGACACCTCCGGCGTCAAAAGTCCAAAATGCGGCCAAGGTGGTAAGCAAAAACCACCAAAAACGGCCAAATCCGGCAAAAAAGGCTACACCTCCGTCGCGAATTGTTCAAAAGATGCCGGAGGGGTTAGAATCTTGAAAGCTGAACAAATATTGAAAACATTTTAATGCCTTTATAGCTTATCCAGTGAAAGCTTCACTAGTTTGCCACCCATATCCAGCACATACAGGTAATCGCCATCGATTACAGGATTTGCCAATACCGGCATACCCATCTCGTATCGCCACACATAAGCACCTTTTTTTACGGTATTACAATATACATAACCGTCGTTGCATCCATATATAACGTTTTCACCAAACTGAACAGGGTCACCTTCTATAGACATCTCATAACTCTTGGTGTATGGCGAGGTATAGATTAGGGCCGGCATGGTGGTAGTATTCCACACTTGTGAGAAATCATCAAACTTATAACCTGTCATACCGTGATTTGAGGTTCCCACTATAACCATTCCATCTTTTATCAGCATTTTGGATCTGGTATTGAAGAGGTGACCATGTTTTACCCTCTTGGTCTCCTCTCCTGTGCGTGGATCCATCTCTACCAAAGTTCTATATGCTGTATAATAGACTTTTCCATCTTTGCAAACAGGCGTACCTGTACTATATTTGTTCTCAGTATCCCTCTTTTCCCACATCAGTTTGCCGGTGGCAATATCAAATCCGTATCTGCCAATCCAGTAAGAGTTAACGACCAACACTCCATCAGCCACCACATAGGTAGAGACATCTGTGATACCTCCATTATAACCGCTGTTATTTTTCCATATTACCGAACCATCCTTGGCTCTGACAGCGGTCATATTGCTGCCCTGTCCAACATACAATACCCCTTGGTGATATGCAACACCTTGAGAGTTACAAGGATACAAACCGTCTGTTCTGAATTTGTAACTCCAGACAAGTTCGCCGTTTTGAGGATTCATTGCATATAAAACTGAATTCACATCACTCACAAACAATACTCCTTCCTCAAGTGCCATGTTGTTTCTGACCGAACCGGATGTTTTATAGAACCACACCTGCTGGCCACTATTTTTGTCTAAAGCAATCACACCACAATTTTCACTCATCTGATCGTCTACAAGTGGAACAAAGATCATATCACCTGAAACAATAGGGTTTCCCAATCCTTCCAAGCCGGGCAGATGTCTCTCCCACACAAGGGCTTTCTCGAATTTTAAACTCTCCACCCTTGTCTCAGAATCGCTGAAAAGGGCACTTATCTGATATTTCCCATCACTATATGGGGCTGTAGCACTCCAGGTAAACTGGTTTATGCGCGTCATATCAATTGTTGACTGATTATGAGTGACACGTACATTTTCCACATCAGATTTTCCGTCATATACAACGGCTGATATCTCCACCTTATCCCCTGAAACACGTCCAGTTGCAGCAATGTGTTTTGGGATAGGATAGTAGTGCAACTCATTGGTCATTTCTGAACCATTTATAGTAAAGAGTCTCCATGAGGATGGCGAATGGTCGTTACCACCCTTATTGGGCGCAATGGTGCAGATTATCTGAGTACCATTTTTATTTGTGTAGTGGTAGTTCACATGGTTGTGGCCATAGATATAACCTATTACATTGTATTTTGACAAATCTAGAGTCTGTTTGTCGGTACTCAAAACTAGATTTTCGGTATTTCCCAAAATCCCATGATTGAAAATGACCACAGGGGTCCCTTGAGGTATACTCTCCAAATCACTCTTCATCCAGCTGTATACATCGTCTGGTGTATATGAGGCCTTGGCATCTCCTGATAGCATTGGGGAAACCATATAGTGGACCCCTTTTACATTGAATGAGTACCACACGGGGCCAAAGAGGTCTTCATACAGTTTTTCGCCGTAGTCGCGGCCCTGTGAATCTTTGTATCCTTTTATCAAATCATGATTTCCAAGGGTATATACCATCCTAACACCAACATTTTCTGTATTGAATGTGTTACCAGTTATCTTCAATCCTGGCTCATAACATATGTCTCCGGTAACTGCTACAAAATCTACCTTTTTAACCCCCATATAGGATTTGAAGTCATCCATCCAGTCGAGATATGACCTCTCTTCTATATCGGACATCTGGATAAACTGCCCTGTATAATCATCGGCAGGGACAAGGCCGAAAGAGAGTTGTGCTGGCACCCCCTCACGCACATCTATATGGATCGGGGTGGTGTGTCTGTATCCTGAAGGTGTATAGAGGGTAATAAATCTCGATCTGTCGGCAAGCTTTATTGAGAACTCTCCTTTACTGTCACTCTTTACCAAAGTAAAACCATCTGACACCACTACTCCGCTCAAACCTTTTTCACCTTTGTCCTTGACACCATTGCTATTGGCATCTACAAAAACTTCCCCGCTTTGGCCATATATTGCACCAGCCACAAACAAGGAAACCAATATTCCCAACACTCTTTTCATATCTTGTGTTCTTAATTGTCTATAATCTTTGTTTTCACAAAGATATATAAATGATGCAATAAAATACATATGATTATTCCACACACGCCAGCGTTGCGACATAGACCTTGCAGTCATAATGGCGAACAGCAAGTTAGCGCAGGTATCGAGGGTTGCACCTGAAGTGAGGACATAATATAAGAGTGATATAAGAATAATGATAGAGGCCTACTTCCTGCCATAGCGCACAGAAGGCTCAGAGAGCAAACCGTGATTAGGCGAATTCATCTCTTGGATAATATGAAGCATCTCTGCAGGAGTAACCACGAACGGCTTCTTTGGAAAATGTTTTGTATTGCCGGTAACAAGGAATGAATCTTCATTTGCAAGAGCAACTTCGTAGAAAACAATATCCTTTGGATCCGGGAGGAGCTCTTCAACCTCATGTCTTGATGAATTTATACCAAATTTCCTGACAACTTCTAAAGTCTCATCTATAAGCGATTCTGGTAAATTAAATTTCGGCCTGGTTAAAACAGAGTAATACTCCGCTAAAATCTCATCATTATAAATTGGTGTAATGTCTCCCAGAATCAAGTGCTGCATCAATTGCACAGTGCTTGTATTCTTAAAACGGGACAGTAGTGCTGATACAATCACATTGGTGTCAATAACTGCATAGATTTTCATATTACTCTCCCCTTCTCGCCAATCTTATCTCCTCATTAATCTCCTCAAGACTCATTCCCGCAACGCCATTTTCTTGTGCAATTGCTCTAAGTTTGTGAAATGCGGCAAGTCCTTTTGCCCGGATTTCTTCTTCTGATTCTGTGCGCAACTCAAATGGTATGCGTTGCTCCCGCACTGCAGCCTTCATAAAAATAGTAACAGCTGCTGAATTGCTCAAGCCTATTTCATCACATAGTTCATCAAAGCTCTTTTTCAGCTTTTCATCCACCCTAATTGATATAGTTGACTGTCCCATAATTAGTAAAGTTTGTATTGCAAATATATTACATTGTATCAACAAATACAATACAGATATGTTGAAAATAAGGTTATGAAATAAATAATTTACTCCATATACGCCAACGGTGTAATACTCACCCCTTACTTCCTGCCATAACACCCAAAAGGCTCTGAAAGCAAACCTTGCTCAGGCGATTTTATTTTATGAATAATGAAAAGCATTTCTGCAGGAGTTACAACAAAAGGCTTCTGGGGAAAATGTTTTATGTTTCCTGTCACAAGGAATGAATCTTCAACAGATAAAGCCACCTCGTAGAATACGATATCTTTTGGATCTGGGAGTTGCTCGTTGCTGGCAATTCTTTTTGAGTCTATACCGCCTTCCTTGATTGCTTCAATGATAGCACAAATAGTATTTTCTGAAAAATTGAATTTAGGTCTTTTCAATACAGAAGAGTACTCTTCAATTATTTCATCATTATAGACAGGAACAATAACCCTATCATATAGATAGTCAAGTATCTTAACTGTTGCCGCATCATGATGACGCGACAAAAGCGCCGATACAAGCACGTTTGTATCAATTACAGCATAAATCTTCATCATCATTACTCACCCCTTCTTGCCAATCTTATCTCCTCATTAATCTCATCAAGACTCATACCTGCAGTTCCATTCTCTGCGGCAATTCTGCGCATTTCATAGAACGCCCTTCTTCCTCTCTCCATCACGTCATCAATAGGATCAGCCTCTATTGTAAAAGGAATCCGTCTCTGACGTACAACAGTTTTCGCATATATATTGAAGGCTGTATTGGCACTCATGCCAAATTCTTCGCATAATTTATCAAACTCCGCCTTCAGGTCTGCATCCATTCTGATGGTTGTTGCTGTTTGTCCCATAGTTATATTATTTTTACAAAGATATACAAATGATATCATAATGCAATACATATGCCATAAAATATACATAACTACTCCACACACCCCAGCGTGGCGATACTAACCCTGCATCCCAACTGCTCCACCAGAATAGTTGCGCAAGCCTCTATAGTGGCACCGGTGGTAAGGACATCATCCACTATAAGTATGTGCTTTCCATTAAGGTTCA
This sequence comes from Candidatus Egerieisoma sp., assembly GCA_045588775.1. Classification (GTDB taxonomy): domain Bacteria; phylum Bacteroidota; class Bacteroidia; order Bacteroidales; family UBA932; genus Egerieousia. Next base: position 23,114 of record JAZNEW010000039.1, on the reverse strand, counting down.
GACGTTTTGTCCTGTTTTTGACAATCGAAAAGGCGTTGCAGACATTCAGCCACCTGTCGAATTTATCTTTATGGGTTTGTGTTTGGGTAAATGAAACCCTTTTTACCACTTTTCTCAATATTTTGGGAGGGACGGTTCCTTTTGCCAATACAGTATCTTTTGCCAATCCCTTCAAAATTCCTCTTGCTATTATTTCAGACTGGTTATAACCTCTTTTCCACCGTTTTCGCCAGTGCAGGGGCACAGGAATTATATAGTCAATCGCCATATCACACCCTATTGGAGAAGCCGCAATCTTCTCTCCCAACATCTCCCCCAACCACAATCCTATCTTAATGTTTGAGCGGTATTTGAGTGAGTGTATCATCTGTTTATACGATTCTGTATAATAGAAAAGGGACCACACTCTCTCCACCATTATCCGCCCTGCAAAAAGTTTCTCAGCCGCATTGTCTGCAAATGTCCAGAAATAAGTATATGGCAATTCTGCCATGCACTCCACGCAAATATGCTCCTCATAGAGAAGCAGCTCATTGCCGCAAACCACACAACAACGGGGGAAAAACAGATCAGCCAATGCCCTGCTCCACAATCCAACTCCACATCTGCCCTTCATAAAATTAATCTGCCCTGCTTTCTACTTCACTTACTCTACCTTTTCTCCCTTTTTCAATGCTTTTTTAAGTTTGAACTTCTCCTCTTTGCCGTGGTAAAGCCGTTTGAGGTTACTCCAATGGGTAAGCCAGATTGTTACGCCCACCACTATACTGAAGACCTTTACGGTAAATGTCTCTTTGGGATCGAGCCAGAGTGCAAAGAGGGTATTTACAAGAAATGGGAAACATGTTACTGCAGCTATCACGCTAACAGAGATATATCGTGTTATAAAAAATACTATCAGAAATATTATAGTACAGATCAGCACTGCAAACGGGTGTATGGCCAGAAGCACGCCACAGAGGGTTGCCACACCTTTTCCCCCTTTGAAATTGTGGTATACCGGAAAAATGTGCCCCAATATTGCAGAGAAACCAAAAACAATCTGGGTAACCACAAAGCTGTTTGTCTCGGGCTTGAACGGCATAAAAAAGACCAGACAGGCTGCGGCAACACCTTTCAGCAGGTCAAAAGCCAGAACAACCAGCCCCATTTTCCAGCCAAGCACACGCTGTGTATTGTTGGCTCCTGGATTGTTGCTGCCATAATCCCTCACATCTATTCCATATATGAGCTTACCCAATATTATTGAACTGGAAACCGAACCTATGAGATAGGCCAGCACTATAAACAAAACATAAATTATCCAGTAGGTAAGATTCATCAGAATAAAATTATATTGCAAAGGTATAAATATTTTATCTTTGCAAAAGCATATGGAGAATTATATTAAAATAGAACAAAAGTTAGGTTTCGACAAAATCAAGGAGTCGTTGTTACTCAGATGCTCTACCCGCTATGCAAAGGAAAGGGTTGAAACTGAGAAGGTCTCTACAAACCCAGCAACAATACTCAAAAGGCTTGCACTCACAGACGAGATGCGCCTTATCTGCATGTTCGAACCATCATTCCCATCTGAGGGATATATCGACAGCATTGAGTATCTCAAGCCTCTGGAGACAGAATCATCTGTATTGAGCCTCGAAAACCTTGTAAAACTCCATACATTCCTCGAAAATCTCAAGGCAATCCTCAACTTTTTTGGAAAATGCAAGCCCGAGCAATATACCAACTTGAAAAATATGGCAGGGCCTGTCCTCTTTTTTCCCGAAATAGTGCGCAGATTAGATACAATTCTCGACAAATATGGCCAGATTCGCGAAAACGCCTCGCCCGAATTGTACAAAATATGCCGCAGCATCAATGAAAAGGAGAACTCCATTTCGAGAAAAATACAATCTATCCTCAAAAAGGCCCAGGAAGAGGGAATTGCAGATCAGGAGGCTACAGTATCGGTAAGGGATGGCCGTATGCTCATCCCGGTAAGCAGCGGAAACAAACGCAAACTGCAGGGATTTGTTTATGACGAATCGGCATCGGGAAAAACAGTATTCATTGAGCCGGCCGCTGTTGTGGAACTGAACAATGAGGTGAAGGAGCTCTACTTTGCAAAGCAGAGGGAGATCTACAGAATCTTGCGTGAATTTTCAGATTTTCTCAGACCATACATCTCCGATCTCATCAATGGGGCAAGGTTTGTTGGCGAGATCGATTTTATAAGGGCAAAAGGTCTTGTGGCAATGCAGATGGAGGCAGGAAAACCAATTCTGTCGGCAGAAAATGAGTTGAAAATAATTAAAGGAAGACATCCTGTTCTCGAAGCTGCACTAAAAAAAGAGAAGAAGGAGATTGTTCCTCTAACCCTCACCCTCAATCCGAACAAACATATTCTTGTCATATCCGGACCCAATGCCGGAGGAAAATCAGTGTGTCTGAAAACTACCGGAATCCTGCAGTATATGTTCCAGTGGGGAATGCTCGTTCCGGCCTCTGAGGTGAGCGAATTTACAATATTCGATGATATATTCATTGATATAGGAGATGAACAATCTATCGAAAATGATTTAAGTACATACAGTTCCCATCTGACCAATATGAGAGAGCTGCTCAATAGGGCAAACAGCAGGAGTCTGGTTCTCATAGACGAGTTCGGTTCAGGAACAGAACCTGCCGCCGGCGGAGCAATAGCCGAAACAATTCTGTCGCATATAGAGGAGAAGGGAGTTTATGGTATAATCACAACCCACTATACAAATCTGAAATTATATGCCGGCAACAGCAAGGGCACAATAAATGGAGCAATGCTCTTTGACACAGCAAATATAAAACCGCTCTACAAACTCGAAATGGGTCTTCCAGGAAACTCATTTGCATTTGAACTTGCCCGAAAGATAGGCTTGCCCGAAAATGTGATAAAAGAGGCGGAGCAGAGAGCCGGAACCTCTTTTGTTGATATGGAGAAACAGCTCCGGAAAATTTCGCGCAACAGGCGTCAGCTTGATGAAAAGCTCTTAAAAATAAAACATACCGACAAGACCCTGGAGAGCATTGCCGACAGGTATCAGCGTGAGCTGGAGGAGATTCAGAAATCCAAGAAACAGATTATTGCCCAGGCAAAAGTTGAAGCAGAAGAGATCCTTTCCCAGGCCAACAAAAAGATTGAAGCAACCATCAAGGCCATAAAGGTTGCCCAGGCCGAAAAAGAGAGGACAAAACTTGCAAGAAAAGAGCTGGAGGAGTTTAACCTTGCCCTTAAAAATGAGCAGGAGAGCGCTGCCGACAAAAAAATTGCCGACAAGATGCAGCAACTCATCGAGCGCAAGAAGAGAAAAGAGGAGCGCAAGCGCAAGGAGCTTCAGAAACAGGCAGGCAGTGGCACTGCCGAGGGCTGCGAGGGTGTTGGTACAAGCGGGGGCAACTCCGGTGCAGAATTGGAAAACAGAGAGTTGAGGGTTGGAGACAAAGTTAAAGTCAAAGGCAAAGAGCTCATTGGCGAAGTTCTGCAAATCAGTAAAAACAGCGTAAGTATCTCCATTGGAAATATCACAAGCAAAATCTCACCCGAACAATTGGAACGCATCTCCAACAAGGAGTTCAATACTGTTTTGAGCAAACAGCCCAAACCTGTGAGCAATATACACAGTCAGAATTTCTCCGAGAAAAAACTCAATTTCAAACCGAGTATCGACATCAGGGGCGAAAGGCTGGTTGATGCGCTCGATATTGTCTCCCGCTTTATAGATGACGCACTTATGGTGGGAATTGATCAGGTTAAGATTCTGCATGGCAAAGGCAACGGAATACTCAAAGAGGAGATACGGCAATACCTCAAAACGGTGCCCGGTGTTGCATCATGCCACGACGAAGATATCCGCTTTGGCGGCTCAGGCATCACAATTGTAGAGTTTGACTGATTTGGAATTTGACTGATTTTTAATAAAATAACACGACTTACCATTTAAAACAAAATATCAAGATGAAACAGATTTTTAAACCGATAATTCTTACCATCCTCATAGTTTTTGCAACATCATGCAATATCGGACAAAAACCGCAAGATGTAGCGGAGGAGTTCTTGAATACCTATTTTGCAGCGAATTATGAAGATGCCGCAAAACTCTGCACAGAGGGTCTTGGAGAAGATTTGCTCAATGCCCTTGAACAGATGCAGGCACTTGATGAACCGATAAGAGAAAATATCCGCAAACATACAAAGCACTATACCCCTCAAATTATCAGCACAGAGGAGCCTCAGGGCAAAGATTCTGTTGTTATCAGCTATACTGTTGTAAAGGTTGCCGCCGACTCCATCAACACTTCGCTTGATTCCAACAGCAACCCGTCGGAGCAAAATAGAGTTAAAGAGAGCCGGATCCATCTGGTAAAGACTCAGGAGGGATGGCGTGTATCGGCCCTAAAATAGACATCAATCAGAGATTTCAAATGAAATTTTACGACAATCATATACACAGCAACTATTCGCCCGACAGCAAAAGTGCCATTGCAGAATATGCCTTGCGGGCTACAGAACTCGGTTTGGGTGGCATTGCCATTACAGACCATCTTGATATCGACGCTCCGTTGAGAGAGGGTGAAACGGAGAATCCATTTATATTCGACCCTATAGAGCGCAATATGGAGATCGACCGGATTGCCGCCACATGCAATGCTCAAATATTCAAGGGAATAGAGGTTGGACTACAGCCCCGGTCAATTGAAAAAATAAAAGAATTTACAAGCCGATATGAGTTTGATTCGGTTATTGCCTCACTCCATTTCATTGATGGAGAAGATCCCTATTTTGGCGAATACTATATAGGAAAAGAGGCAAAATATGCATACGGACACGCCTACGAAGTAATGTACAAGACAGCTGTGGAGTATTATGATTTTGACATTCTGGGACACTACGATTATATTGCCCGTTATGCGCCGTACAGCAATAGGGATATAACCTACCGGGAGTATTCGGATGTTCTTGACCCTCTGTTGAGATTCCTTGCTCAAGAGGGAAAGACTTTTGAAATAAATACAAAAACCTATCGGGAACAGAACGGATATACACCAAAACTTGATCTGGATATGCTCAAACGATTCAGGGAGTTGGGAGGCGAGGCCATCAGTCTGGGATCAGATGCACATGAACCGCACCGCGTGGCAGAGAATTTTGAGAAATTCAGCACAATAGTAAAAGAGTGCGGATTCAAATGGCTTGTCCATTTCGAAAAACGCAAACCTATCTTCAGCAAGATATCTTGATTCTATTTGCGGGATTTTGTCTTTTTCTGCTTGTCGAGCTCCTCTTTTTTGTAATAGAGGCCATCTTTGCCCTTTTTGTACTCCTTACCCTTGCCTATACGTTTCAGGTATGTGATGTATTGTTGCTCATCAAGTATCTTCTTAAAGGCCTCAAGGTTTTTATTGAGCCACTTTTCGCTCACATGCCTGTAGGTATCGGGATTCTGCATTCCGGAGTTGCGCATATCCTCATATTCGTCGAACAGAGCCCTGTAATTGTGACACAATATCGAATCTACATAAAAAGCCTGGGCTGAGGTAAGTTTCAGATCTGTTTCCAACGCAGCAACCTCTGCTGCCGCTATCTCTTCCGGTGATTTTTCGGGCTGTTGCTGTTGTGCCGATGCAAATAGAGGAAGAAGCAATACAACCGCCAGGGTAAAATATTTTACAACTCTTTTCATACTCTAAGAAACTCTTTAAAATTTTACAGATATATCATTTTTTGGAACAACGGGAGTATAATATTATATTTGTAGGAACGTACTCCCTTGGGAGTGCTAAGATAGCAAATTAAGCCAACAAACAAGAAGATTCTATCAATTATATTACTTATATTAAACTTTTCAAACAGATATGAGACATCAAATCAATCTGATATTCAGATTACTATGCGTTTTTACCGCTATTTTGTGGCTCTCTGCGGCAAATGCGGAGGCCTGCAGTAATGTACTTGTAACAAAAGGGGCCAGCAAAGATGGTTCTGTAATGGTAACCTATTCTGCCGATGCCCATGTTTTGTACGGAGAACTCTACCACACTCCTGCAGGAATATTTCCAAAAGGGAGCATCCTTAAAATATTTGAATGGGACACAGGAAAATATATGGGAGATATTGCCCAGATTGAGAAGACCTACTCTACAATGGGCAATATGAATGAGCACCAGCTCATCATTACCGAGACCACATTCGGCGGAAGGGAGGAGCTTGTTGATACCACAGGAATCATCGATTACGGCTCACTCATTTATGTAACCCTCCAGAGAGCCAAAACCGCCCGCGAGGCAATAAAGGTTATGACAGAGCTTGTTGCAGAGTATGGTTATGCTTCAAGCGGTGAATCATTCTCAATTGCCGACAAAGACGAGGTGTGGATTATGGAGATGATCGGTCGTGGCACAAAATTGAACAAGAAAGGGGTAAATGTAAACAAAGGCTCTGTATGGGTTGCTGTGAGGATTCCCGACGGCTGTATAAGTGCCCATGCCAATCAGGCACGAATTACCACATTCCCGCTCAATGATCCACAAAACTGTCTGTACCATAAAGATGTTATAAACTTTGCACGCGAAATGGGATATTACCAGGGTGATGATGCAAATTTCAGTTTCTGCGATGCCTACGCTCCTGCCGATTTTGGTGCATTGCGCGGCTGCGAAGCGAGAGTCTGGAGCGCGTTCAATATTCTTGGCAAGGGTATGATTGGCGACAAACCGGCCACCGATTATCTTGATTATGCAATGGGACATAACCTCAACAACAAGATGCCGCTCTATATTAGACCAACCGAAAAGGTTACACTCAAAGAGGTTGCCGATGTAATGCGCGACCATTACGAAGATACTCCTATGGATATGCGCAAGGATATTGGTGCAGGCGGATTTGAGCTCCCTTACAGATGGCGTCCTATGGGTTTTGAAGTAAATGGTGTGGAGTTTACAAACGAGCGTGCAATTGCTACACAGCAGACCGGTTTCTGGATGCTCGGACAGGCCCGCAACTGGCTTCCTGATGAAATAGGTGGAATTATCTGGTTTGGCGTAGACGATGCTGCTACCTCATGCCTGACCCCTGTATATACATCCGGCATAAGAGTTCCAAAATGTTTTGCACATGGCAATGGTGATATGACAACCTACTCTCCTACTTCGGCATTCTGGCTCTTCAACCGCGTGGCTCATGCCGCATATCTGAGATACAATCTGCTTGCCCCTGAGATCAGAAAAGCTGCAGATGAGCATGAAAACGGTGCTGTAAAAATCATTTCAACCGTAGATAAAGAGGCTTTGAGAATATATAATACCAACCCCGACGAGGTTAAAAAGTACCTCACAGAGTGGTCTGAAATGTTTGCAGACCGTATGTTCAAAAAGTGGAAAGAGCTGGATGAGTACCTTCTTGTAAAATATATCGACGGCAATGTAAAACGCCAGAATCCCGACGGCTCTTTTAAGGACAACGGTTATGGCAAAAATATTCCTGCAAACCCTGTCCAGCCGGGTTATTCACAAAAATGGAAAGAGGCTGTAGCTGCAGATCCTGCCGCTGCCCAGACAATCGTTCCAAAGGTAGAAACCCAGGAAGTGGTTACAGAGTAATTCAAATACAATCAGATATGATGAGGGCAACCCACTTGTTTTGGGTTGCCCTTTTCTTCGATCCGGCTAACAATTGTTCCATCTTTGCAACAGACAAATGAGTGCAAGGACTAAGACAACGCATCCATGCCTATTATTCCGTCGCGGTTCATAACCACTCTGTAGCGCTGGCAAAAAACGCCATCATCCCAGCTGATGCGCAACACGAAATTGATATAGTAAATTTTTTTGACACTCACATTAACAAACTCTTTTTCAGCATTGCAGAGCTTGTACACATTCTGAGGATTGTCCATTTTTTTGACAAAAGAGGAGAGATTGAATAACAATATCTCATTTATTCCCTCTATCTTGTATTCTGAGGTCTCCTCAAGTTTTTTCTGGTCCAACCTGATAAGATTCCTATAAAAAAGGATACTTTCATTATTTATCCTGTTCTCTGCATCCACAATGAATGAACGGTTTCTTATCTCCACTATCTCTTGCGGCACTTTGGATTGAGGTATGATATCAAAGCCTTCCCGACTGTAGCCGATAATAGTATCTTTCACTCCAAGGAGTGTCTTGTTGTCGAAATACTTGATTTTTCTGTTGCTCGAAAAGGCGGAACGTACCAGCTCCTTTATACGGTCTTTCAACATATAGCTCACAACCAGAGCTACAAAGAGGGGCATGGTGAAGTTGCCGTATTTCTGCTGGAAAGTAAAGGCTACCGCTGTGGCAAAGATCATTGAAAGGCCTGCAGCAATACTGTAGTAGACCTGCTCTTTAAGCACTCCGCTCTTGCGCTTGTCTGCACTCAAAAAGAGATCGCTCTCAACATATTTTTTCAGCACACCCCAGCGATGCAAAAGATTTGCATTTTTCTTGTCATCCCCCTCTTTAAGAACGCCATAACCTCTGCTTTCTTTATAACGGCCCAATTCGAGCAGCCACTCCGCCACACTTTTACTGCTATTGGAGACTTCATATATTTTATAAGAGTAGGATTCCGACAGATTGATTATAAACTCCTCGCCAAAGGAGCAATAGTTGTAGAGGGCTGCCTTTACATTATTTTTAAGACAATCGCAAAGCAGCGCATAATTTTTCAGTATTACGAAGAGATCATTTCTGAACCCCTCAAAATCTGCAGCACCTCCATTCGCTTTGAGAGCATTGTACCTCTCCCGTAGGGCACTCTTGAATATGGCACAGAACATCTTTATCTGATACTCATACTCAGATACATTCTCTTCTGTAGGATAGTTTATAAGATTATATACTGCATTTGAAAGATACCCGAATGGCGAGCCGGCATTGGGGTTGAATGAGACTTTGGTCTCAGATACGGTACATTTGTCACCGTATGCCATCTCTTCGAGAGTATAAACCGGAGTTATAGCCCTGTAATAGTTGGTAATGTCTGAATAGAAGTGCTCCCTGCTGTATGTAAGTGCATTTATGTCCAATGTTGCAGGGACAAAAATCCAGCTCTCAAGACGGTATTTGCGGATCCGCCTTGAATCAGCTTTCCGGTTGTTCTCCTGCATATGCCATATTTTGAACTCGAGGGAGAACTTGTCGTGAATGCGTGTCCTTATCTTTACCATTGCTCGAAAATCTAAAGGTAATCAAATTTTTCCTTAATGAGGATATGTGCCGAAAAAATAATTATCTTTGAGTTACATATCACCAATTCACGCACCATGATACTTTTCGATTTTCTGCAGCAGCATAATCTGCAGGGGCTTCTGATAGGCCTTGCAACATTTTTAATAATAGGAATGTTCCACCCCCTTGTAATAAAGGGCGAGTACTATTTTGGAGTGAAGTGCTGGTGGGCTTTCCTTGTCGCAGGTATTGTATGTACGATTTTGTCGGTATATATAAAAGAGAACACCCTCTCCATACTGCTTGGCGTTACAGCCTTCTCCTGTTTCTGGTCGATACTGGAGGTTTTTGAGCAGCGGGAAAGGGTCCGCAAAGGTTGGTTTCCCAAAAATCCGAAAAGGAAGCATTAGTATTTGTGCCATGTACTCCTGGCACCGCTCCTCTTCTCTCCTATTTTGCCGATGTCAGCACAGCTTTTCCTGTAAATGTCACAGGGAACTCTCCGCATTTCATTGAAAATGAGAAATCTGAAGCTGTAACCTCACCCGACAAATCTGTTATTTTATACATTTCAAAAGGGCCTCCCATAGCCTCAGGAACAATATTGTCGCCCACAATTGTTATCTTGGAACCTGCCACTGTATAACTGATTCCTTTCACTGTCATATCGAGTCTGAGCGGCATTGCCTCTGCAAATTTCACCTCTTTTATCAACATATCCACTGTTTTGTCGGCCTCATTGAATGTCAGCTCAACCTTAATGTCTTTGTCTGTAAAATTGGAACCGTAACCCGGCACAACTATATCACCCACATAACAGGTGTTTCCATCATCAATAAAAGAGGGAGCCTCTTCTTTTGAACAAGCAGCCAAAGAGAACAATGCAACCGAACACAAAAGGATCCTAAAAAAGTTTCTGAATTTCATAACCATTCTGTTTATATTATTTATACTCTTTCATTTTCTAAAATTCAACCGACAGGGTTACCCCATATCTGGCAGGTTTTCCCCTCGAAAAGAATGTATTGCCTATCGAAACAAAATAAAAAGCATCATAGTTTGTATCTGTAAGGTTCTTACCCCACAATTCCACAGAAAATATTCCCTTTTGGGCATAAATGGAGCCGCTCAAAAGCGAGTAAAAGTTTTGCTGTGAACTGTTTGCTTCATTCCAATATATTTTGCCAATTCCATTGTAGGCGGCCCTGAACGAAAGCTTGTCGAGAAAATTGCCTAATGAATACAATGTATAACTTGCTGTTGCCGACAAAGTATTTGCAGGCACATACGGCACATAATTGCCCCGATAATCGGTTATTCCATTATAATACTCCACAAATTTTGCATTGGTATGGCCATACGAAAAACTCATATCCAAACCCGGAGCCACTTGCGCATTTATGGCGAGTTCCGCTCCCACACTCCTTGTACGGCCGGCATTGGTCATCATACGCCCTGTGGTCTTTCCGCTTGGGAAAACAGTGAGCTGCTGGTCTGTGCAAGCAATATAAAATATGGCTACATCTGCCTGTATACGTCTGTCAAAAAGATTGAAATGGCCACCCAGCTCATAATTCCAGCTATACTCAGGTTTATATGTAATTATCTCACCCACAGTATATCCGGCAAGTCCTGCATTATCCATATATACTCCAAGATCTGCCATCATATCGGTCTGCATCTTGTTCTGCAGAATATCAGAAAACATCTGGGTATTATAACCTCCTGCCTTAAATCCCCTCGCAACAGAGAGATAGAGATTACCATGATCTTTCAGGGAATATTGCACAGCAAACTTCGGAAGCGGCTCCACATAATTGCACCTCTCCTTGCCTACAAGCTCAGTAACAAACTGCCTGAACTCGGGCATTGTGTAGGTAAACCGGTAATGGAGCGCACTGTTGGAATTGTAGTCCAATGATGAGTGTTCATAATCAATCCTCAAACCGGCAGTAAAGGCAAATCGGCCAACTTTATACTCACTCTGATGATATACTGCCGCTCCAAATACAGGTGCCTTGAAGTTGCTGTAAATATCAAATTCACTCTCCTGAAAAAGAATATCATCATTTGGGAACACCGTATGGATTCCATTATTTATATTATTGAGTATCAACTCATTTATTCCATCATGCTTAAATCTTACCGGTGCCGACATCTTCATATTCTTGTAAAAAAGAGTTATTCCCGAGAGCCGCTGCCATTTTTTATTTTCATCCTTGCTCTTTACAACAAAATCTTGAGTTACAGTATGCTCTCTCTGGGCCTGCTGCATTGTGAACATGCTCTTTGGAGTAAAATCCTGATCCAATGTCATGCAATCGTTGAGATATTGCCACGATGTAACACTCGACAACAAAAAACTGCCTGCATCATAATTTATTGAAAGGCCGTTGGAAAGAGTTGTGCGTTCATATCCGCTGAAATCGTTGTAGTTCACAGGATTGACACTTTTGCTCAAAGTATCGTACAGCGAATAGGCATATCCTCCCTGGCTAACCCTTGTTGCTATAAATGAGTTATCTATCGTAAGACGCCCATTGGGTTTAAATATCAGACGGAAGCGTCCGCTGCCTCCCTTCATCCAGTCGCAATCGGAATTATCATACTCATTTTTGAAGAATCCGTCGGTTGAATAGTAGTTACCGCCTATGCTGAATGCCCATTTTCCGTTTGGCTTCCAGTATGTGGAGCCCTTCAGGCTGTAGCTGTTTCCATTACCATATCCGGCCGACAATCTTGTCCCCTGATAAACCATTGGCGACAGAGTATGGACATTTATTATTCCACCGATTGTATTGCGCCCATACAGGGTACTTTGGGGCCCTCTGAGTACCTCCATTCTCATTACATCCCACAAATCAGTATCAAACCCGTTCTTGTTGAGATAGGGAATCTTGTCTATATACAGACCAACTGCAGGATTATCTATACGGCTTCCAAGCCCACGCACATAGATAGAAGAGGTTATTTTTGAACCATAGTCGGGAATATAGAGATTTGGTGTATAGTGCGAAAAATCATTAAGAGAGACCACCTGACCCCTCTCAATCGCGCCCATTTTTATAACCGATGAAGAGAGTGGCTCCAGACGCAGATTTTCCCGCTGTTTCAGTTGGGCAACAACCGCAATTTCGCTCAACGCAATAGCTGTATCGCGCACAATTCCGGCTGTGGCAGCAACGGAGTTTGCCAAAAGTGCGGCAAATATTAGAAATACCCATTTAAATCTCATCCCATGTAGCTTTTCAAAGTGCAAAATTACACCTTGTCCCAAATATATTTTAGGATATAAAAAGCCAAAATTAGGACAAATCAATCATTTTAAAAAGAGTCATGATCATTTTCCCAAACTGCGGAACAGACTTGGCGAAATACCCTCGTGTTTTTTGAAACGTCTGGCAAAATATGACTGGTCATGCAACCCCACTATGGCAGCAACCTCTCCAAGCGGCAATGATGTTGTACGCAACAACCTTTTGGCCTCCTGCATTATCAGCTCCTCAATCCACACCGAGGGCGATTTGCCTGTTACCCTCTTCACCACTTTATTAAGATGGTTGGGCGTTATATTGAGCTTTTCTGCATAATATGTTACCGACAACTTTGAAAAAGAGAGAGCCCCCTCTTCCCTGTTGTTGTGGAATACCATATCAAGAAACTTGTTGCAGAGAGAATCTGTAGGTTTGAGAATCTGACAATTCTCCATTTTATACACAGAATCGGTCTCCGCAAGAAAAGCAAGCAGATACGCCTTGATTATCTCCTTATTCATATTCTGCTGCTCACACTCCTGTGTCATACGCTCGAGCAGTGTTGAGATATAGCCGCTGCTTCGGGTATCAAGCTGCAATTTGGGACTCCTGCGTCCCTTCAGAAAATCAAACTTATCCAACAATCCGCCGGCATCTGCAACAGCCCCCAAGCTGGAGATATCAAATCCGCCCATATAGCCTCTGCTGTTTTCGTAATAGCGCACCCTGAAGGCCCGCCCTGGAGGGATTATCACCAAATCATCCTCCTGAATAAAATAGGTGGCCTCCTCAATATCAACAAGCACAGTCCCCTGCAACAAATAAAAAAAGCAATACAAAGCAGAGGAGGCAGGATGCACACCATCCTGCCGCTCATAACAGCTTTTATTTAATCTCCTTATTACAAACATACTGAATATCAGAATAATCCTACAATTTCACCATCATCTGTGATATCCATCTTCTCCGAAGCAGGCTCTTCAGGAAGTCCCGGCATACGCATAATTTCGCCTGTTATAGGAATAAGGAATCCTGCACCTGCAGCAATCTCTATTTCGCGCACAGTTATCACAAAATCTTTTGGACGGCCAAGCAATTCAGGATTATCAGAGAGTGATTTCTGCGTTTTAGCCATACAGATGGCCAGATTTTCAAGACCAAGATTCTCTATCTTCTTCAAATCAGATTTGGCCTTTGAAGTGTAATCAACAGCCACCGCCCCATAAATTTTATGGGCAATAGTCTCAATCTTCTCTTTTACAGGCAACTCCAGGTCATATAATGGTTTGAACCGTTCTCCTTCCTGAACCTTTTCTACCTGCTCTACCACCATTGAGGCAAGCTCCTCTGCACCTGCACCGCCTTTGCTCCACACATCAACAATCGATGCCCGCGCACCCATACTGTTGCAGAACTCCTTTATATACTCCAGCTCCGCAGGAGCATCTGTAACAAAACGGTTGATTGCAACTATCGGGATAAGATTAAATTGCTTGATATTTTCTATATGCTTCTGCATATTTTCGATACCCCTCTTTACAGCCTCAAGCCGTCGGGTTATCTCCTCAACACTGCAAACACCATCTGCACAGGCAGTTGTCTCCTCCTTCAACTCTTTGAGCGACATTCCGCCATGATATTTTATAGCCCTTACTGTTGCCACAAGCACAACTGCCTGAGGATTCAATCCTGCAAAACGGCACTTGATATCGAGGAACTTCTCTGCACCAAGGTCAAAACCGAAGCCTGCCTCGGTAATTGTATAATCAGAGAGAGCCATTGCAGTTTTTGTTGCAATTACGGTATTGGTTCCCTGAGCGATATTTGCAAACGGACCTCCATGAATAAAGGCCGGCGTCCCCTCCAGTGTCTGCACAAGATTTGGCTTGATTGCATCCTTCAAAAGTGCCGCCATTGCACCGTTTACTTTAAGGTCTCTTGCAAAAACAGGTTTCTTGTCGAATGTATATCCGATAAAAATATTGCCCAGTCTCCTCTTCAAATCTGCAATATCATTTGAAAGACAAAGGATTGCCATTATTTCGGATGCAGCAGTGATATCAAAACCAGTTTCACGTGGAATGCCGGATGTTGTTCCGCCCAATCCCACAACAATTTTACGCAAAGAACGGTCATTCATATCCATAACTCTCTTCCACGAGATTGTACGGGGATCCAGATTCAACGAGTGTTTTTTGCTCTGAATATTATTATCTATTACCGCCGACAGCAGATTGTGGGCCTTCTCAACCGCCGCAAAGTCTCCTGTAAAATGGAGATTTATATCTTCCATCGGCACAACCTGGGAGTAACCGCCGCCTGTAGCGCCACCCTTTATTCCGAACACAGGGCCCAAAGAGGGCTCTCTCAGTGCCACAATCGATTTTTTCCCTATACGGTTAAGCGCTTGCGACAAGCCTATCGACACAGTAGTCTTGCCCTCACCGGCAGGAGTTGGCGATATTGCCGACACCAGCACAAGTTTGGAGTTTGAAAGATCCTTACCTTTATAATATTTAAGAGGAACTTTTGCCTTATACTTTCCATAAAGCTCAAGATCGTCCTCGCTAATTCCAATACTCTTTGCAACCTCAACTATCGGGCGCATTTTTGTTTCTCTTGCTATTTGGATATCTGTTTTCATAATCGTTGTATATTAATTTTTGCCCTAAATTATAAATATTCTAATTTAAATACAAATTTAATTTGCTATTTGATGTTTTTTTCTAAAAAATTGCACATTTATTTTGCATTTTTAAAAAATCTTCATATCTTTGCAATCCAATCCAACAAATGGTGGATTCGTCTAACGGTTAGGACGGAAGATTCTCAATCTTCAAATAGGAGTTCGATTCTCCTATCCACTACAAAAAGAAGATGTCTTTGAGGCATCTTCTTTTTTTTTGCCTTTCGCCATATAATGCGTACCTTCGTAAACTTTTAAACACATATTATCCATTTTTGATAATAACTAAAATTATATATCATGAAAAAATTTTTACAGCAATTCCTTGTAGAAGATTGGGTAGTTGTAATTATGTCTGTCCCGCTGCTGATTATTGCGGGTTTTGCCTCATATCTTCCAGAAATTTCAATTCCGTCGGATCTTAGAAGCTGGGGTGCATGGGCAGATATGGGCACTCTATTTGTAATCGCCCTTGTTGTTCTTTTTGCAGGAAACCTCTTGCTTGGCCGTCCGGTAAAGAGACTGCTTGGCGGTTTTATTTTTGTATTCATTATCGCGGCACTTGCCCTATGGATTGCAAAGATTCCTTTTGTGAAGTATTATGGTTTTGAAGCGGTGTTCTTCTCCGTAATATTCGGACTTATAATCAGAAACTGTTTCCATATACCGGAGTGGCTCAAACCGGCAATACAGGGTGAATTTTTCATCAAAATAGGTGTTGTTTGCCTTGGTGCCACAATTCTCTTCAGAGATGTAATGAAATCGGGTTCAATGGGCCTTTTGCAGGCAATTCTGGTTGTAACGATTGTATGGTTCTTTGCATACTTCATTGCCCGTAAATTCAAAGTGGACCGCGCTACAGCCATGACTATGTCGAGCGGCCTCTCGATTTGCGGAGTATCTGCCTGCATCACTGCTGCACGCGTTGCCGGAACCGACGACAAAAAACTCTCATACATTGTATCGGTAGTGCTCATAATAGTTGTTCCAATGATTTACCTGATGCCTTGGCTGGCAGAAACAATCATTCCTTTAGTTACATCAGACCCTATAATACAACAGGAGATTGCCGGTGCATGGATTGGTGGTACAATTGATACAACAAGCGGAGTTGCAGCCTCTTCGGAGATGGCATTTGCCCAAATGGGCGACCTTGCCAATAAAACAGCCGTAATTGTAAAGGCCACACAGAATGTGCTCATAGGCTTTGTAGCCTTCTTTATTGCGCTATACCTTTCAACCAAAGGCGAAAACGGCAGATCCCAACGTCCTTCATTGGGTATTGTCTGGGAAAAATTCCCTAAATTCATCATTGGTTTTGTTGCGGCATCGTTGGTGTTCAGCCTATGTCAGAGCGGTGAGATTTTCCCCGACTTTGCAAAGGCCAAATTGGTTGAAACATCTTTGGCAAAGACCTTCTCACAACTCTTCTTCTCCCTTGCATTCGTTTGTATAGGACTCGACACCCGTTTGAAGGAGATCATTTCCAAAGAGAACCGCAATACTCTCTATTCGTTCCTTATTGCACAAACATTCAATATCGCAGTAACATTTGTACTTGCTTACATTCTGTTTGGAATTATAAAACCATCGTTCGGACTATAATAAACTGTTTAAATATCCTCCATTATGGCAAAACAATTTATACAACGGACAGCCTTTTGTGCTCTTCTCTCATTTGCAGCACTGTTTTTTGCACAATGTTCCAATCCCGACAAAACAGAGTTTTACAAGGATAGCATTGCCTCAATAATCGCCGAAGCAGATGTTCCGCTAATTCAGCTGGAGTATGTTTCACCACAGGAGAGTCTCTCTGTGCAGATAGAGAATCCTGCCTTTTATGACTCGCTGAAAATTGCCGCAGGCGAACCGGCAACTCCTCAGCCCGCCATTTTTCAGGCAGCCTCTTTGAGTAAAGTTGTATTTGCCTACATAGTGATGAAGTTGTATGAAAATGGGGAGATAGATCTCGACAAACCTATCTGTGAATATACCGACATCGACCGTTTTGTTGATAACGACAGAGCCAAATTGCTTACTCCGCGCATCGTGCTCAACCACAGGACAGGTCTTCCAAACTGGAGCAAAAGTCCGTCGTCGGACGAGTGGCCGACATCACCTATCGAGTTCAAATTTGCCACAGACTCCTGCTTCGGATATTCAGGAGAGGGTTTTGCCTTCTTGCAGAGAGCTGTCGAGGCCATTAAAGGGAAAGAGATTGACGCCATTGCCAAAGAGCTGGTTTTTGACCCGCTTGGTATGGAATACTCCTCATATTCATGGTTTCCTGTTTACGATACCCTTGCCGTTGACGGTTACAACAAAAGCGGCGAGAATAGAGGAAAAGGTCGCCATCCGCGCGCAAATGTTGGATACACACTCAGAACATGCGCTGCTGATTATTCAAAATTTGTGCAGGCGCTGCTGAATGGCACAGGATTGAAACCGGAGACATTTGAAACCATGTTCGAGACCAACAGCGGTCCGGCTTTCAGATATAGAGACAATAACCGCGAGTGCGACAAATCAATTGCCTGGGCCATGGGCATAGGCACAGAAAACAATGCAAATCATGGCAAAATTCTCTGGCATTGGGGCGACAACGGAAGTTTCAAAGCACTCTTTCTTATAATTCCTGCAGAGCAGAAGACTCTTGTATACTTTACCAACAGCGCACACGGACACGATATAATCAATCCTATTACTACCCTGTTGCTTAAAGACCAGACTCCGCTTGCAATCTCCGACTGGATAAATAAGGATTAGATTCTGCACTATAAAAACTAATGTCATTTTCTTCTGAACTATTGGCGTTGTCCGTTGTTTCAGTTAGAAAATGACATTACTTTATGATACAGAAATTCTTATTCCCAAATTACGACAACACCGACACCGCTTATTCGCTATTCCTGCTATTTGCCAGAATCATATTCGGAGCTCTTTTTTTGTCGCACGGCATTGAAAAACTGATTAACTACGGCCAACTCTCGGAAATATTTCCCGACCCACTCGGGACAGGCCACGAGATTTCATTGATGCTGGCAATATTTGCCGAACTTTTCTGCTCTTTAGCCTTTATCTGCGGATTTTTGTACAGGCTTGCTCTTCTGCCAATGATTTTTACAATGGGAATGGCATTCTTTAAGATTCATGCCGCAGACCCTTTTGCGGTAAAGGAACTGGCTCTGATGTATCTGCTGGTATTTATATTCCTTTACATCACAGGCCCCGGCAAATATGCTCTCGACTACTTTATCTCCAGCAGCAAACCTGCCACACCTCCTGCCATATAGCAAACTAAATAGGATCTACCTTATAGTGTTTATTGACAAATTCCACAACAGCCTCCACAAGGGCTGTTGCTGTTTTTTTGCGGTTGGCATCCTGTCGGGCCACATTGTCAAATTCAAGCTGAACAGCATCAATCTGCCCGATATCCTCCGACGAACCATACATATAAGTAATATAGCCGCCATTAAAATATGGCAAATCACCAGGTGAAGGATTCTCCGAATGGGGAACACATGCCAAACCGTTTTTATACATCAATGAGCCCAAAGAGTAGGGGCCTCTCAAAAGCTCCACAAAGCTTGAACCGCTCTTATTATTGTCTACAAGCCTGTTCATGCTGAAATCAAACAAATATTTGCCATCACTTGCAAGCTGTGAATCCGACAAATCAAGTTCTGATGCGCTCAAACAATACCCTATCTCCACCTGCTTTACAGCATGAGCCTGGCCATGAATATCAAGCAGAAGTCCGGAACCGAACTCCTTTTCCACAAACTCCTCCGCCTTTTTTATCCAGTTATGGTAAACCTCCCATACATACTCATTATTGGCGGCATTCTTAGGACACGCATACGCCTTTTTCCTATTGAAATCAACATATTTGCGGCTCACATTTGCTATTACCATATAAGGATATTTGCCCGTTTTGGCTATAAAAATTGAATCAATCATATTAGCCAGTTCAATGGTCTTGTCATCCCTCACAGTTGCAAAATCAGGATCCGGACAGTTGCTCGAAGTGCGGGCCACAAGATTGCTCCCCTGCGAAGTGCCGCCATGGGGAACCGAAAATATTATAGGAACATTTCCTGTCCTGTATTCTATTCCGTTGGATGAATTTGTAGCGCGTTCAAAAGCCTTTCCTGTTTCAGGTGTTGTCCCCTGCGACCCCTGTCCCTCAGGCTCTGCTGCCGATTTGCTGCAAGAAAACGCCAAACATCCGACAAACAAAATCAGGGCGGCAACAACACCGCCGCGGAGTATTGATATTCTTTTCATAATTATCCCACAATGATATATATGAATACACAAAAGAGAGCCGTTTCCCCTAAACAAAAGAGCCACCCAATTTCTTGAGTGGCTCTCTGTGGATCCAGCTGGGCTTGAACCAGCGACCCCCTGATTATGAGTCAGGTGCTACTAACCAACTGAGCTATGGATCCGTATCACCTCTTTGATGACCGCAACGCCCTTCCAAGCATTGCGGCAACAAAGATAGTGAATATTTTTATTTTTACAAAAATCAGACTTTGATTTCTACCTCAACACCGCTTGGCAATTCCAACTTCATCAAAGCATCTACAGTTTTAGGAGTAGAGCTATAGATATCCAAAAGACGGCGGAAAGAATTCAACTCAAACTGCTCGCGTGATTTTTTGTTTACGAAAGTTGAGCGGTTAACAGTAAAGATCTTCTTGTCTGTAGGAAGTGGAATAGGACCGCTAACAACAGCACCTGTAGCTTTTACTGTTTTTACGATTTTATCAGCAGATTTATCTACCAATGCGTGATCGTAAGATTTTAATTTAATTCTTATTTTTTGGCTCATTGTATATAATTGTTAACCAATTTATAATTCATTATTACTCGTCATCCTCACCAAGCTTCTTGTTGCCAGATTTCTCAATCACCTCTTTAGCAAGAGTTGCAGAAAGGTCTGCATAGTGTGAGAACTGCATTGTGCTGGTTGCTCTACCAGAAGAGATAGTTCTAAGGATAGTTACATAACCGAACTGCTCTGATAGTGGAACATTAGCTTTTACAACTCTGGCGTTACCGTTGGCATCCATGCTGGTAATCTGACCTCTACGTTTGTTCAAGTCTCCGATGATATCACCCATGTAATCCTCAGGAGTTACTACCTCAAGGGCCATGATAGGCTCCATGATAACAGGTGTAGCCTTAGGAAGGGCTTTACGGAATGCCTGTCTTGCAGCGATCTCAAATGAAAGGGCATCAGAGTCTACAGGGTGGAAGCTACCGTCTTTAAGGATAACTTTAAGTGCAGTAACCTCATAACCTGCCAATACACCGTTTGCCATTGCAGATTTGAAACCTTTCTCTACTGCAGGAATGAACTCCTTAGGAACGTTACCACCTTTTACCTCGTCAATGAACTGTAGGCCGGTAACACCCTCGTCTGCAGGACCGATCTCAACGATGATATCAGCAAATTTACCTTTACCACCAGACTGTTTCTTGAACACCTCTCTGTGTTGTACTGTAGAGCGGATAGCCTCTTTGTAGTTAACTTGAGGAGCACCTTGGTTGTTCTCTACACCAAACTCTCTTCTCAAACGGTCAACAATGATATCCAAGTGAAGCTCACCCATACCGCTAATTACAGTTTGACCGGTCTCATGATCAGCTTTTACTGTAAATGTAGGGTCCTCCTCAGCAAGTTTACCAAGTGCAATACCCAATTTGTCGAGGTCTTTTTGAGTTTTAGGCTCTACTGCCAATCCGATCACAGGATCAGGGAAAGTCATCTGCTCAAGAACGATTGGGTTAGACTCAATACATACTGTATCACCGGTTCTAAGCTCTTTGAAACCTACTGCTGCACAGATATCACCAGCCTCAACGAACTCAATAGGGTTCTGTTTGTTTGAGTGCATCTGGAACAGACGTGATATACGCTCTTTCTTGCCTGAACGTGTATTCAATACATAAGAACCTGCATCAAGTTTACCTGAATAAGCTCTCATGAATGCAAGACGGCCAACAAATGGGTCTGTAGCAATCTTGAACACCAAAGCACAGAAAGGCTCTTTTACATTGAATCTTCTAACCTCAGTCTCGTTGGTATTAGGATTTGTACCCTCAACCTGACCTTTGTCAAGTGGTGAAGGCAAGTATCTCATAACAGCATCCAAAAGGAACTGAACACCTTTGTTTTTGAATGAAGAACCACAAGTAATAGGAACGATAGCCATATCAATTGTAGCTTTTCTCAAAGCGGCGATAATCTCATCCTCAGTAATGCTGTCTGGATCATCAAAGAATTTCTCCATCAGAGCCTCATCGTACTCAGCGGCAGACTCAATAAGTTTGCCTCTCCACTCCTCGCACTCTGCAAGCATATGCTCTGGAATATCTCTTACCTCGTAGTTAACAAGATCTTTGCTCTCCTGATCGTAGAAGTAACCTTTCATAGAGATAAGGTCTACGATGCCCTGGAATTTATCCTCAGCGCCGATTGGAAGTGAGATTGGAACTGCATTTGCACCCAATTTCTCTTTCATCTCAGAAACTACAGCAAGGAAGTCCGCACCAACACGGTCCATCTTGTTTACATAGGCAATTTTAGGAACTTTGTATTTGTCTGCTTGTCTCCAAACAGTCTCCGACTGTGGCTGAACGCGGCCTACAGCACAGAATGTAGCAATAGTACCATCAAGAACACGCAATGATCTCTCCACCTCTACAGTAAAGTCAACGTGGCCCGGGGTATCAATCAGGTTAATCTGATATGTATCACCCTTGTAGTTCCAGAAAGCTGTAGTAGCAGCAGAAGTAATGGTAATACCTCTCTCCTGCTCCTGAACCATCCAGTCCATTGTAGCACCACCCTCGTGAACCTCACCGATCTTGTGGGTTTTACCAGTGTAGAACAAAATCCTCTCGGAAGTTGTTGTCTTACCGGCATCAATATGTGCCATGATACCGATATTTCTAGTGAATTTTAAATCTCTTGCCATTGAATCTCCTTGATACTAAAAACGGAAATGAGCAAACGCTTTATTGGCCTCAGCCATTTTGTGCATATCTTCCTTTCTTTTGAAGGCAGCACCCTCGTTATTGTATGCAGCTAGTATCTCTGCAGCTAATTTTTCAGCCATTGAGCGGCCTGAACGTTTACGAGCATAAAGAATCATGTTCTTCATTGAAAGTGAAATCTTTCTTTCAGGACGCACCTCAGTAGGAACCTGGAAGTTTGCACCACCCACTCTGCGGCTTTTAACCTCAACTTGTGGAGTTACATTCTCAAGAGCTTTTTTCCAGATTTCTATTGGAGCCTTGTCAGAATCTTTCATCTTCTCGCCAATCATGTCGATTGAATCGTAAAAAATAGCATAAGCGATACTCTTCTTACCCTGCAACATCAAATTATTCACGAAACGTGTAACCATTACATCGTGAAATTTCGGATCAGGAAGTAGAATCCTCTTTTTAGGCTTCGATTTTCTCATCTTTTTAAAACTTTTAAATGATTAATGACTTACTTCTTAGCTGCTTTAGGTCTCTTTGCACCGTAAAGTGAACGTGATTGTTTACGTCCATCTACGCCTGCAGTATCCAATGCACCTCTAAGAATGTGATAACGTACTCCTGGAAGGTCTTTAACACGACCACCACGAACAAGAACAATTGAGTGCTCCTGCAAGTTGTGTCCTTCTCCAGGGATGTAGGCATTCACCTCTTTTTGATTTGTCAACCTTACACGAGCTACTTTACGCATAGCTGAGTTAGGTTTCTTAGGAGTTGTTGTGTAAACACGCACACAAACTCCACGTCTCTGAGGACAAGCATCCAGTGCACGAGATTTTGATTTCTCTACAATAACCTCGCGACCGTTGCGAACTAACTGTTGAATTGTTGGCATAATTAATTGTTAATCTTTACTTTATACTAAAACCCGAGTATAAAACGGGTTGCAAAGATAGAATTAATTT